>SGBB01000016.1 GCA_004195025.1 Candidatus Acidulidesulfobacter diazotrophicus | reverse complement strand
CACCTCATACCATTTATACATACTTATCACCCCTTTGCCCTCCTTTTAGTTTTTATTAAGTTAACTAAAAGGCAGACTTTTTTAGCCGCCTTTATGCGGCTATTATAAATTAATTTGTTTTAAAATAGGGGGTCAATTCTAAATGACGATAGGGGGTCAATTCTATTATACGATTTACAATATGTTTTATTATAATATAAAATATATAATAATTCAATAATGGGTAACTCTACCTTAATCCTCCTACGAAGAATTATTATATACTAGATTCACGCCTTCGCGAGAATGGCTTTGCGGAGTTTTATTATTTCACCTGCTGGGTGTCATTCCTGCGAAGGCAGGAATGTTCCGAAGTTAGAAACACATGCAGTTTCTGTTCACGAGGCTATAAGCCGAGAGCGAAGCGGCCACCAGAATGATTTAGCATTAGAACATTTAGCATTAGAACTTATAAATAGTTTCTAACGCAGAATTAAGGTTCTATTATACGATTTACACTATTATGCAATAAACATAATAATAATGTAATTAAATAATAATTAAATAATAATTAAATAATAATTAAATAATAATTAAATAATAATTAAATAATAATTAAATAATAATTAAATAATAATTAAATAATAATTAAATAATAATGGATTGTAATAACAATTTTAGTAATAATATCGCAAATAAATTAAATTTCTTTGATTTAATGAATTATTATGCTGAAAACAATATAAGTTTTGTTTTTATTATTGATTATGAATTAAAATCGCCTTTAATATTTAAGTTATCTGAAGCTAATGGCTTGTATATTAATAAATATTGCAAAAGTAATATTATTAATAATAAAACAATAAAAATAAAATATAACATAGACGGATTTAAAAATTATAATCAAAATAATTACAATAATAAACAAAAAAATATTAAAAATTATAAAAATATATCCATAAAAAAATTTCCTATAAATTTTGAAACATACAATAATAGATTCAAATTAGTAACCGATGAGCAAAAAAAAGGTAATTCTTTTCTTTTAAATCTGACATTTAAAACGCCTATAGAAATTAATAATTTATCGTTAGAAAATATTTTTTATTTAAGTAATGCAAAATATAAGCTTTATTTTATCAAAGACGGTTATGAATTTGTAGTTTTTTCTCCTGAAACTTTTATAAATATAGACGAAAAAAATAGAATTTTTACATATCCCATAAAAGGAACAACCGACACTAAATTGCGAAACTCTAAAAAAAATTTATTGCATAATAGCAAAGAATTAGCCGAACATTTAACAGTCGTAGATTTATTGAGAAATGATTTAAATATAGTAAGTTCCGAGGTAAAGTTAAACAAATTCCGTTATATAGAAAAAATTAGAACAAACGCAGATTCATTATTGCAAATGGTTTCAGAAATTGAAGGCAAATTAAAAAACAATTATATCAAAAAATTAGGGGATATTTTTTTAAAATTATTACCTGCAGGTTCAATTTCAGGTGCCCCTAAAAACAAAACGATAGAAATAATTAAACAGGCTGAATTAGAACCGAGAGGCTATTATACAGGTGTTTTCGGTTATTACGACGGAATAAGAAATTGCCTTAAAAGTTCCGTTATGATAAGATTTATTGAAAATAAAGACGATAAATTATATTATAGAAGCGGCGGCGGAATAACAATTTATAGCGATGCCTTAAAAGAATATAATGAAATGATAGAAAAAATATATGTACCGATTTATTGAAACAATCAAATTAGAAGACGGAAATTTTAAATTATTAGACTATCATAATAATAGGCTGAATAAAACTATTCTTCATTTTTTTAAGAAAAACCCTGCAATAGATATAGGAAAATTTCTCCCTCTTACCGATGCCGAGTTTAAAAAAGGATTGTTTAAATGCAGAATTGTATATTCCGATAAAATAGAAAATATTGAAATTACGCCTTATGCAAAAAAAAATATTAAAAGATTAAAAATTGTAAAATCAGATATAGATTATAGTTTTAAATATGAAAACAGAAATAATATTGATGATATTCTTCATAATGCAATCAGTAAATTCTTATTAGAAAAAAAAAGTTTTAAAAATAAAAATTGTTCAAATCTTGAAAATGTTAATAATTCAGAAGACGTTAATAAAAATGAGTTAGCTATTGATATTTTAATAGTAAAAAACGGATTAATCACCGATACATCTTATTCAAATATTATATTATATGACGGGAAAGGATGGTTCACCCCCAAAAGTTTTATTTTAAACGGGGTTAAAAGACAATTTCTTTTAAATATTGGTAAAATTAAAGAAATAAAAATTACTTTGGAGGATTTAAAAAATTTTGAAAAAATTTCTTTGATAAACGCTATGCTTGAACCGCGCGATATTGAAATTGACATAGAAAATATATTTGAATAAATGATTTTTAATTTGATTTATTATATTGTAATTTATTTTAATTTCAATAAAACAGCATTTAAAAATTACTAAAACAAAAAGCACATTGTTTAATTTAAATAAAAGTAATTTATTTTAATTTCAATGAAGCAGCATTGAAACTCCCACGACAATCAAAGTAACACCTAAAATAATAATAAGCGTTTCTTTTTTACTTTTAATTGCTATTCTTGCAAACAAAATTCCCGAAGGAATTGCAATAATCCCTATAAAAAATGCGTCAAATAAATTTATATGTTTTAAACCAATATAACCGATAGCGCCGCTTAATGCGGCTATAATCATAACAAGCGTTGACGTTCCAATGGAATCTTTTATTGCTAATCCAAATACTATAATATACACAAGCATATATAATACACCGCCGCTTGTGCCTAGAAGACCTGCAAGAATTCCTATAATAAAACCAAAAATAAGTATAATTATAAAATTTATACGGGGACTCTCAAAATTGAAAACTCTTTTTTCTTGATATTTTCCTTTTGTTTTTAAGAAAAAAGCACCCATTAACAACATAAATACACCGAATATTATTTCTAAAAGTCTCTGCGGCATAACAACCGAGATATATGCGCCGAGCTGAGCGCCTACTACCGCTCCTATCATTGTAGGTATGCCGATGCGATAATTAACTCTATTCTTAAAGGCGTACGTTGCCGTCACCGAAAATGAGACTATAACGTCAATCAAAAGACTTGTGCCTATTGCTACTGAAATAGGCACATTAAATATAAAAGCAAGCACGGGAACGACTATTATAACTCCTGACGCACCTATGAGACCCGTCGCTGCGCCGACTATTATTCCCGTTATAGAAAGTATAACTATGTTTAAAATATCCATATAAGATAAAAAGAATTAATTATATAAATATTATTTTAATTTAAATGCCAATTTTATTATTTTTATTATATTAAAAATTAAAATTGCATAAATATTTCAGATTTGTTTGCTTTTTCAATTAAAAACCACGCTGCTCCGACTATACCGTCAATTTCAGGCAGCAGCATTTCATCGGTTATAGAAAATTTAGCGGCGGCATTAGAACAGATATAAAAATGAATTCCTTCGGTACGCTTTAATTCTTTAATTATTGAATATAAATTATCCGGCAGACCGATTCTTTTTAGTCCTTCCTTTAATTCATCAAGCATATTTTTATGGATTAAATAATCTTCGGCAGTTTTTATACCTTCTTTTGTCATAAGTCTTGCGGCAAACCCAACAAATAAAACATTTATCTCATCATAAATAGCGGTTCCTAAATGTATAAAATCAAACGGCGTTAATATCGCATCAAATGCATCATTAGATATAATAACAGACATTCTTTGCATTGTTCCTCCTATAATAATGACAAGAATTAATTATATAAATATTATTTTAATTTAAATGCCAATTTTATTATTTTTATTATTTATAATTATGAATAATTTATTTTGCAAATAAATATTTATTATAAATGATAATTATATAGTATATTTACAATATAATTATGCTATATTATAGACCCAAAATTGCCGATAGAGAATGTTAAATATACCGTAATGCATTAAGAGAATTATGTTGACCTGCTATAATTTAATAGACACTCGGTTAAGGGTATTATAAAATAAAAAATAAAGAAAGAAATAAAATAAAGTATCCTTAACTTAGAGTGTAAAAAAAT
Source organism: Candidatus Acidulidesulfobacter diazotrophicus (assembly GCA_004195025.1). Lineage (GTDB taxonomy): Bacteria > SZUA-79 > SZUA-79 > Acidulodesulfobacterales > Acidulodesulfobacteraceae > Acididesulfobacter > Acididesulfobacter diazotrophicus. The sequence goes on along the minus strand of SGBB01000016.1, from coordinate 50,157 downwards.
GTTGCAATTCCAATGGATTCCTGCTTGTGCAGGAATGACACCAGACGGGCGAAACAATAAATCCTCTCAAAGTCATTCCCGCGTAAGCGGAAATCCATAATAAAATTTTCTATCGGCAATTTTGGGATAGAATTATTTTTTAAAGGTCTCTTCTGATTTTTCAATAGTTTCTTCCTTTATTTCAGCCGTTTTTTCTTTAAGTATCACAAATATAATACCTCCTAATATTAAAACAGCCGAAATAAAAAAATTTAACGATATTTTTTCATTTAAAAATATTATGCCTAAAACTGCCGCTATTGCAGGCGTTAATAATTGAACGGATGATGATAAAACACGGGATAATTTTGTTACTACTTTATACCATAGCATATAAAAAAGCGCTGAAAATATTGCTCCGGATAAAACAGCCATCATTATAGGATTTAAATAAACATGGGGTGTTTTAATGTATTGCTCATTAATAAATCCATCTTTAAAAAATGAAAATATAATTATAAAAGGAATAAAATAGATTAAAGAATAGATAAAATTTGACGCGGTTCTTAATAAATATTGTTTTTCAAATTTACCTTTTAATGTATAAATTCCCCAGCCTATTCCTGAAATAATCATCATAATAGCGCCAAAATACCCAATAAAATTTTTTGGAACGGATAAGCCTTTATACACAAGCAGAATAAAACCTACCATTGAAAGCAGCACACCTAACCACTGAAACAAAAAAAGCTTTTCTTTGTGAATTAATATCGCATCTCCTATTATCGTGAATTGGACGGCGGAAAACACCAAGAGCGCTCCGACAGCAACGCCTACTTCAATATAGCCGACCGAAAAACAAAATGCATATACAAACAATGCAAATGCAGATAAATAATTGGGTTTTGGAAGTTTAATTTTTTTATAAGAAATTATTAGAAAAAGCATTAATGCTCCGCTTCCAAGACGCAGCAAACTATACGACAAAGGACTTATTGCGCTATTATGCAGAGCAACTCTTGCAAGTAAACTGTTTACCGCAAATCCAAAAATTGTGAGAAAAGTCAAGAAAGCAATCCATATATAATTTAATTTATTTAATTTTTTCATAAAAATTTTAATTTTATTAAGTTACAATATATTATCTATTTTATATTGTCTGATATTATTTTAAACTCTTAAACTAAATAAATATTAAACTATTAAAAAGTCATGGGCTGATAACCTTCCGACATTAATTGAGCAATACATCCTCCTGCTGAAGGAACCATAATAACCTTTTTTCCAATTAAAATATCGGTGACTCCGTAGGCATCGGCAATAACGACACAAGCATGAGACATAATATTATTATTTAAAATTTGTCTATAAGCTTCTAAAATCTCTTTATCATCAGTTTTAGCAATAAAATCTTCTGCCTGTCCGACAAAAATCAACTTAACGTCCTCAAACGCTCCGCTGTTCATTGTTCTCCATGCCATATTAAGACCAAGTAAAACTTTAACTGGATTTTCTGCTCCTGATAAAATGACAATCAATGCTTTTGACTTTAACACTTTAAATTCTCCTATGTAATTATTTTATGTAAAATACTTATTATTATTTATATTAATATATTATTTTCAGTATAAATTTATATTAAACAATAACTAAGATACCAACTGGTCTGTATTTTAATATATAAAAAAAAATTGCTTGTTTATTTAGATTTAAAATCCTTAATATTATATATCTTCATACATCAGATAAAATTATCTTATACGATATTAAGGAGGAAACCAGCATATCGCTTCAGCTATTATTATAAATATTATAAAATATAATTAATGAACGAGCAGAAAGATTCCGAACACTACTTTATTGCCGTGAAGCAAATCTATTTTTGGATTCCATGAAGACATACCGAATCTTAATATTTTAACGCAGTAGCCCATTACTTTTTTATAATCTTTTCTCCTAAAATAAAATATAAACTTTAAAAATATAAACTTTAAATGAAATTAATTTAAGATGTTTTTCTAATTTTAAGAGTATATTTTCTAGGTCCTGTTTTTATTACATAGTAAGGATATTTTAATTTGTTAAGCATAGACGGAAAGGAATTTTCAATCGCCGCTTCATGATCGGTATAAACTTCTAATACCTGACCTACTTTCATTTTGCTCAGCTTTTTTTCGGCCATAAGTTCTGTATTAGGACATACCTCACCTACTACATCTAATATTTCATCGGGTTTTTCATTTTCTAAATCTTTTTCTTCAGCCATTTTAATTGCCTCATTTTTTAATTTAATTAAATTTTAAAAACATCATTAACTTAGCAAAATAGTAATATTATTTATTTATTATTCTACTCACTTTCCTAAACAGCCTGCATTTAATTTAGTCATTCTTAACTCTTGAAATATCTTTTTTTGGGAAGGCGTTAAAAGACTGTAGCTTTTAAGATGATAAGGTACCATTTCATAAGCAAGATAAGTTTGAGCCTTTCCTACTTTTTTTATATCGCTGATAATAGTTTTGATATTTGGATCAGCTTTCATAGAATCTTCTTTATATTTTGCGTAAGCCATCTTGAGATTCCGCATTCCGATAATAGTATCTTTAATCATTCCTGCATCTAATTTTTTTATGATTATTAATTGACTTGGAGTAAGTTCTAAATTTTTAATATGCTGCAGATACCAGTTTGGTCCAGGATGATATTTATAAAAGATTGGCCCAAAATTATAAGAATGGGATAAGAAATATTTTCTTATCATTGCAATTTTGGCTGCGCTTTTTTTAGCAGATAAAGATGAAGCATGAGACGGAACACTGTAAACTGCGCTAACAAAAACCGTTAAAACAAGTATAAAAACCCCCTGTACAAAATATCGGAATTTCATTTTATGCCCCTTATTATTTATTGTTTATTATTTATCTGTAGGGGAATAAATTTCTGCCCCTACAGATAAATATATTTTTGTTATATTATAAGCAGCCTGCGCCCATTTTATTCAAAGCTTTTTTTGACTTACTTTTACTGGTTTTTTTATTCTTTGACGTTTTTTTCGCCATTGTCGTATATTTCATATGCGAAGCCATTAAATGGCTACCTTGAAGAGCATAGGCGTTAGAGCCTGAAACAACACTAATACCAAATGCAAATACCAAAGCAATCACTGCAGCAAACATAACATTTCTAATTTTTATCACTAGCTATCACCTCCTTAATTAAATTTAACTTTTAAATTAACTTCTTTTAAATTAACTTCTTATAAATTAACTTCTTAATTTTAACTTCACTTTTGTCTTTATACTAAAACCATAAATTTTACTTATTATCCATTTACTTATTATTTTACTTATTATTAACAGTATAACATAAAAAATATTATACCGTATATATTATTTTATAAAATATAATTAATGAACAAGCGGAAAGTTTCCGAACACTACTTTATTGCTGTGAAGCAAATCTATTTTTGGATTCCATGAAGACATACCGAATCTTAATATCATAACATGATAACCCATTACCTTTAATAGCGCCGCAGCCATCGATTCCCACTGCCCAACATAGCAAATACTAATAATAGTTCTATTTTTCGGAAGCATTTTTAAATACTTTGGAGTAAAAAGCACCTGTAATGGAATATTATGGGCGCCTGCTATATGACCCATATTTTCAAATGCCGCATGTTCTCTGACATCTAAAAGATAATAATGTTTTGAGTTATGGTTAACGACATATTCTTTATAGAGTACAGGCGCCATAATCTGAGGAACCCCAACAATTGCTACCGCGTTTGGTTTTGGACCGACATGATGGGGGTTTAACGACTCATAAGCCTTTTGTGCCAACAGCGAGTTAAAATTCCCTGCGTAAGAGATAGCCACGGAGGATAGTAAGAAAACTAAACTTAATAGAATAATTCTTTTCATAATCTTTTCTCCTTTTTTTAAACTGTTAATTAAATTTAACAACTATACATAATAAATCAATATAACATATAATATATTATATTGATCATCCTGCAATAGAACTTTACATAATGGATTTCCGCTTTCGCGGGAATGACTTTGTGAAGCTTTATCGTTTCACTTTTTGTGTGTCATTAACCTTTTACCAACAAAATACCTTATCATGTTCAAAAACTTCTTTTACTAAATTATCGTAATTTACGCTATCTTCGTAAAGTTTAATAAGATTAACTTTATTTGCTTTAGAATGAAAATCAACTATTTCTAATTCTGTCTTAGACGGCTCTCTTTTAAATATATGGAGTATTTTCATACTTAAATTTCTCCTAAAATAGAATATAAATTTTAAATTGAATTAATACTAAATACTAATCTAAATATCAATAAGGAATAACTACATCGTAATCAAGCAGCTTATTTGCCAATTCTTCATTCGTCAAATAATTATAAGAATTATCTTTGCAATTTGTAAACATAGGAATTTCAAGCATATTTTGAACCATATCTAAATGTTTGGCTATAACTTTACTATCTTCAATCTTTCTATCAAGAACATACACTTCAACGCTATCATCAAGAAGCGTTAAGCCTCCGGACATTCTGAGAGCTTCAGCCTGTCTGTCGCGTGTAAGAACGGCTATTCTTTTACTCATTTTAAATTATACCTCATTATTATTATTTTAAAATTATTAATTTAAAATTTAAAATTTTTTATTTAATAGCTTTAGAATCAAGAAGTATCTGCATCTCTATAATAAAATAAATTAAAAATGATTAGGGGACAATTATTACCCTAAATTTAAAATACTAAAAATCTATCTTTTTCCTCAAGTTCATTAATTATACTTGCATTTTCGTATTGAGAAGCATATAAAAAACCCTCAACTTTTTCATGTATATTTCTGATGCTGCATGAATATTCACAAAGCGAAACATGTGAATTTACTTCTTTTAATTTATCGACGAATTTCTCATCGTTTAACAAATTTACTCCATCATCCATTATAAAACATTTTATCTCATAGTCTAAATGCTTAGCCGAACCTAAAATATTATCAATATGAGATTTATATTTATCCGTGGTAATTAAGATTGCAAGCTTCATTTTAGATTCCTCAAAAAAGTTAACCCAAATTTACATTTATTATTATTTAAAATCTATTAATATAAATTAATATAAGTTTCCGTTAAATTATTTTTCAGACCTCATAATAAATAAAATTAAAACTAAGATTTATCAATTTATCAATAGTTTCTTAATATTAATGGTAAATTTGGGTTAGCTTATAATTAATATTAGTAATGCGGCGACACACCGCTTTCGGTGTCTTTAGCTTCTTTTCGCCCGCTTTTTAGAACATATTCTCTTATCATAAGAAGAATTGCGCCTATAATAAAAATTACGCCCCACATAATAAAGGCTTCCTTTATTCCGACAATAGCTTCATTGGACAACTTTCCTATAATTTTTCCGTTATTTAAATAAGCTAAAAAGAATGATGCATATATGGAAAATAATCCATATAAAGCCACAAGCGTTATTCCGCACCAGTTATGATTTTTTCTTTTGGGCGCAGCCATTTCAAATTCCTCCTTATTTAATATTTATTTTTTACCATATTGCCTGTTGAAATTTAAGAGCAAGATACATTCCGAGTACTAACGTCGGTAAAAATAAAAGTCCGGCCCAAGAAAACATTAAAAACCCGCTCCATAAAGTTCCGATATTACAACCTAACGCTATTCTTGCGCCGACGCCGGTAAGAATACCTCCAATGAAATTTTGAAGAAACATTATTTTCCTTTTTGGAACTCTCCATTTAAACTCGCCGCCTAAGATAGCAGTAGTCGTTGCCCCTGCAAATGTCGCTATGACAAGTAAAGTCATAGGAATTGCCACTGGAACGATTTGAAACCAGTTTGATGATATTTTTGGCAAAAACGACGCTTTATAGTGTCCGACCGTAGTAAATAAATTTATGAAAGGGGCTAAAATGTATGCGTCAAAACTACCGTAAGGAGTAGTAACACCCATATAAGCCGCTTTATGTACGGTAAAATATGAGGTTAAAAAAACAATTACCGCAACAACGGCGAATAATAATCCTCCCAATCTTGGAGAAAAAGCATCTTTAAATTTTAGCATATTCCATGATATTATAGGTTCTTTATATTGTTCGCCGCGTTCTTTACTGATCTTTGCGAATCTTTTTTTCGTAAGATATAGTCCTAATGCCCAGAAAAAACCGCCAAAAATTAAAGCTACTACAAACGGTCCCCATATTGCATTTCCGAACCATTCATGAGGCATATAATCGTAAAGACCGCCTTTTAAAGCGAGCCACGGCACGGTATGTAAAATCCAATATAGAAAATTAGTTAAGGGAAAAATCAAGAATGCAAAAAATATTGTTCCCACGAGTATCCCGAAAAGCTGCATCCAGTTTTGCGTAAATCCTGAACCTGCTCTGAATATTAGACCGCTCATACAAGCGCCGCAAAGCCCTATGCCAAATCCAAATAAAAGAGCTCCTACCAAATCATACCAGCCTGAAGGAAATACTCCGGCAACTGCTGCTTGTATGGGAACAATTCCAAGCGATTCAATAATACCGAAAGCAAGAACGGAAATTCCAAAAGCCCATAAAATACCTTCTAATATTTTTGTATCTTTTGCCATAATTATATTGTTTGTGGCAAGAACAAAACACATTCTTCCCCGTTCAAGCGCGGCGCCAAAAATTAACCCCGCAATACCTACTATAGCATATTCTAGAAAATAGGGATTCATTATACTGCCTCCTTCGTTTGATTAAATAAATCATATTATTAAATTAATAATGAACTAAATTAATATTTCACATTAAACATTAATTAATTAATAATTAATTACAATTAAGATGTTTTTTTAATTTTAATCGTAAATTCTCCCGGTCCTGTTTTTGTTACGCAGTAGGGATAATTTAATTTGTTAAGCATAGACGGAAAGGAATTTTCAACTGCCGCCGCATGATCGGTATAAACTTCTAACACCTGACCCGCTTTCATTTTGTTCAGCTTTTTATGAGCCATAGCTTCAGGGATAGGACATGTTTCACCCATTACGTCTAATGTTTCATCCGGTTTTACATTTTCTAAATTTTTTTCTTCGGGCATTTTAATACCTCCTTTTTAAATTTAAATTAAATTTTAAAAATCAAAAACTCTCTTGCCAAATAGGTCCTTTATATGGAAAAAACTCTTTTCCTCTTGTGGCGTCCGAAATTTTAGTCACTGTTCCGTCCCCGCTGTTTGCCGTCCAGACATTACCTTTATTATCTATCGCTATAAAGTTAGGGTCTATTCCAGTTTTATAAGTATTCAAAATCTTTCCCGAATGATTTAACTTAACTACTTTATTAGAATATATGCATGCAACGAATATGCTTCCAGTAGTGCTTAATGCAATACCGTACGGTCCGCTGCTCACATGAAATCTCTTTAATATTTTTCCATTCTTATCAAATTTTAACACGCTGTCGCTTAACCCGTTTGTAACATAAATATTGCCGGCAGGACCTATGGCAATTCCTTCCGGTTTTCTTTGAGCTTTAAATACTTTTATTATATTTCCGCCCGGATTCAACACGGTAACGGCGCCTTTATTTAAAAAATTAGTAACATAAATATCTTTATTACTGCCTATTGCAATACCGTAAGGCGCAATACCGGCATAAAAGACATTTAAAATCTTAAGCGACGGATTTAATTTTGTAACTGTCTTTGAATGAATAGACACAACATAAATATCGCCGTCTGGTCCTATAGCAATTCCAACAGGAATAATTCCTACCTTGACTTTTTTGATAATTTGTCCGTTTTTATCAAGCTTTACTATATATCCGATGCCTGTTGAAACATAAATATACCCTTCTTTACTTATAACAACCCCTGATGGGGCAAAATCGGCTTTCATATTCTTAATTATTTTGCCTTTTCCATTAAGTTCAATTACATTTAAAAACCCGCCTACGGCAACATAAATGTTATCCTCTTTACTTATCGCAAGTCCATAAGGAGACCTTCCGACTTTAAAATTTGATGCATTTGCATTAGTAATATTTCTAATATTAATTAAAAAGATTAATAAAAGGAAAAACGCAAAATATATTAATTTATTCATAATTATAAATTAAATTAAAATTAAATTATTAATATTTATTTAATAATAATAAATTATTTATTATTTAGTTAATTATATTATTAGTAGTCTAAAAATTTTATAATCATCTAATATTATCTTAAATCACCGTTATAAGTTTCTTTTTCTGGATTCCCGCTTTCGCGGGAATGACGCCCTATCGGTTGAAACTTGAATCTTCTTAAAGTCATTCACGCGAAAGCGGGAATCCACTATTTATTATATATTGAAACAGTTCTAATAATTTCTATAGGTGATTTAAGATATTAGTAAAAAAATCTTAAATCTGATTATTAAATATAGATATAATAATGCTATCAAGAAGCGGTTCAGTATATATTCTTATGTCTCCGCTTATAAGACCATCCATTTTCAACTGGATTATACGGATAATAGGACCCATTATTAAAGACGATATTATCACTATATCCAAGTCTCTAAAAACTCCTGCTTTTATCCTTTCTTTTATAAAATTTTTAATATACTCAAAAGGTTTTGACGAACATATCGGAGGCGCACTCGGCAAAAAATCCTTGTGTTTGACATATAAAATAAATTCTATTAGATAAGGATCAGATTCCGTCATATCAAAAAGGTTGTAAATAATAGATTTTAAAGCCTCTCTGTCATTATGTCGAGCTTTTTTAATACCCGATTTAATTTTATTTAAAACAAACTCGGTTGCGTTATCATATAGAAACTGCGCTATCTTATCCTTGGAAGAAAAATAGTAATATATGCCTCCCGTACTAACGCCGGTACCCTTAGCTATATTTCGGATACTAGATCTAGCATAACCTCCTTTTACAAAATCTCTTATGCAAAAATCAAATATCTTTTGTTTAGTTATATTTTCTTTTAAATTTTTCATAACTAATATTAATGAATAAGAAAGTAATAATAAATAAGAAAGAGCAAAATTTAATATTTATTTTTTTTAAAACGAACGCTCGTTTTATTGATTTAATTATATAATAAATTATTTCAAAATAGTTTGTCAAGGAAAATAATTATTATGTTAATAACTATTATAATATCTATAAGTAAATAACTTTCCTGCCTCCCAAAATTGCCTTGACGAACATTTCTCTATATATCTCTAATACTTGATATTTTATAAAATTTCGGCAATTAGAGGATCAATTTGCTTAACCCAACTTCACCATAATTACCAGCAGTATATTGATATTGCTATATTTATGGGGACTACAAAATAAAAAATACAATGTAATAATATTAATAAATTATAATTTTAGAATAATAAAAGCGGTAAAGTTGGGTTAATAAACAATAATGGGTTTTTAGGCAAGGTATTAAGCTTAAAACAACAGAACGATTTTAAAAAGACCTATTCAAGGAAGCAAAAAAAAATAAATAAAAAATTAGAAAAGAAAAAGCGCTGCGGTTTTGATTAAACCAAAAGGGGGATAATGGTAAAAATCCAGCTTAGGCAGCGCTTTTAAATAAAACAAAAAATATTTTATTGTATACTACTATTTATAAGTATATCATATTTAAAAAATTAATAATTAATAAAGAGGTATTTTTATTGAATGTTAAAAATTGTTAAAATATCAACATTGTCATTTTTATATTGTATTATATTTTTTAAACCTTAAATACAGCAATGAGCTTTGATAAATTAACGGCAAGATTTGCAAGTTCTTCACTAGACGCCGCAACTTGCTTTGAACCGCTCCTTGCATTATCCTGCGCAATAAGAATAGCTTCCGATGATTTAGATATTTCTTCCGAAACCATAGATTGTTCTTCGGACGCCGTAGCAATACCTGTTATCATTTCTTTAAGCTTATTCGTCAAAACATTAATGCTTGTAATAGATTCCGAAGCCTTACCGACTTTTATACTTCCGTTGCCGACGTCAACTTTCCCTTTTTCCATTGATTTAACGGCTTTATATGTTTGTCCTTGTATATTCATCACAATTGATTCTATTTCTTTTGTAGCTTTTGTTGTTCTTTCGGCTAATTTTCTTACTTCATCGGCAACAACAGCAAAGCCTCTTCCTTGTTCGCCTGCCCTTGCCGCTTCAATAGCGGCGTTTAAAGCCAAAAGATTAGTTTGATCGGCAATATCATTAATGACTGAAATAATCTCACCTATTTTTTCAGATGACGAGCCTAATTCCTGAATTATTTTTGAAGTCTCATCAACTGTTTCAACGATATTTTTCATTTCATTATTTACATCTTGAACTGCGACAGTGCCTAATTTAACCACCTTTTCGGTTTCATCAGCTTCTTTTTTTGAAGAACTGGAATTTTTGGCTACATCATTAATAGCAATTGACATTTGTTTAATAGATTCAATAATACTTTTAGCTTTACTGCGCATTTCTTCTATAGTATGCTCAAATTCTTTAGAAGAAAATGATAATTCTTCGGATTGAGAGCTTAATGAATTAGTTGCATCTAAGATTGATTTAATATTTGATATTAAAGTATCTACTAAATGATTTACATATTCTATTAATTGACCAATTTCAGATTTAGGCGAAATTTTTAAATTTATTTTAGAAGTTAAATCACCTGAAGCTATTATTTTTATTTTTTTTGAAACAATATCTAAATAACTTATAAAATACTTTTTAATATAAAAAACTATTAATATCACTACAATTATAATAAAAATTAGAGCTATAGATGACACATAGGTTAAAAATTTTATTCTTTTATTTATTGATTTAGTCAATGAATTATTTAACGTATTTAAATTTTTAATAATCGGCTTAAGCTGAGTATTAAAATATTTAGGACTCATAACGCCGCCGAGCAAAAGAGGATAAGTTAAAACTCTTTGGGTTATAGGTTTAAAAATAAAATATTTTGATTTAAGACTTTTTATAGTTTTTTGAGTTGATAGACTTGAAAAATTAGTTAAACTATTTTTATTTATACCGAATATTGTTTTTAAAGGAACTTTACCGAATCCTTCTGTGTAGCCTATTAAAACATCGGCTATCTTGGCAAAAATCGGCTTAGACCTATTTGCAAGATTTAAAATTTCTGCATTATATTTTTTTAATATTGCCGACTTTTGTTTTTTGCTTTTTGCTGCATTTATTTTTAAATTTTTAATTCTTGACAAATAAAGAATCTCCAGCAAATTTGCCCGCAAAGTCTTGATTTTTGAAGAAGTTTTATTAATTAGACTCATATTCCCGTAAGTTTTTGAAATAGAGCTAAGATAAAATGTTAAACCTAAATTACCAATTAACACTAAAATTACAACTAATGCTGCCCCGAGATAAAGCTTTGATTTAAATGTAGAGAACATACTTTTTCTCCTAATTTTTCTCCTCCTGCTTTTTATGCAGACTGAGAAATAAATATAAAGTTAATTTTTTATCTTTTTTAATTTTTAAAATATTTAATAATTAGTTAAATGTTATAATAATTTTTAAAATATTTAATAATTATTATAACATTTAACTAATTTTAATAAAAAAATTAAAAATTTTAACACAATAATTTTTTCGGAAAAATATCATAATTTATTTTGTTTTACTATATTATTTTACCATTATTTATTTAAGCGTATTACACATATATATTATTTAATATAATAAATAAAAATAATCAAATATAATATGACAATATATAATACAATTTTTTTAAAAAAAGTAAATATATGATTTATTTTTAAATTAAATCTTAAATTTATTTCTTTTTTTATCTTTAGATCATTCTTATTTTTAAATTTTTATCATACTTATTTTATTTTTACATTTTACGTGGAATTTTTTTTGTGAATTAGAAACAACCAATATTAATTTTAAAAAAATTAAAAAAATGCTATCATAATATAATAAATGTTAATTATATTTAATAACTATATATTTAACGGCTATATATTAAAAAGCTCTATATTAAACAACTATATTATATTTAACAGCTATATATTAAACAGCTATAAATTTAACAGCCATTTATCTAATATCTGCTTATCACGTCTAATAATATGATGAATTCAGAAAATTTAAATAATTTAGAAAGTTTAGAAATAAAATCAAATGCAAAAAATGCAATTGTATTATTTAGCGGGGGTTTAGATTCTTCCACAGTTTTAAAAATAGCTTTAGATGAAGGATATAACGTTATTCCCGTAAGTTTTTTTTATAATCAAAGACATCAAACCGAAATTGACCATGCCAAAAAAATCATAGAATATTTTAAGATTAAAAATCATATAATAATTAATTTGGATTTTAGTCAGATTAAAGGTTCTTCTTTAGTTGACTTAAAAATTGATGTTCCAAAAAATCAAATTAAATTAATTAATTCCTGTAATAATAACAACGATGTTAATGATAATGCTAACGATAATAAAAATAACTCAATACCTATAACTTACGTTCCTGCAAGAAATACTATTTTTCTTTCGTACGCTATAGCAGTCGGCGAAGTTAATAATGCAGGAGATATTTTTATAGGGGTTAACTGGATTGATTACAGCGGGTATCCTGATTGCAGACCGGAATATATTCTCGCTTTTGAACAAATGGCAAATATCGCAACAAAAGTCTCTGTACTGGGAGAGTTGGAATTTAAAATACATACTCCGCTAATTAGCATGGGTAAAAAAGATATTATAAAAAAAGCTTATGAAATAGGCGTCCCTTTAGAGCTTACGCACAGCTGCTATGACCCCATAAACGGGCTTGCATGCGGAGTTTGCGATTCTTGTATATTAAGAAAAAATGGATTTATAGAAGCAGGCATTAAAGACTCTACGGTATATGCCTAAAATTGCCGATATAATTTGTTAAAAATATTGTAATTCATTGAAAAAACTGGATTCCCGCTTTCGCGGGAATGACTTTGTAAGGATTTATCGTTTCAACCAGCAGGGTGTCAAATATTATATATATTCATAACCCAACTTCACCATTTTTATTATTCTAAAATTATAACCCATTAATATTAATACATTTTATTTTTTATTTTGTAGTCCCCATAGACATTTTTGTTGCCCCCATAAATACAGCAATATCAACAGGTTTCCGGTAATTATGGTGAAGTTGGGATAAAATAAACATACAAATGATATTTAATCATTTATTTATAAATATAAAATCTCCCGCCGTTTTGCTGTTTAGCTTTATACATTGCGCCGTCTGCTTCGTTTATCAGTTCTTTGGCTTTTTTTCCGTTTTTATATTCGCTTATTCCGATTGATAAACTTATTTTTTTATTATCAAAAATGTTATTGCTGTTGCGTTCTAAATGACTGTCAATATTGATTTTATTATTTTCTGCCACATTTATTGAATCATTTTCTTTTTCTTTAATTTCTCCAATAATATTCTTTAATTTATCATTGAAACCGTTATTAAAATAATTTAATATCCTGTTAGCTACAATAGTAGAACGATTTGCATCAGTATTTGGAAGTATAGCGACAAATTCATCTCCGCCGTATCTGCAGATAACATCAATTTTTTTTCTTACGGAATTATTTAATGAGGCAGCGGTAAATTTAATTATTTCATCGCCTGCTTTATGGCTAAATGTGTCGTTAAACATTTTAAAATTATCAATATCTATAAACATTAAAACAAGATCGCAATCATATCTTGCGCATCTTGCGATTTCTTTTTCTAATTCTTCGTAAAAATATCTTGAATTATATAATCCCGAAAGACTATCGGTTTTTGCAAGTATATTTAATTTTTGTTCAAATTTTATTTCTTTTGTAATATCTCTGATTAAATAAATAATTCCTTTTGTTTCGCCGCTATGGTCGTAAATAGGTATTCTGTCGTTTTCAAAATAATGATTTTTATTGTCAATTTCATGTATATTGGTCACTTTATACCCTGAGGCTAAGTCTCTAATCTCTGAAGGTACTATTAAATCATCGGAAAATAAATATTTAAAAAAACTAATTTCTTTAATATTTCTGTTTAAACAATTATTCAAACTAATACTAAAATTAATTGTAAAATAATTATTGCAAAATAATATTTTATTTTCATTATTGGTAATTATAACAGCTTCGTCCATTGAATTTAATATATCGGAAATTGCTATATCGTCAACTCCATTGATGATATTTTCTTCAATAAACGCCGGATTTATCGTATTATCATTGCCGCAGTTATTATTGTTGCTATTAGTATAATTATTTAACTTTAAATTTAACATATTATCTTCTTTATCTTCTGTTTTATTTAATGTTTTATTTAAATATAAATTTGGATTATTATCTAATATATTTATATTATTTATATGTTCTGCATCATCGGCTGCCGGCATAATTTATTCTCCTTAATAATACAAAATTAAAATAAAAACACATTTTATATTTAATTTATATTTATATTTAAGTTATGTTTAACTTTTTCAATTTTATATAATTAAATTTGATATGTCAATTAAAAATAGTTGTATTTTTTAGAAAAATAATATAGAATTTTTATGCGTTTAATTTATTTAATTTATTTAATTTATTTAATTTATTTAATTTATTTAATTTATTTAATTTATTTAATTTATTTAATTTATTTAATTTATTTAATTTATTTAATTTATTAAAATTTTTGGCAATAAAAATCATATCACTAATACAGCCCTTTTATAAACATTAATTTTTTATTTTTATAATTATTAATTAATTTTATTTTATAAACATTATTTTTTCTTTTTGAATCTTGGCAATATAAATATTAACAATAATATTTTAGCTTATTGTTAATTGGAGAAATATGGATGAGAAAATAAATACCCCCCCCCCCGGCCGCTTTTTATGAAAAGAAAAAGAAAATGTTTAATTTATTTTGAAATATTTTATTTAATAGCGGCGATAGCTGTGGCTATATTGATTTATATTTTCGGCATAATCCCCGTTAAAAATTATGTGATATATAATGTTGAATTTCATTTGAAATCAATAAAGCTAAATAAAAATATAAGAGCGCTTAAAAAGAATGTTGAAGGGATAGAAGACTTAAGTCTCGTTTATAATATAAATAAACTTAATAAAATTGACTATAATCACAGTTTTATTAAGTTAAATAGCGGTAAAAACGGCAAAGCTTACAATAAAAATAAATTAAATTTTTACATAGATAAAATAAAAGTAAGTTTTAAAAAAATAAATACAGATTATAAAAATTTTGCCCTATTTATTTCTAAAACAAGGCATCATAATGCCGATTATGATCCCAAAATCATTTCATCTTTCAATAAATCTTATTTTGACTGGAAAAATATTGATGCGCCTTTAGTTTTAAGGTTATTGAAATATAATAAAATTATTTCACATAAATTATCATACGGTTTTTTTTCTAAATCATCGTCAGGATTGTCTTCTTTAATATTGCCTTCTATTCCATTAATAAAATATGCCCTCAAACGGTTTAAATATATTTTTTATATTTATATTTCTATATTTATATTTATGACCGTTTTTGCAATTATTACGGGTATGATATTTATTAATTATGTAATAAAATATTTTGAAAATCTTAAAAACACCAATAATATTTTTCAATCAATTTTCAAAGATAATTCGGCAATAATGATATTAGTTGACGAAAATGGGAAAATCATTGATGCGAATGATGCGGCGGTTGATTTTTACGGATACGGCAAGGAAAAGTTTAAAACAATGTATAATTATGAATTTAACGCCACGCCTAAAAGCGAACTCCTGAAATACACAAAACAAGCTTTTAATAAAGAAAAAAATTATTTTACATTCACGCATAAAACTGCAAAAGACGAATTAAAAAATGTAGAAGTTCATATATCTCCTATCTATGTAAATAATAAAAATTATGTTATTTCTATAATACAGGATATAACGGAAAGAAAACTCGCAGAAAATAAGTTAAAAGAATCGGAAGAATTGTTTAAATCGCTATCAACTCATCTTACCTCCGGATTAATATTATACGATAAAGAAAAAATAATCTACGCAAATCAAATAGCCTCCGAAATATTTGGATATAAAGTTAATGAATTAATCGGGCTAAATCCTTTTTCGCTTATTTATGATGATGAAATAAAACGAAATGAAATGCATAAAATATTTTATAAGCAAATATATCAATCAAACACATCAAACAAATATGTTGTAAAAGGTATAAAAAATGACGGAAGTCAGATATGGCTTTTATGGCAAACGGCAGCAATAAAATATAAAAATACAATGCTTGCGACATTTTTTGATATAACAGAAATGATAAATCTGAGGAATCAGCTTGAAAAAGATAGAGAACTTTTAAAAGTATTAGTTGAAAATATAAACTCAGGTATAGCCTTATATACGGAAGATAAGTTTATTTATGTCAATTCAGCTTTACTTGATATGTTTAATTATACTAAAGAAGAATTCTTAAGTTTAAATGTAATTGATTTCTTTTCAATTGATGAATCTATGATATATAACCCAAAATCACCTATTTTTAAAACATATTTTAACAACGAACTGTCTTCCAGATTTATCTATAAATATAATGATAATAAAAATGACAATAAAAATAAAGAAACTATCGGCAAAATAATAGATAATAATAAAATCAGATATATAGACTTATTTAGAACAGCTGTAATATACAACAACGAACAAACAGGTCTTGCCATATTTTTAGATGTTACGGACCGGGTTCTTAAAGAAGAGCATATTCTAATAGAAAAAGAAACATATAAAGAATTATCTGAAATAGATGAACTTACGAGAATTAGCAACAGACGTTCGTTTGACAATAAACTTACGGAACTGCTTAATATCACAGTCAGATATAACAGACCGCTATCGCTGACAATGTTTGACATAGATAAATTTAAAGAAATAAACGACACATTCGGTCATGAAATAGGCGATTATATTTTAAAAGAAATAACCGGAATTATTAAACAAAATTTAAGAAACACAGACTTTTTCGCAAGATACGGAGGCGACGAATTTATGATATTATATCCCGAAACTGCAATGGGAACCGCAATAGATCTTGCGGAAAGATTAAGATTAAAAATAGAATCAAATAATTTTAATATAGAAACCGTAGTAACCTGCAGCTTCGGTATTACAGAAGCAAAAAAAGGCGATACAAACCAGAGCATAGCATATAGGGCGGATAATGCAATGTATGACGCCAAAAACGCAGGCGGAAATAAAGTCGCATATATAAAATAAACAATTTTAATAAAACAATACATTAATAAAAAAATATTTTATAGATTATTAAATTAATGATATAATGTTCATTAATATTAAATTCATATTAATAGGATAAATAATAAAATTATTAAAAATAAAAATATTTTATTGATTATTAAATTAATGATATAATTTATATGATAAGGATAAATAATAAAATTGTTAAAAATAAAAATATTTTATTGATTATTAAATTAATGATATAATTTATATGATAAGGATAAATAATAAAATTGTTAAAAATAAAAATATTTTATTGATTATTAAATTAATCGGATAAATAATTAATCTATACATAAATAGATAAAAAATATTATTATTTGCATATGCGCAATATTAATATTATAATTTATTTTTATAACTTATTAAAAAATTTTTAAAAGGAGAAAAAGGAGAATATGTATGAAAAATTTTAATTTTATCTTAAAAGACTTTAAAAGACTTAAGAACAATGAAGCGTTTACGCTCATTGAACTTGTTATGGTTATTTTGCTAATCGGTATTCTGGCGGCTGTTGTGCTTCCAAAGTTTGTTAATTTAACAGGTGCGGCTAACAAGGCGGCTTCACAGGGAGTCATAGGGTCGCTGGGCGAAGGTGTGACGACCCAGATGTCAAAAAACTTAGTCAATAATGATTTAACTACTTATCTGACTATTACTGGATTTAATAAAACAACGACAGGAACAATAACATTTGAACCAACACTGCCGGGCGCTAACGCGGCAGGCACTAATCCTTACGCCAATCCGTTCTTATTGCTGCCTAATTACACTACGCCTGCAACAGGAACAGGCTCCGGCACATCGTATAATATAGTAACAACCGCCCCGACGGTTCCTTCATCATCAACTCCGGGAAATTCATGGTGGTTAGTTTATAACAATGGCACGGTTACAGGACCGGGCACGGCTGCGGGTGCGGGTCTTTCCGCCGGTTTAACTTGCAACAATACGGCGACGACTAATCCAAACTTTGTTGCGCCGACTACAACAGTGCCTATTAATGAATTTACCGAGCAAATAGGCAATATAGATTATGTTTATACAAATGGTTCGGTAGAAGATAGTTATGCTTATTATATGGTTATATCTGCAAACGACAATATTGAAGGATTTTATATGACCCCTTGCCAATCATAATAAACAACTGATAAACCATATCTGATAAACCATATCTGATTTATTTATTCCCTTACTCCCGACTGTATCTGCTGGGTGGTAAGGGAATTTTTATATATACTCCCCTATTCTTATTTATATGGATAAACCATATCTGATTTATTTATTCCCTTACTCCCGACTGTATCTGCTCAATTAAACCATATCTGATTTATTTATTCCCTTACTCCCGACTGTATCTGCTGGGTGGTAAGGGATTTTTAGATAAACCATATCTGATTTATTAACCCAACTTCACCACTCGTCCCCTATGTTCAAAGTAGGAGGTATTAAATTTATCCTACGAATAATTATATTAAAATTTATTTATATTTATATATCATATTTCCGATTATATTATTTTATTTATTTTTTATAATCCTTTAATTATTAATATTAATAACTTGCTATAGTTGCGTAATTAAATTGAAATAAAATCTTAAATTATTCTTAATATTTTTTTAATAATCCTGTAATAATAAAATGTTATATTATAAAAATAGCAATAATATTATAAATTAAAAAAATAATTTCTTTAATGGAAAAAATATATTATAATATGATTATGACTAATACTTTTAAAATTTACGAAAATTTAAAAAAGACTTTTGACGATGATTCCGCTAAAAATCTTACGAGTATTCTATCTCAAATTTACGAAGACGTCGCCAATACTGTCACAAAGGTGGAGTTTAAAGAGTTAAGAGATATCGTCGCCGAACTTGCCGAAGCGCAGAAACGCACTGAACAAAGATTAGACAGCCTGACAATAAAGGTTGGAGAACTTGCCGAAGCGCAGAAACGCACTGAACAAAGATTAGACAGCCTGACAATAAAGGTTGGAGAACTTGCCGAAGCGCAGACGAGAACGGAAGTTAGACTTGGAGAACTTGCCGAAGCGCAGAAACGCACTGAACAAAGATTAGACAGCCTGACAATAAAGGTTGGAGAACTTGCCGAAGCGCAGACGAGAACGGAAAAAGAGATAAGGGGTCTTGCAAAACAAGTAGGCGGTTTATCTATGGCTGTAGGCTATGGTATAGAGGATAAATATATTCCGATAATGGATGATTTTGTTTTAAAACAATATGGGGTTGTAGCTAAAACAGTGGAAAGAAAATTTATAGAATACAAAGACGGCACATATGATGAAATAAACCTTTACATAGAAGCTGAAGCAGATGGCAAAAAGATATATATTATCGGAGAATCAAAAGCTCAACCCGGCAAAAAAGATTTTGATAGATTTGATACAATGCTTAAGAGATTTAAAAATAACTTTAATACCGACTTAAAGGCATTTGTTATAGGATATCAATTCTCCCCCGAGGTAGAAAAATATGCTAAAACTGAATATCCCAACATTGATTTTTTTAAAACATATCAGATAGAACGTATAGCAAAAACAAAAAATATTTAAAAGGTATCCGATTTTAAAAGGTATCCGATTTTAAAAGGTATCCGATTTATTTATTCTCTATTTATTTATTCTCTTACTCCTGACTGCATTTAGGCATTAATTTAGGATAAAATAAATTAGAATTAGATAGATATGGCTTATTATAATGCCGTCGTGGTTTTATAATAATCTCATAACGTTTTAACTATATCTTTTTACGGTTCTATTCTTTCTATTTTGTCTATTTTGTCAAAATCAGTATCATAACTATAAATTTTAGTTATGCCTTTTGATTTCATAATTGAAACATTAAAAGCATCGGCAAAAGATATATTTTTTTCTGCAAATAATTTAAGAGCAAAAATAAAAGTATCTTTAAATTCAACAACCAATCCTTCAAGATTGATAATGGCTGCCGTCATTTCTCCGATATTTTTTCTTGAAACTTTATAAAACTTATCAAGCGTAAAAATTAATTCAAAAATAACTAAAGGGCTTGTCGCTACTCTTTCTTTGCCATCTTCTACTTTTTTTAAAAGCAAAAAAACCTTTTTAGCTTTTTCGGCGTCGTCATTAGTGAGATAACGAAGAAAAATATTCGTGTCTATAAAACGCATAATCTTATTTTTTTATTCCTCCTGCGACAGTTTCTTCAAACTCATTCCTTATTTTTTTAAATTCCTCAGGTTTTTCTTTTGGCTTTACCTTTCCGAAATACTTGGCTATATTTGAAGTAAACGGTATGACCTCTATTGAGTCTTGTTTTATTCTAAAAGTAACAGTATCTTTAGATTTTAATTTTAACATATCTCTATATTTTTTTGGAATAGTTATCTGACCTTTACTGGTAACAGTTGTTTTTTCTATTATTTTTGGCATATGCCTTTTCAGCTCCTTTTAATATAATTTTATAATACTTATAAATTTAAGTATTACTTATTTTTATATCATACTAAAAATAAAATGTCCACTATAAAATGACGCAGAGGGTATATACACAGGGAGTTTGATTTATTTATTCCATAACTTACAACTGCATTTGACAAAAAATAAAATAAAAATTAATTATAAAACGGTAGGGTGTTTAAAGTTAATATCGTCTTTATTGGGGTAATCAATCGTATAATGAGTTCCTCTTGATTCTTTTCTTAACATAGCCGATGTGATGATTAAATTAGCAACTTCGGCAATATTTCTTAATTCTATCAAATCTGATGATATTTTAAAGTTCCAGTAATATTCTTTAATTTCAGCCAAAAGATTATCTATTCTTCTTTTTGCTCTTTCAAGCCTTTTATCTGATCTTACAATACCCACATAATTCCACATCGCCCTTCTTAATTCGTCCCAGTTATGAGTAATAACGATAATCTCGTCTCCGCCTTCAAGTCCAAAATCTTTCCATTCAGGAATTTCAGGCAAATTAGTCTTGCTGTTTGCAGCAATATTATTTTTTAAATTGTATTCCTGTTTATTATTTGTATTGCTATTATCGCTATCGCTATAATTATTAAGAGAATTATATTTGATGTTTTCTTTATTGTTTATTTCTGTTTTATTTTTATTATTAATATTATTTATGCTATCATTACCGTTATATTTATTTTCTTTGTTTATATTTGTTTTATCTTTATCATTATAATAATTATTTGGGCTATTTCCGGCATTTCCTGATTGTAAAATCTTTAATTTTTCTATCGTAGATTCATATGCTTTTTTAGCAAAAACACAACCCTCAAGAAGCGAATTGCTTGCAAGCCTATTGGCTCCATGAAGTCCTGTATATGCAGCTTCTCCGATAGCATATAAATTTTCAACGGAAGTTAAACCGTTTTTATCGGTTAAGACTCCTCCGCAAAGATAATGAGCCGCAGGAACAACAGGAATCCATTGTTTTGACATATCAATTCCAAAACTAAGCGTAGTTTTAAAAATATCAGGGAATCTTTTTTCTAAAAATTCTCTTGATTTATGAGTCATATCAAGATAAACACATTCGTCTCCAGTTCTTTTCATTTCAAAATCAATCGTTCTTGCCACAATATCTCTTGGAGCAAGGCTTTTCAGAGGATGAACATTGTCCATAAACGGAGTTCCGTCTTTAAGTCTTAAAACTCCCCCTTCGCCCCTTAAAGCTTCCGATATTAAAAACGATTTTGCTTCCGGATGATAAAGAATTGTCGGATGAAACTGATAAAATTCCATATTTGCTATTTTTGCCCCTGTTCTATGAGCCATTGCAATGCCGTCGCCTGTTGAAATATCGGGGTTAGAAGTATAAAGAAAAACCTTTCCTGCTCCTCCCGTGGCAAGTACAACAAAATCAGCGCTGACTGTTCTCACCTCATTTGTTGTTTTATCTAAAAAATAAGCTCCGAGAACTCTATCGGCTTTATCTTTATCTTTATCTTTATCTTTATCTTTATCTTTATCTTTATTGTTTAATTTTTTTAATTTATTAGACGTAATTAAATCAATAGCAATATGATTTTCAAAAATTGAAATATTGTTTTTTTGTCTTGAATTTTCAACTAAAGCTCTTTCTATTTCTCTTCCCGTTATATCCCCTGCGTGTAATACCCTTCTTTGAGAATGTCCGCCTTCTCTGCCTAAATCAAAAGTTTCTTCATTTTCTTTATATCTGGCAAAATTAACTCCCCAGTTTAAAAGATCTTCAACAACGGCAGGACCTTCTTCAACAACCATTCTTACAACTTCTTCATTGCAAATACCGTCTCCGGCAATTAAAGTATCTTTTACGTGAAGATCTACCGAATCTTTAAAATTAGTAACGGCCGCTAATCCACCCTGAGCATAATTTGTGTTAGATTCAGCTTCTTCTTTTTTGGTAAAAATACCTACGGATATATTTTTAGGATATCTATTTGCAAGACTTAATCCCGCTATTCCCGAACCTATAATTAATATATTGAAATGCATTCTGCTGCTGCCTTAATTTTTAATCGGGGTCAAATTCCATTTTAAAATAGCTCGTCCTTTTACTCCGGTGATAGTCAACTTTAACCATTTGGTTTTTCTTGTAATCATCAATTCTTTTTTCTTTTTGTCGTAATATCTCGGAAATTCTATAATATATTGTTTTGACCATTTTGTAATATAAGGGAAAAAAGCTTTTAAAAATGCCCTTTTCTGTTCTGCAGGCTTTATTTTTAACGGTAAAACATTTTCCTTTTTATTATTAGATAAATATATCATCCATATAGAACGGTTTGAATCAAAATTATTATATTTTATGTTTGGAGTATAAACAGAGATAAAAAATTTAACATATTTATTAGATGTTCTATATAATTTATTAAGTTTTATCTTAAATGTCTTATTATTAAGCAAATAATATTTAGAATATTTTTTTGTATAAGCATAAATAAAGGCGTTGTTAAAATAAGTAGCTCTTAAAAACATAACCGTACTGAGTTTATTGTAATTATATACATTTATTTTTTTAGTGACATAATTTAGGGCTGATTTATAGTTTAAAACCGGTTTATAAATATTATTCTTAGATAAGACATTATTTTTATAAACAACAGGTTTTCTATTTTTTTTTAAAAGAAGAGAACAGCCGGATAAGCTAAAACTTACAAAAGAAACAATAAACAAAAATAGCAGCGTTATATAAAATCTTTTTTTCATCATTTTATTTAATATTTATTTTAATATTTATCATTAAATTAATTAGCTGATGTCTTGTCGTTAAAGTTAATTAACAATCTAAAAAAGAGAGCAGATATTTTTGCTCATTATTTATTGCCTGCTATTTTAGTGATTTATTATTAATTAAATATATTTAAATTGTATATTTTTACTTTATTAATTTGTACAATATATTACTTATATTGTTAATATATAAAAATAATAAATAAAATAGAAAAACTCATAAATAAATATAAATTATTTTAAGCTAATACATCCGCCTTTGTAAATAATGAAATTAAATCAATGCCATTTTCTTTTAAATTTTCTTTTCCGCCTTCTTCTCTATCTACAATACAAATGGTGTTTTTTACAATATAACCTTCATTTCTTGCACTTTCAACGGCTTTTAAAATAGAACCGCCCGTTGTAACTACATCTTCTACTATCATTATTTTAGCACCTTTATGTAAAAATTGCACGGGCTCAATCATATTACCTTTTCCGTAGCCTTTCTTTTCTTTTCTTATAACAACCGATTTTAAAGTATTTCCGTCCAAAAAGCTGTTTATCAGAATAGAAGAGATTAAAGGCATTCCTCCTACAGGTACGCCTGCGATTACATCAAACGCCGATTTTCTTTTAAAAACCATAAGCTCTTCGTAAAGCATTCTGCCGATATAATAAAGATAATCTCCGTCAAAAGAAATTCTTCTCAAATCAATATAAAAATCGCTCTTTCGTCCGGATACTAAAGTAAATTCTTTTTTTTCATAGCATAATGTTTTTATTGCGTTTAAAACCGTCAATCTTATTTCGTAAATTCTTGCATTCAATAAATTACTTAAATTACTTAAATTACTTAAATTATTGTTGTTCATTATATTTATTTAAATATTTATTAGTTATATTTACGTTAAGCTTGTGTTAAAAACAAAAAAAACACCTTAAATATATTATAATTATTTATCCTGAATAGATAGTTTTAATCATGTACAGTTTTAATCATGTATAGAGTTTTAATCATGTCATGTATAGATATAATGGAGGTCATAATATATGAATAATATATCCTTTTTAAAAAGAAGTTAAATTTAAATAATTTCCTTGCTGAATAATTTTAATTGACCGTAATAATCATTTTCATTTTCAATCTCTTCAGGGTAAGCTCCTGAAAAACATGCTTCGCAAAAATTAACTTCATTCCCGACAACTTTTCTTAAGCCTTCTAAAGTCAAAAATTTTGTAGTTGTAGCTCCTAATTTTTCATTTATTTCTTCTTCGGAATATTTTGACGCCATAAGTTCTTCTTTTACAGGTGTATCTATACCATAATAGCACGGGGAAGAAACCATAGGAGAACTTAAACGGAGATGTATTTCTTTAGCTCCGGCGGCTTTCAGCATATCTACTATTTTTTTGGAAGTTGTTCCTCTCACCACGGAATCGTCAACCACTACGACTTTTTTCCCTTCTATCACATCTAAAACGGGGTTAAGTTTAATTTTTACTCCAAAATTTCTTATCGCTCTTTTAGGTTCTATGAAAGTTCTGCCGACATAATGGTTTCTCGTAAAACCCATTTCAAACGGAATCCCTGATTCTTTTGAATAGCCCAATGCGGCGGGAACTCCTGAATCAGGAACGGCTATAACAATATCGGCATCGATAAACGCTTCTTTTGCCAGTTGCCTTCCCATCGCGCTGCGTATTTTATAAATTGATTGACCGTTATATATGCTATCCGGTCTTGAAAAATAAATTAATTCAAAAACACAATATGAATTTTTTTTTCTTTCAAACGGGAAAAAGCTTTTCATTCCTTCGCTATTTACAAGAATAATTTCGCCGGGCTTGACGTCTCGTATATATTTTGCGTTTATTAAATCTAAACTGCATGTTTCGGAAGCAAAAACAACGGAACCTTCAAGTTCTCCTATAACTAAAGGACGAAAACCAAAAGGATCTCTTGCGGCTATCATTTCATTTTCCGATAAAAATAAAAATGAATAAGCGCCTTTAATTTTTTCTAATGAGCTAATAACTCTGTCAACTAAAAATCTTTCTTTTGATGAAGCGATTAAATGAATAATGACTTCCGTATCGGAACTTGAAGAAAATATAGAACCTCTCTCTTCCAATTCTTTCTTAAGAATATTTGCATTGGTTAAATTTCCGTTATGTGCAACGGAAATAGAACCGTAATAATAATCTGCGATAAGCGGCTGTGCATTTTTAATTAAGGTTTCTCCTGAAGTAGAATATCTGACGTGTCCTATGGCATGTTTGCCTTTTATTCTGCCAAGAGTGGTTTCGTTAAATACATCGTTAACTAAACCCAAATTTTTATGGAAATATATATTGCGGTTATCCGATGATGTAATTCCGCATGATTCCTGTCCTCTATGCTGCAACGCATATAAACCTAAATATGTTATATTTGTGGATTCTTCATGGTTATAAATACCAAATACTCCACACTCTTCGCTAATTTCTTCCATTTTTTTAATTTTATTAATATTTAAGTTAGAATGCTATAATAAATTTTATTATTATAAATTAAATTATATAATAAATTATATAAATAGTAATATAAATAGTAAACTGCCCCTGAGTAAATTAAAAAATATTTTTACTTTTTAATTGCA
This sequence comes from Candidatus Acidulidesulfobacter diazotrophicus, assembly GCA_004195025.1. GTDB lineage: Bacteria > SZUA-79 > SZUA-79 > Acidulodesulfobacterales > Acidulodesulfobacteraceae > Acididesulfobacter > Acididesulfobacter diazotrophicus. The sequence continues at coordinate 23,988 of SGBB01000016.1, read as the reverse complement.
TGTAAATAATTTTTCTATAGAGCCATAATATTTATCTTTTATTATATCACTTTTTAGCTCTATTGTATTATTAAATTTTATAATATCTATTGCGGTTTTGCCTATTTTTTCAATTTCAATATCCGCATTTTTTGCCAATTCGTAAATTTTGTTTTTATCAGAAGGGTCTGCGCTTATAACAAAAGCCTGTTCAAATTCCGAAAACAAAAGCATATCGTTTCTTAATGAAGTTTTATGAATTTCTGCAATTACTCCTAAATTTTTATTTGATTTTGATGAAATTGCCGATTCCGCCAAAGCTGTAAAAAGACCGCCTTCGCTAATATCCGACGCGCTTTTTATTAATCTTTCGCTGATTAAACCCCTTAAACAACTCTGAAGCTTTAATTCATAATCAATATCAATAGCCAACGGTTCCTGGATAAAATCATTATGGACGAGCTCCATAAATAAACTTCCGCCTAAATTGCCTGAAAGTCGCCCAAGCAAATAAATATCGTCTCCTATGTCTTTAAAATACGAAGTAATTGCTTTATTGACATCGTCTATATAGCCTACCATAGCTATTACAGGGGTAGGATAAATTTTTCCGGCTCCCGCCGTTTCATTATATAAACTCACATTACCGCTGACTGCAGGCGTATTGAATTTTATTGCGGCATCGGTAATACCTCTTATAGATTCTTGAAATTGCCACATAATTTCCGGGTCTTCCGGGCTGGCAAAATTAAGGCAGTCTGTTATAGCAGCCGGCGTTCCTCCGCTTGCCGAAATATTGCGGGCACATTCTATGACTGCAAGCATCGCGCCTTTATAAGGATTTAGATAGCAATATTTTGAATTGCAGCTAGAATTTAGCAGTATTCCTTTATTGCTATAGCTAATACTATTGCAATTATTGGCAATGCTATTGTTATTATTATTGCTAATATTAATATTATTATTGGTATTGCTATTATTATTTATACTGTTATTGGTATTTTTAATACTGCCTGATGCATCATCTTTTTTTTCATTACCGGTTAAATCGGCAAACTGTTTATATCTTAATACGGCGCATGATGAACCCGGTCCAGTTATTGTATTAGTTCCTATCTGATAATCATATTGGCGATAAATAAAATGCTTAGAAGCAATATTAGGATGCGATATTATTCTTTCAGCGATAGAATTAAAATTTTTCGGCATTCTGTAGTCATCGGGAGAAAATTGTTTTATATTTTTTATATAAGACGGGATCGCTGAAGGTCTATCGTAAGAAGGACCGTTTACAACGGCTTCAACAGATAAAGTATGATACGGTTTAGATTTATAATTGAATTTTATTACTTTTTCTTTGATGACCTCGCCTATGACAACGCAGTTTAAATCCCATTTTGCAAATATTTCTTCAAGTTCTTTATAATTTTCTTTTTTGCATGCCAGAAGCATTCTTTCCTGAGATTCTGAAAGCATAATATCAATAGGCGTCATTTCTGAAGCTCTTAAAGGAATTTTATCCAAATCAAAAATCATACCTTTGCCGCTATTTTCGGACATTTCAAAGGAAGAACTGGTTAATCCTGCCGCTCCCATATCTTGAATTGAAACAATAAGCTTTTTATCCATTGCTTCAAGACATGCTTCAAGAAGTAATTTTTCCGTAAAAGGGTCGCCAACCTGAACGGTGCTTCTTTTTTTGTCTTTTTTTGCGTCAAATTCGCCTGAAGCCATAGTAGCTCCGTTAATTCCATCCATTCCAGTGGCCGAACCTACATATACGACAAGATTACCTTCTTCGCATGCGGACGAAAGAAATATGCCGTCTTTTCTGGCTATTCCTATTGTAAAAGCATTGACAAGTATATTATCGTCATAACAGGAATCAAAAACAACTTCGCCGCCTACGGTAGGAACCCCCATACAATTTCCGTAAAAACCTATACCTTTTACGACTTCAGCCAAATAGTAAGGTGTTTTAGGATGATTAAAATTTCCAAATCTTAGCGAATTAAGATTTGCGATAGGTCTTGCTCCCATTGTAAAAATATCGCGCATAATACCGCCGACTCCTGTAGCAGCCCCTTCAAAAGGTTCTATGAAAGACGGGTGATTATGGCTTTCCATTTTAAACACAAGAACATAATCATCGTCAAATTTTATGACTCCGGCATTTTCTCCCGGACCTATAATTACATTATCGCCTGTTGAAGGCAATTTTTTTAAATGTACTTTTGAACTTTTATAACTGCAATGTTCTGACCACATAGCCGAAAATATACCTATCTCAAAATCATCGGGCTTTCTTTGTAAAATATCCGCTATTTTTTTATATTCTTCCAAAGATAAACCGAATTGAGCATAATTTTCGTCTATAATATTATCATCGCCGCTAATATTGATATTGCCGCTGTCATATTTATTATTTGCCATAGTTATTTTTATTATTTACTATAGTTATTTTTATTATTTACTATAGTTATTTTTATTTGTTTTTTACGTAATAAATAATAGAATTAAATATTTTTGCCCCGTCATCGCTTCCCAATATTTTTTCGGAAGCTCTTTCAGGATGAGGCATAAGACCTAATATATTGAATTTTTCTCCAAATAATCCTCCGATATTTTTAATAGAACCGTTAGGATTGGATTCATCCGATATAATGCCTGCCGCATCGCAATATTGAAAAGCAATTTGATTTGCCGAAAATAAATAATCTACTTCTTTTTTTTCGGCAAAATAATTTCCGTCGTGATGAGCGATAGGAAGCTTTAATATCGCATCTTTATTTATAAGGCACGTAAAAGGATTATTTTGATTATTATTGCCTGTATTCTTTATATATACATCTTTGCATTCAAATTTTAATGATTTATTAGTTAGCATTGCTCCTTTAAGTAACCCTGATTCTAAAAGTATCTGAAAGCCGTTGCAAATACCAATAATAATACCTCCGTCGGCTGCATAGTCTTTTATTGACTCCATTACTCTGCTTCTTGCCGCCAAAGCTCCCGCCCTTAAATAATCTCCGTACGAAAAACCTCCAGGTATAACAATGAAATCATACTTTTTAAAATTATGGAATTCATCTTTATGCCATAAAAAAGTCACATTAAGATTAAAAACATCTTTTAGCGCATAATAAACGTCAATATCACAATTAGAACCCGGGAAAACAGTAACACCTGCGTTGATTTTTTTATTTTCCATTAAAATTTTATTTATTGTAAATTATTATGTTTATATTATTGTATGATTTTTTGAATATACCATTGCTTTAACCCAAAATTGCCGACAGAAATTGCTAAAAATACCGCGGTGCTTTAGGGCTTCTGGATTCCTGCTTTCGCAGGAATGACACCCAACGGGTGAAACGATACAACCTCACTCTTTACATTAATATTATTATTTAATCTCAATTTCAAAATTTTCGATTAAAGGGTTAGACAATATCTTTTCCGAAATATCTTTTAACTCTTTGCCTAATAGTTCTTTATCTAATTTGCCTATATTTTGATTATTGCTATTTTTACCATGATGTTTCTTATTGCCTCTGTTATCGCTATTATATTTATTATTCTTTTCAATCTTATCTACTGCATTATTGCCTGCCGCATTATTGCCTGCCGCATTATTGTCTGCTGCATTATTGTCTGCCGCATTATTGTCTGCAGCATTATTTTCTTCTTCTTTTCTTTTACATTGTTTTTCTTTATGAATAGTTAATTCAATATGTTTCCCTACCCTAACATCTTCAATATTATTAAAACCCGATGATTTTAAAACAGATAAAACCGCTTTTCCTTGAGGATCTAAAACCTCGTCTTTCAATGTTACTTTAACTACTGCTTTATAAGAATCGGGAATAGGAAATAACGATAAAGACCTTTCAAAAATACAATCTATATTTTTATAATAATAATTAATATCAAATAAATTTTTTATTTCATCTTCTTTTAAATATTTTAAAACATCGGCATTATTTTTTAACAAAATAACAAATTCTGTTTCAGTTTGAATAGCCTGATGCGCAAGTTTTTGAACAATTGCATACGCATCTTCCCTAAGCATTCCTTTATCTATCAAAGCAAGAAGAACTTTTTGCGAAAAAATTACTCCTTTGGTTAATTGCATATTTTTAAGCATTTTATCTTCATGAACTACCATATTGTCAACTAAATTAATAAGCTGATGTAAGATATAATATGCTAAAATAGTTGAATCTGGAGTTATAATTCTTTCAACGGAAGAATGTGAAATATCTCTTTCATGCCATAACGCAATATCTTCGAGAGCCGACATTAAATTAGACCTTAAAACTCTGGAAAGTCCGCAAATATTTTCGGAAACAATTGGATTTTTTTTATGCGGCATTGCCGAAGAACCTTTTTGACCAGCAGAAAAAGATTCTTCGGCTTCGGAAACTTCGGTTCTCATTAAATGCCTCATTTCAAGAGCTATTTTTTCGCATGAAGCCCCCAATGAAGCCAATGCATAAAAACATTCGGCATAAATATCCCTTTGAATTATCTGATTTGACAATAAAGGTTTTAAGTCTAAAATTTCAAGGGCTATTTTTTCAACTTCGGGGGGCACATTCGCAAAAGTTCCGACGGCGCCGGAAAGTTTTCCGCATGAAACAGTTTCAACGGCTTGCTTTAATCTATATATTCCCCTATTAATTTCTTCATAAAATATAAGAAGTTTAAAACCGAATGTTATCGGTTCCGCATGTATTCCGTGGGTTCTGCCCATCATAGGAGTGTGCTTATATTTAAGAGCTTTTTGCGCCAAACTTTCAGCAAGACTTTCGGCTTTTGACAAAATTAAATTAAGCGCTTGCCTGAACAGTAAAGAAAACGAAGTATCGCCGACATCGGAGGAAGTAAGTCCAAGATGAATATATCGTGAATCTTCGCCGACATATTTTGCAACATTTGTTAAAAAAGCAATAACATCATGTTTTGTGATTTTTTCTGTTTCTTCTATTTCCGCAACATCAAATCTGGCGTTTTTTAAAATATTTTCCGTTGATTTATCAGGAATTTTGCCGATTTTATTATAGGCGGAGCATACTGCAAGTTCAACTTTAAGCCATGTGTTATATTTATTTTTTAAAGACCAAATATCGGAAATTTCCGGCAAGGAATATCTTTCTATCAATTTATTATCCCCTTATTTATTTTTATTAAAATTTATATTAAAAATTACAAATGCTTAACAATGTCGTGCGGAATAATAAATTAATATATCATTCCTTAAAGCTGGATTCCTGCTTTCGCGGGAATGACTATATGAACTGCCTATCAATTAATTAATTGATAGGTTTCCTGATTTATACTCTAAATCTACGCCGCCTTAGATTATTTTTTAGTAGCTATTGCAATCTTATAAAGTCCATTTTTAATAGCAGAACTCATAACGGCAACAACGCTGTTAATTTTTGACGCCTTATCCGCTTTTATCACAATTGTAGGATTAGCGCCTGTTTTTTTTAAAAAAGATAAAATTTTTGAAAGTTTTTTCAATGTTATTTCTTTTTTTTTATAATAGACACTGCCTGCTTTTGTAATATATATAGTAATAGGTTTTTTTGAAGCAGCCGAAGATCTAAGCCCTGATTTAGGAAGATGTATTTTAATACCTGAATTATTACTTGCAAAAGTAGTAGTCATCATAAAAAATATTAATAAAGTTAAAAATACATCAACCATATTAATAACATTAATAATAGGATCAGGTTTTTTTCTTTCCGCAAATTTCATATAAAATAATTAGTCTCTATTTATTTTAGATATTAAAGAAGAAGCCATATCTTCCATAATTACCGCATAATTAAAAGATTTTGAAACAAAATATTTATAAAATAAAAAACTTACTATAGCAATTATTAAACCCATCGCGGTTGAATATAACGCTTCGGAAATACCTATCGCCAGCAAATGCGGATTTGCAATTCCTTTATTATAAGAAACGGCACTTAAAGCTTTAATCATTCCAACTACAGTTCCAAGCAGACCGAGAAGCGGCGCTATTGTTGTAATTGCGCTTAGACCTTCAAGATTTTTTCCAAGCTCCGAATAAGCTCTTTTTCCTGCTTCTTCCACTTCTAATTTAACAGTATCCATTGAATTTCTATAATTTTCGATTATAGAAAGGTAGACCCTTGTTAAAGGCGTTGTAAAACTGGAGCATATACCTTTTGCTTTTTCAATTTCACCCTTTTTTAAAGCATCTTCAATATTAACTATTAAATCTTGAGGAAATATTTTAGATTTTCTGAGATTATAAAATCTTTCAATTATTATTGCAAGACTGATAATAGAACACAAAAGAAGAGGGTATAAAAAATATTCCGATATTAAAATAGTAGAATTAAACATTTATTTAATTTTTCACCTGATTAAATTTAATTTAATTATTTAAATTATTTAATTTGATTATAGATAATATTTTACAAACACAACTTGAAGTAAGATGTCACATAGTTTTTGATTAGATTTAAAATTTGATTATAAATAATATTTTACCCTTACTTTTTTAAATTCTTTTATGCTTTTTAGACTACTGAAATCTTTTATACCCGTCAGCTCTGCTATTTTATCCATAGTCTTCAATGCTTCTTCTTCATTTTTTGTATGAATCATAGTAAAAATATTATATTCCCATTTATTCGGGTATGTATATCTTTGATAACAATGAGAGACTTCATTTATTGAAGCCATAATTTTTCCGTTTTTATCAATTTCATCTTCTTTTGATTTCCATATACCCATTATATTATAACTAAATCCGGCTTTTTGATGATACAGAACACAAGCAAATCTGCGCATTTTTTTTTCTTCTATAAATTTAGAAATTTGGTAAAGCAGCTCTTCTTGAGAAATATTTAAATTTGATGCGGCGTTTTTAAAAGGTTCACCTGTAATTTCTAAATCTTTTTGCAATTCTCTTATACAATCTTTTTCAAATTCGCTGATATTAATTTTAGAATCGTCAATAGCATCATCTTGCGAAAAATATCTAAAATTACTATTATTATTATTTACATTAGCATAAGATTTAGTATCTATTTTATTTTTATTATTTGCAGTTTCTATTTCTTCCGTCATATCAAAATTAACGCCTATTTTAAATAATTTTAATGTAGGAAGAATCAGGTAATCTTCGGCTTTGGAGTTTTTTGATATAGTGCTTATTTCTTCTTCAAAATCTTTATCTGGAGGTAAAGTAATAGTAAACCAGATATTATAGGGATTGTTTCTAAGATAATTATGGCTGACTCCTTTATATGAATTAATGATGGATGCTGCATTATCTATCTCACATTCAGGAACTTTAAAAGCAGCAAGAGTACCTTTATATCCGATATTATGCGAATCAAATATTGCGCTTATTTGTCTAATTATCTTTTCTTGTTTTAAATTTAAAATTCTATTTAACACTTCTTCTTCACTAATACCTAATCGCATACCTATTTCTTGAAACGGTCTTGCTGAAATAGGAAAATCTGTTTGTAAAATATTTAAAATCTTTTTATCAAATAAATCTAATTCCATAATTTTTTTATAATCACCCGTTAAAATATAAAAATAATTAAGGTAAATATTTTTTTATTGTTATAAGTTCTTATTTAGTATCATTATAGATTATAGAATCAATCTAATCAATAAAAAAATTTATAAATAAAAAAATGCTTAGAAGATTAATTAAATTTAATTAATCTTCTAAGCATTCAAAATAAGCTTTTAAACAATAAAACTTTTAATTAAATTTATATTATAAGTTATATTGCTCTATAACTAATATTATACTATTATACTGCTCTCTTTGGCGTATTCGCCATAATGAAAGCAGAAGATTATCGGGTAAATCTTCTATAAATACAAATAGTCTATGTTAACAATATATATGAGGCATTATAGTTTAACTCCGATTATCTCTTTAAAGATATATAATTATTTCAGAGATTCTAAGTATTTAGCTAAAATATTTACCTGAGATTTAGGCATATTTTTATGGCTGGGCATAATTGCCATAAAAGATTTTCCGTTAATTGTAGCCATACTTCCAGGAGCAAAATGAGCCGAAGGAGTCACAATTTGTGTTTTGATCCAGGCAAGACTTCTCTGGCTTCCCACATGGGAAAGATTTGGCCCGACAGAACCTCCTTTTCCGTTAATAGTATGACAGGCAATGCAGCCGTCGGAGTTAAACAGCGAAGGTCCTGATGCGGCAAAAGCTATTGACGAAGTTAAGGCTAAAATTCCAAGTCCTAAAACAGCAGTGGTTAAAATTTTTGATTTGATTAATTTTGAAACTAAATTGTTCATACATTTCTCCTCACATTTTTTTTTAATTTAATAATAAAATTTTTTTAATCCGATAAAAAACATATATCATATATAAAGATATAAATAAAAATATGCAAAAAACAACTTTAATTAATAATCCTTAATCTGATAACCCGTAATCCTGCATTAGAAATTATTGCATACATATATATAATTATAATAATTTTTTTAGTCACATCAAAAAAATTCTGCCGAATTCAGAATCAACTTTTGTTTCAATAAAAATATTACAAGACATCAATAAGCCGACAAAAACTCTAAATTATTATATTCAATAATATACAAGTGCTTCGCCAATATATATGTAATAATAAAATAATTTTTAACTATATTGTCTAATAATCTATTATCAGCATGAATTATAATAGTTTTAATAATATTTTACAAGTTCTAACACAGGATTAAGAGTAACAAAATCAAATGATTATTTCAAAGATTCTAAATAACTTGCTAATACAGTAAGTTCTGAAGCCTGCATATTTTTATGACCTGGCATAATCGCCATATAAGATTTGCCGTTAATCGTTACTGAACTTCCTGACGCAAAATGTGCCGAAGGGTCTGTAATCTGAGTTTTTATCCAAGAAAGGCTTCTTTTGCTTCCTACATGGGAAAGATTTGGTCCGACGGAACCGCCGTTTCCGTCAATAGTATGACAGGCGATGCAGCCATCGGAGTTAAAAATTGAAGCTCCTGATGCGGCAAAAGCCATTGAAGCATTAATCATAATTAATCCTAAAATAATAATAAAAATACCTGTAATTTTTTTCATGAATTATTCACCTCCTTTTTATGCTATTTATCATCATAAACACTCTAATTGTATTAAACTATCCAATTAAAGTCAATACTTTTTTATTTTTCTAAATTGCCGATATAAAATTTTATTCTAGTTTCCTACTTACGCAGGAATAACTTTGATTGATTTTAAAAGTTCACCCATAACCGCAAGATGTCATTCCTGCTAAAACAGAAATCCCGTGTCTTTAATGCATTGAGGTATATTCAATAATCTCTATCGGCATTTTTGGGTATTTTCTGAAAAAGAAATTTCTATGGGTGATATAAGAAATAGAAATAATATAAAATTATTTACTTTTTGTTTTATTATGTTAATATTAACATAATAAATAAATATAAAATATAAATATTTCTTGAATATAAATATTTATATTTCCGTTATTACTTTAATTAATCTTAATTATTAAAGTAATTATACTTATAACAATATATTATTTATTATTATTTATATCGATTCAGCTTATATATTATCATATTACTAAAAAAGTCTAATAATAACTTAATAATTTAATAACTTAATAATTTAATAACTTAATAATTTAATAACTTAATAATTTAATAATGCATAAAATATTCTTTTTTTTATATATATTTGGCATAGTGTGTTTTTTAAGTATTTTAATTACATTTATAGGTTCATTGATTTTTTTAAAAATAAAAAAGATAAAAGTTAAAAAACAAGTTTATTTTACATATCTGGTAATTTTTATAATTCTTATTATAATAATAATTGTATCCGACGTTTTAATTTAAATTTAGTTTAGTTTAGTTTAGTTTAGTTAAGCTAAGTTTAGTTAAAATCATAAAACTAAAGAGAGGTATTTATCATGCTTATTACATTTAAATCCAGATTATATTTTGCTGCCGTATTGATGTTTATCGTTATTTCAATAGGGAGCTTTATGGTAATCAACTATATCAATACATTTAAAAACTCTTCATATTTAGAGTCCGCGATTAATTCTTCAATTACCTCTTTTACCAATGTGCAGAAAGATGTAATAAGTATAATTTATCTTTCTAAACTTAGACAGACCGACATTAAAATAGCAAAATTAGAAAAAAAAACTTTTAATACATCGTCTATAGATAAAAACATAGCGCAATTAGTAAAAAAAATTAAAATGGCAAGAGTTGATAATATTATAGTTGCAAATGGGTTTATGAGCGGATTTAGCCGTGAAAAATTTTCTACCGTGTTTGGCGTAAAAAAAAAATATTTACATAAACCCGTAAATAAAGAATTAAATATTAAAATGCTTAAATTTAAAAAATTCATGGCTTTCTATAGACCGCATTTAATAAAAATTTTAAAAAACCCTATTAAAGTAGGCCCTACTATCAGCGTTAATCATTTTAAAAAATATCTGCCTAAATTGCTTAAAAATCTAAATTATGTTCACTCATATATCGTTTCATCTTCCGCTAAGAGAATTCACATGCTTTTATATTTTTTTATGGCGCTGCCATTTTTCTTTCTGTTAGCGCTTCTTCTCATAAGCTATTATTTCAAAAAAACATTATTAGATAAACTTAAACTTACGATCAATAAAATAGGCGAAGTTGCAAAAGGCGATTTAAGAGCTAAAATAAAAATCAGCGTAAATCCTAAAAATGAAATAGGTTTGCTCGTAAATCACGTTAATACACTCATAAATTCGCTAACCAAAAATGTAAGTTCTATTTCTCAGGCAGTAGAATCAGTTTCAAGCTCCAGCACTGAATTAGATGCCTCTTCTTTAGAACTTGAAAATTCAATAAATAATATGAAACAAAGCAGTTCGTCAATAGTTGAATCAATAAAACAATTAACTCTTGCAATAATTGAAATTGCAAAAAATTCAAGCAATGGAGCGCAAGAGGCAGATTATACGCAAAAAGCTACCGAAGAAGGTTATACTGCCGTCCAAAATGTTATTAAAGAAATAACATTAATTGAAAAATCCGTAGATAAAGCCGCAGATGTTATAAACGAACTGGGAGAATCTTCACAAAAAATAGGGGAAATTATTGCAGTTATTGATGAAATTGCAGACCAGACTAATCTGTTAGCTTTAAACGCCGCTATAGAAGCTGCCCGCGCAGGAGAACAAGGCAGAGGGTTTGCGGTTGTTGCCGATGAAGTGCGAAAACTTGCCGAAAGAACAACAAAAGCTACAAAAGAAATAACAGATATGATTTCTTCTATTCAGGAAGACACTTTAAAAGCTGTTGAATCAATGAACTATGGAAAAGAGGAAGTAAAAAACGGCGTAAGCGTCGCTAAAAACGCAGGGTTTCAAATTAATAAAATTAAGGATCTTTCCATTAAGCTAAAAGATATGATAATTTTAATTGCAACTGCTGCCGAAGAACAATCTACCGCAACTGAAGAGATATCGGCATCATCAGAAAGTATTCTGCAATCCCAAGAATCTGCGACATCAAGCGCAAAGCAGGTCAAAATAGGAGCAAACGAGCTTTCAAAATTAGCATCTGAATTGTCTAAAACAATAAGGATATTTAAAATAAAATAATAATATAATTTGCTTATATAACTTATATAAAACTTATATAAAAATAAATTATATAAAAAAATAATTACATCTTTGATAAAATATAAATTATAAGCTCTAATATAAATAATATAAATAATATAAATAATATAAATAATATAAATAATATAAATAATATAAATTTAATAAAATTAATAAAATTAAAAAGCCGCTTATTTTATTTTTTTAATGAACAAGCAAAAAAATATTAAAAAAAAATTATCTTTAATTATCTTCATTCTTATAATATTCTTCTTAACAGGTTCTTCTATTGCGTTTATGGTAAATAAACCGCTTAGATATACCTTTAAGAATACTGTATTCGTTCCTTTAAAAAATTTTACTCTTTCAATATTTAACATAAAATCTGCGAATTCCCTATTGGTAAACGTAAGCAATAATAATGTTAAATATAAATCCGCCAATATAAAAAAAATTAAACTATCAATTAATCATATACAATCTGTAAAAAAAAATAAAAGAAAATTAAAAATTATAATACCGTCTAATTTTACATATCCTTATCTTTATCACGGCATATATAGAACAGGGAATAACTTATTCAGCGTAATAATGTCAAAATTAGGCTATCTGCCAATAGAATGCGTTCCTTTTAACGTTGCCGCCTACAATAAAAATTACATTTACATTAAATATGAGCATAATAAATATTGCAGATGGAGATGGAAATGGAAAAATTTACCGGAAAATTTTATAAAAGATTGGAAGCCTGATTATTTTTCGTCTATGTTAGAAGGCGCGGCTATGAATTTTCAGTACCAAAACGGGCTTAAAATCACGGGGAGAATCAACGAAAATGTTTGGAAAACAGCTTTTAAAGACTTAAAAATTAATAAAAAAAATAAATACGGTATAACTTATGTCTGGGCTAACAAAAATTTTCCAAAAACATTGCACTTATGGAAAAACGGAAAAAATATATTAGTTTCATTTGTTAATACGGGAGTTTTTAATGCTAGTACAAATAACGGAATATTTCCTGTTTATCAACGTTATTTTGAAGCGACAATGTCAGGCAAAACACCATGGAACAAATCATATGACGACAAACATATTCCTTTTATAAATTATTTTAACTATTACGGAGAAGCAATACATGGGTTTCCTCGAGGAATGTACGGCATTAATAGAAGTTTAGGCTGTTTAGAACTTCCATTAAGAAATGCATGGATTGTTTGGAAAAAAATAAATTTTGGAACAATGGTCGATGTGATTAAAGATGCAGATAGAGAACCTGCTTTTAAACAAAAAAACTATTTACATCCTAAAATCAAAAATTTTATACCAAATGCAAATTTTTTAAAATATTATTTAATTAATAAAGCCAAGAAAAAGAAAACTAAAAAGAAAATATTTGCTTTAAAAGTAATTAGCAATAAAGTAATTAGCAATAAAGTAATTAGCTATAATACTAATAAAGTGATTAGCGATAAAGTAATTAGCAATAATTTAAATGTGCCATTAAAATTAAAATTTATATATGTTGACTATGGTATGTCATTTAAAGGCATCCCTGTTACATCTTTAGTTTACTTTAAGTTTATAGCAAGCAAAGATAATGACGGTTATAAATTTCATAAAAAAATTCTATTAACAAGCGGCATTAATTATGGCGGGAAAATAGGATTAATTTCTAAAACATCTGATAAAAATAATTTATTTTTTACCGACGTTCGAAATTTAAAAGGAACATATATAAGAAGTATTTATTCGTTATCAAAATTATCCGTAAATTTCAGCAAAATAAATATTAAAAGACGCTTTACAGTTAAACAGAGAAATAGCGGAATATTAAGCAATATTGCAATTGATAAAAAAAATGATACGCTGTGGGTAATTTTATATTTATATTCATATTCTAAAAACAGATTTAACAATTACTTATGCAAAATTGCAATGAACCCGCCATCGTCAATGCCATTTACAATACAAAGAAAAATATTGCTCAAAAATTACGTTTCTTATTTAACTTTTGATAAAAATGGGAATTTGTGGCTAAGCGGATTAAAATTTAAAAATGGTAAAGTTATAAATTATATAGAAAAAATTAAAGGAAAATATTTAAATAAAAATTTCATTAATCATGATATTAAACAATTATATACTATCCCCGGTAAATTTTCTTCAACAATGCCTATAATACCTGAAAATAAAAATAATTTATTAATACTTAAACATTCTTATCGTAACGGAAACGTATATAACGATATAATTAAAATTAAACAAAACTATCTAAAACATAAATATGTCAATACATCTATAAAAAATATCGCTAGTATTAAAGGCTACGTTGGAAATTTGTCTGAAAATAGCCAAGGAGATTTATTTTTTATTGATAATATTTTAAAGCGCGGAATTTTTTATAAAACGTTATATGAAATCGATCCTTATTCTAATTCATACAAACCTGTTAAACTCTTAAAATTTAACGGAAAACTCAACGGCGTGGCAAGCAGCCTTGTTTTCTTAAATTAAACTACATATTAAAAAAACAACAATCAAATCGCAATAATTTAATTATACCAAAATTGCCGATAGAAAATAAATTTCTATAGATTGATTAAAGATTTTTCTTGCATTTTTATCTATATACAATATAATAAAAAATTGTGCTTTAATTTATTTTTTTTATAATATATTACGTATATGGAGGTTAAGAATTATGAATTCTCTTGGAGTACATCTGCTTTTAGAACTAAAAAAATGCAAGTCAGGTATTCTGGCGGATTTAGAATTTGTAGAAACAGCTATGCTTGATGCCGCTTCAAATGCAAAAGCCACAATAGTGGAGCATAAATTTCATGAATTCAATCCGTTTGGAATTAGCGGAATGGTTATAATTGCAGAATCACATCTGTCTATTCATACATGGCCAGAATATGATTATGCTGCGGTTGATATTTTTACATGCGGAGATATAATAAAACCGCAAATAGCGGCTCAATTTTTAATTGAAAGATTTGGTTCTTTAGAACCTCAAATGATGGAAATAAAAAGAGGTCTTATTTCAATGTATGACCAAAAACTTCCTCATAAAGTAGTTTGTGAAGAGAAGCTTGTCGCCCGTTAGCGTTCCAAAATCTTTTATTTTTTTTATTAATTATAACAATTATTTTAATTTATTGGGTTATTCCGTTTATATCGGGTATTTGTTTGTTGTTGTTGATTGAATTTAATAAGTTTATATTTTATATATTGTTTTCCAGATTTTATACAATTTTCTATTAATATAATAAAGGTAGTATATTATCGGGATTTAAATTAAAAAAATATATTTGCCGATTATTTATGTAATAACCCAATTATAATTATTGTAAAAAGTTTTTAGCATTATTGTTTTAATAGAACATTATTATATTTAATATATTTCTAGATTAAGATTAAGATTAAGATTAAGATTAAGATTAAGATTAAGATTAAGAACTTTTTGACAATTATATCGTAAATTTATTTATTATATTTTATTAATATTTAAATAATTATCGCTAAAAACACCGTAAGGTTTAAATGATTGGGTTATTCCTTCTTCGGTTGCGGAAAAATCGGAAAGTATATTTTTATATAAATTTTTGGTTATAGGGTCAATAAGATTTTCATTTATATCTAATAACGGTATTAATGCAAATTTGCGGTTTTTAAGTTCTTTATGCGGTATATTTAATTTTGGAAGAGATATAATAATTTTATCAAGCAAAAGTATATCAATATCTATTTCTCTGGAAATGTGCCTAACAAATAAGACTTCGCCGTTATTTTTAAAGTTAAATTTTCTGCCTATTAATTTTTCTATGTTTTTAATTTTGAATAATAAATCCTTACCTATATTTTCATAATCAGCTATACTATCGGTATTATTATTTTCGTGTCTATATTTATAAAATCTATAAAGAACTGCGCAATTTAAAAAAACCGGTATATTACCGCTTTTACATTCTTCTTCGCTGAAACCGACGGGAGAAGTTTGATATATTTTTGAAGCTCCGACTAATTTTAAAACTCCTCCGCAATCTAATTTTATTAAATTTATTAACGAAATTGCATTTATTAAATTAACTTCTTTATTTCCTAAATTACTTCCTAAACCAAAATAAATATCCATTAATTAATATTTATTATATTATTTATTTGATGATTTATTTATTAAATTATTAATTTATTACCCAAATTTACCTATAGAAAATTTTAGTTATATATTTATTAATTTGATTTAATTTATTAGCTTATTTATTTACTTGCTTATTTTTTTTATTATTATTGCGCCATTCTCTCCAGAGCTTCTTTTATAAGATCTTCGCTTATAGTTAATGAAAATCTGATATACCCTTCGCCGTATTCTCCGAAGCCTGAACCTGGAGTCACCACAATTCCTTTATCATTAAGTAAAGATAATGCAAAATCTTTAGATGATGTTCCTTCTACGGGAACTTTTGCCCACACATAGAAAGTAACGTCGGATTTATATACATTATAACCGAGACGTTCAAGTCCTTCGACGAGAAGATCTTTTCTTTTTCTATATATTTTATTGTTTTCTTTAATAACTTGAAGTTCATTATTTAAACCGTATGCCCCTGCAATCTGGATAGGCTGAAAAATACCGGAATCAAGATTTGTCTTCACTGCTCCTAATCCGCTTAAAATTTGTTTATTTCCGCAAACAAAACCGATTCTAAATCCTGTCATATTAAATGTTTTAGAAAGAGAATGAAACTCCACTCCTATGTCTTTTGCTCCTTTAACAGATAAAAACGACTCCGGTTCAGCATCTCCGTCTCCGGTAAATACTTCGGAATATGCAAAATCATGGGCTACTATAAAATTATGTTTTTTTGCAAGTTTAACAACTTCACTAAAGAAAAATTTGTCGGCTTTAGCAGATGTAGGATTATTAGGGTAATTTAAAAACATAATTCTGGTTTTTTCAAACACGCTTTTAGGAATTATAGAAAAATCAGGCAAAAAATCATTTTCTTGTTTAAGAGGCATAATATATGGAGTTCCGCCAGCAAAAATAGTTCCTGCATTATAAACGGGATAACCAGGGTCAGGAACAAGAACAATATCGCCCGGATTTACAAAAGCAAGCGGAAGATGCCCTATTCCTTCTTTTGAGCCTATTAAGGAAAGAACTTCCGTTTGAGGGTCTAATAAAACACCAAATCTTTTTTCATACCAGTTAGCAGCGGATTCTCTAAATTTAAGAAGACCTTCATAGGAAGGATACTTTTGATTTATATCTATCTCGCTTTCTTCTTTCAATACATTGACAATAGATTTAGGCGCAGACAAATCAGGATCGCCTATACCAAAGCTGATAACATTGACTCCTTTAGCTTTGACTTCCTGCTTTAGCCTATCAATCTCGGCAAAGAGATAAACTGGCAATTTATTTAATCTTTCTGCAAATTTAAATGAATTTTGATTTATAGCTTCTGTTTGTTTCATTGACATTTCTTCTCCTATTCTACGAAGTTTTTTAATTTACCGATATTTTCAATTTCAATTTCAAATATATCTCCACGATTTAAAGTTCCAATTCCTGAAGGAGTTCCAGTTGAAATAATATCTCCAGGGTAAAGTGTCATAATCCCGGAGATAAATTCAACTAATTCAAAAGGATTAAATATAAGATTTGACGTATTTGAAGACTGTCTTAATTCACCGTTTAAATAGCCTTTAATTTCAATATCTGAAGGGTTATCTATTTCGGTTTCTACATATGGACCTATCGGAGCAAAAGTATCAAATCCTTTCGCTCTTGTATATTGAATATCTTTGGCTTGTAAATCTCTTGCCGTTACATCGTTGCAGCAAGTGTAACCGAATATAAAATCTTTCGCTTCAGATTTTTTAACATTTTTCGCGGTTTTTCCGATAACTATTGCCAATTCGGATTCATAATCCACCCTTTTAGAAACAGCTGGTATTACAATATTGCATAGATGCGATATAATACTTGACGAAGGTTTAATAAAAAGAAGAGGTTCGTCAGGCAATTTTTTTTGCATTTCTTGCACATGATCTTTATAATTTAATCCTACTGCAACAATTTTAGTCGGTTCAACGGGGGACAAATATTCAAGTTCTGTTAATTCATACTGCCTGCCTGTATAATCAATATTGCTAAAATCAAAATCTTCTATAACATTAATAAATGTTCCGTCAGGAGATAAAGTTCCGTAATATGTTTTCATTTCTCCCGTTTTATGTTTAAATCTTCCTAATTTCATAAAAAATCCTTAAATAATATTAAAAAAATTTAAAATAAATCTATATAATATAATATAATATAATATAATATAATATAATATAATATAATATAATATAATATAATATAATTATTCGTAGGAATATCAGATGTAAATATTTATTTATTTATTTTGAAATTAAAAAAAATATGTTAATTAAAATATAAAAAAATTTAAAATAAATCTATATATATAATATAATAAAAAAATCAGATGTAAATATTTATTTATTTATAAATTAAAAAAATATATTAATTAAAATATAAAAATAAATATATATATATAATTAAATAAAATTTTTAAACTAAACTAACTAAAATATTAGTTTTTCTATTAATTATTTTATCATAAAATACTGCTGAAGTCTATATAGTTTAAAGACAATGCCTTAAAATACCTGAAATTTTCTCGTTCATTAAATGAAAAATATGGAATATCACCTATTATTGGAACTTCGGTAAATTCTCTTAATATTTCTTTATTTGACAAAACACTTTCATCTTTTTCATTTTTTGCATTATTTATAATAATTCCCGCAAGTTTAATGTCGTTATTTTTTGCATAATTAATACTAAGCAATGTATGATTCAGCATTCCTAATCCTGCCCTGCCGACTATTATAACTTCTGCATCCATATATTTGGCAAGATCTATCATATAGTGACCTTTTTTAAGGGGCACGAGCATTCCCCCTGCACCCTCAACAATCAAAATATCATAATTATTTTTTAATTCATAAAAACTATATAAAATTTCTTTGATGCATATTGATTTGTTTTCAAACTTGGAAGCAGCATAGGGAGACAAAGGATGTTCAAAAGTAAAAGGGCAAATTTCTTCTAAACTTTCATTTATATCTGATTGTTTTTTAACAAAAAAACTGTCAATATACTTCTTTGTGCCGTCGTGATTTAATTTAACCCCTGTTTCTATCGGCTTTAAATATCCCGTCTTTTTCCCGTAATATTTTAAGCCATTAATTATTAAAGAACTGACAAATGTTTTTCCTACGTCGGTATCGGTTCCGGTTATAAAAAAGACGCGCATTTTCAAGGCAAAATTTTATATATAATTATTAAATGAAAATCAAAATTATCAAATAAATAAGTAAATAAGCAGCCGAACAAACATCAGCTGATTAAACTCAAAATTGCCGATAGAAATTGTTAAATATACCGCAATGCATTATGGATACATGATTCCTGCTTTCGCATGAATGACATCATACGGGTGAACTTTTAAAGTCCCTCAACGTCCCAACCCGCTTCTGCGGAAAAGCTCCGAAGATAGAAACGCACGCAGTTTCTGTTCACAAGTCTATAAGCCGAGAGCAAAGCGGTCATTCGGAATAAAATTTTCAACGGCAATTTTTTGTTAAAATAAATATTATAATTATCAATTATTTTAATTATTATTAATTAATCTAATTTTAATACGGTTTTAATTGCCCTGTTGAATTCAATAGGATCAAATTTAACAATATATAAATCCGCCCCGGAAATTTTACCTTTTAATTCATTCTGCGTGCCGCTAAGAGACGTGTGCATTATTATCGGTATTTCTTTATATTTATCATCGGCTTTCAAAGTTTTAGTAAAAGTATAGCCATCCATAACAGGCATTTCAACATCGCAGATTATCACATTAATTTTATAGCTTTCGGAATAGATAATATCAAGCGCTTCTTTTCCGTTTTCAGCCATAATTGTTTTAAATCCTTCCTTGACAAGGGCATTGTTTATCATTTTTCTGGCAGTTGAAGAATCATCTATTATAAGAACATTTATATTGGTAATAATTTCTTTCTTTTCCGCATTAATTTCTCCGATTTCTTTTTTATAAAAACCAAGCTCGTCAACAATAGATTCAAAATCTAATAAAAGAAGCAAATCATCATTCTCTATTTTTATTATGCCTGTTACCTTTGAATCTTCTTGAGAAACGGAAGATAATTCGGTTTTATTAATATCTTGCCATGACACGCGTCTTATTCTGGTTGTCTCATGGACAATAAAACCGACTTTGACTTTATTAAACTCTGTAATAATAACCTTAAAATTTTTCTTTTTTAAATTTTCAGGTTCTACCAATCCCATCCATTTTGGTAAATTGACCAAAGGGACTACAAAACCTCTTAAGTTAAACATTCCTTCAATAAATTCATTGCTATTGGGGACCTCGGAAATATCTTCGGGCATTTTAATTATTTCAATGACTTTAGCTACATTTATACCGTATATACCTTCATTTATATCGTCTCCGTATTCCTCTAACGAAAGTTTTAAACTGCTTTCTCTAGAATAGCCGCTTTTATCTAATATTGAGCTGTGCCGATCTAAGGATTTATTATCAGAGGAAGGCTCGCTTGATCTCGATAGACCTGAGTTCGACTTATTGCCGGCAATGCCGTCAAACACGGCATTGGGCTGCTCATTAATGCTAAACAGTCTAAAATCAACAAGCTCCATTTTATTTTGTCCAACTTCTAATATATTTTGTCCGGCATTAACCTGACCTTCTTGGGAGATATTGACGTCCATATTTTTATCCTCTTTTTATTTTTTATAATTATATTGCTATAATCAATATAATATTACATATTGTTCTATTTTAATTATTAATAATTAAAATATTAATTATTAATTTTCAAGACGTAATATCCGGATTAATCGTCAACCCATGGATTTTCAGATACTTCTATATTTTCATTATTGGTATCAACGGACATTATTCTGTTTCTGCCTCTATTTTTAGCCTCATATAAAAGTTCGTCCACTTTTTTTAAAAAATCTTTAGATTTATCTTCAAATTCTTTTGAATATGATATTACCCCAATGCTTATAGTAATTTTTCCAGTATCTTTTATGCTAATTTTAGAAATTAATGTTTTTATCTTTCTGGCAACATCTAAAGATTTTGACAATCCTGTCTGCGGCAATACGACGATAAACTCTTCACCGCCATATCTTGAAGCTATATCGGATTTGCGCATATTATTTTTTAAAATTTTCGCCACTTCTTTTAATACCAAGTCGCCCTTATCATGACCGTAAGTATCGTTTATTTTTTTAAAATGATCAATATCGCACATAATCAAAGAAAATATCGTGCCGTATCTTGAAGCTTGATCAAATATATTTTCATAAAAACTGTCAAAATAACGCCGATTATATAAACCAGTCAAACTGTCGGTCATAGCTATATCTTCAAAATTTTTCCCAAAAAATATATTTTTATACCGAGTAATAATCCAAATAACCGTTATTGCTGATATAAACAAAATAAATTCTAAAATAAAACTAATATAAATAAAATGTTTAGCATTAATAAAAACAGATTCATTAATATTTTTTAATAAACTAAAATCACTGTAAATCAAAAAATTTGAACTGATAAATAATATAACTAATACTAAAAAAAGCTCTATTATAACTGATAAAGTTAATATATAAAAATATTTTTTTTCTTTATCCATAATAATAGCAATGAAAATAATAAAATTACGAGCAAAAAATTAAATAATCAGCGTATTTATAATATATCTTAACTACGTTAATTACGCGTTGATTGCGTTTTATTGTTTTATTAATATTAATCAAAATGATAATTATAATTATATTAATATATTTATAATTCATTTAAATTTAATTTACTGATATTGTTTAAATTGTATATTTTTTTTTAAGTTATTACAAATAATTTTTAAAAATTAATTTTAGAAAGGTTTATTTACCACAGTTTTTAATGAAGCAAGCAACGAGGTTCGAACTCGCGACACCAAGCTTTAGAATCTTAATTAAAACTTATAACATAACTGTTTTATTAATTTTCCGGCTTCCTCGGAAGTTAACCTTTTTAGATTATAATTCAAAAGATGCTAGGGTATTTTTATTCAGCGTCGGCGATTTTTTTATCAATATTAGCATAAGCCATTTATGTCCCGTTATATTGTTCCTTCCAGATTAATTAAATAATAGATTTAGCGTAGAAGAAATCTAAAAAAAATATTGTTAAGAGTAAAAAAATAGATATAGCCGTATATGGTGGATCTGCCATAGTTCTTGCTTTTGATTACAGAACATCAACCAAAGATGTTGATGTTATCATGTCTGACCAAGTATTTGTAAAAGAGGCAGCGAAGAAAGTAACGACGGAATTAGATTTACCTGAAAACTGGATAAATGACGGTGTAAAGGGATATATAAGCGCAAAACAAAATGAACCAGGGGCTATAACGCTTTTTAGATCTTATCCTTCTGAAGACAATTCAGTTTTAAGGGTATTCGTTCCTTCTAAAGAATATCTTCTTGCGATGAAATGCCTTGCGATGAGAGATTTAAAGGATAGTGAGGATATTAATGATATTAATAATTTAATTAGTGATCTTAAATTTACAAATTCTAAAGAGGTCATAAATCTTGTTTCTAAATTTTATCCAGATAATTTAATTTTACCAAAGGTAAAATTTGGGATAGAGGAAATAATAGAAAAGAGTAATTTAGAATCTCAACTTGAGCAAAATAAACCCGATATCGCACATTCCGAAACAATAAAAAGAAAATTCAGAAGATAATAATTTCTTTTGCTGCCTATTTGCTACCGTTTAAATTATCAGCGGTTTTGAATGGAGCGGGCAACGAGGTTCGAACTCGCGACACCAAGCTTGGGAAACAAATTACCTTCAATTGTTTGACATCCATTAAAATCAGTATATTCAAAGTATTACGGCTTTAATTTAAAAGTTTTTCTTGCCTTTTCTTTCCGCTTAATGCTATATTTTACCATATAGTATTTTTAATTTTACTACAATTTAGCCTACACTATTTAAACTATAAAATATGGCAACTATTTACAAAAGAGGCAATATTTACTGGTATCAAGTGAGATTAGAAGGTAAGCAATATCAAGGTTCGACAAAAACCGGAAACAAAAAGCTTGCCCAACAAATCGCAAATACCATTGAAACAGATATGGTCCGGAATAAATTCGGTATACCTGTTAAATCTAATTATACATTTTTGACAGCATGGGAGCAATATATTAAATCTCAGACCGTCAGCAAAGGAACGGTAGAGGTAAGAATTAATGCGTCAAAACATTTCTTGCCTATTTTTAAAACTAAAAATATTCAAGCTATTACCCAATCTGATATTAAAGATTATCAATTAAAAAGGAAATTAGAAATATTATCAATGCCGAAAAATATCGGCAAAAGGGAATCTGAAATATCATTTAGAACTGCGAATATAGGAACAAACACATTATATAACTTCTTTAGCTTTTGTATTGAAAAGGGCTTAATAGAAAAAAACCCTGCCGCCGGCGTTAAAAAATTGAATGAATTATCAAGATTAAAAACTTTATCTGATGAAGATATAGATAAGCTAATCGCAGGAGCTACTAATAAGCTTACTATGGACTTAATTACTTTTTTAATTTACACCGGTTGTAGAAAAAGCGAGGCCCTTAATTTAAAATGGGACGACGTGGATCTGCAAAATAACGTGATAGGAATTAAAGGAACTAAAACTAAATATGACAGGTATTCCCCTATTCATTCGCAGCTAAAGGACCTTTTAATCGGTATTGAAAAAAAAGACGGTTGCGATTACGTATTTAATATCAACGGCAAAAAAATCGGCAATTTCAGAAAATCATTTATGACCGCTTGCCGCAATGCCGGATTTAAAGATATGCATATCCACGATTTACGGCACGTGTTTGCGAGCAAGATGGTTAAGGACGGAACAAGCTTGTATATTACAGGGGAGTTATTAGGACACAGGACCACGCAGATGACGAAACGGTATAGCCATTTAGTGCCTGAGACGTTGAAGAAAGCGGTTGACGATGTGTGGAATAAAAAATAGCCCCTGTTTTCAAAGGCCAAAAGCTATTTAAATCCGCTTTTTAGATATAAAGGGGGAGTGTTCAATATTTTGTGTCAACCTGATGTGTTAAAATAATATTTTGTTATATTAGAACATAGTTTTAATGTTTTGTCAATATAAAATTTGACCAAACTTTAAAAGTTTTTCGTATTTATATAA
>SGBB01000015.1 GCA_004195025.1 Candidatus Acidulidesulfobacter diazotrophicus | reverse complement strand
GTAAGCCTGAATATCGTGCTTATCTTTTTTATCAAAAGCAACGCGTAGATTTAATCCCGACCACTCTATATGATCGTCTCTCCAGCGGATACCCGAAGCATTGCTTTTAGATTCTACGGAATTTAAGGATTTCCATTTAGACTTAAATCTCGGTTTGCCGGATTGCTTGAATTGATAACGCTGGACCGATTTAAAGGCTCTTGTAGATATTTTCTGAGCTGTATGCGTATCAAGATGTTCGCCTATTTGACAAGAATTTTTACAAACTGTTCCATAAGATTGTATATCGTAATCTGTGAATTTAAACCGCGTTGCACACAATTTAAATTCTTTGGATCTTTCGGATATTTGTTCTTTGTTGTTTTTAGGTAAAGAACGGGCATACTGCCATAGCGATGATTCTTTCATAAGAGATAGCCTTTTTAGCGCTTCTCCAAGAACGGCATTATATAACTGTCTTGCGGATTCTAATCTTATATTTAAAATACGTTCGTCCGAATGATTTATTATTAACGGCAATTCTAATATAAATGAGGGTATTTTCGATTTTGCCGGTTTATTAGAATTCTTCATAATATTATTATATCATAAAATAGGTTTTAATTTCAAATATAAAGGAAAGCAATTTATCCCCATAGCTAAAGCAAGGGGCTTGCATAGCTATTTTTCGGTCAATTAATTTCTGTTGTCAATTAATTTCTTGACTTTATCCAATAAATCATTATAATTAAGTTAAGAATTGTTAAAAGTGGTTTGTCTGACTGTTTGTAACTCAAATAAATGTTGCAATCGGAATTATTATTGCCGTTCTAAAGTTACTGCGGCAGTATTTGTCATTTATATTTTTATTATGCGGGGCTGTAGTTCAGACGGTTAGAACGCCGGCCTGTCACGCCGGAGGTCGCGGGTTCGATCCCCGTCGGCCCCGCCAGTTAAAAACCTTTAGCAGACCTTCATTTTTTCTATACTTTATTTAATGCCCCCATATTTTATTTTTTATTAATTTTGTAAAAAATTGAATAAAAAATAATTTAGAATATTTAAAACCTCATGCACGTTTATTGTAAAATGAAATTCCCTATTATTTTATTGCAAAATACAAAATAAGTTTGTAAGCGTAGTAGCGCATAAAAACGTAAAACTTCCGTAAAACTCTTATAGCATGTGAATTTTAATTCACCATTAATGATGATGTGCGAATAAAAATTCATAATTTATGCAGTAATTTATACAACATATAGAGATATTTAGTTTATAGCTATTTCATAACTATGCAATAATCCACCTAATTTTGTTATTTTTTTATTTATTTATATCTTTATTAATTATAAATGGCATATTCTTTGCATTATTTATATTGTGGTCTAAAATTTAATTTGCAATAAATAATTGGTAATTCTATTTATAATTTATATATGCAATAAACAACTAAAATTTAATTTATAATTTTAATTTTATATATTTATATATAAAATTATATTAAATCTTAAATCAAAAAGGACATAGTGAGGATGAAAATTATGATTTGTCAATGTTCAAAATAAATACAGAAGCTACTTAATTTGAATAAGTAAACGGTTGAAGAGGTATATTAAGAATATTCGTATATTATAATAAATGAATGTTTTATAATAAGATAATAATTTAAAAAAATAATTATTTTTCTTGACAATGCTTTTGAATATGTGATAAAAAATTTATAATACATATAGGGGTGTGTTTCAAGTTTTTAACTTTTAAAAGTTTAAATTAAATTTAATAATGGAGGTAAAGATGAAGAAAAAATTTTCAATGCTGGCAATGTTTACAGTTGCAATAGCCAGCTTTTTGGCATTAACAATGTTCTCAACACCGTCTTTTGCTGCTTCACAGGCGAGCGCTAACGGTGTTTCCTTTAGTTTGAGCGGGCAATACATTGCAAGGGCGTTTTGGTCTCAGAATCAATATGAGGATTTTTATAACGCACCTGGTTTTCCAACCCAAAACACTTATGATATGCTTACTCAAAGACTTAGAATGAATGCAAGTATCAAATATGATACGTTGGCAAATGGTATGCCCCTTGCTGCTTTATTCGTTCAATTCGATCTAACTAACGGCTATAACGGCACTTCAGACGGTTATGGAATAAATGGCTGGTATGCACTTGGACAAACACCTGCACCTACAGGATTTAATCATGATTTTAATACATTTGGATTAAGACAGGCATACATCAGATTGATAACCCCGATCGGCGCTATTATGTTCGGGCGTATGCCGGTTAAGTTCGGTCTTGGTATAGCAGTTAATACTAATGCAGATGGCATTGGCGATTTTATACCGCTTAAGTCAGCTGATTTAGGAATATTTGCAGGAACTCTCATAGGTTCAGTAGTTACTGGATCTTCTAATCCAGTTGGCAATACTAATAATTATGCAATTTTCCAAACTATTTATCCAGGCAGTCAATATTCAGGGCAAGCTATACCTGGTGCTGCAGGAGATCCTTATTACACGCACATTCAAATGGGAACGATTCCGACACTTGAACTTATGACGCTTAAGCCGATTGACCATACTTCACTTGGTTTCTGGCTGACAGAGGCTCATTTAAATCAATTTGGAACTACTCCAACAAGTGTTATTGCTACTGGAGCACCTGAAACGAATGTTACTTCAGTGAATATTGATTCAATAAATCCTACCGCAAATATTACCTTTGGCGGTCTTTCGGCAAAATACTCATATGCAGGGACTACTTTAGCGGGTGAATTTGATCTTTTTAGAGGGCGCATAATTGCTTCTAACCAGGGTATTACCGCCGCTGACGGTAATCCTGGATATTTACCTCTGCCTGTAAAGCCATCTGGAAATAACCAGTATGATTCCGTAGATTCTTACGATCTCTATTTAACCGGTTCAACGAATCTTAGCACTTCACTACCGGTTACTGTCGGCGCCAAATTTGGTATCGGTGCCCCAATTTCAGCAGGACATTACAACTTTACATATTATTCTCAGGTTCAAAATACGAGAACATTTTTTGGAGATGTAATCGGTTCAAACTGGCAGCCGATTCAAATGGCTTCACCTGGTATTGGTTATATGTATGCAGGACCTACGGGAATATTTGCATTAGGATCTAATCTTTCAAATAAATGGGTTGCTATGGTAGACGCAACTGAACATTTTCCCGGAGCTAACGCTTTACAAGAATCTGTAGTTTATGCCAGATGGCTCAGAACTAATCTTACTGAACCAGGTAACTCATACTCAACCAGTATGTTTGCAGGCCATAATATCGGAACTGAATTTGATCTGAACTATACCCATCACTTTACAAAGACTTTGGCATTTCAGGCATGGGGAGCGTATGTATGGACTGGAAACGGCGTAGATAGCTTTACCGCTACTCCTACAGGTGGTGTTCCAGGTACAGCTGCGCATAAAAATGTAGTAGCATTAGGTTCTGCCGTTATCTGGAATTTCTAAATCTGTATTAGCCCAACTTAGTTGGTCAATATAATTTAACCCCGAAGCTAACCGCTTCGGGGTTTTTTATTATAAATAAAATAAATAATGCGCAATAATTTATTTATCACTCTTGAAGGAATTGACGGAAGCGGGAAAACTACGGCAGGATATGAAATAAAAAATAGACTTCAGGCGAAAGGTTTGAAAGTTTTTTATACCGCCGAGCCTACCGATGAACCTTTAGGTGTTTTTATTAAAGACTATATTTTGAAAAATAGCGGTGAAAAAAATAATTTATTATATGAATATATTAATAATTTAGATGAAATATCCTTTAAATTAATTTGCCTGTTCCTATTTTCATCGGATAGAACTGCTCATTTGAGCAGTATTAAACATAAAATTAAAGATTATGATATTGTTATATGCGACAGATTTATAGACTCTACGTTTGCTTATCAAAGTTTTGAAAAAACAGCGGATAAATCTAAAATTAAAAAAGCAAAAGAATTTATCATAAAAATAAATGATTTTATTCTTGAAATAAATGATATAAAAATAGATAGAACCTACTTACTTGATTTAGACCCCGAAGCAGCAAGCAAAAGAATATCAAAAAAAAATGAAAAGAGTTTGTTTGACGTTAAATCAATTGATTTCTTTTCTAAAGTCAGAGATAACTATAAAGTACTTTATAAAAAGTATCGGAATAGAATCAAATTAATAAATGCTTCCAAGACTCCCGATGAAATAATATTTGAAATTTTATCCGATTTAGATTATTTTTTAAATATAAATTTTTAAGACGATTTGGTGATTTATTTTAATAAGCACATATTATATAATATATGCTTATTGCATAATGATGGAATTACCCATTATTGCAAAATATAATAATATATACGGCATTATGAATAATTATCCTTACGGATTTTCAAAGGTATCAGGACATAAAAGCGAATTAACTTTTTTAAACAATTTAATTTTAAAAGATAGGATTCCTTCAGGTCTTATATTTTACGGGCAGGAATCAATAGGAAAAAAATTTACGGCTTTTTCGTTTGCCTCTTCGGTATTATGTTTAGATTTTAATAGTAATAAATTAAGCAATAAATTAGTTAAAGACGCAGATTATGTAAATAATTTCAATAATTTATCAATTAAAGACGAATGTAAAGGCGAAGACTGTTTAAATATAAATAATAATAATAATAATAATTTTGATGATTCTGCTTATCGTAATTTATCCTATCCTTGCGGAGAGTGTCCTTCGTGTGTTGGAATACTCAATAAAACAAGTTCTAATATAATTTATATAGAACATGAAAAAGGACTTATTAATATAGAAAAAATTAACAGTTTAACCAAGTCCCTTTCTCTCTTGCCTCCTAATAATATGCATAGATTTGTCATTGTCGATGATATTTCAAGAATGAATGTCAGCGCAATGAATTCAATTTTAAAAATTTTAGAAGAACCTCCTGAAAAAACAGTGTTTATTTTAATAGCAGCAAATTTAAATAATATTTTGCCTACTATAATTTCAAGATGTATGGTTGTAAATTTTAAGCCGATACGGGAAGAAATACTGTTTGAGTATGCCGAAAGCTGTTTCAATGAAAGCAGCGGATATGATGATAATACATTGCGGGCTTATGCAAAACTCGCAAGAGGCAGTATATCAAATTTGGCAAATCTTATTTCAGGCAATTATATTAAACTACGCAATGATATTTTTGATATTTTCATTAGCGAATCGTTTAATAAAAAATTGCCTTTTTATAATTATAATATGTCCGACAAATTTAATAACATTTTAAAAAATTATAAAGAAAACGGAAGTAAAAATAATAAAATTGATAATAAAATAAACAGTAAAACCAAAAAGAAAAATATAATCCAATCAGATTCCCCAGAAACTTTTATTAAAAATAATTCTTTAAACATTAATATTAATAACAATATATATCAGGATAATAATATAAATACAAATATAATAATAGATGAGGGCTATATTTTTGAAGTCATGCTTCTTATATTGAGAGACATTTTAGTTTATTTGGTTACAAAAAATGTAAAATTAATATATAATATAGATATTTACGAAGAAATAAAAAAAATATCTCAGCTTGATAATTTAGATAAAAAAAAATTATCAGAAATGGTTGAAATTACCTTAAACCATATCAATAATCTTAATTACAATCTAAATAAGCATATTTCGTTAGACAGGTATTTTTCAGAAATATAGCAATCAAAATAATTGTTTTAGTAAGCAATTTTAAAATTATTTTTAATAACAATATAAGAACAAAAACAATAATAAGAACAATAATAAGAATAAGAATAAGAATAAGAATAAGAATATAAAATTAATTCACTTTAAAGTAACTTAAAATTAAATAATAATAAAATGGAAATAAAATATAAAAAATATGAGAACTGTAAAAATAAAACTATACGAAGGCGCTGAATCCGAAGAATTTAATGCCTGCGCTTTAAATATTACAATTAATGATAAAGTTTTAGTTAAAAAAAACGATAAGATTTTTCTTGGCGTCGCGTCTGAAATGCCCGAAATTAAAAATATTATACTTGAACTGTCAAGTGTCGCAGCTCAAATGCCTTTAGTATTAAGAAAAGTAAATGACACTGAAGACGTAAGCCAGTTTCAATATCATCCTAAAGAAGACGAAGGGGTTATTTTTTGCAATCAAAAAGTTAAGGAATTAGGTTTGATAATGAAGCTTCTTAAAGTTAAATACCTTTCTTCAGAAAATAAGATGATTTTTTATTATAGCGCTGAAGAAAGAGTTGATTTTAGAGAATTGGTTAAGGTCCTGGCGGCAAAATTTCATTTAAGAATAGAAATGCGCCAAATTAATATACGCGATGAATGTAAACTGCTTGGAGGAATAGGTTTATGCGGCAGAATGTATTGCTGCAATTCTGTTATAAAAGAACTTGCGCCTATTACTCTGAAAGCTGCAAGCGCTAAATTTCAAAAACAGAATTCAGGAAGAATGATAGGGTCATGCGGCAGACTTTTATGCTGCTTTATGTTCTGTTCTTCGGATGATGACGGTTGCGGATGTGGTAATAAAGAACTTAAAGAAGAAATTTCGGAGATTGCCGCTGCCGTTCCTGAGTCCGCCGCAGAAGAACAAAATAATAAACAATGAATAAATAACATAACATATAAGACAGTGTAATTAATTAATTAATTATTGAATAATAAAATAAAAATAAAAGGCTATTGCTATTATATATATAACAAATATTAACAAATATTAAATATTATATTAAATATAATGTAAATAGTTAATAATCTTATAATTATAATTAAAAATGGAAATTAATAAAAAGTTTTTTTATGTAACTACCCCTATATATTATGTAAATGATGTACCGCATATAGGGCATGCTTATTCTACGATTTCGGCAGATATACTTGCAAGGTTCAAAAGGCTTTCAGGGTACAGAGTATTTTTTTTGACCGGCACGGACGAGCATGGGTCAAAAATCGAGAAAGAAGCCTTATCAAGAGGCATAACCCCCAAGGAACTTGCAGATAACGTCCATATAAAATTTAAAGAACTTTTTAATTCTTTAGATATTTCTTATGACAGATTTATCAGAACTACCGATGAAGACCATATTGAAACTGTTCAAAAAGTTTTTTCGGAACTTTTTACCAAAGGGGATATATATCTTTCCGATTATGAAGGCTGGTACTGTATCCCCTGCGAAACTTTTTTAACAGAAAAATCTCTTGTTAACGGGAATTGTCCTGAATGCGGAAGACTGGTCGAAAAAATAAAAGAAAAAAGTTATTTTTTGAAATTAAAAAAATATGAAGATAGATTATTAAAGCATATTGAAGACAATCCTGATTTTATTAAGCCGTCTTTTAGAAAAAACGAAGTAATAAGTTTTATTAAAGAAGGGTTAAATGATTTAAGCGTATCAAGAACATCGTTTAAATGGGGAATTCAAGCGGCGGAAAATCCTGAACATGTTATATATGTTTGGTTTGACGCTTTAATTAATTATTTGACCGGAGCAGGTTATCTATATTATAAATTAAATTTAAATCAAGATAAGTCAATAAACGAACTAAATAAATTAGACAAATCAGATAAATTAAACGAACTGAGCATAAGCAGAGAAAATAATTTTATCAATTATTTTAGCACTGCTCATCACATCGTCGGAAAAGATATACTTAAATTTCACACGGTATACTGGCCTATTATGCTTTTAGCTTTAGATATTCCTCTGCCTAAAACTGTTTTTGCTCACGGATGGTGGCTTATGGACGGCAAAAAAATGTCCAAATCGCTCGGCAATGTCGTAAATCCCGTTGAAATCATTAATAAATACGGAGAAGATCCGCTGCGCTATTATTTAATGAGGGAAGTTACTTTCGGATTGGATGGAGATTTTACTGTTAAAAATTTTACGACAAGGTATAATTCGGAACTTGCCAATGATTTAGGTAATTTAGTTTCAAGACTTACGGCAATGATTAAGAAATATAAAAATGGAGTTGTGCCTTTTTCTGCAGAAATAAATATTGATTTAATAAATTATGCTGAATATTTAAATAGCTCGTTAAATGAAAGATATGAAAATTTTGAATTTTCTAAAATTTTAGAAGAAATATTTTTATTTATAAATAAAGTCAACAAATATATAAATGACGGCGCTCCCTGGAAAATTGACCTTAATGATGAAGCAGGAATAAGACTTTTAGATTCTATATTGAGGAGTTCCATTGTTTCAATATATTATATTTCTTATTTTATTTATCCGTTTATGCCTAAAACATCGGATAAAATAAATACTCTGCTAAATATTAAATCTTTTTTGCTATGCAATGAATTTGTTCCTGCAGAAGATATATTTAAAGAAGGTTTTAAAATATCGGATGAAAATATTATGCTTTTTCCAAGATTAACTGATAAAAGTTAATGTTAAAGTTTTTATTTTTAGCGTGGATGAGGGAAGGGTTAAATATTTTTCAAGATTAACAGATAAAATTTAATTGTTGAAAAGAATTAGATTAGCGAAATGCAATAAACTGAAGCGAGCGCTGAAATTAATTTAATATTTTAAAATAAATATTACAATATATTATTATCTTGATATTACGATGATAGATTCCCATTGCCATTTAGAAATGAAAGATTTTGACGATGATCGCCCATCTATATTTGAAAGGATGGAAGAATTCGGCATAACTCATGCTATATCTATCGGTTCTTTAGCTGAAAACGAAAGATTAGAAAAAACAATCCTAATTGTCAATGAACATAACAACGTATTTACTACTCTCGGGGTTCATCCTAAAAGCAATTATAAAAGCCTTAATGATATAAAAAATTTATTTGAAATAAATTTTTCAAATTTGAAAGAAAAAGTTGTAGCGATTGGAGAAATAGGACTTGATTATTTTGAAAACGATGAAAAAGTTATAGACAAAAAAAGACAGGAAGAATTATTCAGATTTCAAATAGAACTTGCATTTGCCAATAAACTTCCTATTGCCGTTCACATAAGAGATGCTTACGACGAAGCATATGAAATCTTAAAAAGCTATCATAATTCTAATTATTTATTTTATGGCGGAGTTATTCATTGTTTTTCCGGTAAAAATACGGAAGATGCAAATAAATTTTTAGATCTTGGATATTTTATTTCGATAGCAGGAAAAATAACATATCGGAAAAATCAATATTTAAGGGATATTATCAAAGATGTTCCTGATGAAAAAATTTTAATAGAAACAGATAGTCCGTTCCTTGCTCCTCAAAAATATCGCGGAAAAAGAAACGAACCGTCCCATGTAAGATTTATAGCCGAAACAATCGCAAACGAAAAAAATATTAACATAGAAAAATTTAAAGAATTAACGGTGCAAAATACCGTAAATCTTTTTTCATTAAAAGGAGTTAAAGATTTTTATCCTGCCGTTGCCTACAAAATTAGAGATTCTGTTTATGTAAATCTTACCAATAAATGTACGAATCAGTGTATTTTTTGTCCTAAATATCAACACGGCGCAGTTAATTTTAATGTAAAGGGATATAATCTGGAGCTTAAAAAAGAACCTTCGGAAACTGAAGTTTTATCATCTATTTTTCATTATTACAACTTTAAAGAAGTCGTATTTTGCGGATTGGGAGAGCCGACTTTGCGTCTTGACGTTCTTAAAAAAGCTGCGCTGCATCTCAAAAACAAAGGAATATATGTAAGACTTGATACGGACGGGCTTGCAAATGCTGTTTACGGTCGCAATATAGCAAAAGAACTCGGAGAATATATAGACGGTATAAGCATAAGTCTTAATGCGGCTGGTAGCGATTATTATAATGCAATTTGCAGACCGCAGATAAAAAGAGATAGAGGTTCAATTATAGAGCCTTTTAAATCAATTTTAGAATTTATAGACGAATCAAAAAAATATATAAACGAAGTCATCGTGTCTGCAGTCGGATTAAAAGATTTAGATATTGAAAAAGTTAAAAAAATTGCAGAAGAAAAAGGAGCAAAATTCAAATTACGCAAGTATAATGATGTAGGATAGATAAAGATATAGTATTTTGCATTAGATAACTTAGGAATTTCAAAACTATTTAACTATTTTATTAACTTATTAACTTATTAACTTATTAACTATATTATAAACTTCCTTTAAAGAAATATTATTATTTAACGCTATTTTTTTTAAGCTTTCATATTCAGGTTTTTTATTTAAAATTTTATTCCAGGCTTTAGATACTTTGACTTTAATTGTTCCGTACGGAGTTGTTATCTCTTCTATAAATCTGTCTATATAAATTTTATCTTTTCTTACTATTCTGAGCCCTATGGAAGTAGTTTCTTCCATTATTACCTTAGATAATTTTTTTATTAGCGGAACATCGCATAAAACATTCAAAACAATACCCGGTCTGTTTTTTTTCATCATTACCGGAGTTAAAAAAACGTCTAATGCTCCGTTTTTAAATAATTTTTCAATAACAAAATCATATATTTCAGGGTTCATATCGTCAATATTGCACTGTATCTCAGCAATTTCGTCATAATTTATATATGAATTATGCAAATCTTCATCGCTGTCATTATAGATAGAAGAATGTTTATTCAATTTTCCGTAAAAAATTCTCAAAATATTTGCTAATTTATCCAAGTTTTTTGAGCCGCATCCGTAACCTTCGGAAATTATTTCCATTGAGGGTATTTTTTCGCTGTATTCGCTTGCATAATATTTAATTAGAGCGGCTCCGGTGGGTGTAGTTAATTCTGTGTCGTCGCCAAAACCGTAAACGGGTATTTCTTTTAA
The DNA here is from genome assembly GCA_004195025.1 of Candidatus Acidulidesulfobacter diazotrophicus. GTDB lineage: Bacteria > SZUA-79 > SZUA-79 > Acidulodesulfobacterales > Acidulodesulfobacteraceae > Acididesulfobacter > Acididesulfobacter diazotrophicus. The sequence goes on along the minus strand of SGBB01000015.1, from coordinate 44,717 downwards.
TATGTAGGAAACGGCAGGAGGCGGTACTGATAAAGTACCGTGTGCAATATCAATTATGCCGGAACCTAAGTTAATTTTTGAACAAATTATATTATAATTTCCGTAAGCAAAATTGCAGGTATTTTTATTGTTATCAATAATGCAGTCATCATCATCGTGAAATTCACGTGTGCTTGTATCATGTGAATTATCATTATTTCGATGTTTATTTTTCAGGTTAAGTTCGTTAATAATAAAAGCGGATAATGATATATCTAAAAGGGTGTCTATGCTTGCAACTTCGTGCAGATGTAAATCTTTTAAAGATTTTCCGTGAATAAAGCTTTCAGCTTCAAATAAAATATTATAAACTAGCCTGATGTCGTTTTTAATTTCATTTTTAAAATTAATTAAATCAATTTGTTTATTTACTTCATGGATTGTTTTAAATTTTACCGCTGCTTTGTCGGGATTTATTTTAAGAGACAGTCCGTTAAAACCCTTTTTTTGAGTTTTTTCAAAGAAAATATCTTTTGAAGAAAAATCATTTATATTTAAATTATTTACTGCGTCGTAAAATCGTTTTTCTTTAATTAAATCTAAATTATATAAAGCGCTTAAAAATTTATCTCCGGATATGCCGCTGAAACAATCGATATAAATAATATTCTGATTCATAAGAATTCATAAAAAATTTAAAATATTTTCTTTTTTGGTGCGGGTAAATATTATTAATTCAAATTTAATTTTTATTCATTAATCCTGCGATAGAAAATATTGAGATATTTCAAAGTCAAGTTAATAAACACTGGATTCCCGCCCGCGCAGGAATGACATCTTAAGGGTTAACATGATGAATCCTCGTAAAGTCATTCCCGCGCTCATCAACCAATCTATGTTATCTAATATATTTTTAGGTTAACATGATGAATCCTCGTAAAGTCATTCCCGCGCAGGCGGGTACGGTTTAAAGCCGCCGGTATTTAGGCGGCTCATCCAGAATAAAAATTTCTAATGCAGGATTAAGATTATTAAAATTTCTTGAATATTTATTTGTTTAATTTTCTATATTAAAATTTATCCCTGTATTTAATTTATCTGATAATTTATCTGAATTATCGTCGTAATCTTTTAAATATGATTTAGAATTAAGAATATATCTGTCTAAATGTTTTGAATAATTGCTCCAAGGAGAAAGTTTTGCGGTTTCTTCCGTTAACCCTTCAAATTGATTTACTTTTGCATCCATGTTGTCTATAAAGTGCAATATAATGGCTTCAATAGTTTTAGGCCTTTTCGGAGAGCCGAATTCTAATTCGCCGTGGTGAGCAACAACCGAATGCAGAATAAGAATTTTCATATTTTCGGGAAAGCCGCTGATGGAATCTATTTTATTGCTTATAGAATTGACGCCGAGAACAATATGTCCCATAAGTCTGCCTTCATCGGAATATTCCGTAATATTTTTATTAAATTTTAATTCTTGTATTTTACCTGCGTCATGCAGAAAACAACTGGCCAGCATTATATCTTTGTTTACCGAGTCTTTATAATGTATAGACATTAAAAGACCTGTTTTTACAATACTGAGAGTATGTTCAAGGAGACCGCCTATATATGCATGATGAATAGATTTAGCTGCAGGCAGAGATTTTAATTTGTCGGTATATTTTTCGTCGTTTAGAAATAATTCTATAAGTTCGCCGATATATTTATCGTTTATATTTTCTCTTAATATAGCGCATAACTCCGAAAACATATCATTTATATTAAATTTTGAAGACTTTAGAAAAAGGCATAGGTCGCTGCCTGTAATGTCAATTTTTTCAGCATCTGCAATATTTAATTGCAATTCATTTTGAAAAACGCTTGTTCTTGATTTGATTTTTATAAAATCACCCTGCTCAAAAATATTTGCAAATTTTTGAGTGTTATCCCAAATATTTGCCTTTATATCCCCTGTTTTATCTGATAGTTTAAGAGATATATAATCTTTTCCTGTTTTTCCTTTTAGCAATGATTTATTTTTTACTAAAAAAATTGAATCCGCTTTTTCATTTTCTTTCAAATCCGATATAAATAATTTATCCATAAAAATATTTTTATATTTTTTTAAATTTTAAAATATAATTTATAATGACCTGAATTTAATAATAACAAATAATTTTATAAAAATCAAAACAATGAATTTTTATTTTTTTAATTTTTTTGTTGCTAAAAACAATAAAAATCTGATATAACATTAATTTACTACACATTTATTTATTGTAATTATAAATATTATAAATAAACAATTATTTTATTTATAATATTTTTATACTTTATACTTTATACTTTATACTTTATACTTTATATTATTGTATATTATTTAAATTTAAAATTTAATTGTTTTGTGTTTATATCTATAAAAAATTATTCATAAAATAAAGAGGTTAGGAGTATGTTTATTGATAATATAATAGGAATGTTTTCGGAGGATCTTGCAATAGATTTGGGAACAGCCAATACCTTAATATATGTGAAAGACAAAGGTATTGTTTCAAATGAACCTTCCGTGGTAGCTGTGCACATTAATTCGAGAGGAGAAAAAAAAATTTTGTCCGTCGGCAGGGATGCCAAAAAAATGCTTGGCAGAACACCCGGAAACATTCAAGCTATTAGACCGATGAAAGACGGAGTTATAGCAGATTTTGAAGTAGTAGAGGCTATGCTTAAATATTTCATAAGAAAAATACATAATAGAAAAACTCTGGTAAGACCAAGAATTATTATAGCCGTTCCTTCAGGTATTACTGCTGTTGAAAGAAGAGCGGTAAGAGAATCTGCCGAGGCTGCCGGAGCCCGAATAGTTTATTTAATTGAAGAGCCAGTCGCTGCGGCGATAGGAGCAGGTCTTCCTATAACAGAGGCTGCCGGAAATATGATAGTAGATATAGGCGGAGGAACTACCGAAGTTGCGGTAATTTCAATGTCGGGTATTGTTTATGCAAAATCTATAAGAGTCGGCGGGGATAAAATAGATGATGCTATAATTCAATATGTAAAGAAAAAATATAATCTCTTAATTGGGGATAGAACGGCAGAATTAATTAAAATGACGATAGGTACGGCTTACCCGGCTGAAGAAACATCTACAATGAACATAAAAGGCAGAGACCTTGTAAGCGGAATTCCTAAGATTATTGAAATTACTTCAACTGAAATTTACGAGGCGATATTGGAGACTGTCTCGCAAATTGTTGATGCGGTTAAAACTACACTTGAAAAAATACCGCCGGAACTTTCTTCGGATATTGTAGATAGAGGTATCGCTCTTGCAGGAGGAGGCGCTCTTTTAAAAAATATAGATATTTTAATAAGAGAGAACACCGAACTTCCGGTTATTATAGCGGATGATCCGCTTACTTGCGTAGTAAGAGGCGCAGGTATGGCTTTAAACGAACTGAATATATTAAAAGACATTGTTCTTGAAAATTAATTAAATTATTATTTAAAAAAATAGTTTCCCGTATTTTATGGCAGAAAATTTTCATGCAAAGAGGATTTAGAAAATTTTTTAAAAAAAATAAAGATTTTTTTTTACTGATATTAATTATATTAGTGACCCTCGTTATATTTTTAGCGCATTTAAACAGTAAAAAATATAGTGGTTTTTTATCCGGTCCTATTTATACAAGTATATTTTTTATTTATAAAATTGCAGATTATCCCGTAAAATTATCGTCAAATATTTTTTCAAATTACATTGACTTAGTATCAGTCAAAAAGGATAATAAAATTCTTTTAAAGCAAAATAATATTCTTAAAGACAAAATTTATAAATTAAATATATTTAAAATAGAAAACGGTCAACTCAGAAAACTCCTTAACTTAAAAAAAAATGTTATTTCAAAAAAAACTATATCTGCCGTTATTACAATTCATGGTATACAATCATGGTTTAAAAGCTTTTATATAAATAAAGGACAAAACAACGGAATTAATGTAGGAGAAGGGGTTGTTTCGGAGAGCGGGGCTATAGGAAGGATTTTTGAAACAGGGCGCTATTCTTCAAAAGCAATTGCAATTACTAATCCAAAATGCGCATTTTCGGTAGTTGATGCGAAAACAGGCGTTGTAGGAATAGCCAAAGGCATCGGAAACGGATATTTAAAAATTAAATTTGTTTTTTCTACCCAAAAGGCTAATATAGGCGATAAAATTTTAACTTCAGGATTAGGCGGAGTATTTACCGCAGGATTGTCCGTCGGTCATATAATTAAAGTTACGAGCAAGCCTTATGATATATTTAAAAAAATAATAGTGGCACCGCATAAAAATTTATTTAATTCAAAAAATGTTCTCATTGAGAGATAACATAATAAGAAATACTTATATAACTCTTTTTTCTATTTTTTTACTTATTCTTACTCTTATTTTTTCAAATTATTTTAACAATCCTTTAATTTTACCTAATTTTGCGCTTATTGCTATAATCTATTTTGCTCTTTCTTTTAATATTTTTAACGGGTTTATCGCGTCTTATTTATTTTTTTACGTATATGGGTGCTTTACTGCCTTAAACCCTTACGCTTATGCTATGGTAGGCGTTATTATTTTTACCGCCGCTTTTTATTTATGGAAAAAGTTTTTAGCGGATAATATAATTTATGAAATTTTTATAACGTTCATATCGTCTATTTTCTATTATTTTTTAATATTTGCTATAAGTTTCATTTATTTTAAATTTAAATATAACTTGTTTTATTATATTATATTTTATCTATTGCCTGTCAGCGTTATTACTTCCGTAATATCTCCCGTAGTTTTTTATTTTTTTAGAAAAATAGATTATTTTAGACATAAACATTCAAAAGCGGGCCTGAAAGTTTAATTATTTAATTTTTTTATTAATAATACTTGCGGCTAATCCGGCGCCGAATCCGTTGTCTATATTTACTGTCAGTAAACCGCCGGAGCAGCTGTTCAGCATAGAAAGAAGCGCTGATATTCCTTTAAATCCGGTCCCGTATCCGTTAGATGAAGGAACTGCTATAACGGTTGAATCAACCAAACTTGAAATAAGAGTCGGAAGCACCCCGTCCATTCCTGCAACCGCTATGATTACGTTAGCCGATTTAATCTTGTCTATATTGTCAAAAAGTCTGTGAGACCCCGCAACCCCGATATCATAAAGTTTAGATACTTTATTGCCTAAAATTGAGGCTGTTACGGCAGCTTCTTCCGCAACGGATATATCCGCAGTGCCTGCGGTAACAATAAGAATATTGCCGTGAAGTTTGTTTTCCTCCGTTTGCTGCGGATTTAGTATAATTATTTTTGCTTTGTCATAATATATTGTTTTTTTGCATTTTGAAAGAAGAAGTTTTTTAATTTCATAATTTACTCTTGTAAAAATGACATTATTTGCAATATTTTCTAATTTTTTTGCTATTTTAAAAATTTCTTCCGCAGTTTTTCCATCGCATAAAACAGCTTCAGGCTTACCTGCTCTTTTTAGACGGTGAATATCCAATTTTGCAAAATTCAAATCTATATAATTGCAGCCTGCGAAGCTATCGTTGAACGGTTCCATAAATTTATATTTACGTCGGTTTAAATTTATAAATATCTATAAATAAATCTAAACTTGAATGCCTCCATAAATTAAAAGTTAAATTAAATTAATAGATTTACTTGATTATAATTTTTTAATATTATTTTTTATTTGCATTAAAAATGTAAGGCGTATAAAATTATACTTATATATTATATTTAAATTTAAAAAATTAAAAGAGGATTTATTTATGCTTGAGTTTTTAAGAAGATTTTACGGTTCTTTATTTGGAAAAATAGTGACTATTATAGTAGGATTCTTATTTATAGTAGGTTTTAGCTTTTTGCCTTATATTATGGGCGGCGGTGGCGGCGCTACATCTCCGCAAAACGTAGCCACGGTCGATGGAAAACCTGTTACCGTATCCGCATTTTACAGATATTACGGTAATCTTGAAAATTATTACAGGGAATCATACGGTAAAGTTTTAAATAATACAATAAAAAAATATATAGCGGAAAAAACTTTATCTTCACTTATAGCGGATAAAGTTTTAGAAAACAGAATAAACGATTTTGGAGTTAGCGTTTCTAAGCATTATCTTGCAAATAAAATAGCAGGTATTGATACATTTCAAAAAAACGGAAATTTCAGCAATACGGTTTTTACCTCGGTTCTCGCACAGAACCATATGACCCCGGCTATTTTTGAAAAACATTATAAGAATGATATAGATAGACATTTTATGCGCACAATTATTCAAAGTTCTTTTAGTTTTAATAAACAGCAAATTGCGGATAATTACAGATTGCAGAATAAATCTGTAGCTTTTGAAGTAGCTATTTTTAAAACTAAAAATAATGCCTATAAGTTTATCAAAAAAATTGTTCTTTCTAATACAGGGTTTAAAAAATTAGGAATGCAATTCAAAGCTAAAATAGTTGATTTTCCTTTACAAACCAATGCGCAATTAATTTCTTCAAATAAATTTAAAAAATATAATTTTAATACAGCCGTGTTAAAAGCGGCATCGTCTGGAATTAAGGGAAAAGTTTCATTAGTTCCTATTTCCGTAAAATCGGGATTTGCAGTATTGAAAATAAAATCGGTTCGTTTTCCAGCGTTTAAACTTGCAGCCAGTAAGAAATTTTCCGTATATAGAAATTATATGTTTGAGAAACAGACTGAATTTTTAGACGATTATGTAAGGTATCTGGAGTCTAAATCTCAAATAAAATTGAATAATCAATTAATAAATAAAATAATGCAGCGTGTTTAGTAATTTAATAATTTCTTATTCTGAATACTTTTTGTTTAATAAATAAAATAATGCAGTATGTTTAGGTTTAGTCAAATAAATATAGTATAAATCAATATAATAATATGGATAAGGATTTATCGCAAAAAATAGAAAAAATTGAATCAATTTTAGGCAATGAAAAAAAAATTGCCGTTGCATATAGCGGCGGAGTTGATTCAACTTTTTTATTATTTATTGCAGAAAAAACGCTTGGCGCGGAAAATGTAATGGCTATTACAGGCAATTCTTTCACCATACCCGGCAGAGAAATTGAATTTTGCAAAAAAAAGACGGCTGAATTCGGAATAAAACATATTATAGTTAAAACTAAAGAGTATTTAGATGAATCATATTTGAAAAATGATTATTTAAGATGTTATTTTTGTAAGATAGCATTGTTTAAGACAATAAGACCTTACATTTCTGACGGCTATAAATTGTCGGTCGGGACTAACGCTGAAGACGAGGCTAATTTTAAAGACAGACCTGGAATGAAAGCCGAAAAAGAATTTAATGTTTTATCTCCTTTAAAAGAAGCCGGATTTTTTAAAAATGATATAAGAAATGCTTCTAAATTTTTTGGGCTTGATACATGGGATAAACCCCAAATGGCTTGTTTAGCATCAAGAATACCGTTCGGTAATATTGTAACTGAAGAAAAAATCAAGATGGTTGAAAGAGCCGAAGATTTGTTAAAACAAAACGGATTTGGCGAGGTAAGGGTAAGGCATTACGGGAAACTTGCAAAAATTGAAGTTCCTGCAGAACAAATTAATAACTTAATGCAATATAAATCATTATCTGATATTATATTAAAAATAAAAGAAATAGGATTTAAAACCGTCGCTGTAGATATTGAAGGAATGAATCACAGCGGATTGAATTTATAAATTTTATTTATTTTATTAAATAAAAATTGTATATATATTATTTCTGTAGTATATAAATTAAAAATTTTAACTCTTCCGCATAGAAGTTCCCTTTCGCAATGTATAAAACCTGCCAGGTTTTATGTGATGAAAGGTGGTTTTCTTCCTGTTTTATTTTTTATAATTTTATTTTTTTAATTATAGTATAATTATATATTATCATATGTCTTATGTCATCCTCATTTAACGAGAACGAAATATTTAATATCCAAAAAAAAAGATTAAATTTTATTGCAATAATTTTTTCGGTAATATTTTTCTTGATTCTTGCAAGAATATTTTTTTTGCAGATTATTAAAGGGAATCATTATTACTATCTTGCTAAAAATAATGCCACAAGGGTGATTTATTTGCCTGCGCCGAGAGGGTATATATTATCAGATAACGGCAAGATTATTGTAGATAATGAATCATCTTTTAATATTGCTATTACTCTTGCTCATGTGAAATCATTAAAAAAAGAGATTCATTTAATTGCTGCGATATTTCATAAAAAATATTCTAAATTATATAGTATAGTTGAAAAAGAAGAGTTTATTCCTAATTATGAATCAATAGTTTTAATAAGAAATTTATCTATAAAAGATTTATCGGTTTTTGAAGTAAATAAGCTGTATCTCCCCGGTTTTTTTATAGAAAAAATACCTATAAGACATTATCCATACGGAAATATGGGCGCACAGATATTCGGATATGTCGGATTAATTTCTTCGGCGCAATTAAAAGAGAAAAAATATTCGTATGTTAATCCTTCAGATATTGTCGGAGAAACAGGGATAGAATATTATTATCAGAAATATTTGCACGGAGAAGACGGAGAGAAACGGGTTGTAGTAAATTCGTCAGATAAAACAGTCGGAAAAGTTGTGGTTAAAAAACCGAAAATGGGTGATAATATTTACACGACGATTAATCTTAGTCTAGAAAAACTTGCCTATAAACTTATGAAAAATAAAGAAGGTGCTGTTATTGCAATGAATCCCCGGAACGGGAAAATTCTTGCCATGGTATCTACTCCTTCTTTTAACCCGGTTTATTTTTCTAAAGGTATTTCTGCAAAAGAATGGAAAAAAATCATAAATAACAATGAACATCCGCTTCAGAACAAAGCTATACAAAATTCGATGGCGCCGGGTTCTACGTTTAAGATTGTCGGTGCATTGGCAGGTCTTGAAGCTCATCTGATTACGCCTGATAAAAAAATTTTTGCAGGACCTACATTTAAACTTGGAAATGCCGTATTTTATAATTGGAATCCTAATCAAAACTCAAAAATAAATCTATATACCGCATTGGAAGAATCCGTAGATACTTATTTTTATTCTCTTGCGACAAGGCTTCATATTTCACAGATAGCTCACTATGCGCATTTATTAGGGTTCGGCAAGAAAACAGGAATTGATTTGCCTGCGGAAAATCCTGGGTTTATACCTACGAGAAAACTTGTTTATAAAGTTTATCATAGAAGATGGTATAAGGGTTCAACATTGTCTTCTATAATCGGACAGAGTTACGTTTCTATTACGCCTATACAGCTTATTGAAGCTTATAGCGCTATTGCAAACGGAGGTTATCTGTATAAACCGTATATAGTCAGTAAAATTGTATCGGGTTCCGGCAAAATAATAAGGCAAATTAAAAGCAGATTAATAAGGCGGATTAAGTTAAAAAAAAGTTATATAGAAGCTATAAAAAAAGGTCTTTACGAAGTGGTAAACGGAAAAAACGGAACTGCTCTTAACGGGAAGATTCGCGGTATTTCATTTTGCGGTAAAACCGGAACTGCGCAAATAATATCAAAAACCTATTCTATTTACGATGCAAAAAATATTCCGATACGAGATAGAGACAATGCATGGTTTGTCGGATTTGCTCCTATGAATAATCCAAAAATTGCGGTCGTTGTTCTTGATATGCATGCAAAATTTCTTGGAGCTCATGCGGCAATTATTGCAAAAAAAATAGTAGAAAAATATCTTGAACAAAAAGGTCTCTGGAAACCGTCTCTTAAAAAAATAAAGAAGAATAATAATAAAAAACTTCCAAGTTTTATTTATACAAGTTTTTAATTTTAAATAATTTATAAAATTTAATAAAAATAAAATATAATAGAATATGGTAATAAAATAAAGTTGACAGATTTAAATCTGTCAACTTTATAAAAATATAATAAAAATACTATAATAAAAATTAATAAATTAATAATATAAAATACAAATGAAATTATCGGATCATATTAAAAATTTTGATTTTATTTTATTTTTTACCGTAATAATAATTTCTTTTCTGGGAATAATTAATTTGCTGGGTTCTTTAAGCTTTAATCATTCTGAATTGCTTAACTCTTATGTTATAAAACAGATTATATGGTTTGGGATTTCTTTCTTTATAATGTTTGCAATTATATCAATCGATTATAATACCCTTATAGATATTTCATACTACATTTACGGGGTAGTACTGTTTTTAATAACGATAGTTTTAATAAAGGGTAAAATATCGCATGGCGCTTCAAGGTGGATTTCTTTCGGATTATTTACGATACAGCCTTCAGAGCTGATGAAAATAGCATTAATTTTTGTTTTAGCAAAATATTTTACGGATTATAAAAAAAAATTTTATAAATTGGCTGATTTGATAGTTCCGTTTTTAATAATTATTATTCCAGTTTTGCTTATTGCTAAAGAACCCGACCTTGGAACATCGCTTATTGTTTTCTTTGTCGGATGTATTATTATTTATCTTGCAGGTATTAGAAAGACTTCAATGATAATTGCTTTGCTTTTGGCTATAATAGCGGCGCCGATTATATGGATGCACCTCAAGACTTATCAGAAAAGCAGAATTCTTATATTTTTACATCCTGCAAAATATTACTTAGGGGCAGGATATAACATTATACAATCTGAAATAGCCGTCGGCGCAGGAAGAATTTTCGGAGACGGATTTAGAAACGGCAGTCAGAGTATATTAAATTTTTTGCCTGCCAAACAGACGGATTTTATATTTTCTACTTACTCACAGCAGTTTGGATTTGCAGGTTCAATAATTTTGATTGGATTATATTTTATTTTAATAATAAGAGGATTTCAAATAGTTTATAACACTAAAAGACTCCAGGCATTCTTGCTTGGTGCGGGAGCTTTATTTATTCTTATACTGCATACGGTTATTAATATTGCTATGGCTATCGGTTTATTGCCTGTTGTAGGAGTTCCCCTGCCGTTTTTTAGCTACGGAGGAACTTCGCTCGTTGTGGATATGTCTGCCGTAGCAATATTATTAAATATATCAATGCGCAGATATAAATATCAATCAGGCTAACTTCAAATAAGAAATAAGAAAGCAGGAATGACGCTCAAAAAGTGAAATAACAAACATCACAAAGTCCCAACCCGCTTCAGCGGGAAAGTTCTGAAGATAGAAACGCATGCCGTTTCTATTCACGAGGCTATAAGCCGAGAGCGAAGCGGCTATCCAGTATATAAAATTATATTGCAAAATTAAGGTAAAAATTTAATTTATTAATTTAATTTATAATCTAATCCGATTTAATTTATTGAATTATTGAATCTATTTCATTTAATGGAGGGTTCAACATTAATGAAAAATAGAGATTTTTTAGATAATATTTCTATATTATTTGCCACTTTTTTTTATGTAGGCTATTTTCCTTACGGACCGGGAACGGCGGGGACTTTTGCCGCTATGATTTTATATTTTATTTTTTTGCACAATTTAAATTTTTTATACTATATTATTTTATGTATAGTATTATTTTTTGCAGGAGTATTTTTTTCTTCAAGAGCTGAAAAAATTATAGGAAAGAAAGATCCTTCCGAAGTTGTTATAGATGAAGTTGCAGGTTATTTAATAACTATGCTCGGAGCTTTATGGGCTCCGTTTTCAATAGTCTATGTTTTAATAGGATTTTTATTATTTAGAATTTTTGATATAATGAAACCGTTCCCCGTGGGATTTGCCGATAAGCATATCGGCGGCGGATTAGGTATAATGCTTGACGATGTGATAGCGGCGGTTATTTCCGCAGTGCTTTTAAGATTAATAATTGTTATAATTGTAGGATTATAATATAAATAAAAATAAATTAATACTTAATTAAAATTGCCGATAGATAAGTTTATTCATAGTGTTTCATATTCAAAGTGTTAAAATATTAAATAAAAATAAAAAATAATTATAAAATTATCAATGGATATTAAGATATTAATTATTGCCGATAATTACGATTTTAAAAAAGCAGGTGAAGTTCTTTTAAATTTTTCAGATATGCTTGCCGATTATAATTTAAAATTTAAAGAAGCAGTGTGTCTTCCCGACGATTCATCGGACAGTATTTATAAAGTATTGTCGTATATGATTTCAGGCGATTCTTCGGCAGTATTAGTTTGCGGCGGTTTAAAAGAAGATCTGAATATTATACCCGAAATGGTATGTAATGCGTTAAAAAGGGAAATAATAAAAAGCAAAGATGCGTTAGATTTAATGAAACTCGTATATGAATCCAAAGGTAAGTCTTTTAAAGCTTCTTACGAGGAATCATGCTATTTTCCTAAAAATTCATTTGTTATACCGAATCAAAATTCAGGGCTTTCAGGATTTTATCTGACCGAACCGATTTTTTTTGCCGCTATGCCGTTAGAGCCTGACGACGCAAAAGCAATGTTTAAAAATCATGTTCTTGGTAAAATGATAGGAAAATTAGGAGTATCTTATTTTATAAAAAAAAGAAAATATAAATTGTTCGGTCTTAAAGAAAAAGAGTTTGAAAATCATCTTAAACATATCAGCGACAAATTTGGCGATTTAAAATATTTTTATGAAGTTTCTTACGGTGAAATTATTTTAAATATTTACATAAAAGGTATTTCAACCCAAAAGCTTCACGACGGTATAAAAACAATAGACGAGATTGTGCTTTCGGAGTTTAATAATTTTATTTACGGATATGACGATGATGAGTTAGAAACCGTTTGTTCGGCTTTGCTTAAAAAAAATAAAATTACCGTTGCTATTGCAGAATCGCTCACAGGCGGTTATATTTCAAATAAATTAACCGACACGCCCGGAGCTTCTGCTTATTTTATTTTAGGAGAGGTAGTTTATTCCAATTTTGCTAAAATAAATGAACTTGGCGTTGATGAAGATATCATAGAAAAATATGGAGCTGTGTCTTCCGAATGCGCTGTTTTAATGGCTGAAAATATCAGAAAAAAAGCATATTCTGATATAGGCGCAGCAGTAACTGGTTTTGCGGGACCGAAAGGAGAAACTGATAACTATCCTGCGGGAACCGTATTTATAGCTTTGTCTTCAGATAACATTCAGGAAGTCAGAAAATATAATTTTTCAGGCACAAGAAATGAAATAAAAATCTATACTTCCAAAATGGTTTTATTCTGGATTTATAGGCTTATACAGGATAAGCAATGAAATAAAATAATAATAATAAAATATTTAAGTATTTAATATCTAAAATTGCTGATAGAAATTATTAAATTATTAAAAATGCAGTAATGCTTTAACAAGGCTGGATTCCCGCTTACGCAGGAATGACACTCAAAAAATAACGATAAACTATTCCATAAAAATTTAACAATAATGTAACAATAATTTAACCTGTTTTTAAAATTTTCTTAAGATTATTTTAACTTGATATTATAAAATTTATAATATAATATCAATATAAATAATTAAATATAAATATTAAAATTTTATACAATAAATATGCAGCAAACAAAAATTCAATAAATTCAATAAAAAGGAGGCTTCAAAATTTATAATTACAAAATTTCAAACATATTAATTTAATATACGGTCTATTTAGCTAATCAATTAATTAGCATTAATTTAATAATTTATTTATTTATTTAATAATATATCGAATAAATAAATTAAAAAATTAATTTTTATATTACTTTATGTTTTTGTCAATTAAATTAAAAAATTAAAAATTGAAGTGTTTGTTTTTTATAATTAAAAATTTGAGGATAAATTAAATTATGACTTCAAAAGTTAATAATCCCGAATCGTCAGATCAGCGCAGCTCAATTTTAGAAGAAAAAGAAAAAGAAAAAAATAAGAATAATGCAAATTTAATAACAGAACAAAAGAAAAAGGCGCTTGAATTAGCTATTTCTCAGATAGAAAAGCAATTCGGCATGGGGTCTATTATGAAATTAGGCGGTAAGCCGATTATAGAGAATATACCGTCAATATCAACGGGCTCTCTTTCTTTAGATATAGCTCTCGGAATAGGCGGTATACCGCAAGGCAGAGTCATTGAAATATTCGGGCCTGAATCTTCCGGGAAGACTACTTTGACATTGCAGATAATTGCAGAGGCTCAAAAAAAAGGCGGTATAGCCGCTTTTATTGACGCAGAACACGCTTTAGACTTAAGTTATGCGAAAAAAATCGGTGTTAATGTTGACGATCTTTTAGTTTCGCAGCCGGGAACAGGCGAAGAAGCTTTAGAAATAGCAGATTCTCTTGTACGCTCCGGTTCCGTAGATGTCTTAGTTATTGATTCTGTTGCCGCACTTGTTCCGAAAGCTGAGATAGAAGGAGATATGGGCGATGCTCATATGGGGCTTCAGGCAAGGCTCATGTCTCAGGCTCTCAGAAAACTGACTTCGGCTATATCAAAATCAAATACAGCCGTGATTTTTATTAATCAAATCAGAATGAAAATAGGTATTATGTTTGGCTCTCCTGAAACTACGACAGGAGGAAACGCTCTTAAATTTTATGCTTCGGTACGTATTGATATTCGGCGGACAGGATCTATTAAAAAAGGAGATGAAGTAGTCGGTTCCCGTACAAAAGCCCGAATAGTTAAAAATAAAGTTGCTCCCCCGTTTAAAGAAGCAGAGTTTGATATAATATACAATAGCGGTATATCTACCGAAGGCGATATAGTAGATATAGGTTCCGAAAGCGGAATTATAGACAAAGCAGGAACATGGTTCAGCTACGGAAAAGAAAGATTAGGACAAGGAAGAGAAGCTGCTAAAGAATTTCTTAGGAACAATCCCGATATTAAGAATGAAATCATGGAAAAAATAATGAAACATTTTAATTTAAAGCGTTAAAAACTAAATTGTTTATTATTATAATATCAATTTATAATATTAATTTAAAAAAATTATGTCCGATAAACAAAGCGAGTTGATAGACTTAAACATTTCTCCACTTACATTTATTGAAGAAATTCTAAAATTTTCCGTCGGAAAAAAAGCTTCCGATATACATTTTAAGGTTAATTCTGTTCCTATTTTTAGAATTAACGGAGAATTAGTTCCTCAGCGTGATTTTGGAGTTCTTTCAAAAGAAGTTATTGAAAAGATAGCTTTTAGTATGATGGATAAATACCAGATAAAAGTTTTTCAGGAAAATAAAGACGTAGATCTTGCATATAGTCTTACCAATGTAGGCAGATTCAGAGTAAATATTTTTTCTCAGAGAAATAGTTTGAGTATTGCAATGAGGTATATCCCTTTTAGCATTCCTTCTATTGATACGCTAAGTCTGCCCGGAATTGTCAAATCGGTTGCATTAAAAGAAAGAGGTCTTATTTTAGTAACAGGTATTACGGGAAGCGGAAAATCGACTACATTAGCTTCAATGTTAAATTATATTAACGCTAATAAGTCTGTTCATATAATCACGATAGAAGACCCGATAGAATATCTTCATAAAGATATAAAATCAATAGTAAATCAGCGTGAAATAGGCATGGATGTATATTCATTTTCGCATGGACTCAGGGAAGCATTAAGGCAGGATCCCGACGTTGTTCTTGTAGGAGAAATGAGAGATATTGAAACCATAGAAACTGCAATTACCGCTGCCGAAACAGGGCACCTCGTTATGAGCACTTTGCATACGTTAGATGCTCAGGAAACTATTAATAGGATTATAGCCGTTTTTCCTCCTTATCAGCAAAAACAAATAAGAATACAGTTAAGCAGCGTTATGACGGCAGTTATATCCCAGCGTCTTATTCAAAGAGCCGATAAACAGGGCAGACTTCCGGCAGCCGAAATTTTAATAGGCACGGAAACAATAAAAGATTGTATCCTGAATGAAGATAAGACTTCAGGCATAAGAGACTATATTAAGGCAGGAAATACTCAATACGGAATGCAGACATTTGACCAATCATTATACGGTTTCTATAAAAACAATCTGATTACTTACGAAGATGCATTAGCCGAATCAACCAGCCCTAATGATCTGGCTTTGCTTATATCGGGTGTAGACTCTGCTTCCGGATCCGGATCGTCAAATCAGTCTATATGGGAAACAAAATGAAAGTGCTAAAAAGTAATACCGAAAAACTTCCGATGGATTATGCTTTAAAACTTTTAGCAATTAAATCATATTCTGAAAGTTTAATGGCCCAAAAATTAATAAAAAAAGGATTTTCTACTTCGTCTATAAGCCAAACTATAAAAAAGCTTAAAGATTTAAATTATATAAATGATGAAAGCTACGGCGAAAACATGATAAGAATAGGTAAATTAAAAATGGTAGGCAAAATGAAATTAGCCTACCAAATGCATAATAAAGGTATAAGCAGCTCTCTTGTAGCTAATCTTTTAGAAAATTTATATACACAGGAAGAAGAAAGACAGATTGCCGAAAAAGCTCTTGAAAAAAAGAAACCTGCGTTAATAAAATATAAAGAAGATAAAATAAAATACAAAAAAAAACTATATGATTTTTTGCAAAGGAGAGGTTTTTCTTCTAACGCGGTAGAAGATATAATAAATGGAAAATTTTAAAAAGATTAATAATTAATAACTGTTAAATTAAACTAAAGATGATTAAACAATAAAACTGTTTAGCCGATTAATAATTTATTTTATTGCAAACTAAAAATTCAAAAGGATCAATTTTATATGAAATATTTGCTTTCCAATGAACTTAGAGAATTATTTATTGCTTTTTTCAAAGAAAAAGGACATAAACATATTCCAAGTTCGTCTTTAATTCCCGCAGGCGATAATTCAATAATGTTTACTAATGCAGGAATGGTACAATTTAAAGATTATTTTACCGAAATTACAAAACCTTCTTTTAAGAGAGCGGTAACAGTTCAGAAATGCATGCGCGCAGGCGGGAAACATAACGATCTTGAGAATGTGGGGAAAACTACTAGGCACCACACTTTTTTTGAGATGCTCGGCAATTTTTCATTCGGAGATTATTTTAAAAATGAAGCGATTGAATTTGCATGGGATTTTCTTATTAACGAACTTGAAATTGACGATAAAAAACTTTTTGTAACCGTCCATAAAAATGATGA
Source organism: Candidatus Acidulidesulfobacter diazotrophicus (assembly GCA_004195025.1). Taxonomy (GTDB): domain Bacteria; phylum SZUA-79; class SZUA-79; order Acidulodesulfobacterales; family Acidulodesulfobacteraceae; genus Acididesulfobacter; species Acididesulfobacter diazotrophicus. The sequence goes on along the minus strand of SGBB01000015.1, from coordinate 27,639 downwards.
AGAAGGATATTTGATATGGAAGGATAAAATAAAAATAGACGAAAAAAAAATATATAAATTGGACGATGAAACTAATTTATGGCAGATGGGAGATATTGGCCCATGCGGCTATTCAAGCGAAATATTTTTTGATACAGGATTTTCGGAGTGGGGGCATGCTGAGTGTGATATAACTTGTGACTGCGGGAGATATTTAGAAATTTGGAATTTAGTATTTATGCAATTTGAAAGAGACATAAACGGAAAACTTTCAAACCTGCCAAAACCTTCAATAGATACAGGCATGGGACTTGAAAGAATGGCGAGAGTTCTTCAGAATGTTAAATCAAATTATGATTCAGATGTTTTTACGCCTTATATTAGCGAAATTGAAAATATAACAGGAAAAAAATATCAGGATGGCAACGATCTTTACGATACTGCGGCAAGAGTTATAAGCGATCATATAAGAACATCGGTTTTTCTTTCTTCGGAGTCTATTTTTCCTTCCAATGAAGGAAGAGGATATGTTTTTAGAAGAATATTGAGAAGACTTTTTAGATATGCTTTAAAATTAAATCTCAATATAAACAATTTAGTTTATATCGGAAATACGGTAGTTTTAACAATGGCTTTGTTTTATCCAGAAATAAGAGAAAGTTTCGGGATATTCGAAAAGATTATATCTGATGAATTTGAGCGTTTCAAAGGAACTTTAAATTCAGGTATAAAATTGCTTGAAGATGAAATTAGCCATTTAAAAGCGAAAAAAATAAAAACAATAAGCGGCGATTTTGCTTTTAAATTATACGATACTTACGGTTTTCCTATTGATCTGACTATAGACGCCGCTAATGAAAATAATTTAAATGTTGATTTATCCGGTTTTGAAAAATTGATGCAAAATCAGAAGAATTATTCAAAGCAGAAAAAAGGAAAAGTAGATTTTATCGGTTTAGATTTTGATTTAAACCCTACAGTATTCGCAGGCTATAATAATCTTGAGGAAGAATCAGAAATAATCGGTTTTTTAGACGAAGAAGGCAATTTATTAAATAATCCGGAAAATAATGCAACCGGATTTTTAATTTCCGATAAAACTCCTTTTTATGCCGAAAGCGGCGGACAGAAGGGAGATGAAGGCATAATAGAATGGCAATCCGGCGATTTTAAAGTTGACAAAACCATTAAAACAAAATCAGGCATATTTTTACATCACGGCAGAATAATAGGGCAGCTAAATATACCGGAGGTCAGCAGCCCTGATTATGCACAAGTTAAAGCTTTTTTTAAAGTAAACCAAAAATTAAGGCGTATGACTGAAGCAAACCATAGCGCCACCCATCTTTTACATGCTGCCTTACGAGAAGTTCTCGGAAGCTCTTCTTCACAGCAAGGTTCTTATGTGGACTCGGAAAAATTAAGATTTGATTTTAATTATCCTAAACCTTTAACAGATGATGAAATTCGCAAAATAGAAATGATAGTGAATGATTTTATATTTTCAAATTATGCAGTACAAATTGAAGAAACCGAAATGGAAGCAGCTTTGAATTCAGGAGCGTTGCATTTTTTTGATGAAAAATACGGGGATAAAGTAAGGATTGTCAATATAGGAGATGTTTCAAGAGAATTTTGCGGCGGAACACATATTGAAAGAACAGGTTCAATAGGTTTTTTTAAAATAACATCAGAATCTTCCGTTGCGTCCGGCATCAGAAGGATAGAAGCAGTTACAGGCTATAATTATCTTAATACGGTTTACATTCAGGAAGACAATCTTAATAATATAATAGTTCTTTTAAATTCAAATAAAGCCGATATTTATAATAAAATAATAAAACTCTATTATGATTATGAGTTCATAGAAAAAGAAAACAAAGAACTTAAGTATAGCAATTTTATGCTTAAAGCGGGGGAATTATACAAAGAATTTAAAAAAATAGGAAATTATTCGTACTTAATAAAGAAATTAGACAATTTTAATCCAGATGAACTTAAAGAATTGGCAAATATGGTAAAATCCAAATATGATTTAAGTTCGGACGGTAATAGCTTTATTATTATATTAGGGTCTTTTTATCAAAATGAAAAAATAATTTATATTGCTATCGCCGAAGGCTCTATGGATGCTGCTAAAATAATAAAATTAATTTCAGAAGAACTTGGAGGAAAAGGCGGAGGCAAAAAAGATTTTGCTCAGGGAGGCACGTCTAATTTGTCTAAATACGAAGAATTTGAGACAACTGTAGAAAAGATTATAAAAAATTATTTGAAATAAAGATTTAAATTTTAATAATAAACATATATAATGAATATAATAATATAATAAGTGAATAAGTAAATAAGTAAATAAGTCTTTTTCGGTATATTATTTTTTAATATAATAAATATAATAAATATAATAAATATAATAAATATAATAAATATAATAAATATAATAAATATAATAAATGTAATAAATATAATAAATATATAGTATTTACGACGCATAATATTTATTCATTCTTAGTATTAGTAATACGTATTAAATATGACATTAGATATGAAAATCATTAGAATATTCGGACGTTCCGATTCAAAAAAATGCAATGAAGCTATACGCGGATTAATTCTTAAAAGAATAAATTTTAAACTTCACAATATAGAAACAGATAAAGATGCTTATAATGAATTCTTAAGAATTGCAGGATGCAATGCAGAGATACCTTTTGTTATAGATGAAAATAATTATAATATAAAATTGGACGACATAAAATTTAATGAAGCTATTTTTTAAAATCTTTGCAGTATTTCTTATAGTTTCCGTTTCATATTTTTTAACAGGATGTGCTTACAATAATATTAAAGAAAAAGCTGTGTCTATACATAAGCATATTTTTTTTCCTGAAAAAACCGTCATAAAAAAAGTAATCAAAAATTATAGCGGATTTAAGAATATTTCAGGAAGAGCAAGAATGATATATGATTATAACGGAATTTCTTACGAAGAATCTGGATTCTATAAATATTCAAAAGGAAAATATCTTAAATTTGTAATAATGGACATGTACGGAAATATTGCTTTTTCAGCTAATGTTGACAACGCGGGAGCAATTTTTACCAATACACGCAGGACTAAAAAAAATCCTAATTCTACAATAAAGGTTTTGTTTGATAAAAAATATAAAACGAAAAGCATTGATTCTTATAAGAGAATATTTAAATCAGTCAGAATACTGCTTAACTTAGAAGATACCGATAAAATAAATAAATCCGATATTTTTTATAATACTAAAGACGGATATTTTTTTGAATATAAACAAGCAAATAATACTGAAGAGATGATTAAGAATAAAATTTTTAACAGAAATAATTTGTCGGCGTCTGACGGCATAAATAAGATAAATAAAAATAAAATAAAATCTAATATTTCAAAAATAAAAAAAAAATATTATTATATGTATGTTAACAGCAAATTTCTTGTATATAAAATTGCATACATAAAAAACAAAAAATTTATTGAAATAATAAAATTTAGTAAATTTATAAAAAAAAGCGGAATTTACTTACCGTTAAAAATTAGTATTGACGATTATGTATATAATGTTAAAATAATTATCAAACTTTCAAAAGGAAGTAAATTAACTTTAAATAAAGCTTTTAAAAATTAAATTAAATTAAATAATAATTATTACATTCATTAAATAATAATAAGCAAATAATAAATTTATGAGAAAATCAAACATTATATTTCTTTTGGCCTTATTTATTTCTATTTTTTCTTTTTCTTTTCTGCTTTCGGGGTGTGCCTCTAAAAATATCAAAAAGAAGATATTGCCGCCTCAGGTTTATTATAAAAAAGCTTTATATGAAGCTAAAAATAAAAATTATTCGGAAGCGGCAAAGAATTTTAAATCCCTTATAACTAATTATCCGTCATACCGCAATACAAGAAAAGCAGAATTAAAATTAGGCGATATTTATTATCTTGCAGGAAAATATATTGAAGCGGGAGGAGCATATACTGATTTTTTAGTTCTCCATCCGCGTTCAAAAGAAGTCCCGTTTGCAATGTTTTATATAGGCATGTCCCATTTTAAAAGAATTTTAGCTGTAGGAAGATCTCAGAATCAAGCAAAAAAAGCTAAAGCTGAATTTGAAAAACTCATTTCCAAATATCCTTCTGGTAAATTTTCAAAAAAAGCAATGAAACTAATAAAAATTATTAATATACATCTTTCAAAAAATACATTTTTTACAGGACTGTATTACTTTAATGCAGGAATGTGGGAACATGCGGCTTATATGTTTAAAGTTGTTCTTAAGCAATACAAAGGATTGCCTATAATCCCTAAAGATCTATATTATATTTATATATGCTATAATAATTTAAATAATAAAATAGAGGCGGATAAATATAAAAGTATTCTTTTATCTAATTTTCATGAAAGTGTATATGCGAAAAGAATATCATAAATTGCCGTAAATCGTCCTTGACAATTTATACTAAATTATGTAATAATTCTTAGAATAAAATAATTATTAAAATTATAAATTATAAGCGAGGAATATTAATATCCAAAAAAAATTTGATATCAATGAAGAAATTAAAGCTAAAGAGGTCCGTGTAGTCAATGATGAAGGTGGACAATTAGGTATAATAAATTTAGCCGATGCTATTAAACTTGCCAAAGAAAAATCTTTAGATCTGGTTGAGGTTTCAAAAAATTCAACGCCTCCTGTTTGCCGTATAATGGATTATGGAAAATTTAAATATGAGCAAAATAAAAAAGACCAGATAGCTAAGAAAAAACAAGTTATTATTCATACTAAAGAAATAAAATTCAGACCTAATACCGATGATCATGATTATAACTTTAAATTAAAAAATATTATTTCTTTTCTTAAAGAAGGAAATAAAGTTAAACTTACTATTTCATTTAAAGGTAGGGAAATAATTCATACGGATCTTGGCGTGAAAGTGCTGCTAAGGGTTATTGAAGACATTAAAGATATAGGAGTTCCAGAGTCTCCAATTAAACCTGATGCAAAAAAAACGTTCAGCACAATAGTTATTCCCGTTAAGAACCCATTGCCGCGCCCTCAGGCAAAGGTGATAGAATAGATGAATAATAAATAAAATAGATAAGTTTGTTGTGAAAAACAAAATTTATTAATTGATGCTTGAAAATTTTCCTTTTATTTTTAAAAGTTAATATTTATAAAGTAATATATAAATATTACAGCAAAGCTTATAAAAAATACATACAATTTTAAACTATAGAACTTAGAATGATATACATAATGGCTTATAAAGATTTATAAAATATATATATAATTTTTAAATTATAGAATGATATACATACAGTAAGTATGTATGCAATTAAATTTAATATTATATTTAAATATAATATATTTAATAAGGGATAAAATATGAAAAAAGTAAAAATTAAAACCAGCAAAGGAGCAAAAAAAAGATTTAAGATTACTGGAACCGGGAAAGTAATGCATTATAAGGCCGGCAAAAGTCACATACTAACATCAAAAGCTCATAAAAGGAAAAAAAGATTGGCTAAAAAAGGAGTTGTAAATGCGGTAGATTCTTTAAATATAAAGAAATTAATACCCTATTTATGATTTATTTACCATATTTAATTAATACAGATAAACAGCTAAAAATTATTAAACTAAATTTAAAAAAAATAAAATAAGGGAGGCGTCAAAATAGAATATTTTATTAACAGTATATTAATTTTAATTTGAGTGCGGAAAATTTTATATAAATCTTACATATAATTATATATTGTAATCCTATATGTTCTAATCTGTATATTATATTGGAATATAATATTACAATTTAATTGTTTAATTTATACATGGTATTTTTATAGTATGCCTCAAACGGTATATTTTGAATATTCTATTCAAAATATTATTGATTAAATATATTGTTAAAAAATTTTATTTTACGATTAAATAATGCCGAGAGTTAAAAGAGGAATATCTGTAAGAAAAAGACATAAAAAAGTATTAAAGCAGGCAAAAGGCTATTACGGAGCCAGACACAGGCTTTTTAAAACTGCGCAGGAGGCTGTGGATAAAGCCTTAAAATATTCGTATAGGGACAGGAAAGTTAAAAAGAGACAGTTTAGAGCTTTATGGATTGTTCGTATTAATTCCGAATGCAGAAAAAACGGACTTTCTTATTCTGTTTTTATGAATATGTTAAAGAAAAACGATATATCATTAAACAGAAAGATTTTGTCGGAACTTGCGGCGTCAGATCCTGCCGCATTTTCAGAAATAGTTAAAACGATTGCTGCGCAAGCTGCATGATTTAACATAATATTTAACTATATTTGTAATTAATTTTAATTGATATAATTAAATTAAATATAGTATAAAATTATTTTTTGCTTTGCGTTATAGCGTGAATGTTTTAAATATTTTTTTTAATATGCGATTGTCATTGTAATGTATTAAAATATAAAATATAAACGTTATAAAGATTTAATTTGCAATAAAAATATACTATTTAATTTTTTTTTAATGTTAAATAATAAATTTATCCAAAATTAAAATAAAAATGTCTTTAACAAAATCTGATATTTCTTCAAAAGTTCATGAAAAAGTTGGAATTTCGCATAATGATTCGCTAAAATATGTAAATTCATTTTTTGAGATGCTAAAATATGAAGCTGAGAAAACCGAATTATTAAAATTTTCAGGTTTTGGCAATTTTATCGTTAAAGAAAAATCAAAAAGAAAAGGCAGGAATCCTCAAAATGGCGAAGTAATGTATATTTGCGAAAGAAAGGTTCTTAAATTTAAACCTTCTAACGTATTAAAAAGCAAAGTAAATAAACAAAATGGATTGGAAGGATGAAACAGAAAAGATTTATTATAAGATTGGGGAAGCAGCCGATATTCTAAAGGTAGAATCTTATGTTATTAGATATTGGGAAACCGAATTCAAATTTATTAAACCTTTAAAATTAAACAGTTCTCACAGATTATACTCTAAAAAAGAGATAGAAAAACTTTTAGTAATAAAAGATCTGCTGTATAATAAAAAATTTACAGTTAAAGGCGCTAAAAATGCTTTAAAATCAGGCTCATATAAATTAATTTGCAATAACAGCAGTGACAATTCAGAAGTTTTGCAAAGTTATAATAATTATAGCAATGATTATAATACACGTATTAGCAAAGCTATTGAAGATTTAAAAATGATTAAAAATGTTTTATCCCGTAAAAAATAATTTTATATGTCCTATTTCTTAATAAAAAATAATAATTTAAATAAATTTTAAAAAATTATTATAAACCGCTTTAAATAAATTTTATAACTGATGAACATTCTGATTTCAAACGACGATGGAGTTTTTGCAACAGGAATAAACATTCTTTTGGATGAGTTTAAATCTTCAGATAATAATTTTAACGCGGTTGTAGTCGCTCCAGATAGGGAAAGAAGCGGCAGCTCCCATTCCTTAACCCTTGACAGACCGTTAAGGGTCCACGAGATTAAACCTGGAATTTATTCTGTTGACGGAACGCCGACCGATGCCGTCAATATAGGGATTCATTCCATATTAAAATATAAACCAGATATTGTTATTTCCGGAATTAATTATGGCGGCAATATGTGCGATGATGTAACATATTCGGGCACGGTTTCAGCTGCTATGGAAGGCGCAATAATGGGTATAAAATCAATAGCGGTTTCTTTAGTTGTAAATAAAGGCGGAGGATATCTGCCTACAGACCCTGCAATGGAAGAAGATATTGAGCTTTCTTTTAGAAAAGCCGCAAAGTTCATCGTCAGTCTCGCAAATATTATTGCCAATATGGAACTTCCAAAATATACTTTTTTAAATGTCAATATCCCTCAAACTATTATAAATTCACCAGATTTTGAATATAAAATAACAAGGCAGGGTAAAAGATATTTCGAAGATTTTGTCGTTGAAAAAATTGATCCTCGGGGCAGAAAATATTACTGGATATGGGGCAAAAACATAAAATTTGAAGATATTGAAAACAGTGATTATGAAGCAGTTCACGGTGGTTTTATTTCAATTACGCCGATTCAGCTTGATATGACAAATTATCATGCTATTGAAAAATTAAAAAATATTGATTTTTCATTTAAAAAATAAATAGACGTTTGTTGCAAAATATAAAAAAAATTATAATTTATAATTTATAATAATAAAATAATTAAGATATATATAAGGATTACCGTCTAAAATCCTTAAACATAATTAAACAAAAATAGAATTTATTATTTTAGATATATTTATGGCAAATTATAAAAATTTAATTGAAAAAATGATTAATTTATATATTATATCTAACGGTATTCATGATTCGGCGGTTATTGACGCCATAAGGTCTATACCTCGGCATAGTTTTGTGGAAGAATCTTTTAGCGAACTCAGTTATACTGATGCGCCTCTTCCGATAGGACATAAACAGACAATATCGGGAATTTATACCGCTGCGTTAATGACTTCTGTGCTTGAATTAAATAAAAATCATAAAGTGTTAGAAATAGGAACAGGTTCAGGTTATCAAACCGCAATTTTAGCCAATCTGGCATCGGAGGTTTATACTATAGAGAGAATAAGAGAGTTATCTTTAAAATCACGAACAATTCTTGATAATTTAGATTTTAAAAATATTACTTTTATAATCGGAGATGGTTCTATAGGTTTTAAAGAATATGCCCCTTACGATAGAATTATTGTTACAGCTTGCTTGTCTGAAATACCGAAATCTTTAATTGACCAGCTGAAAGACGGAGGCATAATAGTAATGCCCGTTGAGATAGATTATAAACAAAATATTTTTGTAATTAAAAAAAATAATGATAAAATAGAAAAAAAGATAATAGCGTCGGCAAATTTTGTAAAACTTATTGGTAAATCAGGTTTTGCAGCCTAAATTAAATAAATTATAAATTAAATAAAATTTTAAAATATAAAATATAAAATATAAAATATAAAATATAAAATATAAAATATAAAATATAAAATATATTATAAAAATATTATGACAGAAAATAATACAGAAAATAATACAGAAAATAATACAGAAAATAATTGTGACCAAATATCTTTTGACGAATCCGACAATGAATATCATGAAACTAATACTAGTAATAATATTTACACGCAGTATCTTAGAAATATTCATAAACACCCGCTTTTAACAAGAGACCAGGAATACGAACTTACTTTGAAAGCTAATGACGGCGATAAAGAAGCAAGAGATTTAATGATACAGTCAAACCTTGGACTTGTAATACAGGTTGCAAAAAGGTTTCTTGGCAGAGGTATTCCTTTTGAAGATTTAATAGAAGACGGAAATATCGGGCTTATGAAAGCAGTTGAAAGATTTCAGCCGTCCAAGGGTTTCAGATTTTCAACATATGCTACATGGTGGATAAGACAGTCCATAGAAAGGGCAATATTAAATTCCGCGCGGCTTATCAGGATTCCTATACATGTTTCCGAAAATATGTTTAAAATTTCAAAAGCTTCAAAAAATTTAGAAAAAGAAAAAGGTTATGAGCCAAATATAGAAGATATTGCAGATTATGTAGGGATGAATGTAGATAAAGTCGAAAAAATTTACGGCTCAATTGCAAATATAAGTTCATTAGATTATTCAATATCGCAAAATGATGACGACCAAAATATGTCTTTATCTAATATTATTAAAGAAGATGAAGAATCTACTTTGCCGTATGAGATACTTAATAAACTTGAAACTATAAGTTTATTAAACAATTGGTTGTTTTCATTAAAAGATAATGAAAGAAAAATTATTACGCTAAGATATGGATTAAACTATGAAAACCCCATGACTTTGCATCAAATTGCCGTTATTTTTAATCTTACCAAAGAAAGAATAAGACAAATTGAATCAAAAGCAATGGCAAAATTGCAAAAGATGGCAAAAGAATCCGGTGTTTTATAAAAATAATACCATAAAAATGCCAGATATAAATATTCCTGAAATAAATGCCGATAAGATAAATACCATAGATATTATTAAAGCTATTATTAAATTTGAAAATAAACAAATCACTCCTGAAAATATTAATAAAATAAAAGTAATTGAAACCCACATTTCGTTAATTTATCTCACCGAAAAATTTGCGTACAAACAAAAGAAAAAGGTTAATTTCGGATTTCTGGATTATATGTCTTTAGAAAAAAGGAAATTTTACTGCAGAAAAGAACTTTCATTTAATAGAAGGTCGTGTGCGGGAGTTTATCTTGATATACCTGAACTAAGATTAAAAAATAATAATAATATATTTTTAGGATATAAAGAAGGAAAAATTATTGATTATATAATAAGAATGAGACGTATTTCAGATGATAATTTTTTAAATCATATTATAGATAAAAACATAGCAAAAACTAAAATTGACTGTAAAAATAATCAATATAATAATACGTATAACGGGTATAGTTCTGATAATCCTGATATTGATAAAATCCTAAAAAAAACGGCAAAAAGAATTTATCTTTTTCATAAAAGCGTAAATACCTCAAAAAGAATTTCTTTATTTGGGAATATTGGTATATTAAAAGAGAATTTTGACGATAATTATTCTGCCGTTTATAAATTTATCAATGAATACGCAAATAATAATAAAAGACTAATAAATGATAATAATAAAGATATAAATAGCAATAAAATATTAAATAAAAATAATGATAAATTAAATATAAATGAGAAAATAAATTCAGAATTATTATTAGAGATAGATAAAAATTTAAATTTTGCTAATTTAAATAATATTAAAAATATTTTTTATAATTTTATAGATTCTGAAGAATTTGGCAAATATATAAAATTAAGAGTAGAAAAAGGTTTTATTAAAGACTGTCACGGCGACTTAAGAATGGAACATATTGTCATCGGAGATATTTCTAAAATTAATGGAATATGTATTATGGACTGCGTAGAATTCAGTGAAAAATTAAGATTTCAGGACACTTATTTAGATTTTGCTTTTTTGTTGATGGATATGGAGTATAACGGTTATTTTTATGAATCTATTAAAATATTTGAATATTACAAAAATTGTTTCAGTGTCGATTCAATAAATTTATTTAGTGAATTTGAATTTAAAGTAATTTTAATATACAAATTATATAGGGCTCTCGTAAGATGCAAGATATCTGTTTTACGGTTAAATAATGAAAGCAAAATAGACAAAGGCAACAAAGGCATTGATATTAATAATAATATAAATGACGTTAATATTCATGATGATATTAATTTAAATTATTTAAACAAGTTTAATAATTTAAACAAGTTAAACATTTCAAATAGTTCAAATAGTTTTAATGACGCCGTTAATTATTTTAACTTAGCATCATTTTATGCTAAACTATTAGAAAAACCTATCATTATAATGAATATAGGACTTCCCGGAAGCGGAAAAACCGCTCTTTCTTTTCTTTTAAGCAGGTATTTAAACGCATCATTATTTATTTCTGATAAAATAAGAAAAGAATTATTTGCATCAAAAGATTTATATTTATATGACAAGTCAATAAGTCAAAAAGTTTATGAATATATTTTTGAAGAATCTAAAAGAGCCGTTGAACTTAAAAAAAGTGCCGTTATGGATGCGACATTTCTAGAAGAGAGTCATAGAAAAATATTTATTGATTATTTTATAAAAAACTACTGTAATTTTATAGTTATTTACTCTAAAATAGATGAGGATAAAGAGAATGTAATTATTGAACGGCTTAAAAAAAGGAGAACGGCATCGGATTTTAATTTAACTGATTATCATGAACGCTTCAATTACGGCGGCACAAATAATCAAAAGAATAAAGATTTTAATTTAACCGATTATTCCGATTACTCTGATGCCGGTGAAGAAATATATTTAAAGATGAAAAAAACTCTTGACGAACCTGTTCCGCAGCCTAATGTTATAATCGTAGATGCGTCTATGGAATTAAAAGACAGATTTAACTTCGTTTTAGACAAACTAAAATTGAACCTAAATAAAAATAATTAAATTAAACATAGACAATATAGATAGTGAAAAATTTTAAAAATATTCCAAATAAAATAAACAAAATAAATAACAAAATAAATAAAGAATCTAATGAGATTTTAGATTATTTAGCGGCATATAAATTTGAAATTTGGCTTGTAATTTTATCGGTTATCGCTTTTTTAATCCATTATCATCTTGCCGCAACATTAAATCTTGGAAATGACGAAGCGCATTATTACGTCTGGTCGCTTCATCTGTCGCCGGGATACCTTGATGATGCCCCGCTTGCTGCATATTGCATTTATTTTTTTACGCACATTTTTGGCAAAAGCGAATTAACGGTAAGATTAACCGCGGTTATATTTTCATTTTTTGACGGTTTTTTAATTTATTATCTTACTTATTTATTATTTAAAAATAAAAGAGCTTCTTTTTTTGCTTTTTTGTTTTTTTTGTGTTCTCCGATATTTGGCATTGTTCTTTCCGTTATGATGCTGCCCGATACTCCACTGCTATTTTTTTCCCTGCTTTTTTTAATAAGTTTTTATATTGCTGCAAATAAAATGGATAATAGTTATCAGTATAACTGTTATAATTTTATTTATAATAGCGAAAAGCCTGACAAAGTTAATAATAAAAATAATAAATACCTTAATTCTAATTCTAAATTTAATGTTAGATATATTAAATGGTGGGTTATTGCAGGTATTTTTCTCGGATTATCATTTTTAAGCAAATATACAGCAGCTTTAATACCCCCATCGGCATTGCTGTATCTTTTGTTTTCCAATAAAAATAGATATTTGCTTAAAACTATTTATCCTTATTTTACTCTTTTGATAGCCGTTATTGTATTTTCTCCCGTAATCTACTGGAATTTAGTTCATAATTTTATTTCTTTTAAATTTCAGCTGTCGCATGGTTTTTCAAGTCCTATTTCAAATTCAGTCTTATTTTTTCAAAATTGGCTTGAACAATTCATTGCAATAAGTCCATTGATATATATTATTTTATTTTTTGTTTTTGTTTACTTTGTTTCTTATATTTTGTTTAGTAAAAACAATAAAAAATATATTTTAAAAAAATATAATAATAATAATACTGATAATAATTATAATAATGGTATAGTTAATAAATATAGCAAATGTGATAAAGATGAAGATAATTTAATTCATAATCCTGTCCAGAAGGATAAAAGATTTAATAAATACATTAAAAAAAACAATGAAAAAGAAAATGAAAAAGATATTATAAATGAAAGTATATTATTTGCTTTAAGTATGTCTATTCCAGTGCTTGTTTTTTTTATTATAAACGGCTATTCTCACAGGATACTCTTTCATTGGCCGGATATAGGATATTTAAGCGCTTTCCCCCTCGCCGGTTTTTTTATAAGTTCGGTGATAAACAAGTATATGAACTTGTATTATGGTAATAATAGCGGCAAATATTCTAAAATTGCACTGCCGCAAAATAAAATTTGTAAAAATGCCGATTCTATTTCTTTAAATTCTTTAAAGAAGAATTTAATAAAGTCGAATAATTATGATAAAAATAGCAAATTAAGCGTTAAAAAATTTTTAAATTTATTTAAACTTAACCTTTTCAAATTTTTTATATATTTTGCTCTTTTTGTTGGATTTTTTATGAGCATGATCTTGTATTATCAAATTTATTATAATTTTATCCCTGTTTCAAATATTATAAGCTTTATAGATAAAGAGCATAGATTGCATAAAGGCGGTATTTTTAAATTAATTCCGCATATTCCAGGTAAAGCTAAAACTGCCGATATTACAGATGATTTGTTCGGCTGGACTGCTTCCGCAAAATATTTGAAAATTGTATATTTTGGATATAAAAATAAATACCCGTCTTTATTCTTACTCACTCATCATTATGCTATAAGCGATGAGCTGGTTTTTTACGGAAATTTTAAACCTGCTTTTGATATGAAGCCAGACATATATAATATTTCTGGTTTTTTGAACCAGTACGATATATGGCAAAATAAAAATAAACTTCTTGATTTAAACGGAAAAGATGCTATGTTTGTTATGGACAATAAATATATGATAAATCCTGTATCTACTTATTTAAAATATTTTAAATCAATTAAGTTTATAGGCAGGCTTGATATATATAGAAAATTTATGCAGGTAAGAGAATTTTATATTTATTTTATGAAAGATTTCAATGCGGAATATGCTCTTAGGCATATGTCTAAAAGATTATACTAAACAATAAATTAAAACTAAACTAAACTAAAATAAAATAAAATAAAATAAAAATTAAATTAAATTAAATTAAATTAAATTAAATTAAATTAAATTAAATTAAATTAAATGAAAATATTAGTAGTAATTCCTACATATATTGTACTAAACAATAAATTAAAACTAAACTAAACTAAACTAAACTAAACTAAAATAAAATAAAAATTAAATTAAATTAAATTAAATTAAATTAAATTAAATTAAATTAAATTAAATTAAATGAAAATATTAGTAGTAATTCCTACATATAATGAGAAAGACAATATTGAAAAAATGATAAATTCTGTTTTGTCTTTATCTTTAAATGGCAAGGAAAATAATAATGATAGAAATAATATAAATAGAAATAAATTTAATGGCGACGATAATATTAACGCAATAAATCTTTTGATTGTTGACGACAATTCACCTGACGGCACAAATACAATAATTTTAAATTTAAAAAACAAAAAAATTGACGGTCATTATGTTTTCGCAGAGCGGTTATTTTTAATAAAACGGCATGCAAAATTGGGGCTTGGAACAGCTTACGTTGAGGGTTTTAAATTTGCGGCGGAAAATAATTACGATTATGTTATAACAATGGATTGTGATTTTTCGCATGACCCTGGAGAAATAAAAAAATTTATTGAAACAATAGAAAATAAAAAGTGCGGTTTGGTTGTCGGTTCGCGTTACAAAGACGGAATAAGAATTATTAACTGGAAAATGAGCAGACTTTTAATTTCTTATTTTGCAAATATATATGCTAAATTTATCACAGGCATAGATGTAACCGATTTAACGGGAGGGTTTAATGCTTATAGCGCGGAATGTCTTAATAAAATAAATTTTAAAGGCATAAAATCAAAAGGCTATGCTTTTCAAATAGAAATGAAATACAGAATTGTAAAACAAAAATGCGTTTATGAAGAAATACCTATAATTTTTTACGAAAGAACATTTGGAAAATCTAAAATGTCAAAATCAATTATTTTTGAAGCGTTTTTTATGGTGTTAAAACTTAGATTAGGTATTTATAAATAATATATATATGGATGTTAGATGCTAATATAATATTAGATATTAAATGATGCAGTCAACTTTTATTAAATGATTGACATAAAAAAGATGATGTTTTATAATTACAAAATATAAATATTATTTATATAAGACATATTTATAGCAAACAAGTAAAAAATTTATAGTAAAAATAATATAGCAATCAATATAATTACAATTTATCTGTGTTCTTAAATAATGTTCTTAAATAATTATGTAAAAAATAGCAATATAATTTAAACACAAACATTAAACACAAACATTAAACATTAAATAAGTATAACTATTAAATAAATCAATAAATTATCAACTAAACTATTATTTAAATAATTATCATCAAACAAAAAATGAAAAACATCTCAAAGCCTGAAGATTTAAAAAGCTATATCCGCGAAATACCTGATTTTCCCAAAAAAGGAATTAATTTTAAAGACATAACGACTTTGTTTGCAAATCCTAAAGCGTTCAGCTATATGATAGATATGCTTGGTAGCCGATATATAGGCGAATCTCTTGATTTCGTCGTGTGCGTTGAAGCAAGAGGATTCATTATAGGTTCCGCGCTTGCCTATAAACTCGGATGCGGCGTTATACTTGTCAGAAAACCGGGCAAACTTCCTTGCGATTGCAATTCAAACAGTTATGACCTTGAATATGGCAGCGCAACGCTGGAAATTCATAAAGACGCTCTTAAAGAAAATGACAGGATTATTATAGCAGACGATGTTCTTGCAACGGGAGGTACTGCGTTAGCCACGGCTCAGCTAATATCGGAATTGAAAGCGGAAGTTGTAGAAACTGCTTTTTTGGCAGAATTAGCTTTCCTGAACGGCAGGGAAAAATTAAAACCATACGGAGTGTTTTCTTTAATATCTTATTAAATTAAAATATATTTGCGGATTTTTATCCGTTTATTTTTAAGGG
The DNA here is from genome assembly GCA_004195025.1 of Candidatus Acidulidesulfobacter diazotrophicus. GTDB lineage: Bacteria > SZUA-79 > SZUA-79 > Acidulodesulfobacterales > Acidulodesulfobacteraceae > Acididesulfobacter > Acididesulfobacter diazotrophicus. Next base: position 11,394 of record SGBB01000015.1, on the reverse strand, counting down.
GGGAATATGAAAAAAGGAATTACAGTGGTATTTATTTTATTGGTAATAATTTTCGGCTACATTACCGTTAAAGCTTTGACCGCTCCTGTTAAACTTAGCGCTGCTCAGTTAGGAAACGAGCTTATCCATTCGCATAAAAAAGGGATTGATTGTTTTGCATGCCATACGATTAACGGCAAAGGCGGCAATGTAGGACCTAATCTTTCAAAAGAAGGCTTATTAAAACATTCAGTTAATTGGATTGAAATTCAAATTGCGACACCGGGAAAACATTTTAAATCAGGTTCAATGGTTAAAGTTAACGGCAAAACTTATATGGCAATTATGCCTGACCATAAAATGCTTAACAAAAAAGAATTATTTGAACTTGCGTCATATCTTGATTCTTTAAAATAATAAAAAGAAAAAACGATGCAGATTCTGAGTTTATTGGCTTATTAGCATAATTTTACTTAAAGTATTAAAGTATTAAAGTATTTAAAGTAGTTAAAATATTTAAAATTGACAGTATTAGTATTAAATAGTACTAAAAAAAGGGGTAAGGGGGGAGTTATATTTAAATACAATCCCTTATACTAATACTAAAATAACAGTAAGCATTGCAAAGAATAAGTATTTAAAAAAAATAAAAATATAAAAAATAAGGAATAACTTATAATTTATTCCTTATTTTTTTTCAATAATACTTGACTAATTTAGTAATGTATGTTTTACTAATAATTATAAAGAGTAAAATTAAAGTTTATTTAATATATTAATATATTAAATAAATACAATAATTGAATATAATATATATTAATAATATGTTCATTTTTTTCTTACTGTTTTTACTATTATATTGTTACCATTATTGCAATATTAAGAAAAAAATTAGAAAAAGGATTCTTACTCTTATTTATTGTTACCATTATTACCGTTAGAAAAACAATAAGTGTAATTATAAATAAAATTAAATATATTAATAATATGTTCATTTTTCTTGTCATTAAGGAGGTTTAAATTGAAGACGATAAATTTTGACCATTTTGCCGCAACAAAAATGAGACCTGAAGTCAAAGCCGCGATGGAACCTTTTTTTATGGAAGAATACGGCAATGCTCAAAGTATACATAATCTTGGGGATGCGCCAAGAGAGGCATTAGATAAAGCTCGTTTGCAGGCTGCCTCGCTTTTTAATTGTAATGTAAATGAAGTGATATTCACTTCAAGCGGTTCTGAATCAAACAATCTTGCGATAAAAGGCGCGGCTTTAGCGCGTATGGATAAAGGGAAACATATAATAGCTTCAAGTATAGAACATTTTAGTGTTTTAAACGCGCTTAAATCTCTTGAAAAGCTTGGTTTTGAGATTAATTTAGTTCCTGTTGATAAAGACGGTTTTGTAAATCCCGAAGATGTTAAAAAAGCTATGAAGAAAGATACGATATTAGTTAGCATAACTAACGCTTCAAATGAGATAGGAACAATTCAAAATATAAAAGAAATTTCTAATATAGTTCACGAATACGGAAACGGCGCTTATATGCATACGGACGCTAACACTTCTTGCGGATTTATTGAAACAGACGTTAAAGAATTAGGAGTAGATATGCTGTCTGCCGCACCTCACAGATTTTACGGTCCTAAAGGCTCGGGTTTATTTTATCTTAAAAAAGGAACACGTGTAATGCCTTTAATAGACGGAGGAATACAGGAGTTCGGCAGAAGAGCCGGGACTGAAAATGTTCCTGCGATAGTAGGCGCCGGAGTCGCCTGCGAATTAGCAAAAAACGAACTTAACAAAAGAAAGGAACATCTTTTATCTATTCAAAAATATATTATTGACGGAGTTTTATCTTCAATTGACGAAGTTTATCTTAACGGAAACAGAGAAAAAAGACTCCCTAACAATATTAATTTTGTAGTTAAATATATTGAAGGCGAATCTATGCTTATGTGGCTTAATAATAGCGGAATAATGGTCGCAAGCGGTTCTGCCTGCACTTCTAAAATACTTAAGTCTTCTCATGTGCTAACCGCAATAGGTGTTGATGCCGCTTTAGCTCAAGGTTCTTTGCTTATTTCTTTAGGTGAAGACAATACTATAGAAGACGCTAAATTTTTTGTGGAACAGCTTTCGCCTATCGTTCAAAAATTAAGAAATATGTCGCCGTTATACGAAGAAGCTAAAAAAGAAACAGTAAAATAAAATAAATGAGATATAAATAAATGAGATATAAATAAATGAGATATAAATAAATAGAAATAGTTATTGGCAATAATTTATTAATTAAATAAAAACTTAATTAAAGATTAAGTAAAAAACTAAAAATTACAATTAAAATTAAAAGGAGAAATTAATATGCCTGTATATTCAGAAAAAGTTATGGATCATTTTCAAAATCCCAGAAACGTGGGTGAAATAGCAAATGCAGACGGTATTGGAGAATTAGGGAATCCTACTTGCGGCGATATAATGAAAATTTATATTAAAGTTAAAGATAATGTTATAGAAGACGTTAAATTTAAAACATTTGGGTGCGGTGCCGCCGTTGCGACAAGTTCTATGGTTACGGAATTAGTAAAAGGTAAAACTCTTGAAGAAGCAGAAAAAATATCTAATGCCGCCGTTGCCGAAGCTCTTGACGGGCTGCCTCCGGTAAAAATGCATTGTTCAAATTTAGCTGCAGATGCCTTGCACCTTGCTATTGAAGATTATAAATCCGTTCAGGCAGGAAAAGGTCATATTGCAAAAGTAGAAACTTGCGATCATGATCACGAAGGGATAGAAGGATTAGAACATGCTTAATTTATAAATTTATATTAATTAAATAAATGAATGAAATTTAAATTTAAGAATTAGGAAGACCGCATAAAATCATGAACTACGATTATGAATTAGATACATACGGTTTGAGCTGTCCGGTACCGATTATGAAAGTGGCGGAAGAGTTTAAAAAAATTCCGGACGGCTCAGTTTTAAAAGTTATTGCCTCAGACCAAGGCATAATTGAAGATTTAAAAAGTTACTGCAAGAAAACATGTCACGAATTTCTTTCTTACGATATATCTGGTTCCGAGTATATTGTTTATGTAAAAAAATAAACAATACTTTTCTAGAAAATCTTTCAAACATATCAATAATAAAAAAATAAAAAATTTATTATATAAATATTATATAAATATTATATAAATTTAAAAAAATTTATGTTTATGCCGCAGTTGAACCGGCATAAACGGTACAATTATGCACAATTCCGTTTAATAAAAAATTATAAATTTAACTAAATTTATATTGACAATGCTGATGCTTTGCGATATATAATATATAAAAACGAATAATCTAATATTCATAAATTCTAATAAAGAATAAAATTTTATGTTGACAGCGCAGTTAATTTGCGATATACATTCATAGTTTAAAATATAATAAATATTTTATTTTTACATATTGAATTTTATTTTATTTATTATTTATTATTGATTTAACTTTGATAATCATATAAATATTTTTTATATTTAATAAAAATATTTACAAACAAAAATTAAGTGATATAATATTTTTAATATTAATATTGGTATATAATGATTTTATTATGGAGGTGAGCGAATTAATAATCCTGAATTAAAATTTAAGAATGTTTTATCTTAATTATTTTCTATTAGTAGTTGGAGATTGTATTTTTAGTTTTTATTAATTAATCAAATGTTTTAAATTCAATTTTTATTTAAAAATTTTAAAAGAGAGGAGAATTATGAAAAAGAAACTTACAGTGTTCTTAATTGCATTGTTTGTTTTAGGGGTTTCTTTCGCAATCGTCCCTAAAAAAGCAAACGCAATTCCTGCTTTTGCGCAGAAATATCATTTTTCATGCGCAGTCTGCCATACGGTATTTCCAAACTTAAATCCCTTCGGAAGAGCATTCTGGAGAAACGGCTTTAGACTTCCGGGCACCAACGGAACTCCAGCCGATGCAACACAGATAACGCAAGGTTTGTCATTGCCGAACCCATGGCCGATACCTGTAATGATTGAACCGATTATCAGCTATACGCATAATTCTAATGAAAATTTAAACGGGTCAACGCCGACCGATGCATTTAATGCAGCAGCTGATTTAGTTGCAGCCGGAGCATTTAAAGTTTACACTCCGTTTGCAAATTCAATTTCATTTTATGTTCATTATGGAGCGACATCATCATCTACTTTTGCTCAGAAACAGATATTTGCATCAATAAACGGAATCGGAAGCGGATTTGGAATTGCTCCACATTTGTTAAACTTAAAAATAGGTCAGGTAACGACTGCAAGTCCTTATTTTTACAGACAAATGCCGTTTTACTTAGGTGCAGGTCCAGTTGGAGCCGGCCAAGGACTATCAATAGGTAATAATACTTACGTTGGTGGTAATGGAGGCGAAGCAGGAGCATTAATTCACTCAAGAAACGAAGGTCTTGCTCTTTACGGAACACCGGGTTATCATTTGTGGTATAAAGTAACGGTAACAAATGATTCAGGAGCTAATCATTACAACTTAGTTAATGCAAGTGCTTCAAATGCAATGGAATATTCTTATCAATTAAAAGAATATTATCCGTTAGCTTCTTTAGGTCAGTTGGAATTCGGCTATTACGGCGCAACAATCGGCGAACCGATGAGTTCAAACGGCGGCGTAAGCGAAACTTATAACAACAGAGTTACGGTAAATGGTGTTGATGTTGATTTATCTAACGACATTTATGAACTTGGCTTAACATGGATGGAGCAGAATGATTCAAATCCTTACGGACCAAGCGGAATTACATATTATAATGCTAATGGAACTATAGCCGGCTCGCAATCATCTAACGGTTATAGCGACTTTGAAGTTTATGGAAGATATTTGTTTCCACAGATTGGCAATGGCTTAATGCTTTCAGCTGATTATGCAACATATTCATGGTCACATAAGGGTGCACAAGAAGGATATAATGGAACTTATGGCACTTCATGCTCTAATTCACAATTATATCAAACTGGTGCATATACAAGCGGTAATTGTTCAAATAATGGTATAAAAGATGCGTTGAATTTAGAAGCTGAATATAATTTAGCTTATAACGCTCATTTATATTTAGAATATGTATTCACAAATCATTCACAAGATAATATACTTGGTTCAGGTCTTGACTTTGCATTCTAATTGTTGGCTAAGCAAAGCATAGTATATATTATTTATACTGCGGCTAAGTTAATAATAAGTTAAAGAATTAAAGCGGAAAGGCTTCGAAAAAAGCTTTTCCGCTTTTTTATTTTTATTAAATTTCGCATAAAGCGCAGTCTATATTTAGAGCCGATAAGGAGACATCATGCTTTACATTATGCCTAACGCTGGCGTGATACCGATTGTCAGATTTATTAATAACGCCAAAAGAGATTTAGACGTTAATGTCTATTATTTAAGTGATAAACCTATACTAAACGCTGTTAGATACGCTATAAAAAGAGGCGTGGACGTTAAAATTATGATAGACGGCAAGCCTTACAGAATGTCAATACGCAAAGAGAAACGTGAAATAAAGCGGACGGGAGCTCATTTTGAAATAGATAAAATGTTTGATAGAAAATATGTATTTGACCATGCCAAGTATATGTTAGATAATCATGAAGCCTTAATTGGAACTGCTAATTTTGACTGGTCGGCGTTTCATAAAAACAGAGAATACGAATATACCACATACAATAAAAATATCATAAGTTCGCTTAAAAATATTTTTAATTCTGATTATAGCGGCGTAAAATTTAACGGACATATAAATCATAATCTTGTCGTATCGCCGGGAGCAACTCAAAAAATATTATCCATGATAGATCAGCCCGGAAGCATAGACATAGAAACTGAAGAATTAGGTTATTACAGGCCGATTTTATCAGCGCTGGCAAAAAAAGGATCTGCCGTAAAGATAATAGTTCCGTCGTCAATTTCAAACTATGATAAAAAAATTATAAGATTTTTAGAAAAATATAGGGTAAAAATAAGATTAATGCCTGCAAGAACCGTTTACATTCATGCTAAAACGATAGTAGGCAGACAAAAAGCTTTTATAGGAAGCGAAAATTTCACTTATACTTCGCTGAATAAAAATAGAGAGGTCGGCATTATTATATATAACGACCAGTTAATAAATAAATTAAAAAATCAGTTTAATAACGACTGGGCAAGGTGCAGGTAGTTTTATTATTACCCTATATTACCCTATCCGATTTATTTTATCTTTTACTCCCTCCTGCATTTGCCGGTTTTTATTCTATGTAAATTTCATTACGCAGAACTTGATGATTTATATCCTATTACCCTATCCGATTTATTTTATCTTCTACTCCCTCCTGCATTTGCCGGTTTTTATTCTATGTAAATTTCATTACGCAGAACTTGATGATTTATATCAATATATATAAAATACATATTTATTTTATTAATTGAATAAATTTCAAAAAAAATTAAACATAAATATTAAACAGAAATTTAAAATAACAAAAACTGTTCCGAATGTATTCCATATATGTTTTAAAAAACATAAAAACAAGCAATAAGATTTTTTAATTGCTTATAAATTCAATCAGGAGTAGAAGATAAAATAAATCGGATAACTTTTTGGATAAATGAATTTTATATTTATTTGCTAATTTTATAGCATTTGCATAATTATTTTTATTGTTTTTATTTTTTGCGATTACATCGGTATCAAAAACACAAAATATTTTTGTAAATATCTTGCTGTCATATGACCTTTCAATTTCATTAACCGTATATTCTACTGTTTTATATGGATACGTATTATTATCAGCAGTTTTTGCATTTATTGATATTTTATTAGATTTTAAATCACGGAGTATTTATGGAAACGATAAAATTAAATGAAAAGATTGACGAGGAGATAAAAAATATCTTGAGAAAAAATCTCCTAAAATAGATTCACTCCTCGCTATTAAAGAAAAAATAATCGCTATGGAAGAAAAAAAAATTCCCCGTGCCGCGCAAATCAGGATATTAAATAACAGCGGTCTTAAAATTGGTCCTGCATATTACAATTAATTTTTAAAATCGTATATTCAAAAAAAGGATGAAAAACTTCATGCTCCAGTAGCGAAAAAATCTTTATTTCAGATAATACAGTATCTGAAACTATAAAAGATAAAATTAAAACAGAATTACTAAAAAAATTAATAAGACTTAATAATTCAGGTCAGGTAAAAACTTTTTCTGTAAAAGATGAAATTAAAAAATTAAATTTTACCTGGAACAAAAAATCTAAAGCATGGGAATCAGAGCTTAATGAAGAAGGAATTAAAAAAATAAAGTATTCTTAACTTAGAGTGTAAAAAAATGTTGCAATTCCACAACTTTATTTGGAGGTTCTTAAAGTGTCTATAAATGAAGATATAACCTTAAAACTGCAAAAGATAGATGTATTTAAAGAAGATATATCCCGCTATAAATCTATAGATAATAATCTTTTAAATAAGCTTAAGGATTTTTACAGGGTTTCCTCCGTTTATTCGACTAATGCTATCGAGGGCAACACGCTTACCGAAAGCGAAACGAAAGTTATAATAGAAGACGGCATAACTATAGGAGGCAAGACTGTCAGGGAGCATCTTGAAGCAATAAACTCTGCTAAAGCCTACGATTTTATATACACCCTTTTAAGTTCTGATAGAATTACAGAAGATAACATTCTTCAGATACATAAACTCGTTCTTTCCGGAATAGACGACAAGAATGCAGGTAAGTACCGACAGGAAGCAGTTTTTATATCCGGAAGGGAATATGCGCCCCCTCCATATAAAAAAGTTCCAGAGCTTATAAACATGTTTATTGAAAAATTAAATAAACATGAAAACGAACACGTTATAATTAAAGCGGCGGATTTGCACGCCGAATTTGAATCCATTCATCCCTTTATGGACGGTAACGGAAGAACCGGCCGATTTATATTAAGTTTAGAATTAATAAAAAACAGTTATCCGCCTTTTATAGTGTATCCCGTAAAACGACTTGATTATATAAATGCCTTAAGGGTATATAATAATATGAAAAACTATATAACGGAGATAAGAAATTTTGTCGCAGAAAATATATATGAAACAATAAAGGATTTAAAAAGGTTCCTTGATAATGCAATTGGAAAAAACGAAAGTATTATTAATACACAGGAAGACGTCTTTACGAAAGATTTAAATAACCGGCTAAATAAAAGTAAAGGTTTTAAGCGGTAGTTGGTTTTAGGAGTTTGGATTTAAAAATAAAAAGCTGGAAGTTCTTTATATCCATCAACGAAATATCGGCAATGTTTTTATCTCCGAAAACCGGCAGAAAATGCTTGGCATGCCATATTTTCTTATCTATCGTTTCTTTTGAATTGTTTTGATGCTTCGGATATTCTTCCCAAACGATAGTAAGGTTTACTACCGTTTTTTTAGAACAGGCAGGTCATTCTTTGCCCTGGCTATGTCGGTTTGTTTGGCTTCGGCTATAAGTTTTGCGGATTGCTTATCGGCAGTTTTAGTGGTTCCCTGATATCTTTTGCCTCCCCGTAGGTTATGCTGTAATACCAGATATCCTTGCCTTTCTTACGGTAAATGGATGCCATTTTTTATTCCTCTAAATGGTAGTAGGGTAGTAAATAAGTAGTAAAATTTTTGCATTTTGCTACATGTTCATTCATAATTTTACATTTTAATTCATATCGGAGTTAAGCGGAATGTTGCAGGAAGTGCTTATCTACTGCGGTTTTCAATGGTAGGCACGGGCGGTCTCGAACCGCCGACCCCTACCGTGTCAAGGTAGTACTCTAACCCCTGAGCTACGTGCCTATAAATATAAATAAGAAATTATGCATAAAAAAGATACGATTGATTGCATTAACAATTTTAAATTAGCAGGCTAATTTTGTCAAGTTAATTTATTAGATAATTATTATTTTTTATAGTTTGTATGAAAATTAATATATAAAAATATAAATATTTCAATATAAAAAATTATGTTTTTATAAAATCAATGAATTGATGAATTAATATAATAATGAATTAATATAACAATGAATTAATATAACAATATAATAATATTAAATTTTTATAATGCTATTTTTTTATTAATCTAATTTAAATTTATTTTTTTATGTATGTTTTATGTATGTTTTTTATTTTTTAGAGCTAACGCAAAAACGGCGCCTAATAAAGTCATAGCTCCGCCAAACAAGAAAATATAATCATAGGCTGAAATACTTGCAAATCCTTGAACTAATGAGTCCACCATAATTAATGAGGGATTTTGCCTTAAATGTGCAATAATTCCGGGATTGATTTTATTTAAAATATTTTTTCTAATTTCTTCCGAAAATTGTGTAAATAGATGATTGCCGTATGTTATCGTATCGGCATATTTATTTAAATAAAATATCTGTTTAATTACAAGAAGATTATCAAACAGTGCAACGCCCAACCCTGCAAATATTCTCATTGTAACGGGAAGAAGCGACGATGCCTCAGGTATAAAAGCGTCAGGGACGGCGTTTAATCCTTCCGTCATTATCGGTGCATATAAAAAACCAAACCCTATACCCCGTATTATTTCCGGCAAAATTATAGCAGCCAAATTAGACTGGAGAGATAAATTTGAGTACATTACAAATGAAAATCCCGAAAAGATCATACCTATTATAATAAGCATTTTGTTCCCTACTTTATTGGAAAGTCTCCCCGAGATAGGCGCAAATATAGCTACTGCAATAGCCTGCGGCATAATAATTAAGCCTGCATTAAAAGGAGTATAATGCATCATATTTTGCAAATATACCGGAACAAAAAGCATAATTCCGAAGAGAGCCATTGCTCTTATTCCATTTATAAGCGTGATAACTGAAAAATTGAAATATTTAAATATATTAAAATTAATAAGCGGATACTTAATGAACGGTTCAATCGCTAAAAATGAAATGAAGCCAATTGCGCTCATAAGTTCGCTTATATGTATGTATGCAGAATTCCATTCTTTAATTTCACCTTCGTTAAACACAACCATTAAAAAACCAATACCTATAGAAAAAAGAAGAAAGCCGATAAAATCAAATTTTCCGTTATACGCATTTTTAGTATAGTCATTTTCTAAAATTATAACAATGCCTATTAATGAAATAATGCTGATAGGAATATTTATAAAAAAAATCCATCTCCATGTGATATATTCTGTAATAAATCCTCCGAGAGTAAGTCCTATTGCAGGTGCCACCATAGAACCTATCGCCCATATTCCCATTGCCTTTGCTCTTTCATCGGGCTTAAAAATTTTTGACATTAAAGCAAGACCTAAAGGCATAATACCTGCTCCGCCAACGCCTTGCAAAATTCTGAAAAATATTAATTCATTTAATGAAAAAGATAATCCGCAGAGAGTTGAAGAAATGACAAATATTAAAATGCATACTATTAGAGGAATTTTAAGTCCGAATTTTTTAATGATAAATATCATAGGCAAAATAAAAATAGCCGATGATATGGTGTATGCTATCATAATCCAGTTTGTATTTGTAAGATTTTCACCTAAAGAAGACATAATGCGGGGTATAGCTATAGTTACAATGCTCATGTCAAGCATTACCATAAAATAAAACGATACAATTAAACCGAGTATTAAATATTTATAGGATTTTGTATATTCCATTACATTGTTGTTAATAAGGCAATGTTAAAATTATTTTTGACGATTAGAAATATTAAATTAAATTGTATTTTGCAATAAAATAATTTGTAATTTTATTTTACAATAAAACAATTAAATTAATTATTTATATTTATTGAATAAATAAATTGCTTATTATTTATTTATTATAATGACTTTAAAGTCATTATGTCAACTTAAAAATATTTTTAAGTTTTATTTTTCATAATTTTATACTTTTTTAGTAAATTAATTTTTAAATAATAAATTGTATAAAAAATGATTATCAAATTTGACAAAATGGCATAAAATATTTGACAAAATGGCATAAAATTAAAAATTATAATTTATATAATATCTCTTTAAATTATAATTTATACAATATTTTTTTGAACAGTAGTTAATAATAATAAAGATTTGAATAATATTTGAATAATAATTAATAAATTTAAAACAGAATATTATAATCAGGCATATATTTTGCAATTTATATTTTACATATTAAATTTTTTTGAACAGTAGTTTATAATTATTAATAAATCATAAGTATTATAAAATATTAAATAATAATAAAAAGTAAAAATAATTAAGGAGATTATTTATGAGTGAATTTAAGAAATTAGCAATTATACTTGAATCAGGAGATTATGAAAAAGCACATATTGCAGCTATGATTGCGTCGGTAGCAGCTGTTTCAGAGATAGAAGTTTCAATA
>SGBB01000014.1 GCA_004195025.1 Candidatus Acidulidesulfobacter diazotrophicus | reverse complement strand
TAAATATAAATATAAATATTTAATCTAATTAATTTTATATATTTATTGCAAAATATCGTGTAGTCCCCATAGAAAAAATAAGATATAGGAATATCAAGGGTTTTTGGGTTTTAGTGGTGAAGTTGGGCTAGGATTTGAAACAATACCATATACAAAAGGCGTTTTTGGAAAATGGCTAAGGCTTTTTACCGAAATATCATTCTGGGGAGTAATAACAGGTCTTGAACAATTAATTTTTTTTACAATGCTCGGAAAAATAATGTCTGCAAATATGCAGTCAACAGGAACGGGATTAGGTCAAATATTAGGTCTATTCACTTTTGCGGAAGATATAGTAATTTTTATAGTAATGATAACAATTTCTGCATCCGTACCTTTTCTTGTCGGTAAAATATTTGACGGAATAGGCGATAAATATCATACAAGCATAAAAAAAACAATAACTTCGGTGGGGAAAGCAATTGTATTTTAATAATAGTAAAAATAATAAAAGATTTTTTTATGAAATCTGGGGCGATTTAAATGCCCAAAATACAACTTTAAAAATTGTAATAGTATTAATGGCTGTTATTACTTCTATTGCTCTTTTTACGGCTTATTTTACTTATAGAATTAATAGAGTCCCGATTGTTATCAGGGTTTCTAAAGCAGGCGGCGCAAAAGTTTTAAGAGATTTGCCATTTAATAACAGGGTAGGTATGGGTGAAATTGTTTATTTTTCAAAAACTTTCATAAGAGAATTTACGGGATTTAATTCTATCACTATTAAAACTCAGCTTTCAAGAGCATTAAATAAAATGGGTAAATCCTATGGTGAAAGTACGCTTAAAATGATAATAGGAGAAAAATTTATACAAAAAATGGAAAAAGCAAATATTTCTTCTGAAATTAAATATAAAAAAATTAAACTTATAAGGCAAACCGTCAATCACGACGAATTAAAACTGTATATAATAAGAACCATAATTTCTAATGCCGATTCAAGCGTTGAAAGCAGCGCCGCTTATGAAGATAAATTAATACTTAAAAGAATAAAAAGAAGTATTCAGTATCCTTTCGGTTTAGAAGTCGTATATTTTAATACATTAAAATTAGGCGGAGCGTAATGATAAAATGGATAATGGATTAAATAATCCGCATATTATATCTGAAGAACAATTAAATGCGGAAAATTCAAACAATGATAATAATAATAATAATGATAATTATAATGCCGATAATTATAATTCAAATAATTATAATGGCGATGAAAATAAATATAGCTGCACAGAAAATAAAAAACAATTGGAAGAAGATAATCAAAATGCAAATATAGGTATAGACACAAATACAGATATATATAATTCTGTGCCGAATTTAAAAAATAAAAATAATAAATATACTTTTTTTAGATCATTTAAAGGAATTATAATTTTAACAGGAATTATTATAGGAATTTTCATTATGTTTAAATTTTTATATTTAAATAGTTTAAATAATCGGAGTCAAAAATACAATGACATGACCGGAAATAGAATTAAACCGATAAATAAATATAAAAATAAGATTATTAATTACAAAAAAAGATTCCACCCTAATATTTTTAATTATACTTCTAGTGATAAAAATAATAATTTGAAAACTGCAAATCAAAGAAAATTCAGTAAAAAATTTTATAGCGAAATGCAGCTTTTAAAAAAATTAAAAAATTATAAAAATACAGGCGATAATAACAATATTGATAAAAATAACTTAAAAAACGCTAAAAAAAATTTATTGCCTATAAATAAAAAAATAGTTGTTTTTATTAAACAAAGCTATGCGATGTCAATTCTAAAAAATGAAAAAGAAGCGAATAAAATAGCGAATAAAAACAATATAAAATTGGATAATCTTAAGTATTATAAAAAAGCCGCGAATAAAAAAATTTCTACTGCTGTAATACCAATCGGTACCGTAGTTAACGCATATATAAAATATAAAATTTTTTCATATAACACCGAAGTTCCGGTAATAGCAATTTTATCAAACACATATTATTACAAAAAGAAATCGTTTTTAAAAAAAGGAGATAAATTTTTCGGTATGGTAAGTGTAAAACATTCATTAGACAGATTAAATATACATTTTAACAGAATAATCAAAACTAACGGTTTGTCTTTAGGTATTAACGCTATAGCAATGATGCCGAACGGTTCAGGCGGAGTAAAAGGAAATGTCCATCGCCATTACAAAGCCAATATTTTGACATCTTTAGCGCAGGGAGTCGTCGGAGCGGCAGCGCTTTTTGCAGGTGGAGGGTCGGCTGCCAATGCGTCAAATCCTTATACTTTTCAAAATCAAATAAGGCAGAATGTGGCGCAGAACGAATTAGGACAGGCGCAAAACGGTTTAAATTCTATTGCATCGTCAACGCAGCAAGCAACTATTACATTACCAAAAGGGACGCCGATAAAAATTATTTTTTTAAGATCCGTAAATATCAAGTAAATATAAGGATATTAATATGGAAATATTTACATTAAACAGGTCAAATTCTGGAATTAATGAAGTAATAAAAAAAATAATTTCTATAATAAAAAATCTTGATACATATTTTTTTGAAAGATATGAGCTTATAGAAGCTATTTTAATTTCAATTATTTCAAAACAGCATATGATTTTAATAGGAGAACCCGGACTCGCTAAAACTGCAATATTAAAAGCGTTGGCAAAACATATAAACGGAATGAAATTATTTGATTATCAGATGACGCCGTATACGGAAATAAATGATTTATTATCTAATAATCCCACAAATAAAGGCAAAGGTATAGATAAATGCGAAATTATATTGATGGACGAATTTTTTAAAGGCAAATCTTCAACGCTAAATTCATTGTTATCCATAATGAATGAAAGGGTATTATATAATCCTGAACCTGTAAACATTCCGCTTATTAGTTTGTTTGCAACTTCAAACGAAAAGCCTGATAAGTCTGTTTCTTCTAATTTATTGCCTTTATACGATAGATTTTTATTGAGAAAAGAGGTTTTACCGATAACAGATAAAGATAATTTCAAAAACCTTTTAAAACTTAATGAAGAATATTCATTTAATAATATAAATTTAGAATTAGACGATTTAAAAAAAATAATCATGGTTTCTAAAGAAATAAATATTGCGGAAGATATTTACAATTTAATTTTCAGCATAAGAGAAGAATTAAAAAACAGGCAAGTAATTGTTTCAGACCGAAGATGGCGTGATACCGTAAAAATTATAAAAGCAAAAGCATTGCTTGAAAATAGGAATTTTGTCTCCGTAAATGATATTAAATCAATGGAATCGTCTATGTGGACTTATTATTCGGATATTAGAACGGTTAGAAACATAATTAATAAATTTACATGATTTTTTATATTATACAGAATAAGTTAAGTAATTAATTTTATGGATCTATTAAAAAAATGCAAACATTTTTTACATAATCTTATAAATTTATTTTTTATTTATACTTTTAATTAATAAATAAATTTTCTATAAAATATTTAAATATTATTATAAGAATTCAATGGGTAATAAGAAAAATTTTTTATTAAAATTAACAGTTTCATTGTTTATTTTTATTACGGAAATTATTTATCTTTTTATTTTTTCAAATTTTTTCTCTAATAAAAATTTAAATTATTATTTTTATTATTTTAACGACGTGAAATTAGTTTTAATATTTATGCCTTTTATAGTGTGGTTTTTTTCTGCTTATTCGCTATCAAACATAATTTATAATAAATATATTTATTTAAAACCTGCAAAAAAAAAAAAATTAAAAAAGTTATTAAAAATAATGTTCTTTTATGGCCAGTTAAAGAAAACGAATTAAAATTAGTAATAGGCGAAATACATAATAAGGACGGCAGCAGAAAAGAAAAATCCGACTGGCTTATTTTATACGAGGACGGATTATATACGGGACTTATAATAATCGGCTCCACAGGTTCAGGTAAAACAAGTTCATGCGCGTATCCTTTTTTAGATCAGCTTTTAAACTGTAATAAAAATGACGAAAACAAAAAAATAGGCGGATTAATTTTAGATGTTAAGGGAGATTTCTGGAAAACAGCGGCAGATATAATAAAAAACTACGGAAGGCTTGACGATATTATAATTATAGAGCCCGGTTCAGGCTATTTTTATAATCCTGTCCATTATCCAAATTTAGATGTTTCTATAATTGCCGAAAGATTATATTCTGTTTTAGAAAATTTAAATTCTAACGACGGAAGACAGGACAGCTATTGGAAAGATAAGTCTATTAATCTATTGGCAAATTCAATCGGATTGTTAAGAATAACTTTTAAATATGTAACGCTTGATGCCGTTTATGAAATTATATCCGATGAAGAAAAACTGTTGAATATGATTAATTATTCTAAAAATTTAATTGATTTAAAAAAAATAGATGACGATGATAAAAACAATTTAAATATGTATATAGATTATTTTTCAGGCAGCGACTATAAAAGTCTTGACGAAAGAACAAAAGGAATAATAAAAAGCGAATCATTAAGAGTTTGCTCCGATTTTATAAAACCTTTATATAAAAAAACATTTTGCGCGTCTGAAAAAGATTTAAATTTTCCCGGTTTTCAAGAAGTAATAAATAAAGGAAAAATAATTATTTTAAGAATGCCCGAATCTCAATATGGTTTAACAGGGCGTGCAATAGGGATTATGCTTAAACTTGATTATTTCAGGACAGTTTTAAACAGAGTTTACAATGCTGCCATAAATAATAAAATTAATACGGCAAGACCCGTTCTTTTTCTTTGCGACGAATATCAGAATTATGTTACTTCAGGCGATATAGAATCGGATGCGGAATTTTTTGCAAGGTGCAGGCAGTCAAAAGCAATTAATATTATGCTTACGCAGAGCTATAGTTCTTTAAAATTAAAATTAGGTTCCGAAGAAAAACTTAATTCTCTTATCGGAAATATCAGATCTAATATATGGCTTTCTTTAAGCGACGATTATTCGAGAGAAAAAGCGTCAAAAATATGCGATAAAGAATTTAAAGCAAAAATTACGGAAAATATTACCGAACAGGATGATAGCGCTAAATTTAACTCTTATATAGGCGGCTTATTATCCGACGATAACACATTATCTCAAGGTACAAGTAAAACAATGGAAAAAATGCCGGCATTTGATACCGATGATTTTGCAAATCTTAAACTTAATCAGGCAATATATAGAATTTATTCCGATAAAGGTATTAAAGGACCCGGCATAGTCTATCTTCATCCTTATTATTTATCAAAATACCGGAGTTATTTTGATATAGATAATTAATTTAAATGACAGCTTAATAGATAAATTTAAATTATTTATCATACATAACTTATTGATAATAATAAATTAATTATAATAAATTTTATTCTATGATTTTTATTAAATATGATTTTAAAAAATGAATAATTCAAAAAAATACGGCAATGACGAGCTTGATATTCTGGAAATAGCGTTTCTTTGTGTTTCAGGTTTATTTGCTTTATTTTATTTTTCAAATAGTAAATTTAAATATTATATTGATTGTTTTTATACATTTGCAGGCTATGCTTTTACGCATTTTACGGTCGTATCAATTTTATATTTAATTAATTTATATCTTTTTTTTGCGGGTATTTACGGTTTATACGTAATAATTTTTGAAATAAAAGTTACGGGAGCCAAACTTAAAATGCATAATAAATTGGAAAATTTAAAAAAAGAGGGTAATTAAATTGAAAAATAAAATATTTAAAGATAATTATTATAAATTTTTATCATCGCTGCTATTGTTATATTTTTATTTATTTTTATTGGTTTCATTAGTCGTTTGCATATACTGTAAAATAGCGGATGCTCAGCCGTATTCAAATTTAGCTAAATACAGTTTTAAAAATAGATTATATATCCACAGGCTTCCTATAAAATCAAATATAATTTATAAACTTAATACCGCATTGGGTTATGTAAGCATTATAACTCTTCCGTGTATTCCGTTAAATGTGGCGATAGGCAGTGCATCTGATTTTTCTGAGCAGATTGTAGGAAGGCAAATATTTATTAAACCGATAACTTATAATAATAAAATTAATACAAATCTTGAAATTTTAACTAAATATGGACTTATCAATATTCTCTTAAAAATTACTAAGCCGAAATATGTAACTTATAATTTAAATTTAACGCAAAGAATCAATAATGTTTTTATTTTAAATTATATAAAAGCAAAAATTAACAAAGAAAAAAAGATATTAAATCAGAAATATGATAAAAAATTCAACCTGCTTAAAAAAGAACGGCTAACAATAAAAAAACAAAAAAAAGAAATTATGAATCTTGTTTTAGCGGTTAACAGGATTAAAATTAATAAAAAAATCAGGAAAAAGGGATTAGTATTAACAATTATTTCTTTAAGCCGCATAGGAAAACTTTTTTATTTACAATATCAAATTACAAATACGACAAATAGCAGTTTTTTTATTAGAAATATTTATTTATATTTAGAAACGGGAGAAGATTTATTTAATGGATATAATCCTGCAGGTATCAGGGAAATTAACATAATAAACAGTATGCCTCACAATAAACGGTATATGCCTTATAAAATTATAAGAAATGTTATTATATTTAAAAGAAATAAATTAAAACAAGGAAATAATATAAAATTTTCAGTTCACATATTGATTCATGGAAAATTGATTAAATTAAATATAAGCAATATATTAAAATAAAAAGATTATAAAATCAAAACATAGTATTAATCCTAATTTAAAATTTTATATCTGCATTTAAAATTCTATATCTGCAATATTTACCTTAATCCTGCATTAGAAACTATCCAAACTTTCTAATGTTAAACAAACGCTGGATTCCCGCATACGCGGGAATGACACATATTGGATTAAAAGCTAAATATCAGCAAAGCCATTCCTGCGAAAGCAGGAATATATAAAATAAATTTTCTATCGCAGGATTTGGAATTTAGTTTTTCATTGATGTTATTTTAAAATTATATTATATTATATGTAGTATAATATAATTTTAAATATATAATTTTTATATAATAATATTATTTTAAATTAAATTTTAAATATTATAGGTTTTTAAAATGAAAAAAAAATCTCCTATGTCAATAATTTTAAGTTTTGCTCTATTTTTATTTTTAATCGGTTTTAATTTATTTTTTATTAAATTCGCAAATGCGCTTAATAATTCAATTGCTATGCATAATGCACGCAAATTAAAATACGTTAGCGCTGTTTATGCTTCAAATCCTATTATTTATGCTATATATGTAAAATATTCAGGTGAACCATTAACAAAAAAGGTTATTTCTACATATATTAAAATTGTTAATCCGTCAAAATACAGGCACGACCGTTTTAACGCATTTCTATGGCAAAAACTTTATTATAAAGATAAAATAAGATTTAAGAAATTACTTAATTATATTTCTCAAGTTCATTGTTTTAAGGAATATATTAAAGCAGATATCGGCAATTATAACTTTAAAAAACACGGTTTTTATTTAAGATATTACAGGTCAAAAAAAATTATTCAAAACGGTATGAAGACTCATAGAAATATTGATTTTATAAAGTCAATTCACGGAAATATTTATTATTTATTTAAAAATTTAACCGTTGATAATATTAATGCAGGGAATTTCAATTTTATTAAAGTAAATTATAACAGAGCTAAACAATTTGTAGATTCAAGAACCGGAGATTTTGGACATATAGGCCGGAGTATTTTTTTAGAGTATTGCTATAAGCCCATAAAAGCTAAAAATAATATTTTAAAAGTTAAAATAACAAAAGTTTTTGTATATAATAATAAAAATAAAAGCAAATTAATAGGAAGCTTTTAAGAAAATAGCCGTATAATTTTACCAAATTTTATTAGAGAGATGTCCTAAAATTGCCGTTGGAGATTGTTAAATATACCGCAATGCATTGATAATTCTGGATTACTGCTTTCGCAGGAATGACATCCAACGAGTGAACTTTTAAAATATCTCAAAGTCATTCCCGCGTAGGCGGGAAAGTTCCGAAGATAGAAACGCATGCCGTTTCTGTTCACGAGTGTCGTTAGGCACGAGAGCGAAGCGGTCATCCAGAATAAAATTTTCTATCGGCAATTTTGGGATGTAAACAATATCATATATTATACTTATTTGATACATCAATAATGTAACCGTTATTGTATGTTATATATGTTGTATATGCGTGTATTAATAAATAATAAACAAAAGAATTAAAAAATTTTACCATAATTAATAATATTGAGGAATATAATTGAATAATCATAAAGATAATATTATAGAAAATATAAGATTAAACAAATTTATAGCTCTGCATACCGGAGTTTCAAGACGTGCAGCCGATGAAATAATAAGAGAAGGCAGAATTACTTTAAACGGAAAAAAAATTCATCATCTTGCAACAGCCGTAGCCGATAAAGATATTGTGCTGCTTGACGAAAAAAGAATAGGGGCAGTAGATAAAAATTTTATCTATTTAATGATTAATAAACCAAAAGCGTTTCTTACTTCAAGAAAATCTGAAAAAGGTTTCAGGACGGTTATGGATTTAATAGATAAACCTGAAATAGCCAAATTTGTTTTTCCGGTAGGACGGCTTGATTTTATGAGCGAAGGTTTATTGTTAATGACTAATGACGGAGATTTTGCTTACAAAGTTACCCATCCTAAGTTTAATGTTATAAAATCATATATAGTTGAAGTTAAAGGGGATGTAACGCCTGAAATATTCAGTAAAATTAAAAAAGGAGTATATTTAAACGATATTGGTCTGCTAAAACCGTATAGTGTAAAAGTTGTTAAAAAAAATTTAAATAAATATATTTTATTAATTGACTTAAAAAACGGAAAAAACAGGGAAATAAGAAAAATCCTTGAATTTCTTAACTTAGAAATTATTTTATTAAGAAGAATTAAAATAGGCGGTCTTCCTATTGGAGATTTGCGCTCCGGCGAATTTAAAATAATAAAAAAAAATATTGCAGAGCTTGTATTTAAAAAAGAGATTAAAATTGACGATAAAGAACAAGAAAAAAAGGAGTCCGTCACGGGTGTGAAAAACAAACTTTATTCCAAAAATTTTAAAGACAGCGATAAATATCAAAGCAAGGATAAAGACAAAAGCAAAAATAGCAGAAGTAATATTTTTACAGGCAAAAAAAGAGGTGAGGATATAATCTTAAAAAATAATTTACATACTAAATATAAAGATAGTAACGGCAAGGTAATTGTCAGTCTATCTAAAAAACCGATTAAAAAAATAAATAAATCAGTGCGCTAAAAATGAAAGTAGAAAAAGTAATATACTATTCTTCCGAAAACGGGGTTAGCCCTGTATTAAAATATATCGAGTCGTTAGATAAAAACACAAAAGAATTAATTTATAATTCAATTAATACATTTGTCAAAGAATTTCCTGAGGTTAAGACCGTTAAAATAAAGCATATGAGAGATAAATTCTGGAAAATTAAATTGGCTGACAGGTTTAAAAGAAACCACAGAATCGTTTATGTCGTAATTAATAATACCGTTATAATTCTTCACGCATTTCAAAAACGCAACGCTAAACATCCGCCTGTCACTAAAATGGGTGTTCCTGGCAGATTAAACGATATTATAGGAAGATTATCATTATAATAAAGATAATAATGATATCGCAAAAATACAGTCAAATAAATAATAATATTAATAATAATAATAATAATAAATAATAATATTAATAATAAATAATAGAGATAGGATAGATGGATAGGTGGATAGGTGGATAGATAGATTAGATTAAAGTCTGCGGAAATATTAAATAATTAATATTTTTTTAATTAATGTTTTCTATTTTTAATTTATAATTTAATAATTCATCTTCATTAAATAGCGAGATATAAATTTCTCCAAAATCCTCTTCCTGATCTATTTTAATTATTGTAAGCCTTGACATTTCTAATATTGATAGAAAATATATTATAAATAATTCTTTACTATTACGATTATTACTATAAATAGATATCAGTTCTGAAAATTTTATTGCTTTTGAGTCTTGCAATATATTAACTATTTCAATTATTTTTTCTTTTATAGAAAATTTTATTTTTTTTAATTCATAAAAATCAATTCTTGATTTAGCTTCTTTTGCTATATAGTAAAATGCTTTTGAAAGGGCGTATATATTAGCCTCAAATAACAAACTATCATTTTTTTCAATGATATTATCAATTCTGCTATTGTTGATGTTAATATAAAAAACATCTCTGCCTAAAATAGGTTTATTATCTAAAAAAGAGGCAATTTCTTTAACTTTTTGATATTCTATTAGCATATATGCTAATTCATTTCTTGGATCGCCGTCTATACCGCTATCGGAAGATGTTTCATCCTGAGTAATGCTTTTCGGCAGCAGCATTAATGACTTTAGATATATAAGATGAGCGGCCATAACAATGAAATCGCCGCCTATATCAATATTAATATATTTGCCTATATTAAAACTGTTATTATTTAATTGGTCTTCATTTATCCCTATAGCGTTTAAATAATCTTCCGTTATTTCTTTTATCGGTATATCATAAATATTAATTTTTTTCTTTTTTATCAGAGATAAAAGTAAATCAAGGGGTCCTTCAAAGAATTCAAGTTTTACCGTATTGACAGAGTTATTAACTTCTATATTATAATTATTTTCATTATCGGAATGCATATTTTGATATTCTCCTAATGCCTATTAAAATTTATATAATATAATAATAATTATCGTCTTGTATCCCCTATGGTTTGCGGTTTAAAAAGGGGGGTTGCGGCTATTTTTTTGGTGAATTGAAACAGGAGTTTTATATTTTTTAACTTAAATATTTCTTAAAATTATATTATTTACAATAAAGTTAAATCCTGCTATAAAAAAATTATACGGATCAATTAATAATAAAATTAATATAACAAAAATTCCGAACGGTTCCAAGCGGCTTAAAAATGAAGACAGCGGCTCAGGGAGTATACTTACGGCAACTCTTCCTCCGTCTAAAGGCGGTATCGGTATTAAATTAAAAAGACCTAAAATAACATTAATCATAATACTGATAAAAAGCATAAAGGTAACCGGATATATGAAATATTTAAAAAAAATACCTGTATTTGAAACATCCTGAAATTTAAATGTATGTAAAAATTCAAATAAATATAAATTCATTACTGGATAATTAAATAAAATAATTTTTAATAATATAAATGAAACAAAGGCAAGAATAAAATTAGTCACTGGACCTGCCGCCGCAACAAAAGCAGTATCTCTTTTAGGATTTTTTAACCCATTAAAATTAACGGGAACCGGTTTTGCATAACCGAATAAAAAAGGGGAGCCTATAATAATCAAGATAAGGGGCAGCAGAATAGTTCCAAAAGGGTCTATATGTTTTACGGGATTAAGAGTGAGCCTGCCAGCATTTTTTGCCGTATCGTCTCCAAATAAATGGGCTACAAAGCCATGGGAAACTTCGTGTAAAATAATTGCCGCCAATACGGGAATGATTGCAATAGCAATGAGCTGAATAGTATTGTTCATATTTTCCAACCTTATCTTTATCCTTAATTTATAAAATAAAAAATATAATTAAGATTTAATTTAATAAATTTAAATATTATGCAATTTATATAATAATTAAATAAATTTTTGTATATATTGAATTTCTATACATATAATTAATGATATATTTAAATATTTCATTATTGTATAATATTTTTATATGATTAATCAATTAATAAAATTATTAAAATTGATAAATTCAATAAAGATACACTGCGTCCCGCCTAAATTATACAGGGCTTAAAAAAATTATAAAATATTATTTTATCAAACAAATCAAGATAAGATAAGATAAGATAAGATAAGATAAGATAGATTAGATATATATAAGTAAAAAAAATTTTATATTTTTCTTAATTTTACATAATTAATTAAATTTATATGAATAAATCATTTTATAATATTTTAAAAGAAAAGATCCTCCCGTATGTTCAAAAACCGTCAAGATATATAGGAATTGAAAGCAACGCCGTAAGAAAAGATTTTCATCTTGCCGAACTTAAATACGCTATTGCATTTCCTGATTTTTACGAATTGGGAATGAGTCATATAGGAATGGAAATAATATATGATATATTAAATTCTAACGACGATATCTTATGCGAACGTGTTTATCTGCCTTATCAGGATATGATTGCCAAACTTGTTGAAAATAAACTTCCGCTTTTTTCATTAGAGTCAAAAGAACCTCTAAAAAATTTTGACGTTATAGGATTTTCTTTACAATACGAGCTATCTTATACTAACATTTTATATATGCTTGAATTATCAAGCATTCCTATTTTATCTTTTCAACGAGATTTAAACGACCCGTTTATAGGAGCTGGCGGTCCTTGCGCTTTTAATCCATTGCCGTTAAATGATTTTATAGATTTTTTTATTGTGGGGGACGGAGAAAATACCGTTGTTGAAATATGCAAGACAATTATAAAAGCTAAAAAAAAATATCCCAAAGAAGAAATAAATAAAAATGCAGAGATAGATATATATACATATAATACAAATACAGACGCATACTCAGACGCAGATCAATTGTTAAAAATAGTAAAAAGTGACGAAAATAATGCATTAGGAAATATGAAACGCTCCGATATCTATAAACAAAATTATAAGTTGAAAGATATGGAATCTAAAAATTGCGGACAATTCAGGCAATATATAAAAGAAAAAATTTCTAAAATAGACGGGGTCTATGTTCCAGGAATATCACAAAATATTAAAAAATCAATAATTTATGATTTAAATTCTATAAACTACATTAATAAACCATTAGTTCCGGCAATTGAAACCGTGCATAACAGGTTTTCGGTTGAAATTGCGAGGGGCTGTTCGTCGGGGTGCAGATTCTGCCAGGCAGGATATATTTATAGACCTGTAAGAGAAAGAAAAAAAGAAATAATAATAGATATTATAAAAAACGGAATAGATAAAACAGGTTTTGAAGAGATTTCATTATCTTCGCTTTCAACGGGGGATTATTCTGAAATTGAAAGTTTAATAAATAATTTGTCCGAATTTACCAATGAAAAACTTATATCATTTTCTTTTCCTTCTATGAGAATAGGCAGTTTAAGCGAAAATATACTGCAAAAAACTTCTGAAATTAAAAAAACAAATTTTACGCTTGCTCCTGAAGCAGGAACCGAAAGATTGCGTAAAATTATAAATAAAAATATTTCGGAAGAAGATCTGCTATCAGAAGTAAGGTATTTAGTTTTAAAAGGTTTTAATAAATTAAAACTTTATTTTATGATTGGACTGCCATATGAAAGACTCTCCGACATTGAAGGCGTAAAAGATTTAATCGTTAAAATTAAAAAAATATCAAAACAATTAAATATTACCGTTAATGTAAATAATTTTGTTCCAAAACCTCATACTCCGTTTCAATGGCATCCTATGAATACCGAAGATGAATTAAATTTTAAAATAAATTATCTTAGACATTTATTAAAACATTTAAACGTGAATTTTAAATATCAAGACCCAAAAGTAAGTTTTATTGAAGGACTTATTTCAAGAGGGGACATGTTCACGTCAAAAATAATTTATAGAGCATATTTAAACGGGGCTAAATTTGATAGCGAAAGAAAATATTTTAATTTTAAAGCTTGGATTGACGCCTTAAAATCCTTTAGCGATGACGATGAATACGAATATGATGAAGACAAATATAATTATTATAGTTTAAATAAAACAAACAATGAAAAATTATATAATTATAACATTAAAAAAAATAATTATTTTAATGAAAAATTAACCTGTACCTATAATGAATTATTAAATAAATACCTTTATATTCAAAAAGATTTAAAAGAAATTTTACCATGGGATTTTATTGACATAATGGTTGATAAAGAATATTTAAAATCTGAATTTAAAAAATCGTTTGAATTAAATAAATTAACAATTTATAATAATTACAATTATAGCGCCGCGCATTTTAATTCAAATAATACAAGCGGCGTAAAAAATATTAATGAAGATGATAGTAATTCTAATGCTCTAAATGATGACATAACTAATAATAAATTCAGATTAAATTGTGATTTACATAATAATATAAATAATAATATTGAAAAAGAAATAAAAGACAAAATAACGGAAAATTGCAGAAAAATATGCTATATTTGCGGCGTATGCGATTTTAAAACTGTTAAACCTGTATATTCTTCTAAATCAGAAAATAATAAAATACATAAAAAAATAAATTATAATGAGTATAATAATTATAACGAAAACAGCCGCAACGGCAACTTTGACGATAGCCAAAACAACGACGATAACTTTTTTATAGATATTAAAAATGCGGACGATAACATTAATATAATGAATATAAACGACATTAAAGACACTAATATAAACTATGAAGTAAACATAAACGGTAAAGAAAAAAATGACGAAGAAATATACTGTAATAAACTTAGCAATAAATCTATTGAATCAAATGATTCTAAAATTCTTATAAAATATTCAAAAAAAGACGATATTAAATATTTAGGACATTTAGAAACAATAAAAGTATTATTAAGGGCGTTGAGGATTTCTAATATCAAAATTTCTTATACTCAATCAAAATTCAGTCCCAAACCAAAAGTAAGTTTTTCAAATCCAATTCCTTTTATGACTGAAAGTGATTCGCTCTATATTATTGCGACGGTTAATAATTGGGATAATAAAAATGACAGTTTTAATGATTCAGTTAAAACCAAACTAAATAATAAATTGCCTGAAGGGTTAAAAATTGTTGAAATAATAAATGTAGAATCTAATTTTAAGATTAAAGATATTAATTTAATGTCAATTAATTAGTTTATTCTTTTTATTATTAATTAATAATAAAATATTAATATAGATTTAATACTTAAAGAAGGCTAACAGTTCGCAGCTAATGCTACCTAAGAGTGTCCTTTGCCGAATTGTTGATTTTTTTGATGAAAATAAAAAATTAGCTAAGTTATTTCATTAATTATTAATCTATAATCCATAATTAATAATTATAAGGAAAAATTATGAAAAGTAAGAAAATCTCTAAAAAAAGTTATTTTATTGCAAGCTTAATAAGCATTGCTTTAATTTTTCTGTTTATATTTTTATACAAAAATTTTACATCTTATAATGTAAAATTAAAACCAACCGCAAATATTAATATTGCAAATCGCAGCAAACATTTTTTAAAACAAACTAAATACCAAAAATTCCGGATATTTTGGAAAGGTATGTATTCACGCCTCAAAAAAGAAAAACTGCCTTATAGATTAAGGTTAATCGCCGTTGACAAAATTAATAAGATAAAAACTTACAGTATTACTTTAACTTCTTATGACGGTCTTCAGCTTAAAGGCTATTTTGCTATACCTTATGGAGGGGCAAAAAATAAAAAGTATCCCGGTGTTTTATTGCTTCATGGATACGGTTCTTTCGGTACTCCCGGATGGGCTCATTTCTTTGCAAGAAGAGGTTACGCCGCACTTTCTGTCGATTTAAGGGGGCATGGAAGAAGCAGGGCAGTTTACAACCCCGGATTTCCGGGATTAATGACGGCAGGCATTACTCATGTTAAAACCTTTTCAATGGTTAAAATAGTTATGGATTCATTAGCATCGCTTAAATTTTTAGAAAGATTTAAAAAAATAAATAATAAATTAATATTTGTGACAGGCGGAAGTATGGGGGGAGGGTTATCCCTTATCGACGCAGGCATAGACCATCATGTTGTTGCCGCTGCAGCGGATGTTCCGTTTTTAAGCGATATCCCGGTGCAGATGCCTCTTGCAAAAATGGGTCCCTATATGGAAGTTAAAGCGTTTTTAAAAAAACATCCGGAAGACAAGGCTAAGGTTATGAAGTCGCTTTATTATGTCGATACAAAGCATTTTGCGGGCTGGATTAAATCGCCGGTTCTTATCGGAATAGGGCTTAAAGATGAAGACTGTCCGCCTAAAGGTACTTTAATCGTATATAAACTGATTAAGTCTAAAAAACAGCTATTTATCGCAAAAAACAGCGGACATGTAGTTCTGCCGGGTTGGAATTTAGAAGTATTTAAGTTTTTTGCTCCATATCTGTCAAAAACAATAAAGTCGAGCAATACTAATAAAAAAATAGATAAAAATAATGAAAGGAAGATTTTATGAACCGCAATAAAAGCTTTAATGCCATTAAACTTGCCGAAACCGTAATGCCGGGCGGCGTCAACAGCCCCGTGCGCGCATTTAAGTCAGTCGGTCTTTCTCCTATTGTCATAAAAAGAGCGGAAGGGAGTAAAATTTTCGATATAGACGGAAACGAATATATCGATTATGTAATGTCTTACGGTCCTATGATATTGGGACATAGTGATAAGCGCGTGATCAAATCTATAACGGATGCCTCGGCAAACGGATTCTGCTTCGGGGCAACGACGGAAGCAGAAGTGGAACTTGCTGGCTTAGTCACAACACATTTTCCTTCAATAGAAATGATAAGGCTTGTTAATTCCGGAACGGAAGCGGTTATGAGCGCTATAAGGCTTACAAGAGGTTTTACAAAAAGAGATAAAATTATAAAATTTGAGGGATGTTACCACGGACATTCCGATTCTATGCTTGTAAAGGCAGGCTCGGGAGCTCTTACGACATCCGTTCCTTCATCGTCAGGGGTTACCGAATGCCTCTCAAAAGATACGTTAGTTGCGAACTACAACGATATAGAATCGGTCAAAAACCTATTTCTAAAAAATAAGGGGAAGGTTGCGGCGGTAATAATAGAACCTGTTGCCGCAAATATGGGGATAGTTCTGCCTGAGAAAGGTTTTTTAAAAGATTTAATAGATTTAACTCATGAAAACGGCGGATTAATTATATTTGATGAGGTCATAACAGGTTTCAGGCTTTCCTTGGGCGGCGCTCAGGGCTTGTTTAATTTAAAACCGGATATAACCTGTCTTGGCAAGATAATCGGCGGAGGGCTTCCAATTGGAGCTTTCGGCGGAAGGAAAGATATAATGGAATATCTTTCCCCTTTGGGCCCCGTTTATCAGGCAGGGACGCTTTCCGGAAATCCTATATGCGTAGCCGCCGGAATAGCCACTATAAAAGCTATAGAAAAAGATAATGCAATAGATAAAGCAAATAAAAATGCCGAATATTTAGTTACATCTTTAAAAGAGGAACTTAAATATTACAGCGATGAGTTAACAATTAATCATATATCATCATTATTGACAATATTTTTCAAAAAATCTCCGGTTAATAATTTTAATGATGTAATGCAATCTGATACAGCTAAATTTAAAAATTTTTTTGGCGAGCTAATAAAAGAGGGTATTTTTACTGCGCCTTCCCAATATGAAGCTTTATTTTTAAGCAGCGTCCATACAAAAGAAGATATTAATAAAACTGTTGAAATAATAAAAAAAGCTATCAAAAAAATATGAAAAGTATTATATCATTATATATATATGAAATTATTTCTTATGCTTAAAAATTAGTATTTTCTAACAAAGCTTCAAACGAGTGAAAATATAATATAATCAAACAAGCTAATAAATAAATAACAGTTTGATTGCTTATTTATGGCAACAATAATTGGTGGAGGGTATGAGAATAGAACCCACGACCTGCGCCATGCGAATGCAATTTAAACATTTTTTAAACTTAATAAAATAACGGCTTTACGGCTTACTTTCTGCCTTTAACGACCTTTTTAATTTATCTTTTTTTATTCCTTCTTATTCCTTTTTTAAATAATTTTATCATAATAAAATAAGGAATATTTAAAATAAAGGTAAATTTTTAAGAAAAGCAATATCGTCTTCATCAATCCTATCCGGCGCTATTTCACATACTTTATATATAACTTCCTTGAAGGTATAAGGACAGTGTTTAGAAATAAATTTAATATCCATGTCTATATCATCAGAAATTATATATCTTGCATCCTTCCACGCAGATATATAAGCATTGTTAAAAGTAGATTGATATTTTAATCCAGGATTTTTTTCTAACGCTGAAGTTATGCCTCTAATAGAATTTTTAATCGTATTTTCCCAACTCTTACTTCTTAATTCAGGTTGATTATCCCATTTATACATGTGAGATAATAAATTTGTAAAAAAACTTACAAGTCTATAGTATTCTGAATTTCCCAAGTCTTTTACCTCTTCCGCCAAGTTAATATAATCAACATCATTAAGTTTGCCTTCTTTAAGAAGCTCTGCATTAGTTATAGCCCAAGTGTAGTAATCGGTATGATACAATTCGTTCAGAGTTCCTGTCGCCTGTTTTTCTTTTATGTTTAACATAATTTTTGTACCTCTAAAAATTTAAATACTTATATAAGTATTTATACACCTATTTTTAAAAATAATCAATCCCTTTTGCATAGCAGACGAAAATGATAAAATTAATAATTCTTGAAAGCCTTGATATTAGTGGTGGAGGGTATGGGAATCGAACCCACGACCTGCGCCATGCGAAGGCGCCACTCTGCCATCTGAGCTAACCCCCCAGGTAATTCTTTATTGTATAAACCTAATAACAAATTAAACTTGCAAAACATTATACTTTAATAATTGTATTATATTATAAATTTTATATCAATATTAAAATGTCTTAAAATTTATAATATAAATATAATATAAAAGTTATTAAAGTTATTAAATTAAAATGTTTTATTTTCGCTTTATTTAACAGCTGCTTATTAATTTATTTTATTGATAGCAATTTATATAAAATAATTCTGAGAAGTTATATTAAAAGCAAAATTTATTGCCATTATTATTGATATTGCTTGAAATTTTATAAAACCAGAGTTATAATCTATCATACAAGCATACAAGGCATAAAAGCTATATTGTATAAGTTTATAGTTGCATTATAATATTAAATTATTACAATATAAGATATAAATAAATGGGGGGGTGAGAGAAAAATTTTAAATGTTTACAATAAATAAATTTTTATTGTAAGTTATATTTCTAAGCTTATATCAATTTTTTTGTTTTTATATTATTACTACTGTTAATATATTATATTTACTTTTATAATTTTTTTAATTAAATTTATTGCAATTAGTTAAATTAAAATTATACAAACTTAAATAAATAATAAAGAGGGGCATTAATATGAAACAATTATCTCCGGTTAAAAATAATCAATTCAAAAATTATATCATAAAAAAAAGTGTATATCTGGCAAGCAATTATGTAGTACCGCGTTTAAAAGATGAAACTATTATAAATCTTTCTGATAAACTTAACGATTTTAATGCGCCTGCAGGGAAAATATTTTTTGATCATATTTTTGTCAACTTAAAAAGAAAATTACCTTCCTTATCTAAAAATGTTAAAAAGAAAATATTAGATAACTTTATATCTAATTTTTTATTATTAAGCGGTGATAAAAGAAAGGCATTTATTGAAAGAAATGGGTTTTATCCGCCGCTTTTTTATGTAATAAGCCCCAGCATGCATTGCAATTTAAAATGCTACGGATGCTATTCCGCTAATTACACAAGAGAAGATAAATTATCTTTTGAAAAAATAAATCAGATAATAGACGAAGGAAAAAGCTATGGAATATTTTTTTATACTATATCGGGCGGAGAACCTTTCGTCAGAAAAGATTTGATTGATATTTTTAAAAGAAACAGCGATTGTTATTTTCAGGTGTATACCAACGGTTCATTAATTAACGGAAAAATGGCGGAACAACTTGCGGAACTTGGGAATGTTTTTCCGTGTATAAGCGTTGAAGGTTTTGAAGCTGAAACGGATGAAAGAAGAGGCAAAGGTCATTTTAAAAAAATAGTATCGGCTATGCAATATCTCAAGGATAACGGAATACTTTTCGGTTTTTCGGCTACCGCTACAAAATTTAATAATGAAATTATAGTGAGTAATGAATTTATTGATTTTTATATTAAACAGGGATGTTTTTTAGGGTGGTATTTTAATTATATACCTATTGGAAGAGAGCCTGACGTCAAATTAATGCCGACTCCCGAACAAAGAAATTATAGAAGGAAAATGGTAGCGGAAATAAGAGAGACTAAACCTATTGTTGTCGCCGATTTTTGGAATGACGGAGTGCTTTCTCATGGATGTCTTTCGGGCGGAAGGGTATATCTGCATATAAATGCTAACGGAGGGGTAGAGCCGTGCGTATTTGCGCAATTTGCTGCAGACAATGTATTTGACAAATCAATTGAAGAAATATTGAATTCAACATATTTTAATTCTATAAGAAGCGAGCAGATTAAAATAAAAAACAGACTTCGTCCATGTATGATAATTGATCACCCGCAAATTTTACGAAAAATTGTTGCAAAAGGAAATGCAAAAGCAACGCAGGAAGGAGGAGGGTCTATTATAACAACTCTAAAAGACGATATGGATAAATACTCTTCATCTTATGCAGAAATAGCCGATAAAGTCTGGTCTGAAGAATTCGGAAACGGCAAATTTGTTATTGCAAAAAGCGGAGAAAAACTTGAACTTAATGAAGAAGAATATTACAGAAGACAATTATATCCGCTTGAAGGCGGTAAAAATAAAAATAAAACTCGTTCAAATAAAAATAATTAAATAAATCTCAAAATTGCCGATAGAAAATTTAATTATTGCGGGCATCTAATGTTCTTCAATAAATTGTAATACTTTTAACAAATTTTATCGGCAATTTTGGGTAAATATAAATTTATGTTATATTATATTTTATTATGTTAATTTTTAAGGTAATGAATTATAATTGTATGCATGAGCGAAACTAAAGCTGAAATAATAGTGCCTAAAAGCGGGTTGGATTATGCATTGACCTATTTAGTACCGGAAGTATTCTTAAATCTTTTGCAAATCGGCTCACCTGTAATAGTACCGCTAAAGAGCAGAAAAACATATGGATTTGTATCTTCTATAAATTCGGCATATCCGTCAAAGAGCGCTAATTTAAAAAAAATAATATCTATTTCTAAAAATTCATTTTTTAATCAAAATCATTTAAATTTTTATAATTGGCTTGCATCATATTATCACGAAAGTATTGCGCGTGTTTTAGATACTGCATTGCCGTCAATAGACGCAAAAAATTTTCATCTATTGGATGTCTATGCCGAATATAACAATCAAAATAAAAATAATAAAAATTTAGATAAAAGCAATATTAACATTAATGCTCCAAGAGGGAATAGTAACAATAAAAACAATAGTAATTCAACCGACGTTCCCGTCGTTTCTTCTATTATTTCCTCATCTATTTCTTCGCCTGTCCCTTATTCTGCAATCTCTATAACTGATACTGCAACAGACACCGCCGATTATTTAAAATTAACCGAAGACCAGCTAAAAGCTATTGAAACTATTAAAGAACCAATTAAAGAAAATTTTTATAAAACATTTTTATTGCACGGCGTAACCGCAAGCGGAAAAACTGAAATTTATCTTAATTTATTAGAATATACTTTAAGTTTAAATAAGCAAGTCATTATTATTGTTCCTGAAATATATATTACAAATCAATTTATTGATATAATGAAGAAAAGATTCTCTAAAATGTTAAATCCTCATGAATTTGCAATATTTCATAGTAAAATTGCAAAAAAAGAAAAATTAATTAACTGGTTTAAAATATTATCCGGAGAAATCAAAATAGTTTTAGGAGCCAGATCTGCTATTTTTGCCCCATTAATTAAACCTGGACTTATTATTGTAGATGAGGAACATGACAGCTCATATAAACAAGAATCTGAATTTTTATATAATGCAAGAGATATAGCCGTTATGCTTGCAAAAAAAAGTAATTCGGTGGCAGTCTTAGGTTCTGCAACTCCTTCATTAGAATCATTTTACAACGCAAAAACAATAAAAAAATATGAGTACATTAACATAAAAGAAAGAGTTTCGGGCAGATATCTTCCTGAAATTAAAATTATTGATTTAAAAAATGAATTTAAATCAAATAATTTAAATAATAATAAAAATATCAATTTTAGCGATGAAATGCTTTCAGAAATTTCAAGAAATGAAACTATAGAAAATGTAAATCAAAAAAGACAGGTGCTATTATTTTTAAACAGACGCGGATTTTCAACTTTTATTATATGTAAATCATGCGGTCATCAATTTATTTGCAAAAACTGCGCTGTTTCTATGGTATATCATAAAGGGAAAAACTATGAAAAAAGTTTCCTAAAATGTCACTACTGTAATTATACGGAAGAAGTTCCAAAACTATGCCCTGAATGTTTAAGCGATAATATAGAGCCTTATGGAATAGGTATACAAAAATTAGAAGATAAAGTAAATGAATTATTTGGAGATAGCGCTAAAATTGCAAGAATAGATTCGGATATCGGCAGAAATAAAAAAATAGGTTCAGATATTTTCAATAAAATGAATAACGGTATGATAGATATACTGATCGGTACTCAAATAGTCGCAAAAGGTCATGATTTTCCAAATGTAGGTTTGGTTGTCGTAATTTCGGCAGATAGTCTTTTAAATATTCCCGACTTTAGGAGTGCCGAAAAAACTTTTCAAATGCTAATGCAGGTATCCGGAAGAGCGGGGAGGGGGGATATGCCCGGAAATGTAATTTTTCAAACGTTCAATAGTACAAACTACGTTATTCAATATGCATCAAAACATGATATTGAAGGATTTTTTGAAAAAGAATTAAGTTTAAGAAAAGAATATTCTTATCCTCCTTATGCTAAAATTATTACGTTGAGATTAACTGATAAAGATTTTGATAAATTACAAGAAAGAGCGTTTTTTTTAAAAAAAATAATAAGTGAATCAATCAAAGAAAATACTGAATTTAAAAAAATTTCTGTTTTAGGTCCTTCTCCCTGTCCAATTTCTAAGTTAAATAATAATTTTAGATTTCAAATAATTATAAAATCACCTTTAATACCAGGTGAAAAAAATATTTCATATATGCATAACTTTATAGATATTATTAAAAATAAATCTGAACTTAATAAATTTTTTATTTCTAGAAAAATAGTTATAGATGTTGACCCTGACGTTCTTATGTGATAATATAAAAAACTTAGCAAATTATCTTGCGGTATATTGATTTTTAGCAATAATTCAGTTATATCTAAAATTAGTAAAATTAATAAATTATTTTACTGCATATATCATTTAATATCTAGAGGTGAGTATGAATAAAGCGGAATTTATAGAATTATTTGCGGAGCAAAATAAAATTTCCGCTAAATTAGCGGAAGCAATCGTAAACTCTATATTGGAAACTATGATAGAAGCCATTGTTCAACAAAGAAGAATAGAAATAAGAGGTTTTGGCAGCTTTAAAATAAAAGAATATAAATCATATGACGGAAGAAATCCAAAAACAGGAGAAAATATTAAAGTAAAAGAAAAATTAGTACCGTTTTTTAAAATGAGTAAAATCTGCAAAAACAACCTCATAAAAGAAAATATTTGAATTTTTTTTCTTTTCTTATTTAATTTATTTACATTACTACATTGAGCAAACTTATGACAATGGAAACTCTCAAGTTTTACATTAAAACTTATGGCTGCCAGATGAATTTTCACGATTCGTCTTTGCTTGAAGAAAGCCTAATTTTTAAAGGATTTAAAAAGGCGGCTTCTTTAAATGATGCAAATATTATAATTTTAAATACTTGCAGTGTTAGAGACAATGCAGACCATAAAATAATGTCCGATATCGGACGTATAGATAAAAATAAAAAAATAATACTTGCGGGATGTTATGCTCAACAAAAGATTAAACAAAACATAAACTTAAATAAAAATAAAAAAATAAAACAGGCGAAAGAATTAGACCTTAAAGAATTACATATAAATTATTATGTAAGTCCTGAAAATATTTTGTCTATTCCCGATATACTTGAAAAAGAATTTAAAATTTTATTTAATAACATTAATAACAATATAATAAGTAATAATAAAAATAATAATAGTGATAATTATATATATAATAAGATAGAGAACAATACAGATAACAATGTAATCGTTTGCGATAGTACAGACGGCAAATCCGATATAAATAATAAAAATAAAAATATTGAAAATTTATATACAAATAAATTTAAAAATGAAAGTTATTATAAAAGGATAGAAAAATCTTTTAACCTCAGGTCTGAAAAAAAAGGCGCATTAAATTATACGGAATATTTAAAAATAACGGAAGGGTGCGATAATTATTGCAGCTATTGCATAGTTCCGCATGTCAGAGGAAGAGAAAAATCTATTCCTTTGAATATTTTACTTAACACCGTTGAAAAATATGCTAAAAAAAATGTTCAAGAAATTGTTTTATTAGGGCAAAATGTAAATTCTTATAAATCTCCTGATAATCCTGATTATAATTTTATATATCTTTTAAAAAAAATTGCAGAGAATAAAAATATAAAGAAAATAAAATTTTTAACGTCTCATCCTAAGGATATGAGCGCTGAAGTAATAGATTTAATCGGAAAAGAAAATAAAATATCAAAATGTTTGCATTTGCCGGTTCAATCAGGTTCCGATAGAATATTGAAATTAATGAACAGAGGCTATGACGGAAACCATTATTTAAATCTTATAAAAAAAATTAAATTAAGTTGTCCTGAAATATTATTATCAACCGACATAATTGTAGGCTTTCCGGGAGAATCGGAAGAAGATTTTGAATTAACTTTGTCTTTATTGAAAGAAATAGAGTTTGAATTTATTTACGGATTTAACTATTCGCCGAGACCTTTTACCGCAGCTTTAAATTACAAAGATGATGTTCCTTTAAATATAAAAAAAGAAAGATTAAATAAATTATTTGATTTGCAAAAAAATATTTTTACGTTCTCTTTAAATAAATTGATAGGAAAAGATTATGATGTTATAATAGAAAAAATACAGGAAAACGATGACTATAATTCAGAAATAATTAATAAAGGTATATTTTATAAAGGAACTACTTTAAACGAAAGGGCAATATATTTAAAAAATTCGGGATTAAATTTTGATAATTTTGAAAATAATGCCGCCAAAGTTAAAATAACTGAAGTTATAAATAATAAATTATACGGAGAAATTATTTGATAGCAGATTTTCATACACATACATTATTTTCTGATGGCGAGTTAGTGCCGTCCGAACTTATTAGAAGAGCGGTTTATTCCGGCATAGACACTCTGGCGATTACCGACCATGCAGATTTTTCCAATATTGAATTTATATTGTCCAATATTATTAAAATAAGCGATAGAATTAATACCGAAAATATTAAAAATAATAATAAGTTTAGAGTCTTGCCCGGAGTTGAGATTACGCATGTACCCCCTTCTTTAATCGGCGAAGCCGTCAACTTGGCAAGAAAATCAGGCGCTAAAATAATCGTAGTGCATGGCGAAACTTTAAGCGAACCTGTTGAGAAAGGAACTAATTTAGCGGCATTAAACGAAGACATTGATATTCTGGCGCATCCGGGATTATTAACCGAAGAAGAGGCTCTAATAGCCAAAAATAAAAATATATATCTTGAACTGACTTATAGAAAAGGACATTGTTTGTCAAACGGTCTTGTCTTTCAAGTTGCTAAACATACAGGCGCAAAATTAATAATTTCCAGCGATGCACATTCACCTAACGATATTTTAGATGAAAATATTTATAACAATATTGCTTTTGGCGCCGGACTTAACGGGCATGATTTAGAAGAAATTAAAAATAATGCTAAAACTTTAGCCGATAAATATTATTATATTTGATAAAACATTGTATAAATCAGTTTTTAAGAAAATTATACAAAATAATAATTAATAAGGATAATAAATATAATAAAATATAGCAATTTATATATAATAACAATTAATATTAATAAGGACAATAAAACATGGCGATTGACTTAGCAGGTTTTTTAAAAAAGAAAAAAATATTGATTATTTTTTTTTCTATCGGCGTTTTGATTGTAATAGGGGGTTTATTAGGATATAGATATTATAACGGTTATAGAGAGAATAAAGCTTATACTTTATTAGGAAAAGGGATCAGACTTTATCTTTCTGTAGGAACTTCAAAAACCGGAAATCTAAAAAATATAAAAAAATCTATTATTATTCTGAAACAGCTAAAAACAAAATATAACGGGACAAAAGCAGAAGTTATTTCAAATTTTTATATAGGTTCCGATTATTTATTATTAAGAAATTATAAAAAATCTATAAAATATTTTAAAAAATATACCGACCGTTTTCCTATTCCTCATAAAAATAATATCAGTTATTTAGCTTACAGTAATATCGTAACGGCTGAATTAAATCAGAAAAATAACTTGAAGTCTATTAATTATCTAAAGAAAATGGCTAAAATAAACAACGTTAAACTTCAAGAATACGCAATGCTTGAAGAAGCTTCTATTTATACTATGATAGGCAAGCCTAAAAATGCTGTTGCTATTTATAAAAAAATGATGGAAAACGATGCTATGACAAAAAATAGAAGTTATATTGAGAATCTTATTCAGCTTAATTCAAGAAATATTACTCATAAATAAAACATATAATAAATTATTTATTTTATTTTCCTTAATATTGGTATTTATATATTTATTAATATTACAATGACAGCTGAAACTGAATTGACATACTCCCTATGCCTAAAGGCAGGGGATTATAGTATCAACAGCAGTTGCGGACAAATCCTGCTCCCGATAATGTTAATTGAGCTTTTTAAGAATAATTAAGTCATTCTACGTCGCTTTGAAATATTTCAGATAAGTCTATATTTAATCCTAAAGTTTCAATATATAATGTTTTAGCGTCTTTATAATCTATTTTAGAATGCACAAATTTATTACTGCAGGCGGCATCGCTTGGTTTAGATAAAAATATATCAATTGTTTTTTCTTCAGGATCTATTATAATATATTCTTTTACGCCTATTCTTTCATAAACATTTTTTTTAGTTTTTGTATCGTAATATAAAGAAGAAGGGGAAAGTATTTCTATTACAAGATCTGGCGCACCTTTAATACCTTTTTTTTGTATAATGCTCTTATTTTTATTTAAAATAAATATTATATCAGGTTGATACGCATTGATATCATCAAGATATACGTCAATCGGAGCATTAAATACTATGCCTAAGTTATTTTTTTTAACATAATTTAAAATTAAAAATTCAACATTTCTTGAAATAGATTGGTGTTCTGTAGTAGGCGATGGACTCATTACCAAGTCTCCTTCTATAAGTTGATAGGGACTTCCCTCTGGAAGATTATAGTAATCTAAGACAGTATAATCATTTGTGAAATGAAGTTGTTCGAGTTTTTCGTTCATTTGTTTAATTTTATTTATAATTAATTAAATATAATAATTATATGCTTTTAAATAATAATTTGTACTTATTATTTAAAAACTATTAACAAATATTAAAAATTACTATTATAATAATATAATAGAACAATTTAAACCATATTTCAAATGAAAAATTTAACATTGCAATATATGTTGTCATTTAATTGTGTAAAATTTTTTTTAATGAATAATATATAATTATATCAGCGCTACAAATTTAGCTTGACGAAATTTCTAACGCACGATTAAAAATAGTAATAGTATATGGGAAGGGCAATTAAATTTCTTATGCTTTAGTTTTGTTTATTATTATATAAATAATTTAGATGTCCCATAATGAACATTATGTAAACTAATTAATAAATTATAATATATTTATGTAAACTAATTAATAAATTATAATATATTAAGGTTATGTTTTTTGACGGATTTGACCGAAGGTTAAAAAAGTTACATATTTTTTTGACTATGGGTAAAAAAAATGTAATAATAATATATTATGATAAAAGCAAGATATATAACGGAAAATATTTATAACGACCTCAAAGATAAAATGGTTTTTGTCGGGGGTCCGCGTCAAGTTGGCAAAACCACGCTTGCATTATATATTGCCGATAATTATTTCAAATCGTATCAGTATGTTAACTGGGACAATAGGCAAGATCGTAAGGATATATTAAACTCTGTGCGGAAGCCGGAAATTAAGCTGATTGTTTATGACGAAATTCATAAATATAAATTCTGGAAAAATTATTTAAAGGGTGAATATGATAAGCATA
Source organism: Candidatus Acidulidesulfobacter diazotrophicus (assembly GCA_004195025.1). Classification (GTDB taxonomy): domain Bacteria; phylum SZUA-79; class SZUA-79; order Acidulodesulfobacterales; family Acidulodesulfobacteraceae; genus Acididesulfobacter; species Acididesulfobacter diazotrophicus. The sequence continues at coordinate 27,795 of SGBB01000014.1, read as the reverse complement.
AAGAAGATTTCGACATACTTGTAACAGGGAGCGCAAGACTTGATATTTATAGGAAAGGCGGAGATTCTCTGCTTGGAAGATATAGGTACTACAGACTTCATCCGTTCAGCCTATCGGAATTTTTAGGAAAAAAACCCTACTACGCCGTTGATAAAGAATTAAACTTTGATAATTATTCAAAGGAATACGATAAAGCATCCGATTTATTGCTTAAGTTCGGAGGTTTTCCTGAACCGCTTTTCAAACAGAGCGAAAAAGATTTGCGCAGATGGCTGAATGAGCGGCTTGACAGGCTTGTCATGAACGATATACGCGATATAGAAAATATTAGAAATCTTTCCCTTATGCAGGTCTTGGTAGATTTAATGCCCTCAAAGGTATCTTCGGTTCTTTCTATTAATTCTTTGCGTGAAGATATTGAAGTATCCCATAAAACAATATCATCCTGGATTGACATATTAGAGAGGTTTTACTATTGCTTCAGAATTTATCCGTTTTACAGCAGCAAGATAAAATCATTAAGAAAAGAGCCTAAAGTTTATCTCTGGGACTGGTCGGAAATTGAGGAAGACGGCGCAAAATATGAAAATATTATAGCTTCGCATCTTATCAAATTTTGCCACTATCTATATGATGCAGAAGGATATAAAGCAGAACTGCATTATATAAGAGATAGGGAAAAAAGAGAGGTTGATTTTTTAATATCCGTTAATAAAAAACCATGGTTTTGCGTAGAGGCAAAAAAATCTTTAGGTAACGTCCCCGCTTCCCTTCTATATTTTAGAGAAAAGCTTTCAATTCCTTATAATTACATTGTTGTGCAGGAAAAAGGAATCGATAAGATGCAAAAAGAAGTAAGAATTATAAGTTTTGATAAATTCTTGAGCAGTTTGATATAGATTCCAAATAATTTATTAATTAATTTTTGTCGGTTTAGGCAAACCGTTTCTGTTTTTAAATTCATTTAATTTCATATAAGACACTTTTTCTTTATTTGGTTTATTGCTAAAATCAAGCATTCTCGCAAATTCTTTTAATCTTTCCGTATCCCATAAGCTTTTATATTTACCTGTTCCATTATCCAATTCTTTTAAAATGAATTGTTCAAATTTAGATTTGATATTCTTTATTTCTCCGCTTTTTTCCTGCAATCCGTTCCATTCGTCAAACAAATCTTTATATCTTTTTTGTCTGTCTGATAAATATAATTTGGCGTTTATTCTGATTGAGCCTAAACCGAGCGGTTTCCCCATTCCTATTTTATGAGCGTAATGTTCAGGTAAATCAACTGCAAAAAGTAAGGCTCCAAGTTCAATATCAGATAAATTGTCAAATCTAATTTTTCCTTTAAATTTAGCTCCCTGATTTATAGGTCTAATTTTTTTGTCCATTTTTTTATTAAATGTTTCCGTTTTCCAATCTTCTAAATCCTTATGCCAATAAAATTTATTGCCTCTTATATCAGCGTCATTGTTATAATGCTTGAGTTTAGTAATATCGTTAATTCCATTTTGGTCTAAATATAACTGAAAAGATGTTGGCTTAGGTCCAGCTAAAGTCTGAGGAATTTTATTTTCTAGTTCTTCTTTGTCTAATGAATCATCAGTTAAAAAAGCGTCTTCAAAGAAAACTCTAGATGCAAAAGTCGCAAAAGAATCTTTTGAATTATTATTTTTTTCTGTTCCAAATATAGATGTAGGTATGTCAAATTTATCGCATTCCGATTTGTTTGAATAATCTTTGTTTGAATAATCCTGCTGTATATGTTCTCCAATGCTTTTTTTATACGAGAGCCTAAATAAAGGCGTATGACCAAAAGATATTCTGTCTTTACCTGTTTTATCATTCCACTTTATATAAAAACAAGGCTCTGCCGACGGTTTACCATTGCTTTTTAATCTGTCAATAATATCAAAAGATTTTCTGTCTTTATCGTTTTTATTTCTGTCTTTATCGTTTTTATAGCTTTTTATATCTTCTTCGTCTATTTTAATTACTTTATCATCTTTTTTTGTTTCGTCGGCAAAAACTATCCAATCATGTTTTTTATTTGGCATCTTGCCGGATACGACTAAATATTCATTTTGTTTAATTTTATAAGATTTAAATTCCTCATATTTCTGTCCTAATTTTTTTACTATATCAAATGAATTGTTTTCTTTTGGATTAATTTCAGAAGGTTTGTTTAAAATTTTGCTGAATTTCTTTTCTGAAGGAATTATATAATAGCTTAAACCTTCTCTATATAATAAACCAGATTCCATTGTGTACTGACTTGAATTATTATTAATTTGCATCATATTTTTTTTATATTCATCGCGTACAGAATGAGCTTGATCAGCAAAAGAGCGATAATATAAATAAACGTCATTAAAAAATTCAAACTTGCCCCAGCTTGTAATTTCAACCATTGTTCTTATTAAACCTCTTAACGATGAACCCGGTATTCTAAATTTTCCGGCTTGATTGTAAAATTTAGAATAATCACCATCTTGTCCGCTTTCACTTACAAAAATCGGCGTCTTGGCTTCAATTTCTATATCTATATAGCCGGTGTTGCAGTCCTCATTATATCTGTGAAATCTGTCGGGTTTAGCGTCATATGAAATAATAACTTTATTTAACGGAACAAAGTTATAAGGTGCTTTTGCTTGAAATATATCAGTTTTTCCTGTTGCTCGCTGATTTGAAGCACTATTTCTGTTAAAATGACCACCTGTATTTTTATCATTTATTTTTTTTGTATTTATACTATTATTATCTTTTAATTTTAAAGATTCTCCTTCAACAATAATTTTTTCTATTTGCCCCTTTATTCTTTCTATTTCGCATTCTTTTCCGTTATATTTTTCTTCAATAATAAATTTTGGAGGAAAAGACATTGATATACCATTTTCAATCTTTATATTTCCATATAATCCGCCTTTTTTATTTTTGTTTATGCTTATAGTCGCTTTTTCCATTAGATATCTCCTCCTCTATTAATAATTGGAAGCTGCACAAAATTTACGAATCTTGCATCTACATATGTAGCCTGAATACCATCAAAATAATCAATGTAATGTCTTGTTTGCAACGCAACTCTATCTTTGCGGTTATTTACTTTCCAAGTACCCGGCAATGTAATTTTAGTTCCACGTTCTTCATAAATAGTCGTAAAATTCTCAGCTACATCTTTTAAATCATTTACATTTTTATTATTAAGAACTTTTGTGCCAAACAATACCTGACACGCTTCAACACATGAACAATCTTGCACTGAGTCGTTTTGAGCCCGAGTATTTACTGCATCGGCAATCATATCCATTCTATAACGTCCTTTCAATAAATTATGGTCTCTCCATAAAAGCAATTCTTCCTCAGGGTTAAATATGCGTAAGCGTTTTAAAAATTTAACATCGTCGATATGCTTATTTTCGTGAAAAACAAATTTATTATCAATAAATTTCCCTATCATAATTTCATTGACAAGATAGGCGACGACAAATGACTCCTTAATATTTTTGTTTACGAATTTACTTATATTATCTAAATTTTCCATTTCAATATTTTGATCTACTCTACTTTTAATATTTATAAGATTTAATCCATTGTTTATTTTGTTGTTATCCATTTTACGCAGTCTCCTCTTTATTGCTATCATCAGTATTATAAATATTATCCATTTTATTTAAATAATCTATATTTTCTTGATTATTCAATAAGTTATCTACATATAACTGAAGTTTTTCTTTATCTTCTTTAGATAATTTATTGATGTCTTCAGAAATGGCAATGTTTAAATCTTTATAAGTAATAACCGCTTTTTTGCCTTTCAGTACCCCTCTTCCTATATTTTTTTCTCCGCCTACAGGTAAATCTTCAGTCCACAAATCCTTAATAATCAAAAGAATTAAACCTATTTCGGCATCAGTAGGATTTTTGATTGTCAATGTTAGCATATTAAAATTTATTTCATCTTTTGCGAATAAAGGCATACTGTCAAAAAGAGCACCGTTTATAGTCGCATTAGTAAATCTATCAATTTTAATTCTCTGCTGAATAGACGACTCTGCATTTTGCACAATAATAACCTCTGATACTTGCAACCTGCTGGGGATAGAACCTGTAGAACTTTTGTTTTTTTTAATTTCTTCATTTTTATTATTATTATCGTTATTATTTATAAGTTGCGAATCACCAAAAAGATATTTTATTAATCTTCCTTTATCAGCGATATCCAGAGTGTTCAGAATTTTTTCTCCTCTTGCCCTGATAGCCCCTTTAAGCGAAGTTCCAGGAATTATATGTTTGTCTCCGGATTTAAAATGTTCAGCGTCTGGTGCTTGCGGATCGGTTGAATAATGCTTAACAATTAAAGAATCTTTTATAACGAAATAAAAATCAATTTTGAAATCATTATGTGTAAATTCAAAAGGCACAATCTGCACATCTGTATATTTATTATTTTCTTTTTTTAACCATTTTATAATATCCGATTTATTTGTTAAATCATAAAAACTTAAATTGTCCTGTATTATCTTTATTTTTCCAAAACCAAGATTTGTCTTAGCCCCTATTTTTATTCTGTCATCTTCAATATCTCTTTTTAACGTAGCTATAATTTTGAGCATTTCATCTTTATTATCCGAGCTGATTTCTATTTTAAAATCAAACTGCGCATTCGGCTCTATAACTTCGTAATCAAATTTTGCACGGTCTTCCGCAATTCCTCTTTCATTGACCCTTATACCGTCTCTTATTTGAATCTTCGCTTCGCTATTCAGTGTAGTTATATCGCTAAATAAAATTTTACTTCCATTTCCTTCATCATTAGTTGAATATCCAAAATATTTTTCAATATTAAAATAATTTTTATAATAATTTTCAAAATGATGCCTTAAAATACCTGCAAGAGACGAACCGCTAATATATGGATTGCCTTTATGGTCTTTTAAAACATCAGAATCAGTTTCTGAATTATCACCGCTGCCAATTATTAAAGGAGAAATGTTTTTAATTGTCCCGCCAAAAACAACCTTGTAATTATCTAATTTATAATTACCCATATTTTACCGCCTTTTTAATATATAATTTAATATATAATTAATAGAGTTAATAAGTTTAATGATTTTATTTATTTTTTCTTATAAAATTAAAAAAAGTTGAAAAATATACTCTTTTTAAATTGTTTATTAAATTACTATCGTTTTTCATATCATTAATGAATTCATCCAAGTTTTTAAATAATCCGCTGTTTTTATTTTTTATTCTATTTATATTAAATTTATCGCTACTGCTATTATTTAAATCTCTTATAAAATCTAACATATTATTATTATTGCTATCGCTATTTTCAAGCTGCATCTTAGCCGGTTTATTCTTATCTCCGACTATAATATCTAATTTTTCTCTAAACCCAATTATATCATTTCTTGCAAGCAGTTGTAGCTTGCCCATAAGGGACTTTGACGGTGTATTTTTAAACGAATTGGCGTCTTCCATTGCTTCCCCTATTATTACATTCATCAAATTGTCTTTAATAATATTTTTAATTAAATTAGTTACAAAGTCTGGTCGCTCATATTCCGGTTTTTTATTTTCTATTTGCTCATCTTCGGCTGCATCCTTTGCCATTGATGCCATTGAATAATTTTCAATTTTATTTTGCCAACCGCATACTGCTCTGCCAAAACCTTCATACGTTTTTTCTCCTATACCTTCAATGCAAATTTTTTTTAACATTTCGTGATGATTGTATTTTAGAGATAAACCTTCAAGTAAAAAACAACTGCCTGCCGAAAATACATTTTCGCTTTGATTTTTTAATTTGCATATACCCACAAATTCTTCTGATTTGCCTTTTTGTATAAAAGCTTTCGTTAATTTTAAGTCTTGATATCCGCTTACATTGTTGACTTTATTATTATTGTTATTATTATCTAACAACAAGTCTTTTAGCCTTTTATTAAGATATTTTTCAAAATCATATATGTTTACTGCAGAGAAACCATTTTCATTATAAATAATAGTATCGGATAATAAAGTTAAAACAACGGAATCGTCATCGCTACAAATTTCTGCTGTTTTAATTTCCGGACAATAATTTTGTTTTTCTATTAACAAAGGATACTCGAGTTCAATCTCTATTTTACCGTATTGAGAATTTTTTGATTTTCCGATATAGGCGATAAATTTTGTACCAAACATATTTACAAAATTTTTAAGATGTTCTTCTCCTCCGATAATACTTCCTTTAAATATTTGATTTTCAGAAATAGATTCGTAATTAAATATATCGCCTTTTTTTGCAGTGCCTGTTTTTTTATCTCTTGCGTGATGAAAAGACAGTGATTTTTTAACGTAATTTTTTTTTATTAAATCATTGTTTATTGACACAAAATTATCAATTTTTTCTAGCGCTTCTGAAGATGCTTCATACTCATCGTAAAACAAGTCAAAAATATTATATTCGTTATATTTATCAGACTTTATTGAAATAGGTGGAGCAAAATAAGTCTCTTCCTCGTCTGATATATATCCATTTGTAAATAACAATTTTTCGTTCAAAAACCAGTTATAAAATAAATCATCGTTATGAAATTCTTTATTATTAATATTATTAATATTTTCTTTGTTTTCTGAAGACTTATTTTTATTGATGTATATATACTTATTTGCAAATATACCTAACACATTATTTCCGCTTATGTAAGATTTAGAATTAATCATATTTGCATCGCCGCTTCTATCGCTTATAATTATAGGGCTTAATGTATTAATTCTATACCTGATAAACGATTTTGAATTCATTTATAATCCTCCGACTCAAGCTTTTTTAAAGCAATATTGTTGATAGATTGCCCATTTTTTAATAATAAAACTTCAATTTCTCCTAAACCTCTTGTTCTTTTAGTTCCTATTCTTCTTGTGTTTTGACAGATAAGGGCGATATTTTCTTCTAATTTTTCCGGAAAATAAATATCTGAGACAAAAATTTTTCCGCTATTTATGATACGTTCAGTTCTGAGAGAACCTTCTTTTGTCAAATTAGTTTTGCTATCTATTGCTGTTGAATATCGCAGCGAAGTCATTTGAGCAATAATACTTTGTTTGTTTATAATCTTAGTTTTTTTACAGTAATATTCAAGCCATTCTCTAATATTTGCGTAATTTTCTAAATAAAAATTAGAAAAATATACCAAACCTTCTTTCTCGCCTTTTTTTCCGAATATATTATCAATATCTACACTTTTATTAAATATATTAAGCATTTCATTTAATTCTTGAGCGGATTCCAGCATAATACCTTTAACTCTTTTTGCTGGAATATAAGGAAGACCAAGGTCGTCAAAAACAACATCCGTATCAATAATTGAGCCGAACCCTTCGCCTGAGCCGATTAAAGCATCAGATTTTAATCTTATTGCTATTTGATAATTATAATTATTATTAATCATAAAATTATAGATCCTCCTTTAAAATTAATGAAAGCGGATAAAAATCCATTAATTCAATTATGTCTATATATGGTGATTTATCATCTGAAAATCCTTTTTTTGCTTCGTCGGAATGACTGAATGCGGGTAATGTATTGCCTCTATAATTTAATTCATTGATAAATTCTTTAGCAGCTATTTCTCCGCTATACAAAATTTCCCTAAATTTCTTAATTTTTGATTGAGGTAATTTTTCTTTTAATTTTTTAATACAATTTAATAATTTTGGTATTTCTTTAATTTTATACGGTCTTTTATAAAGCAATTTATTATCGGCGCTTTTATAGTTTTTTATTCTAATTCTATCTATGCTATCGCTCATTCCTCCAAATGAAATATGAAAATCAATATATGAATCTGCTGCTGAATTATCTATTTCATTTCTTTCATTTCTCCTTTTCTTTTTAGCCTTCTTTTTAGCCGTATTACATAAATCTTCTGCCATTTTATATGCTCTGTAAAAAGGATAATTAGTTTTTACAATTGATACTCCACCGCAAGCAGTTATTTTATTTTCTTTACAAATATCTTGTAATTCAAAAGCTTTAATAAATTCCATAGCACACCATAATCCAATCCTTGCATCGCAAACAAAAGTAACATCATCTCCGCCCAAAACTATAGGTCTTACGGGTAATAATATTAATTTACCGTTATTTGCTGGTTTTTCTTTTAGTGTAATTTCTCCATTACGTTTCAGCTTGTCAATTAATGGTATAAGCTTTTGCAGTACTTGTTTAAACGAAGATTTAACACTATCTGTTAAACCTGCTGAAAGTTTTTTCATTTCTTCTTCCGTAGCTTGTTTTTTAAATAATAAACCCATATCGTTCCCGTCAATATGAACCACGGCTATGTGGTTATTTTCACCCTTTGTGCCTCCCATCTCATCAAATTTATCCGGAAATTCATATTTATCAAGTCCGTTGTCGTCATTATTTAAAATATCTTTAAAATAATTTATTATTTTATTATTTGCTTCTTCTGCTTTTAAAATCTTTGTATAGCTGACAGACGATAAATAAGATATATCCTGGTCGGCGCACTTTTCGCAAAAAACCTCCGATGATAATCCTGTTTTAGGACAATCTGCAGTTATTCCAAATGCGCTTAATGCAGTAATAGGAATAAATTCATTTTTTTGTTTTATTGATTTCTTAATAATTTTTTTCCTAGATTCAGCATATGTTGAAGTATCAAAATTTTCCTCAATTGTTATAAAAGGCACTATGCCTGGAGCTGTTTGTAATAGGTTTGAGCTCCATTCTTTCATGGCGTTCTTTGCTTCGGTTATCGTATTAAAATATATAAGAGCGCTACCTCCGCCTGCGTAACTACATTGAAATTTTTCTTTTAATTCGTCAAAAATTGATTCTACAATATGCGAAGCTCCAATATTATCTTTTAATTGATTGGAAGAAAAAATATATTTTTGTATTGACATAATATCTATGAAAACTGCCGTTTTATTCATAATTTTTGTTCCCTCAAATGACGTATAAATTTTTATTAATTTAAAATAAATTCTTTAATTTTTTCTTTTAATTTACTTTCTTCCCAACCATTTTTTCCTATAACAGTAATATTTGTTTTAACCGTTCCTGTTTCTAAAACTAATTCTGTTTTTAATTTTTCAACTATTTTTTCGTCAGCTCCCGTAATTAAAATAGCTTTTGTTTCAGTTCCTCCAATCTGTCTTGTTCTTAATATTATTTCAAAACCTTTTTTTTTGCATAAATCCTTACATTCTGCGGTGGTACAGCTAATGCCTATTAATTGACATCCTTTAATCAAAACAACATCAAGCTCAAAATTATTACTTGGGTCATCTGAATTCCTATAAGGCTTTTGATTGAATAAAATTTCATCAAAATCATTTTCAAAATATTTCTTTATAATTTTTCCTACATATTGTTCTAACCATAATCCGTCTAAAAAATCAACCGCTTTTTTATATTTTTCATATCCAATTTTCGTTTGAAAATTAGGTCTGTTGCTGTTATTATAGCGATAAATTTTGTAATCTTCAGGAAAAGAGCCTATTACTTCCATGAATGTTTCGTTAGGATTATAACTTAAAATTTTTTTAAAAATATTAACCTTCTTGTTAAATTTTAATTTATCATCGTCGGTTTTTATTTTATTTTCTTCTTCTTCTAAACATTTATCAGATGTGGCAGCTTTTAAGATATTAGAATCTTCTTTTGTTATACTGCTAAATATTTTTTCCATTATTTTATCATTGTCGTCGTCGTCAGGTTTAAAAATATTTCTATTATAACCGCCTGAATTAGAATAAAATTCATCTAATTTTTCATTTTTTATTATTATCCTAAATTTTTCAATAATTTTATCAATAAATTTTTCAAATTCAATAGAAATATCATTTTGTTTCTTGGTATCTCTTTTTTCAAATCCATGCAGCTTAATTAAATCGTTGAAATTTATTTTTATTTTATCTGCAATGTTTTTGGTTATATTGTCTTCATCGTCGAACATAATTTTAAAATCTCGGGCTGAGAGGTAGGATGCGCTAAACTTGTTCTTAAATTTTTCTTTTAAATAGGAATAAGAATATGCAGACATAGCTTTAGAACCTCCGGTAAAAAATAAATGCAATTTTCTATTGTTAGAATCTTTTACTATTTTTTCTAATTGCTTTTCTATCATTTTTTTGCTGCCGATATCTTCAATATATATTATTTCCGGAAATTCAATTTTTTGAGTGTCGTTAATATAATCGGGCGGGGCTTCTTCTTTTGAAAGAAGTTCTTTAAGATTTAAAGCATACTTGCCTGTACTATTTTGATTTATATTTAGGTTTTCTTCGGAACATACCAGCCATATTTTTTTTAGATGTTTATTCTCTTCAATAAAATATTTTGAAGCAATATAATTAGGCAATGGATTAGTGCCAATCAATAAAGCTAAGTCAGTGAAATCTAATTCCATTAATTCTCCTTTTAATTTTTAATGTTTTTAATTTAAGGAATATTAATATAGGAAATATATTATAAAAATGTTAATAAAAAATTATTTTTACTTAAAATTAAATTTAATACAATTAAAATTAATTGTCAACTTTAATTTATAATTGTGTTGCATTATAAAAATCAATACTTTTCATTTTCAAACAAATTATTAGCCTCATACCAGCTGTAATTCACAATTTTATTGTATTATGAAATCGTCCATATTCTTGTATTAAGATTTAAATCGTCTACTATACCTGTTGCGAATTTTAGCTGATTTAAATAGTTATAGTAAATATCTTTTTAAATACAGTTGTGAAAACATGAGCCTTAAAAGGATTATATTGGAATTAAATCAAAACGTTTTTTTTAATAACGCATTTATGCTTGCAAATACATATTGGACGGCATTTTTTCTTGATATCAGTAAATTATATGAATAAATTAATATTATAATTGCAAAAACTATTATAATTAGTGCCAACCAGATTATATTTTTGTTTTGTAAATTTTTTATAATAGATATTTTAAAATATTAAAATTTTATCCGATTGTTTGATAAATGTTTATTATTAATAATAAGTTAATAATAATTATCGCTATTTAGTGCCATCAATATCTATAAAGTTTTTTATTGCCTTGTTTCCTATAATTTTAGTAACTCCACCGTCAACTGCCCCTCCTATCAACCCCCCGATGACAGGAACAACTTTAATTATATTTATTATTCCTTTAGAGCCAAATTTTGTGAACAATCTAAAACCAACTTGCTTATTGATATCTATTAATATTTTTCCAGGAAGTTTTGTTAAAACCTTTTCTCCTATTTTTACCCCAATGCCAATGAGTGTCCGTTTGGTTATATCTCCAACACTCATGCCTGCTAAGGTCATGTATACCATCGTCTTCACTTGATCGTCTTTAAGATTATATCCGCCCATATATGCAATAACGGCTATCATTCTCATTTGAACAAGCAAGACTATGCCAACATCTGCAGGAATTGCTATTGGCAATGTAATAATACCACCTAAACCCGTAATAAAACCGGAGGTAGATGTTTTAGCAACCTGCCAATTTATAAAAGAAGAAGCTCTTTCTTGCATTGTTTTGTACTTGCCCTTTTTTAAATATGACTCAGCAAGTTCTTTAACTGACGGCATAAAAGGAAAACTACCGTTAACCGCTTTGTCATATAAAAAATTAAGCGATTGCATAATAGTGCTTTGTGAATTATCTTCGTTCAAAATATAAGTCCTCCTTTTTTAAATCTTATTTTTCATAATAATATTTGAAAAAAATTAATTTTTAACCAAACAAGCCTGGTTAGTCTATATGTATTTTACTAAGTCTTTATCCTTATTTAAATCAGGGAAATATTCAAATGAGGATTTTAGAATGTTTTAAAGAAGGTAAGTTTTATTGTCTCAATCCCTTTTAAATCAGGGAAATATTCAAATGAACTATTCGATTCATTCGTTTCGTCTTTGGACGATAACGGTCTCAATCCCTTTTAAATCAGGGAAATATTCAAATATGACGCGAGAGGAATTTTTGCAAAAAAAAGGGTATTATCGTCTCAATCCCTTTTAAATCAGGGAAATATTCAAATAAATTCAAAAAATAAATGCTATGAATTATACTATACAAAGGTCTCAATCCCTTTTAAATCAGGGAAATATTCAAATTATACTGCAAAGTAAATTGGATATTTATTTTGCAGTTAACGTCTCAATCCCTTTTAAATCAGGGAAATATTCAAATTGTTGGATTAAAAGAAATGAAGATAATCTCCTTGAATTGTCTCAATCCCTTTTAAATCAGGGAAATATTCAAATCGCTGTGGAAATGACTGAAGATAAGCAATTCAGTCAATGGGTCTCAATCCCTTTTAAATCAGGGAAATATTCAAATCTTGTGAGTTATTTTTATATCAATTTTTTTGATATAGGTCTCAATCCCTTTTAAATCAGGGAAATATTCAAATGAAATTATCAAACAAGATGAATCAAGTTTTGTTTATTATGATGTCTCAATCCCTTTTAAATCAGGGAAATATTCAAATTTTTACACCCAAGCATCATTTAGACCCCTTCGTATAGAGTCTCAATCCCTTTTAAATCAGGGAAATATTCAAATGCGCGCTTATTTATGCGCCTTGATGGATAGCAGATGGGAGTCTCAATCCCTTTTAAATCAGGGAAATATTCAAATACGAAGAACCTATTGATCCAAGCAAGATAATTACTACAGGTCTCAATCCCTTTTAAATCAGGGAAATATTCAAATGGAAATGCACGTTATACCCGCATATCTCGCCCAAGACTCGTCTCAATCCCTTTTAAATCAGGGAAATATTCAAATTGGAGCTGACGGAGATGCGGGAAGGATAGGCTATTGGGAAGGTCTCAATCCCTTTTAAATCAGGGAAATATTCAAATTAGTTTCAAGTATTAAAGAAAAAGGAAGTGTGAGAGAAAGTCTCAATCCCTTTTAAATCAGGGAAATATTCAAATCCCTATATGGAAGCCAATAGGCTTATAGATTACATAAAAACGTCTCAATCCCTTTTAAATCAGGGAAATATTCAAATCGGTTAAATTCACTTGAGGAGGTGATTGCACAATGACCGTCTCAATCCCTTTTAAATCAGGGAAATATTCAAATGTAAATAGAATAAGCATAAAACATAATCATCGGCTAAACCGTCTCAATCCCTTTTAAATCAGGGAAATATTCAAATTTTATTATGTTCTTTATTTTAGAATTTAAAGAAAATATATGTCTCAATCCCTTTTAAATCAGGGAAATATTCAAATTTCTGGATTATTTAAAAACCCTTCCGAGACCGGAAGGGTGTCTCAATCCCTTTTAAATCAGGGAAATATTCAAATAAGGGTATTGTCTTGACAATACCCAATATGGTACAAATTATGTCTCAATCCCTTTTAAATCAGGGAAATATTCAAATTTGGGAGTAGAGGTCTCTATAAGTGATAATAAATGCGATGTCTCAATCCCTTTTAAATCAGGGAAATATTCAAATCGGTTCGGTAGATACTTTTTTGATAATGATAACCAACAAGTCTCAATCCCTTTTAAATCAGGGAAATATTCAAATTTGGGAGTAGAGGTCTCTATAAGTGATAATAAATGCGATGTCTCAATCCCTTTTAAATCAGGGAAATATTCAAATTTTTTTGGATTATAGATTATAGATTTCTTATGTATAATCGTCTCAATCCCTTTTAAATCAGGGAAATATTCAAATCGAGCTATACAGTATCGCAAATGATGTCGTTAGATATTGTCTCAATCCCTTTTAAATCAGGGAAATATTCAAATATAAATTTTAAATTTATTTTTATATCAATTTTTTTGATATGTCTCAATCCCTTTTAAATCAGGGAAATATTCAAATCAGCAGTAAGGTTTTGCTTATATGCGGAAAATATCAAGGTCTCAATCCCTTTTAAATCAGGGAAATATTCAAATGGGGTCTCTTTTAAAAATGGTGAGTTGTTGTTCAAGGGAGGTCTCAATCCCTTTTAAATCAGGGAAATATTCAAATTCGCTTTCAAACAAAAAATAACACTTTTGGCGATAATATTGTCTCAATCCCTTTTAAATCAGGGAAATATTCAAATAAAGAAGAGTATCTAATTCTGAATGAATTAGAGAAAGAAATGTCTCAATCCCTTTTAAATCAGGGAAATATTCAAATTCTACGCTCCCAGAATTTTCAGGTTCCGAGCTTGTCAATGTCTCAATCCCTTTTAAATCAGGGAAATATTCAAATAAAAATGATGGAATGCGATAATTTTTTAAGTGATGCTTGTCTCAATCCCTTTTAAATCAGGGAAATATTCAAATTTAAAATGGGCATGAATTGGCATCGGGACGACGAAGTGGGTCTCAATCCCTTTTAAATCAGGGAAATATTCAAATGATTTTATCTTTCAAACATGTCATGAGACCCTGTGTCTCTTGGTCTCAATCCCTTTTAAATCAGGGAAATATTCAAATAAAATTAAGAAATTCAATTTGTACAAGGCTGGGTTAAACCCAGGTCTCAATCCCTTTTAAATCAGGGAAATATTCAAATTCTATTTAAATGGCGTAGTCGCAGTAAGGACTGGACAGTGTCTCAATCCCTTTTAAATCAGGGAAATATTCAAATTTGGTCGAAGGATCTCAGTATGGGGACGGGGATTATCTCGTCTCAATCCCTTTTAAATCAGGGAAATATTCAAATTTTTTTTAGTGTTTGAATGTAAATATGATGAAAGAAGAATGTCTCAATCCCTTTTAAATCAGGGAAATATTCAAATGTGGAGTAATAGGTCTGGATTATCTGTTTTCCATAATGGTCTCAATCCCTTTTAAATCAGGGAAATATTCAAATACATAATAATTAAAGATGAAATACAAAAGTTAAATAGAGTCTCAATCCCTTTTAAATCAGGGAAATATTCAAATGGGTGGATAGAAATATTAGAGGGTAGCAACATAAAAACGTCTCAATCCCTTTTAAATCAGGGAAATATTCAAATGTTTCATTAAGAAACGTAGTTGCAGTAAGGACTGGGAAGTCGTCTCAATCCCTTTTAAATCAGGGAAATATTCAAATTCAAATATTTTGTCTTTTGAAAACTGTATGGAAATATTAAGTCTCAATCCCTTTTAAATCAGGGAAATATTCAAATAAATTTATAAAATTTTCCGTCCCTTTCGATAGGGAGCAGTCTCAATCCCTTTTAAATCAGGGAAATATTCAAATTTTTTGTTATTTGAGACAAAATATGATGAAGATGAAAATGGTCTCAATCCCTTTTAAATCAGGGAAATATTCAAATATATGCTGGAAAAGTTTCCAACAGAAGTAAAAATAGGTCTCAATCCCTTTTAAATCAGGGAAATATTCAAATCCTCTTTTTAAATTTTAACTCTTAATACCCCGCTTGTCAAGGGTCTCAATCCCTTTTAAATCAGGGAAATATTCAAATAATTTTAAAAGAAGTATCTACAAGGTTTGGTAGATACATGTCTCAATCCCTTTTAAATCAGGGAAATATTCAAATTTAACAAAAGGCAAAATTTTTGGATATACCTCCCAGGATGTCTCAATCCCTTTTAAATCAGGGAAATATTCAAATATTGGAGGAAGGGATAACTACCCTTCCAGAAGGATCAAACATGTCTCAATCCCTTTTAAATCAGGGAAATATTCAAATTGAGATCAAGAAATATAATAAGGATATACTAAAAAACATGTATAGTCTCAATCCCTTTTAAATCAGGGAAATATTCAAATCTAGAAGATTAGAATCCTTGCTCCGCTCCTGGGACAAGAATGTCTCAATCCCTTTTAAATCAGGGAAATATTCAAATATTAAAAATCAATTTATATCTTCTTTACCTCTCTGGTTAAGTCTCAATCCCTTTTAAATCAGGGAAATATTCAAATTAGAAAAGTATTGGTTTTCAAAAAATATCCCCAATATTGTCTCAATCCCTTTTAAATCAGGGAAATATTCAAATGGATTAAAAAAATGCTTTGTAAAAATTGTAAAGTAGAGTCTCAATCCCTTTTAAATCAGGGAAATATTCAAATGAAGGAGAATAAATCATGAGAAATTTTATAATTTTGTCCCGTCTCAATCCCTTTTAAATCAGGGAAATATTCAAATAAAATGTATAGAGAAATAAGTGAGCTTGAAAAAATGGGTCTCAATCCCTTTTAAATCAGGGAAATATTCAAATATTTTGATATTCGAATGCAAGTATGATCAAGATCAAAATGTCTCAATCCCTTTTAAATCAGGGAAATATTCAAATCTGATTATTTAATTCCAATTCAAATAAAAACCGATCCGTCTCAATCCCTTTTAAATCAGGGAAATATTCAAATTTGATTAAAAAAATTTATGAAAACGATAAGTTCTCGATACCGTCTCAATCCCTTTTAAATCAGGGAAATATTCAAATAAAAATGGAGATTTGTATTTGAAGGGAGCGTTTGTTTGTGTCTCAATCCCTTTTAAATCAGGGAAATATTCAAATTTAAATATAAAAGCCATAAATCCATTAGGGAGAAGGTAGGTCTCAATCCCTTTTAAATCAGGGAAATATTCAAATTGAATAATGCTGAAGTTGCATTAAGCAAGTGCGATCATGTCTCAATCCCTTTTAAATCAGGGAAATATTCAAATCGATTATGCCATTACGGTCAATATAGAAACGAATCCATCTGTCTCAATCCCTTTTAAATCAGGGAAATATTCAAATATCATATCGTGCTTGCCCAGTTGCATGAAGGGGTAACAAGATGGTCTCAATCCCTTTTAAATCAGGGAAATATTCAAATAATAAAACAAAATTTGCCAATGCGATGATGAGTTCCGTCATGTCTCAATCCCTTTTAAATCAGGGAAATATTCAAATCGGTTCGCCGTTTTCAGAGAGTGTGGAAATGGTCTGCCAGGTCTCAATCCCTTTTAAATCAGGGAAATATTCAAATGTTTCGATCTATACGAGTTCGTCCTTATGGACGGACTCTGGTCTCAATCCCTTTTAAATCAGGGAAATATTCAAATGGAGATATTATTATGGAAATAATAAATTCGGATTTTTCGTCTCAATCCCTTTTAAATCAGGGAAATATTCAAATGGTAATTTTATATCGCAATTACCTCCAATTGAAACAAAGTCTCAATCCCTTTTAAATCAGGGAAATATTCAAATGGGGATTATCTCGTCCCCGTCCAGTTAAAAACCGATCCGGTCTCAATCCCTTTTAAATCAGGGAAATATTCAAATATTTTTTTAAGCTCAGAAGACTACGTCTATTTAAACGGCGGTCTCAATCCCTTTTAAATCAGGGAAATATTCAAATATGCCTGAAAATACTGACAACTTGTTATCGATTCCCGAGAGTCTCAATCCGGAAAATTCCGAGGAGATATTTTTGGCCGGGGAAAACCTGACAACTTGTTATCGATTCCCGAGAGTCTCAATCCCTTTTAAATCAGGGAAATATTCAAATCGATTATCTCGTCCCCGTAGAAGTAAAAACCGAGCCGTCTCAATCCCTTTTAAATCAGGGAAATATTCAAATTCATGATTCATAGGTCAGCGTTGGGGAAAATAACCCTGACCCGTCTCAATCCCTTTTAAATCAGGGAAATATTCAAATGTTAAAAACCGATCCGTCCTTATGGACGGATTCGGCAATGTCTCAATCCCTTTTAAATCAGGGAAATATTCAAATAGAAGTATGATTGAATTAGGAAATCTATATGAGAGGGGTCTCAATCCCTTTTAAATCAGGGAAATATTCAAATGGAGAGGCGAGAGATAGAATAGTAATCGCCTTAACTACGTCTCAATCCCTTTTAAATCAGGGAAATATTCAAATAAAATAAATTAAAATAATTCATATCGAGTCGCGTTATACGGTCTCAATCCCTTTTAAATCAGGGAAATATTCAAATCGAAAGATGTTTTAAAAAAGGAGTATGTTTCTGCTGTTGGGGTCTCAATCCCTTTTAAATCAGGGAAATATTCAAATATAGAACGAAAGAATTTTTCGTTGGAGTTGTATGAAGTTAAAGTCTCAATCCCTTTTAAATCAGGGAAATATTCAAATGATAATAATGAACGTCTATCTGGGAGACCAGATAGACTCAGCAGTGTCTCAATCCCTTTTAAATCAGGGAAATATTCAAATTCTATGTGGACGAACTCGGCAGTTTTTACCTTAACCTATGAGTCTCAATCCCTTTTAAATCAGGGAAATATTCAAATATGGCAAAAAAATAGCTTTGCACTTCTTCATCTAATGTAAACAGTCTCAATCCCTTTTAAATCAGGGAAATATTCAAATAAACCTATAATTAGTATAAGTAAAATATGGTGGCTTAAGGGTCTCAATCCCTTTTAAATCAGGGAAATATTCAAATCTGGTATATAGCAATGTTCTTTCTATTGCTATATTATTTAGTCTCAATCCCTTTTAAATCAGGGAAATATTCAAATGGGATTTATATATGTGTATTTTACACAGTATATAAATTTGTCTCAATCCCTTTTAAATCAGGGAAATATTCAAATGAAGATACCGATTTTAGATTAAACCCTGTTAAGCAGGTCTCAATCCCTTTTAAATCAGGGAAATATTCAAATTTCAATTCCATTGAGCATTTACTGCTCAATGGATATAGAGTCTCAATCCCTTTTAAATCAGGGAAATATTCAAATTATTTAAGCAACACCTCTTTGAATGGAAAGAGGCATATGCGTCTCAATCCCTTTTAAATCAGGGAAATATTCAAATACCGTCTTTCATAAGTTATTTAATTTATTAATTTATATAGATAGTTTTTCGTAATGTATCATTTATCCACAGCTTATTAACAAATTTATTATTAAAAATTCAAATAAATATGTAACTTAATATCAATATACATAATTACTTCCGTTAAGTCAACACTTTTTTATGAAAAAATAGATAACGGAAAGTATTGGTAATACTGATATATCATTTTAACTTATTGATAATTTTATTATATAAAAAAATTAGCCATTATTTATTCCAAAATATAATTCATTATAATTCACAAAATAAATTAATATTAATTAATAACAAATTTAAATATAGTGTAGGGTCGCATTGATAAAAACTCTGTCAATTGATATTAATTAATAATAAATATAAATTAGCCCTATGACTGTCGTGAGTTCAGCCGTGTAAGTTGTGCGCGGCATAATAATAGGTTTATCCGGTGTAAAGCTTATTCGGATAATCTTGTATTTCATCAAGCAGATTTATCGCTTTTTGAGATTTACCTGTGTTCATCAAAAACCTCTTTAATAATTTTAAATTGAAAATCAAGAAACGAAAGATTGCTCTTTTTTATATAATTTCTTATTTCATTATAATTTTTCATAACTCTATCAATGCCCCATTTTTCTACACATAAAACAATATATTCGAATACTGTAGATTTTATTGCTGCGGTTATTATTGTATCTACGGGAACAGGAGTATCCGGACAACTCCAAAACAAAGATTCTAATCCTACATCTATAGGATAAATTCTTTTTTCTTTATAATTAGCTGTTATATTTTTATTTTCCATAATTATATTATACTATACCCGACGTTAAAGATTTTGATTTTGTCTACTTTTTCTTCATCCACTTCTGTTTCCCATGTTTTAGTTTTTTCACTCCAGGTAAATATTTGATGATTTTATTTTTTTTATAAAAATTTTGTAACAAATTAAACGTAAGGCATAGCGATCTGATTCATAGGTATAAAATCCGTCTTATTTGTTATTGATTTTTTTAACATATTAACTCTATCTTTTATATAAAGTCTTTTAGATTTAGGGGTTGATTCAGCCATAAGTTTATCATAATGGTAAAAATATTTTTTCATGGCATTATTTTTTAAAAACACCCCATCCGTTGAAGATATAAAATCATCATTTGTAATTATTGCTTTGTTCAAAAGTTTTAATGTAAAACCGTCTATTGTGCTTCTAAATTCTTCAACCAAATCTAATGCAAGAGACGGGCGTCCGTAATTTATACCGTGTAAAAAACCGATATACGGGTCAAATCCATGACCGAACAACATATTTAATATTTCATTTGTAATTAATGTATATCCAAAACTCAATAAAGAATTTACAGGATCTAACGACGGATTTTTTTCTCTAACGGTGAAAATCAAATTTTCATTTCTAATCATCATCCTAAATGCTTTGAAAAAGTATGATGCTGCAATGCCTTCCACTCCCATTATGGAATTTATAGTGGTTTTGTTATCTAATAGCAAAATGCAATTTTTTATTCCTATTAATATTTCCTTAAATCTAGAAATTCCGTAATTTTTAGAAAACGAATAAATAAGGTCTACTTCGTTGTTTAACTTAGATTTAACAAGTGTCCTTGCTAATTTTATTTGATATTCTTTATCTAAAAACCTTTCGTATTGTATCAGTCTTAAAAAAATATTTTTAGATTCCATAGAAGTTAATCTCCCGTGGCATTTTCCGTTCATTGTAAAAAATGAAACGTCTATATTGCTTTCCAATAAAAAAATCATGGCTTGCGTCGTAATTTGAATATTTCCGAATAAAAATATTCTATCTATTTTTATTATAGGTATTTCCAAAATAGTTTCCGAATTCTTTTGTACGGCTATTCTTCTTGATATTTTAGAAACAACTGCACCTTGTTCCGAAATATAAATTGTTGACATATGCAAACAGATGAAATAAAAATTTATTTAGATATAGTATAATAGATAAACTCTCTACACCTAAAAATTTTATTAATTAAATTTCAATAATATATTTAATAGCGTTGTTTTTATTTATTTTGCGTAAAATTCCGTATTCTGTATTTAAAGAATCTATCTCTAATTCTTCAAATATTTTATCTATATTCTCTTTTGTTTTATTAAACGATTCTATTTTTTGTGAAAGTTCTTTTTTATTAATTAAAAATTCTATTATTAATTTATTTAATTTATCTGCGCTAAAACTTTCGACTTCAAAATTTTTCGTTATTTCCGCAGGAATATCATTATTATTTTTACTTTCAACTGTTTTTATGATGTTATTTTTATCGTTTATATTGTTTAAACCGTTTATATTATTATTTACATTATTAATATGGAGATTATTATCTATATTATCATCATTGTTCTTACTGTTATCGTTATTGTTCTTATTGTTATCGTTGTTGCTGTTATGAATATCTTTTATAACGTCTGATTTGTTAGATTTTAATATATCAGATTCAATTTTATTAATAGTTTTATCAATTGTTTGATTAATAGTTTGATTTATTTTTAAATCATTTTTTGATTCATCAATTTTTTTGTTAAACTCTTTTAAATACAAAAGAATATTAGGATATTCTCCTTTTTCCAGTTTAAATTTACAATTACATCCTACCTGTGAAGTTATGTATGAAAGCCATTCCCTTATTTTATAGCATGAAATAGAATATCTATCGCCTTTTACTTTATTTATATATTTTTGAGTTGTATTTTTATCGTAATTTGCGCAATAGCTTATAATATAATGCACTAATTTTTTGCCGTTATATGCATAGCCGATTGAATAAAGTATAGATAATCTTTCCGTGTGAGTTAAATATTTAGTTATTTTAACTTTATCGTATAAATATTTTAATACGCTGCAATTATCAAGCAATATATTTAATTCTTCATTTTCTATATCGTCCAGCGTGAGTTCCGTATTTTTATATCTATTATCTTTATGATTTAATATATAATTTATAGATGATTCGGATATTTTTTTAATATCATTTATTATAAATTTAAATTGATTGGTAATTCTATCTCCTTTATCATCAACAAAATATGTTTCCGCGCCTGTTAATTTATTAATACCTAAAGGTAATTTTATTAAGCTTCCTGAAGCATTCTGGTTTATTTTATTTTCTTTAGGAAAAATTTCTATATTTATATGCGGTCTGAATTTATGTTCGTTAATAAAATAATTTACAAATCCTCGTCCGACCTTGGCTAATATCGGTTTATCAAAGAAAAACCATACATGATAGCCTTTATATCCGCTGAATTCTATATAACACTCAGAATCTGTTTTTTCTTTTAAACTGTTTTTAATAAAAGTGCAGTACATCAATGCTTCATTGAGATAATCATTGTATTCTTCAGAATTTATGGAAACGCGCTTAATATACTCGGAAGCAATATCTATATCTATTACGGCAAAATTAATGCAATTATCGTTTCTAATAATATATTCGCCCAATGTACATATCCCGTTTATATGCGAGAGGACGGCATTATCGTCTAACGGCTCGTTTATCTTACTATAATATAGTTTTTGATTATCATCAATGGATGCTTTTGCATAATAATTATCAGCACCTATAAAAATATTTAAAAATTTTGAGGCAATTTCGTTATTATTTAAATTTATGACTTTTTGATTTTTATAATTAAATTCATTGTCTCTATTTTCAACTTGCTTTTCATTATCAGAATTATCTTTTTTATTATCAGCGAATTCTTTGTTAAATTTTTTTGAATTATCTTTAATTAATCCGTCGTTAACATTTTTTTCATTTTCATTTTCATTTTCATTTTTATTATCGTTATTATTATTGTGATTATTGCTAAAATTATCATTGTATTTATATTCTTTCATCTTATTAGCCAATCCTATTAAACCCATTTTGCTGTAGATGTCGGATAATTTTTCATAACCGTCATTAAATTCAGGGTTATTTTCAATAAATCTGTTTAATAATCTAACGGCTTTTTCATACTCGCTTTTTGATACAAAATAATCGCATATTTTTAAAATCCTGTCTTTGTCTCCTGTTTTTTCGGCTATAAAATCGAAAGAATCTTTTTCTAAATCTAATTCATTAGTTAAAATAGCAGCATCTAAATTGACGTCTCTTTTATATTTTTGATTTAAAGTTTCAGCATCGTCTGATAAAATTTTATTTTTAACTGATTTAATAATAAATGAAGAAATATCTTTCTGAAAATTTTTTGCGAATAAAGCGCTTTTTAAAATAGATAAACCTATATTTAACTCTGGTTTTTGAGTCATCAGCTTATCTATCACATCAATAATCTCTTGATAATTATCTTTGTTTACTATTTTAATATCAAAATAATTTAGCCACCCCTCTATTATATTGTCTAAGTAAATATTTTTAATACTGTTTAAAGTAAGACCGTTAATTTTTTCAGAAAAATTGCGTAATGATTTTTCTGACGGATATTTTCCTCCTCTGTTAAAATGATATCCGAGAAAATCAAAGCCTTTATTGTCAATATTAACAATTGAGCTTTTTTCTTTTGATAGTTCTAAAATTAAATTTTCTTTTAAATAGTTTACAGATATATCTTTAAGTTTTTGAATATTTTCTTCGGAATCTGAAAAAATAACAAAATCGTCTGCATATCTTAAATATTTAGAATTAGCTTTATTGAAAATAGTTTTATCAAAATCATTTAAATAAATATTTCCAAAAATGGGCGAGGTAGGCGCTCCAAGAGTAATCCCTGTTTCTTTTCCGTCCGATGAATTTTGTATGATTAAAAAAATTACATTTAATAACGGTTTTTCTTTTATGTTCTTACTTATTTGTTCTGTTAATATTTTTATGTTTATAGAATCGAAAAAAGAGTGGATATCTGCATTAAAAGCAAAATTAACAGAGTTGTCTTTGCAGTATTTTTCTGTTTTAATTACTGCCTGAAGCGCTGATTTATGAGGTCTATAGCCGTAAGAACATCTTAAAAATTCTTTTTCAAATACAGGTTCTATCACATTTAACAATCCGACATGCACTACTCTGTCTTTTACGGAAGGAATACCAAGAATTCTGACTTTATCAGAATTTGGAGCTTTATATTTAAATTTTGCTATCGGTTTTGGAAAATAAGATGAAGTTTTGATTTCATCTATAAGCATATGAATATTTTTATCTATTTCGGAGGCGTATTTTTCAATGGTGACGTGATCCGCACCCGGTCCTCCGCCGCTTTCTGATACTCTTCTAAACGCAGCATTTAAATTAGAATATTCGCAAAAATTATTAAATAAATCCGACATGGCATATTATAATAATTATTAATTATATTGAGACCGTTGGAAATTTTGTTTAAATTTGTTTAAATCTGTATAATTAACTTTTATAGTAAATGAAAATCCATTAAAAAAATTTAGAAACCGGCTGAATAAACCAATTGTACTTACCCACTATCAATTATAAATTATTTTAATTATTTTAATTCGTTTAATTAGTTAATTAAATTTTTAATTCAATTATACTAATTTAATAACGATAATTTATTTCATTTGTAAACATTAAATTAGTATAGCTTCCATTCTCAATTTCATACTGTGTGAGCATAATTTTCCAATAATTGTGTATAGCGATGCCTAACATTAAGCCAAGTGAAACTGGCATACTATATATCAGTTTTATTTCATTATACTCTCTCTGTAGAATATTAAGCTCTTTGAATATTTCTCTTACATACTCTATCCAATCTTCGTCTCTACTTAATGTACCGATGCTATTTTTAGATTTTAAATAGATAATATCTCCATATTCTTTTATATCCTGTTGGTTTAAATTTATTTTATGACTTGAAATATCTATTGCAAGAGTAACTTTATTGCTTTTTACTAAGCTGTCGCTATTATTGTCATTATTTCTATCATTAGTTATATTATAATTTATGTTCTCTAAGTTATTTACATTATTATAACTCATTTTTTCTATGTCAAACTTTTCAAAATTTGAAACATTTTCTTTTATGTTTCTATCATTTATTTCGGCAACCTTATTGTATCCGTTAGAAGATTTATTATATTGAAATATAACTACTGAACTGTTTACAAAAATTGCCCCTATAAGTATTGCAACACTAACTGGACCAATATAAATAATATAAAATTTATCTTTTGCCGGAATTTTTTTTTCAAGTTTTTCAATATCATGCTTTGTTATTTTTAAATAATCTTTTAGACTTTCTTTGTCTTCAATTTTTCCTTTAAATTCAAAAATAAGCTCATCTTCTTTAATATGATATATTTGCTCTAAATTTTCCTTATGATGCTTATATTCGTGTTTATATTCTTTCTCAATGAATGAAAACATTGAAGTAAGGGCATTGTTTGAATCTGCAGGATTAGAAATATTTATCACTACGGGTATCGGAATAAAATCGCGATTATATATGTTTAATTTCCTGTATTGCTGATATATTGCAATGAATAATCCAGCAGCAAATAAAATTAAACTTATCCAGAATATATATTCATTATGTATTGCTGCGCCGATTGTGGACAATACTACAAAGAGCGTAGTCGCCCATTGCAAATATTTATTTTCGACAAGTATCTCTATAAAATCTTTAAAGTTTTCAAAATTTGAAATAATTGATATGCTTGATGACATAATTTTATTTTTAACCTCTTTAATTTATTGGTTTATTATTAAGTTTTTTATTAGTTCACTTAATTTATTATATTTTATTATAATATAAATTGTAAATTATAATAAAATAAAAGTTATAAAAACAATATTGTTTTTATGTATGTCCTTCTAGTTAATTTATCTTCTTGTCTCCTTAAATATATCATAAAATATAATTTAGATAATTATTTTTATTTAGTCTTTAAAAATATGATATTATAAGCATATATAAATGTGTAATTATAACAATATTACTGAAACAATAACATTTTTTTACTTAAGCTTATAATGTATAATGTATGTATGACGGTGCCTATGTGTAGCTTAAACAACATAACAACTTTTATTTTGATCTCCAGAAAAGCACCCTATAATTAATTTATTCTTCATTGTTAATTTATTTAAAGAATAAATTATTATGCTGTCGGTAGATTTATTTATTTTTATCTGATTTATTTCATATAGCATTTTATTGTATTGTTTTTTATTTAGTGTCGCTTCAAATACGCTAAATTGAACATGTGTACCATAATCTTTTAAAATTTTAAACAATTTCAACCTTGTCTTATCGTCAACTATATCGTAAGAAATAATGTAATTCATAATAATAACTATCTCCATATTTGTTATGGCTTTACTAAAAAACAGCTAAAACACTAAAATTCAATAATCAATAGCACATTGTATTTATACTACGTTTATTTTATACTGCATATAAATCAAAATTTATATATATAAGCATTACTTAATTAATTGTTAGCCTTAAATTATAATATATATATCAAAAGGATTATTATAATATAAAAATAATAAAAAACAATTTTTTTTATTTTAAGCGTAAAAACCAGAAACCAAAATAAATTTAGTATAATGTGAGATTTTAATTTTTTAATTCATTTTAAAAAAATTATGTTAAAATTAAGAAACTATGAATAAAAATATTTCTGAAATATTAAACGAATTTAAAGCAGCAAAACTTAATTTTGAAATTAAAGCGGAAAACGATGTTGTATTGCCTGATTATAAAGGTTCCACGTTTAGGGGAGTGTTTGGGTATATCTTTAAAGACGTAATGTGTATTTCATATGAAAGCGTTTGCGAAACTTGCAGCTTCGACATGGTTTGTATGTTTAAAAAAATATTTGACTCTCCTCCGCCGTCAAATTCATCGAGATTAAAAAACTATTCTGCCGTTCCTCATCCTTATATTATAGAAGCTCCTTTGGAAACTAAAAATTTTTATAAAAAAAATGAAATAATAAAATTTTCATTAATTTTAATCGGGCAGGCAATATTTTTATTTCCTTATTTTGCATATTCTTTCGGCTTAGCAGGCAGAAAAGGAATAGGCAAAATGAAAAGAGGAAAATTTATGCTGTTCAATATTATAAATGATAAAAATAATGAAAAACTTTATAATTATAAAGAAGGAGAGCTCGTTGCGCTATCAAATTATTATACTATAAATGATTTTGTTGAAAATATGGTAAATACATCAAATTCCGTAAATAATGAAAATCAATTAAAAAAAAATAAAGATATTAAATTAAAAAACGGTTATTTTTCGGTATCGTTAAATTTTATAACACCTACAAGAATAATTTTTAATGAAAAACTTATATCAAATTTAGAATTTCATATTTTTATACGCAATATTTTAAGAAGAATATCTAATTTAAACTTTTTTCACTGCGTAACGGAATATAATAAAAACAATGACAATAACACTAATAACGGCGATAATATCAGTATTAATAACGATATTAGCAATCATAGCCAAGAAGGCTATATTAACAACAACAATAATATAAATTTTAATTATTATATTGAAAAGGCTTATAGCGTTAAGGCGAAAAACAACTTAAAATGGTGGTCTGTGGACAGATATTCCAATAGACAGAAAAAACATATTAAATTAAGCGGTTTTATCGGTGATGTTTTATTTGAAAATGTTCCGTCGGAGTTTTTATGGATAATAAAACTTGGAGAAGTTATCCATATAGGCAAAAATACCACTTTCGGCAACGGAAAATATAAAATTGTGTCTATAATATAATAACAACCTTACTATTTTCTATTTAAAAAAAGTCTTTTAAAAAAGGATTCCTTTTCTTTTTCTTCATTATTTATTTTAATCAAAACCACTAAATTCCCATTTTTTCCGCCAAAAACTCCCTCGTCTCCCCTGCTGTTAAATACGATAATTTTATCCTGACTTTGACACCTCATACAGCTCAAAGCCGCTAAAATACAATATTTATATTTTAAAAAAGTGCAATCTTCCTACTACATTTTCTTAACTTATAATAAATTGATTAATCAGGATAAGATTA
>SGBB01000013.1 GCA_004195025.1 Candidatus Acidulidesulfobacter diazotrophicus | reverse complement strand
TTCGGCAGTCGTAAGCTCATTTATATTAACTGTCGGATTTCCGGAATATAAATTTACTAATGTTATTTTTTTATTATTTTTTCCGTTAATTATTTAAAAAAATGCAATGCGACTAAAATTGCAAGCATAGCTATTATTATACTAAACCCCATGGAAAGTCTTTTATCTACTGCATCTATTTTGTCAGATAGAGCTTTGATTTCAGAATCAGTCTTTTCAGAAGAAGCCTTAAATTGAGAATCAGTCTTTTCAGAAGAAGCCTTAAATTGAGAATCCATTTTGTCAGATAGAGCTTTGATTTCAGAATCAGTCTTTTCAGATAGACTATCTATTTGAGTGTGAAGGCTGTTAAACTTCTCTGTAAAGAGTTTTTCTTGATAATCAAATCTAGTATCGAAATATTTTTCTGGCGATATGGAAAAACTTGCATTCATATACTCGTCCTCTTTTTTTAATTCTTCCATTGCAAATCTCCTTTTTTATTATAACATTAATTTTCTTTAATATCTAATCTGATAAAAAATCTCAATTCTGCAATAGAAATTTATATTCTGGTTGACCGCTTCGCTCTCGATCTATAGCCTTGTAAACAGAGAAACAGCGTGCATTTCTATCTTCGGAACTTTCCCGCTTACGCGGGAATGACTTAGCGGGGATTTAAACCTTCACCCTACGGATGTCATTCCTGCGTATGCGGGAATCCAGTATTATTTAGCATTAAAATGTCTAAAACATTTTATAACGTTATAACGCAGGATTAAAGAAAAAATTGTATGTTTATTATTTTAACTTATTATTGTTATAATATTATGACGAAGTAAATTTTTAAAATAAAGGGGCCAAATTTAAGGATTTTTAAATTAAAATAAAGCATTAAAATAAATCCATCCCAATCCTACAAAATAAATCAGATATCTTTATTTTTCTTTATTTTTTATAGTCTGATATACCTAACTTCTCCTCCTTCTTTATACACTACACCCCAAAAGTTTTAAAATTATCCCCATAAATCAGATATCATTAATTTATAATTATAAATACTTATAAATACTTTTAAATATGATGTAATACGATGTAATTTTTTTAATTCAGACCGTTACCTGTTCGCTTAAAAGCGATTAATTTTTTTGATATTAATCGAACCCGATTAGTTAATTTTTATTGGCGCAGATATTGTGAAATAAAAAAAATGTCACAATTCTAATTAAAATATGTTGAATAAATCCAACATATTTGTTATTATAATGTATTACTGACTCTACAATTTATATAGACAAATTAAATTCAATATATTGGATATATATAGCATAATAACTATAATTAACAATTGTGGGTTACCTTAAACATTAACGGGTATTGCAGTCATAAACCATATGGATATTTTAGATAGTCTCACAGAACGCTTTGTCACTCTTCTTTCTAATTTCGATATTAAATACAAAAGATACTTTTTCGATTTAGTCGATTTTAATGATAAATTAATAGGAATATTAGGACCGAGAGGGGTCGGGAAAACCACATTCCTGCTTCAATATCTTAAAAGTCTGGATTTACCGATAGGCAAAAAATTATATTTTAGCGCAGATAGTATAGAAACAAGCGATATTTCTTTATTTGAAATAGCGGACAGTTTTGCAAAAAATGATGGGAAAATTTTAGTTATTGATGAAATTCATAAATACCCAAATTTTAAAAAAGAATTAAAACAAATATATGATTTTTTACCTTTAAAAATTATTTTTTCCGGTTCATCGGCGATTACTCTGGAAAATTCAAAAATAGACTTGAGCAGAAGAGCGGTGTTATATAGAGTAAACGGATTATCTTTCAGGGAATTTTTAGAATTAAAAACGGGAAAGAAATTTAAAACGTTTAAAATAGAAGAAATTTTGAATAATCATATAGATATTGCCTACGAAATATTACAAGAAATAAAGCCCTTAAGTTTTTTAAAAGAATACTTACAAAAAGGCTTTTATCCGTTTTATTTCGAAAATCCAAATACATATTTTAATAAATTAGAAGAGACGATAAATGTAGTAATAGAAGCCGATTTACCTTTTGTATTCGGCATAGATATAAAAAATACTATAAAACTTAAAAAATTAGTAAAACTAATATGCGGATCCGAACCGTTCGAAATAAATATAACTAAACTTGCTCAAAAAATGGAGATTGACAGAACAACATTATACCAGTATATAAATTATCTAAATTTAGGAAATGTCTTTAACATATTAAAATCTAAAACAAGGGGCGATTCTATTTTTGTGAAACCCGAAAAAATATACCTGCACAATACAAATCTTAATTATTGCTATTGTGAAAATCAAAAAATTGGAACAATAAGAGAAACATTTATAATATCCCAGCTTGTATATTTTTACGATTTGGAATACCCGGCAAGAGGCGATTTAATTGTGGATAAAAAATATACGTTCGAAATAGGCGGTAAAAATAAAGATTTTTCTCAAATAAGAGAAATAAAAGAAAATGCCTATTTAATACTGGACGATATAGAAGCCGGCAATAAAAGGAAAATTCCTATATGGCTGTTGGGATTTTTATATTAGACCAGATAATAACTAACGATAAATAAACCGCAGATTTTCATAAATTTAATTTATTATTTATTATTTATTATTAGATAAAAAAGTAATACACGGCGGATTAAATTAACCCAACTTCACCACTAAAACCAAAAAACCCTTGATATTCCTATATCTTATTTTTTTTATGGGGACTACACTATATTTTTTGGAAAATACTGCGGGAGATTTTTATATGCGTTTATTGCAGGCTCTAAACTATTATTTTCTTCCGGGGATTGGCAGCGGATTTAATCCGAGGGCGGAATATATTTCTAAGTGGGTGCTTTCAGCAACTGAGCAGGCGGTTATATATATCTTTTTATCTTTAGAATTCATAGTTAACGTATTAACGGTATGAGTAGATAATTCTAAATTAATAATTGCAAGTTTTATATATTTGACTATTATTGAAACTAGGTGTATAAATATTTATATAAGTATTAAATTTTAGAGGTATTAAAATTATGTTAAACGTAAAAGAAAAATCTTCAACCGGAACTCTGAGCGAATTATATCATACCGACTACTACACTTGGGCTATGACCAATGCGGAGCTTCTTAAAAAAGGTAAATTTAATGAAGTAGATTATATTAACTTGGCGGAAGAGGTAAAAGACTTGGGACTATCAGAATATAAGGAGCTTAGAAGTTATCTTGCAAATTTACTGTCTCGTCTTTATAAATGGGATAATCAACCGGAACTAAGAACTAATAGCTGGAAAAACACTATTGCTAATTCTATTAATGAAATTTCACTAAATCTTAAAGATAACCCTGGTTTAAAATATGAACCGGTTTTTAATGAGGCATTTTCTGACGGATGGAATAAAGCAAGATATATAATTTCTAACGATATGGATATTAATATCAAATTAATTTCGTCTGAATACCCGTATTCTTTTAATGAAATTATCAAAAAAGCTTCAGGTATAGCACCAGATAGAATAGATGAATCCGATATCTCTTTTCTTAACAACATCTTTTAACCTGCGAATTTAGAAATAAGCCGTATGCTAAAAAGCGATCTCTATCGTTGAAACAGGATGCTTTGTCCGTAAGGGCGGGGTAGTTCACAGCGAGAAAACGGGTATGCAGGCAAAACCATTAACTGTTTTTCCTGACTTTGACACCTCATGCGGTTCAAAGCCGCTAAAATACAATATTTATATTTTGAAAAGTGCGATCTTCCTACTACATTTTCTTAACTTATAATAAATTGATTAATCGGGATAAGATTATTTATAGCAAGGCTTCATGAACGGGAATTATATTTTTAACCCAACTTCACCACTAAAACCCAAAAACCCTTGATATAGCTATATCTTATTTTTTTTATGGGGACTACACGATATTTTGGAAAAAATATATAAAATTAATTAGATTATATAATTATGAATTATAATTATAATTATAATTCATAATTATTTATTTTATATTTTTATTTTCAAACTATTATTTTCTTCCTGGGGATTGGCAGCTGATTTAATCCTAAAGCGGAATATATCTCTAAGTGAGTGCTTTCAGGAACTGAGCAGGCGGTTATATATCTTTTTATTTTTAGAATTCATAGATAACGTATTAACGGTATGAGTAGATAATTCTAAATTAATAGTCTTCCATGATTTATTAATGTTTTTATTTTTAAGTTTATAAGTAATTTTCAACAAATAATCATGGCAGTTTAAAAGGTGAATTCAATAAAGTCTTTGTGCATAGTGCATAGCGGCTTAATAGACAAGAAATACATTGCTATTCTTGATGCCGCTTTTAAAGACAGGCAAACCTGGGATTATGGAGATTTTTTGACAGTGATTAATAATATAACTTTAAAAAATATTACGCCGCCGGATTAAATAATTAAAATACACGCTGCGGGGTAGTCCCCGCATATTTTTTTAAGCCGTTTTTTGTTTAAGTTTAAGTTTTTGGTAAGGGATTATCAATTCTAATTCTTTATCTTTCAGTTTCCGCGTTTCTTCTATATCATAAAGTGTCTGCAAATTCATCCAAAATTCGGCTGGAATATCAAAAAATTTTCCAAGCATTAACGCCGTTTCGGCGGTAATGCTCCTTCTCCCTCTCGTTATCTGGCTCAACCTAGTTTGTGAAAGGCCTGTTTGTTTAGACAGGAGATAAACTGATATACCCATAGGTATTAAAAAATCCTCCTTAAGTATATCTCCGGGATGAATATTTTTTAAATTTTTCATAATTCTATTCTCCATTCTTTAATGACTTTAATGATAATCTGTTATTTCAACTTCGTAAGCATTGGTATCCTGCCACTTAAAACAAATACGCCATTTATCGTTTATTCTTATGTTCCACTGCCCGATTCTATCGCCTCTTAAGGATTCAAGCCTATTATTAGGCGGAATTTTAATGTTTCGAGTGTCGTTGCGGCGGCGATCATTCTAAGCTTACGTCTTGCAATATTATAAAGGCTGGAAGGCAATTTTATTTTCTTAGAAAATTGGCCGTCCCATATAAGTTTAGTTTAGCTCCCTATTAACCTATTATCGAAATAATTTAAGAGACCCAGATTAATAATTATTAATTAATAATTCTGGCAGTTTTTTGTTTAACCTTATTTGCTCATTAGTTTTATGATATATTATATCGCGTAAACATAGAAACTATAAAGGTTTTTTTGTTATTTGTCGTTATTTTTATCCTAAATCAGGATTAGGGATTGACATCATTCTTGACATTTTTAAAATAATGGTTTAAAATTAAATATAATTTATTTTATATCTTATTTATATCTATATAATATAATATCTCAATTTTATATCTCATTAATAATACTATTAATATTAGTTATATTATTATTGCCGGAAAATTTCTTATATATAAGATAAGTGATAAAAGGCGATGATTTATAGCGGGAGTATAGTAGGCATTTTTATCCTGCTCATCCTTATTATTATTATTCACCTTTTTTTATTTTCATTAGCAATATGAAATGAATTAAATTTTTCTATTTTTCAACTTATCTAAACTATTTAATTAACATTAATTTATTTTGAATTTATTTTGATGGATTATAATATATGAAAAAATTTAATAAAGTATTAATAGCTAACAGGGGAGAAATAGCTTCTCGTATTATAAGAGCATGTAAAGAACTGGGCATTAAAACAGTCGCTATTTATTCCGAAGCGGATTCTCAGGCTTTGCATGTTAAAAAAGCGGATGAAGCGTATCTTGTCGGTCCCGGTCCTATTTCAGGCTATTTAAATGTTAATAGAATAGTAGATCTTGCCGTTAACGTAGGGGTTGATGCGATACATCCCGGATACGGTTTTTTATCGGAAAATGCTAAATTTCCCGCGTACTGCGAAAAAAGAGGCATTGTTTTTATAGGTCCCTCAGCTAAATCTATTGCAATGATGGGCGATAAAATAGAATCAAAAAAACTTATGCGCAAAGCAGGCGTTCCCGTTGTCGAAGGTTCGGAAGGCGGAGTTATATCTGAAGAAGACGCATTGAGTATTGCACATTTCATAGGTTATCCTGTAATGATCAAAGCTTCCGCAGGCGGCGGCGGCAAAGGGATAAGAATTTGTTTTAATGACGAGGACATTAAAAAAAATTTTTCGCTGTCTAGATCTGAAGCAGAAAAATCTTTCGGAAATCCTGAAGTTTTTATTGAAAAATATATCGATAAGCCTCATCATATAGAATTTCAAATTCTTGCAGATAATTACGGCAATATAATACATCTTGGCGAAAGAGATTGTTCTATTCAAAGAAAACATCAAAAATTAATCGAGATAGCTCCATCTCTTATATTAACCGAAGAATTAAGAAAAAGAATGGGCGAATCCGCTATTGCCGCGGCTAAAGCCTGTGATTATAGAAATGCAGGAACAATAGAATATATTATGGATAAAAACGGCAACTATTATTTTATGGAAATGAATACGAGAATTCAAGTTGAACATCCTGTTACCGAAATGGTTACAGGAGTGGACATAGTCGGCGAACAAATTCAAATTGCAATGGGTAAAGAATTAGATATTAAACAGGAAGATGTAGTGTTAAGAGGCTATGCTATAGAATGCAGGATTAATGCCGAAAATCCAAGAAAAGATTTTGCTCCCAGCACAGGAAAAATCACTGCGTATTATTCTCCCGGAGGTATCGGCGTAAGAATAGACGGGTCGGTATATAAAGATTATATATTACCGCCTTTTTACGATTCAATGATTGCTAAAATGACTGTGTACGGAAGAACATGGGATGAAACGGTAAGAAGAGCTTCAAGGGCATTGCAGGAATTTGTAATAAAAGGCATACGAACTACTATACCGTTTCAATTAAAAATAATAGAAGACGAAGATTTTATAAAAGGAAACTTTGACACTCATTTTATTGAAGAAAGGCAGTACCTGAGAGATTATAAAATACAGAGGGATCCCTCCGACAGGATTATTGCTATCTCAGCCGCTATTGCGGCATATTATGGAATATAATATAATATATATATCATTAATAATAAATAATATAAAATTATAAATAAATATGATCAATAATTTAATAAAAATAGCAGGCATAATATGAGCGAAACAAAAGAAAATTACATCAGAAAAGTTGATTTTATGGAGGTTGCCTTAAGAGATGCGCATCAGTCATTGTTAGCTACAAGAATGACTACTCCTGATATTACGGGAATAGCCCATGTTCTTGATACTATAGGGTTCTGGTCGTTAGAAGTTTGGGGAGGAGCGACTTTTGATTCATGTTTGAGATTTTTAAAAGAAGACCCATGGGAAAGACTTAAAAAATTACGCAAATCTTACAAACACTCCCGTCTTCAAATGCTTTTACGCGGACAAAATTTAGTAGGTTATCGTCATTATGCCGATGATGTCGTAGAAAAATTTATTGATTTAAGCGTTAATAACGGGATAGATGTATTTAGGATATTTGATTCGTTAAATGATTTTAGAAACATCAGAAAATCGGTAGAAGCCGTAAAAAAAAGAAAAAAAATAGCGGAAGCAACTATATGCTATACGACAAGCCCCGTCCATACAAATGAATTATTTACTCAAATGGCATTAGAACTTGCAGAAATGGGAGCTGACACAATTTGTATTAAAGATATGGCAGGTTTGCTTTCTCCTATGAAAGCGTACGAACTTGTCTCTATGATTAAAAATGCGGTAAATCTGCCTATTCATGTTCATTCGCATTCAACAAGCGGTTTTGCTCCTATGTCTTTATTAAAAGCCGTTGAAGGCGGAGCAGATATTATAGATACCGCAATATCGTCAATGTGCTGCGGAACATCGCATCCGCCCACGGAATCTATGGTATTTACCCTCTCAGAAATGGGTTATGATGTGGACCTTGATCTTGAAAAACTCAAAGAAGTTGCGGATTATTTTAAAATAGTAAGAAAAAAATATAAAGCTTTTGAGAGCGAATATACAAATATTAACACTGATGTGCTTGTGACGCAAGTGCCAGGCGGAATGATGTCAAACCTTGCAAACCAGCTCAAAGAACAAAATGCGCTTGATAAAATGGATGAAGTTTTATACGAAGTTCCTCAGGTTCGTGAAGATTTAGGGTTTCCTCCGTTAGTAACTCCTACTTCGCAGATTATTGGAACTCAGGCGGCTCTTAATGTAATTACGGGAGAAAAATATAAAGTTATAACCAGCGAGACAAAAAATTATCTCAAGGGTTATTACGGCAAAGCACCTGCCGCAATAAACGAAGATGTTAGGAAAAGGGCTCTCGGCGATGAAGAATTTATAACGGTAAGACCCGCAGATCTTCTTGCGCCTGAATTAAGTCAGAATATAGATAAAATTAAAGAATTTATAGCCGGCGATGAAGATATTATGAGCTATATATTATTTCCCCAGATTTCTATTGAATTCTTTAAAGACAGAAAAGATGGAAAATTGCCTGATTATACCGCTCAAAACGGCGAAGGAGAATATTCTTCAGATATGTCAAACGGATTAGTTCAGTCCAATGAATTTGCGGAAGCCGAAGAATTTAGAGAAGGTGATCTTGTACCGAGTGAATTTATCGTTACGGTTCACGGTGAAAACTATAAAATAAAAATAGCAGGCGTAGGACATAAAGCAGATCAGAAAAGACCATTCTTTTTAAATGTGGATGGTACGATGGAAGAAGTAACTATTGAATCGCTTACGGAAGTAGTTCCAAGCTACGGAGGCGAAATAGTGGGCGAAAATATTGCAAGATCTAAACGTCCTTCGCCAAAAAGAGAAGGGGACGTATATGCGCCGATGCCGGGAAGAATTACTAAATTATTGGTAAAAAAAGGCGATTCCGTAAATGCGGGCGATACTGTTTTAATAGTAGAAGCTATGAAAATGGAAAATGAAATTCACACGCCTATTGATGGTATCATAAAAGAAATATATGTTAAAGAAGGCGATATGGCAAATCCTGATGAAACGCTTGTGTATGTCGAATAATTAATCTTTTATAAATTGTATTAAACAATAAAAATAATTTTCTATTTAAAATTATGAAGGTGATTTAATTGACACGTAATCCTGCAGTTGCAGGTTCTTTTTATCCTGCGGATATAAATCAGATAAATGCGCTTATAAAATCATTTAATGTGCCCCCCTCTGACGATAAAATTAATGCTTTTGGAATAATTTCTCCGCATGCAGGATATGTTTATTCAGGGAAAACTGCTTTAATGGGGTATTCATCTATTGACGTAAAAAAGAATATAATAATTATGGGTCCTAACCATACAGGGTTAGGTTTGGATTTTTCTGTTATGAACAAAGGAAGCTATAATTTTGGCGCATTTAATGTACCCGTTAATTCTATTCTTGCAGATGAAATCATTAATCAAAAAGACAGCCCGTTCCAATCCGACGATAAAGCTCAGTTAAAAGAGCATTCAATCGAAGTTCAAATACCATTGCTGCATTATTTTAGATCTGATTTTTCAATAGTTCCTATAGTTATTTCATATATAAGATATGACGATATAATAAAGTCCGCCAGAGCTATTTTTAACGCTCTTATAAAATTAGACTTGACAGATGATGTTTTAATTGTCGCAAGTTCCGATATGACACATTATGAAAGCGCCGAAGAGGCAAAGATAAAAGACTTGATAGCTATAAACGAAATTCTTAGGCTTGACCCCGAAGGTCTTTACAATAAAGTTATTAGCAATAAAATTTCTATGTGCGGATTTATTCCTGCTTCAATTATGCTATTAGTCGCAAAAATGGCGGGGAAAACCAATGTGAAATTAATTAATTACACAAATTCAGGAGAGGCTTCAGGAGATTATTCAAGCGTTGTAGGGTATTCCTCAATCGCTGTATATTAGTGTAATATAACACATATAGTATATTAAATAAACTTTTTATATTTTTTATATAGTTTTAATTATATAGCTTAAAAATATGGTAAAAACACGATTTGCACCGAGTCCCACTGGATATCTTCATATTGGAGGAGCTAGAACTGCGCTATTCAATTATATTTATGCCAAACATTACGCTGGAAAATTTATTTTAAGAATTGAAGATACCGATTATGAAAGATCTTTAAAAAAATATGAAGAAGACATAATTAAAAGCTTAGAATGGCTTGGATTAGTTTCTGATGAACCTGCCTCATATCAATCCTCAAGATTAGACATATATAAAGAATATTGCCAAAAACTTTTAAATGAAGGTAAAGCTTATAATTGTTATTGCAGCGTTGAATTACTAGAAGAAGATAAAAATAAGCTTATAGCCGAAAGTAAAAAACCGATGTACTCAGGAAGATGCCGCAATTTGCCGATAGATAAGATAGAGAAACAAAATAACGATTTGCCCCATGTAGTCAGATTTAAAACACATAGAGAAGACGGTCA
The DNA here is from genome assembly GCA_004195025.1 of Candidatus Acidulidesulfobacter diazotrophicus. Classification (GTDB taxonomy): domain Bacteria; phylum SZUA-79; class SZUA-79; order Acidulodesulfobacterales; family Acidulodesulfobacteraceae; genus Acididesulfobacter; species Acididesulfobacter diazotrophicus. The sequence continues at coordinate 54,128 of SGBB01000013.1, read as the reverse complement.
TTTAACAAAATTTAAAGATTTGACAAGAGATCAATTTGTTTCCGTAAACAATAACGAGATTGACGATTTTGTAATTATGCGGACAGACGGAATCCCTACTTATAACTTTGCCGTCGTTATAGACGACGCTCTCATGGGTATCACTCATATTATAAGAGGAGACGACCATTTGAGCAATACGCCTAAGCAGGTGCTTCTCTATGAAGCTCTTGGTTTCAAACCGCCTGAATTTGCTCATGTTTCAATGATTCTGGGAAATGACGGAAAGAGATTATCTAAAAGACACGGCGCAACGGCGGTTATGCAATATAAAAACGACGGTTTTTTACCTGAAGCTCTGATAAATTATCTTGTAAGACTCGGCTGGTCTCACGGAAATGATGAGATTTTATCTATTGCAGATATGATTAAGTATTTTGATTTAAAACATATAAGCAAATCGGCCGCCGTGTTTAATAAAGAAAAATTATTATGGCTTAATGCTCATTATATAAAACAGAAAACCGCAAAAGAATTAGTAGACATGATTAATGATATAGATATAGATAATAAAAAAGATAAAAAAATAGCTTATAGCGAAAATACTTCAATTTTAATAGACGCTTTAAAACCGAGAGTAAAAACCTTAATTGAAATAAAAGAAAAAATGGGATTTTATTTAAATGACGGCAATATTATTTACGATAAAAACCTGATTAGCGAAATAGATAAATTTAAATTAAATGAGTTTGATAATTCTGATAATAATAGCGGCTATGCCGTTAAGCATAACGATATTCAAGATAATAGCTTTAATTTTTTAAGCAATGCTATATATTTTTTAAATACATTAATAAATTTTGTTGAAAATTTAAACTTGGACAGCCAAAGCTTTAATGGAGCCGGATATATAAATTATATAAAAGAATCTTTCAATGAATTTTTTTTAAAAAATAAATGGTCGCTCAAAGAAAAGGCTATGATTATAAGAATAGCGCTGACGGGAGAAAAAATAAGCCCGGGTATTTACGAAGTTATTTTTGCGTTGGGCAAGAAAAGAACATTGCAAAGAATATATAATTTTATTGAATTTTTAAAGACTAATTATAATCAATAGCGGCTCTGTTTTCTTGATAGGCAGCTGCTATTTATCATAAACAAGTTTTTATATTTTTTATGTAATATATATATTATATAATCTTGTATATATGCTGCATTAATTAAAATAAATTATGAAAGTTATTTGCGGAATTGATGAGGTCGGCAGAGGCTGTTTGGCAGGTCCCGTAATATCGGCTGCAATAATTATTGATAAAAATTTAATTCCCTACGGTATTAAAGATTCTAAGCTATTAACTCCTGAAAAAAGAGAATATTTCTTTGATTATCTAATAGAAAACGCAATTTCTATTTCAATCGGGGCTACATCTAATGTTGAAATTGATGAAATCAATATATTAAATGCCGCTATGCTTTCTATGGAAAGAGCATTTAATAATCTAACCGTTAAACCAGATATAGTTATTATAGACGGTCCGTATATTCCTAAGCAGATGAAAAATTTAGACAAAATTAAAGTATTTCCCGTTATAAAAGCAGATATAAAAGTAAAATCAGTATCTTGCGCTTCTATAATAGCAAAGGTTACTCGAGATAAAATTATGAGAGAATACTATGATAAAAAATATCATGGATACGGATTTAAAAATCATAAAGGATATGCAACAAAAGAACATATAGAAAATATTTTAAAATTAGGATTAACGGATATACATAGAAAAACTTTTAAATTTTCCTGCCCACGCAGGAATGACTTTGCAGGTTTTTAAGTTTTCACCCATCGGGTGTCATTCCCGCGAAAGCGGGAATCTAATGTTCTATATAACTTTAAAGCTATTTTAAAGATTTCTATCGGCAATTTTGGGATAAAGTTTATAATTTTAAAATAAATATATTTGTATTATAATATCAATATATATAAAATATATAAAAGAAATAAAAATAATAAATAATAAAATAAAAGAATATGAAGGCAAAATCATTAAACAGAAAAAAAGGAGAAGCAGGAGAAAAAATAGCTAAAGAATTTTTAGAAAACTTAGGCTATAAAATTATAGCGGCTAATTTTAGAAAAAAATGCGGAGAAATTGATATTATAGCAGATAAAGACAAAAATAATATATATTTTATAGAAGTAAAATCAAGATTCCAAAATAATTTTGGGACGCCTTTAGAAGCTGTTGACAGAAAAAAGATAGATAAAATTGCAAAAGTATCGGAATTATTTTTGCTTGAATATGCAAAAAAACCAAAATCAATAAACTATGGAATAATATCAATAGAATTTCTATTTAACAGTTCAATCAAACTTATATTCTTTGAAAATGGATTTGATTAAATTATCTTTAGCGCAAATAGCTCCCGAACCAGGATTATTAGATTGCAATCTTGAGAAACATCTAAAATATATAGACGAGGCAAAGCAGGCGGGAAGTAAACTTATAATATTTCCGGAATTGTCTTTGACCGGATATTTTTTAAAAGATGCCGTTTATGATGTGGCCATTAATATAAAAAATAGCTGTAAAAATAAAGAAAACAGCAAAAATATCGAAAATACCGGAGTAAATTTTAAAACATTCAATAATTATAATTATATAATAGACAGTCTTTTAGATAAAAGTGAAGAAATTGTAATTATTGCAGGATTTGTTGAATCGGATGAAGATTATAATTTTTACAATAGCACTTTTTGTTTATCGGGAGGCAATATTTTACATGTTCATAGAAAAGTTTATCTTCCGACATACGGAATGTTTGAAGAGATGCGGTATTTCAAACACGGTAAAGAATTTGGAGTGTTTAATATTCTGGGAGTTAACTCCACAATATTAACATGCGAAGATGCCTGGCATTTGTCTTCTTCATATATTGCTGTTAACAAGGGAGCTAAACTGATTATAATCAATTCTGCCTCTCCGGCCAGAGGAATTGAAGAAGGAAACGATAAATTCAGCTCGGTTAAGATGTGGGAAGAGCTTCTTTCCGTTATAGCTTTTTATTATAAAAGCTATGTCATATATGTAAATAGAGTAGGTTTTGAAGACGGCATAGGTTTTTCCGGAGGCTCATGCGTATTTTCTCCGGACGGAAAAAAAGACTATTGCCTTGACTATCTTGACGAAGGATTGCTGAATATTGAAATAAATCTTGATTTCTTAAAGAATGAAAGATTTAAAACTCCTATACTGAGAGATGAAAATTTAGATATAACATTAAAAGAAATTAAAAGTATAATAGATCATCGGTAAAAAATAATTTATCTGTATTTAATTTACCAAAATTTGATTATTTGATTCGCTTTTTTTAATAAAAATTAACAATAAACATAAGAAACATAAGCAGGCAATATAATAAAAAGCTGAACAGTAAAATCAATATATATGTTATTATCGCGATGATGAGAATTCATGTAAAATTTTCATCGGCAATTTTTAAATATAGATATAAATATAAAATATAAATATAAAGTATATATAATAAATATATTATAAAAAATAAATATCAATTCAATGATTAGTCAGCACTTACCTGTGATAGATTCAATTAATTTTAAAAATATTCACAAACTTCTTATAAATTTTATTAAAGAAGAAGTTAAAAGAACAGGAGTTAATAAAATTGTATTAGGATTATCAGGAGGAATAGATTCCGCAGTTTCATGCTATCTTGCGGTTTCGGCGTTAGGCAGTGATAATGTTGCCGCTATTTTAATGCCTTACAAAGCAAGTTCTTCAAAAAGTCTTGAAGACGCAATGCTTGTCGTAAAAAATTTAAATATAAATCATTATATCATTGATATTACCGACCAGATTGATGTTTATTTTGATAAGATAGGCAGCAATAAGTCATATTATAATAATAATTCTGAATACAATAAGTCTAACTTTAATTTTGAAGATAAATCTAAAGAAAGTAATTATGAATTAAAACTGAGAATGGGAAACAAAATGGCAAGAGAAAGAATGTCTATTTTATATGACCGTTCCCATATTTTAAATTCTTTGGTTTTAGGCACAAGCAATAAATCCGAACTTTTATTAGGCTATGGAACAATATACGGCGATATGGCTTCAGCTTTAAATCCTATAGGAGATATTTATAAAACGCAAATATATCAGCTTGCAAAACATCTCGGTGTCCCCGAAAGCTTAATAAATAAAGCTCCGTCTGCAGACTTATGGCAAGATCAGTCTGACGAGAAAGAACTTGGATTTACTTATAAATTAGCCGATGAAATTATGTTTCTTTTAGTAGATAAAATGTATAAACCTGAAGTTGTTATATCTATGGGTTACGATGAAGATATTGTTCATAAAGTTTATAATAAAATAAAAAAGTCTCAGTTTAAAAGAAGGCAGCCTTTAATTGCAAAAGTTTCTCAAAGGACGATAAACATAGATTTCAGATATTTAAGAGACTGGATTTAATCATTTAAACTTTTACTATATTAATATTAATGCCTGCGTAGTACGCTCCTGTGGATGGGCGAGCAAATACGGACTATCCTGAAAAGTAGTCAACTCTTCCTCCTTGTTAATGAGGAGGCGGTCGAAGAAGGCTGACAGAGTAGCAGGAGAGAGGAAGCGCAGGTAAGGTCTTGAGATGAGATGTATTTAGGCATCCCGGCCGCTTAGCTATATTATTAAGTAATCATTCACTATTATATCATCATAATGTATAATTTATATATTGTTGCAACTCCTATCGGCAATCTAGAAGATATCACAATCAGAGCTTTGAAAACTTTGCGTTCAGTCAGTTTAATTGCGTGCGAAGATACCAGAAAAACAAGGATACTTACTTCAAAATATCATATAAAATCTCGTTTGATTTCATATCATGAATATAATAAAAAAGGAGCGGCGGAAAATATAGTTTCGCATATTACTAAAGCAGGCGATGCCGCATTAGTAACAGAAGCAGGTACTCCGCTTATTTCCGACCCAGGTTCATATCTTGTAAGAATGTGTATTGAAAGAGATATAAGAGTCATACCTATTCCTGGACCTTCCAGCGTTATAGCCGCATTGTCGGCATCGGGGGTGGATGTGTCGGAATTTACTTTTATAGGTTTTTTGCCTAAAAAGCCAGGGAAAAGGAAAAATATGCTCCTTAAATTAAAAGAGGAAGGAAGAACTTTCGTCGTGTTTGAAGCGGCAAGAGACATTGAAAAATTATTTGATGTCTTAGAAAATATTTTTGGAAATGTAAAGATATGCTATGCAAAAGAGATTACAAAGTTTTTTGAAAATATTAGAACTAAAGATATAAGCTCTTTGCGCATTGATTTTAATAATAGCCCTGAACTTTTAAAAGGCGAAATCACATTAATAATATCTCCGAAATTATAATTATAACAAAAATTTAACGCCGTCTAATCCCATCTCATCCTAAAAGAAAGCACAATAACACAATAGTTAAATTAATAATATTTCTAAATTGTAACAAAAATTTAACATAATCTTCATCAAATTGTAACATTTCTTTTAGTATAATATCCTCATATTAACCCACTTAATCATTTTTATTATTATAAAATTATAACCCATTGATATTATTACATTTTTTTATTTTGTAATCCCCATAGATATTTTTATTGCCCTCATAAATATAGCAATATCAACATGTTGCTGGTAATTATGGTGAAGTTGGATTAAAAATAGCAGTTAAAATAAAATTAAGATGGGAGGATTTATGAATGCAAGTGAAGATTTAAGGAGTGAGTTGCTTCATAAGGTAGACGAAGTAGGTCTTGCAAAGCATCATTTCAGAACTATGTTTACAGCAGGAATGGGATTTTTTACAGATGCCTACGATTTATTTATTATAGGGGTTACTATAGCGTTGTTAACTCCTATATGGCATCTAACATCTATTGAAATTGCATGGCTCGGTTCTACTTCGTTAATCGGCGCTGCAATGGGTGCATTTGTATTCGGGCGGATTTCCGATATTTTTGGAAGAAAGGCTATTTACGGTCTTGAAGTAATCATATTGACTATAGCGGCGATAGGTTCTGCTTTCTCTCAGGATATTATGCAGCTTATAATATGGAGATTTATATTAGGCATAGGCATTGGCGGCGATTATCCTATAAGCGCTATTATTATGAGCGAATATTCCAATAGAAAAGACAGAGGCAAATTAATAGGTATGGTGTTTTCTCTGCAGGGGATTGGATTAATAGCAGGTCCTATGGTTGCGATCTTAATATTAATGCTTGGCGTTCCGCATGATATCGCATGGAGAATTTTACTTGGATTAGGCGCAATACCGGCTGCAAGCGTTATTTATCTGAGGAGAAAAATTAAAGAAACGCCGCATTTTTCGCTATCTGTTAAAGGTAACGTGGATAATACGGTCGGAGCGATAAATGATATAACAGGTTCAAACATTAAAGTCAAACATGAAAATCAGCAACAGCAAGCAAATGTGAAAGCAAAAGCAAAATGGACGGATATCTTGAAATATCCGTATAATCTGAGACTTTTAGGAACTATGGGGAGCTGGTTTTTGGTTGACTGGGCATTTTATGGAAATTCAATTTCATGGCCGCTCGTCATGAAATCGTTTCTTCCGCACGCAACATTTATACAGGGTTTAGCTTTAGCAACCATTGTTTTTATAGTTTTTGCCGCCCCGTTTTATTGGATAGCATCCTTTAACTTAGATACACTTGGAAGAAAATTTATACAGACATTCGGGTTTATCGGCATGGGATTAGCCTATCTTATAATATCGTTAGTTAGTTATTCGGGATATACATTAGTGCCTATTGCTTTTATGCTGATATTCGGATTAAGCTATATATTCGTGGAGTTTGGACCGAACATGACGACATTTATTTACCCTGCGGAGGTATTTCCGACATCTATAAGGGGTTTAGGGGACGGTTTGTCAGCTGGAGCGGGTAAAACAGGGGCATTTATCGGAACATTTCTTTTTCCTTTGCTTTTAATGACAATAAAGATTCAGGGCACTTTTTTAGTTCTTGCTATAATTTCGGTAATGGGAGCTATTTTAACGATTGCCACCCTGCCTGAAACAAAAAATGTTTCACTGGCAACAGTAAGTGAAGAAAATCAATTTGTGGATGAAGGTTCCGAATCTTTAAATATGAAAGGACATTCTGCAATAAAAGTAAGTACGGTAAAATCAAATAATTTATAAGTTATGTTATATTATAAGGATATATTTAAAAGTTCAAAAATTAAATTTTATAAAGAAGATTATTGATTTATTAAATTTTGAAAGTGAGAAGATAAAAAAAGTGAAAATTATCAAATTTAATTTATTATAAGTCGTATAAATATTTTTATAAGCTATTTATAACTATAAGATATTTTTTAACAGCGGTTAAATAAATTTTAATTATTTATTTAATCGCTGTTTTTTAATTTTTTTGTCTCCAAGTAAGTAATAAAAAAATACAGAACATACCTGGTAAGCCGTTTATAACAACAAGCCTGTCTTCAGCTTTATATAATTAATAAAACAATCCAAAACATACCTGATATTATATTTTAGTATGATTATAATAATATTGTAACAAAAATTTAATCTAATCGTCATCATAATGAAATATTAATTATATATAATATAGATGTTATCATAAAATAAAAAATAGTACTGCTAAGAATTTTATAAATTTTTTGTAGAACGGCAAATTAGGCAATGCATTAGCGATTAGTGATTAGCGAATAGCAATTAAAAATTACGTCTTTAGGATTCATTAATAAGTTTCCAATAAATTTAAACTAATTTTAAGTTAAATAAATTGTTATTAAATTTAAAATAATTAAATTTATATAAGGAGGTTAAAAATGGATAGCGAAGAATTGAAGAATTTAAATAATGATTTTAATTTTAATAAGTTAGACGATGATTTTAATAATGCAAATTCACAAATTGAAAGAATAATGAAAAAAATTTCTAATAATGCAATTTTAATAAAAAATAGATATTTAGGTATGATTAAAAATAAAATAAATAAATCTCCAAAAGAAGAAGCTGTAATGGATATGTCATGCGGATGCGGAGATTCATCTTTTTCTGTTATAGTTACGGAAAAAGACATTGAAAAAGTTTATGCTAAATTTGATAAAAAATGTTCTCTTTGTAATGATTTTATAAAAATAAAATTCATTGTGAAAGAAAATTAAATTTACAGTTAATATCTATAATAAATAATTGAAATATTTATTTATTTATTTATTTATTTATTATAGATATTAAATATTTTAATCAAGGTTTATATTATACATAATACAAACATATACCGAGAGGCTTAAAATGGAAAAAATAAAATTAGAAAATAAAGAAAATAATTCAAATAAACTGTTATTTGAAAAAAATAATAATGATATAGATTACGATGCAGTTTGTGAAAATAAAACAGAAATTTACAAAGGCATTGCAGTTATTAAAAAAATAAAAAAATCGGAAAAACATTTTTTCGAATACTTTATAGGGTTGTGGTAAAACATTATGTATTATGATGCATTCCCAAACTATGTATGTTAATGCAAGTGCAATGTTGCAGCAAAATATTATATGTTGTGATGTATAAATAAAATAAATTATATTATTTAGATTATGCCGAAGTTTAACTTTTTATCTTATTATTATATATATTGTTTATTGCATAATACAATATATTATATGTAAGTCTATATAATACAAATTTATATTTACGTATCGTCATAAAAGTTATGCTAAAAAAAAATTACGCCAAATCCGATACTCATATTCACACAAGTTATAGCGATGGTTTAAATTCCCCAGAAGAAATTGTAAATGCTGCAAGCGGAAATTTAAATGTTATTGCGATAACGGATCATAACAGAATTAAAGGGGCACACAAAGCGAAAGAATATGCGGAAAAAAACTGTTTTTTAGGGGTAGATGTTATAATAGGCGAAGAAATATCAACAAAAAACGGACATGTAATAGGACTTTTTATAAAAGATAAAATTATTCCGGGCAAAACCGCTCAAGAAACTATTGATGAAATACATAAACAAGGCGGACTTGCCATATGTCCTCATCCGTATTATCTTATTTCGTATAAAGAAAAGGGTAATAGACCATTGCGAAAATTATTAGGTTTGCTTGATTTTGATGCCATTGAAGTTATAAATAATTCAAGCATAGTTGCCTTTTTCTATAATGCTTTATCTTCTCTTGCGAATGCTTCGGTCGGTCTTCCTGCATTAGGGGTATCCGATGCCCATTCTAAAGAATTTATAGGAAAAGGTTTTACAGAATTTGAAGGAAACAACGCCGAAGATTTAAAAAATATGATAGCTAAAAATAAAGTAACGGCGCATTTTAAAAATTATTCCTTTAAAGATACCAATAAACAATTATTACATTCTTTTAAATCTTTTTATTATTATTTTAATATTAATCATTAAATATATCTACCGATATTATTTCTGATATATCCTAATTATAAAATGTTATAAAATTTTAACCCTTGAGATTAGCTTAAAATGTTTATCAAGAGTGAAAACAGTAAGATCGTTTTCTATTGCTAAAGCTCCAATTAAAATATCTGAAAATGGAATAGTATAACCGTTATGTTTAAGGGATGAAGAAATATAGGCTGACTTTTGCCATGTATTAGCGTTCATTTCAATGTACGGTAAATTTAATAAAATTTCCTGCACTTTCAATTTTTCGGCATCCGATTTAATTCCTTGTAAAATTTCAAATAGTACAACCCCGCATATTTTAACTAAATCTTTCGTGATAAGTAGTTCAAGATTATCGCTTATCGGTGAATTTTTCTTAAAAAACTCAATCCAAATGTTTGTATCGACCAATACATATTGATGTTTATTTTTCAAAAAATTTCCCTCTATTAAATTGAGAATTTAATTCCAGTTCTTCTTCTTTTTCCCAATCATAATCTATATTAATTTTGCCTTTTAAAGAAAGAAGTTCAAGCTTTTGTTTTTGTTTAATATATTCCCGCATAGTTTTAACAATAGCTTTTGTTTTTGATTTTTCTCCGGAAATTTTTTGCACTTCATTAATTAAATCCTCCGGTATGTTTAATGTTGTACGCATATTATTTCTCCTTTATATGCATTTATCTATATGTTATTATTGTATGCATATAATAGCATATAGTCAAGTATTAATTTTGAGATAAAAATAGATTGACATTACCTATTGTAAGTGGTATTCTCTCGCTATAATATATATATAAATAAAATGAATAAATGTTTTTTGAATAAAAAATATAGGGTTTTTTTATTTTCTCCTCTTGCCGCTATTGCGATTTTTTATCTAATCGGAGCTGCTGATATAAGCTATATATTTAATGTTCCGATGATAATGACCCCAATACAAGTCGGAATGCCTATGCAGATGTGGCAGGCAACAGGAAAGCCGATAAAAAAGATGGAAAAAACAGGTTCGCCGTTTTTTTCAAAAGCCAATCCCGAGCATTCCAATAAGTTAAATTTGCAATCTTACATAACTTGCGTAGAATGTCAAAATTTACCCACTGCTTATCGGCCGGTATTATTTTATTACGGTAGTTTTATTAAAACAATTTTATTTGCAGGAAAGATATACAGTAAACATTTTTCTTCCGATATACCTCACCCCCCTCAAAACCACCTTATTTAGTTAACAGGCAATCTTTAGTCTTGCGTGCAGTAAACATGGTTTATTAATTAATGACAGCGACATTTATTAGCGACTTTAATTAGTGACTTTAATTAGTGACTTTAATTAGTGACTTTAATTAGTGACTTTAATTAGTGACTTTAATAGATACGCTAGAATTTTATCTAATTATGCTATTATTCTATGCCTTAAGTTTAAGATATGTGTTTAAGTTATGAATAAAATAATACTTGAATTTTATTTTCAATGTATATTTATTCAATAAGCATAATAGATTAATCTTTAAATAATCAAATACTGCTTTAGTTATATTAAAAATTTGTTTTAAAAATTAAAACGATAGGAGTTTAAAACTATGAATTATTATAAATTAAATTTAAAGTTTATTATAGATTTATTCACGATTTTTCTGATGGCGTTTTTAATATTTATCGGTTTTTTTCAATCATCTGCATTTTCGGCAGGTAATATTAAACAACGACAAAAGGCTTTACATTTATTGCCGCTAAAATTTCTTATTAAAAAAGCTTTAAAAAATTCGGAAATAAAATCAAGCATATATCAATACTTGGGATATAAAGAAAATATAACAATAGTAAAGAGCCTTCCCGAGCCTGCGGTAGGATTCGGAATGACCGATGCTAACGGGTTTAATAATCCGCAGATAGGCATTAATTCAATGAGCTACTGGAAATTTAGCGCATCGCAGGCAATACCGTTCCCCGCTAAATTATTTATAAATAGCAGAATCAAGAAATCCATATATAAATCATTGAAAGATAAAACTATTTCTTTAAAACTTTTTACTGTTTTGAATGTCAAAGATGTTTATTACAATCTTGCTTTATTGGAAAAAGATATAAAAACTTTCAAAGAAAACCTTACGCTTATTAATCTGTTGTTAAAATATGCCGACAGAAATTATGCAAGCGGCAGATCAAACGCAAGAGGTCCGATTAGAATCATTTTAGAAATTGATCAAATAAAAACCAAGTTAATCTTATTTAAAAAACAAAAAAATAAATTTATATATATATTGTCAAAATTTACGGAGCTCCCGATAAAATATTTTAAAAATAAAAAAGCTGAATTTATTGGAAAAATAACGCCTTTTGATTATAAATTTAATAATCTTATAAAGACGGCGGATAAATTAAATCCTGATTTAAAAGAAGCAAAAGAAAATATTAAAACTTCCCGGCTCGGCATAGACTTAGCAAATCAAGGATATTATCCAAATTTTTCTGTATCTTTAGGTTATGGAGACAGATATTCGCTTCAACCTGTTATATCAGGAGATGTATCAATGACTTTACCCTTATATTTTAATGAAAGTCAGATTCCAAAAATAAACAAGGCAAAAAAATATAATATCAATGCTATTTATAAATATGCGTGGATACGATCAAAAATCGTTCAAGATTTAAAGACTGCCGTAAGCAATATAAAAAACGATTATAAAGTTTACGGCATCAATAAAAATATAACCGAACCCGAAGCAAAACTCTTATTTAATTCGTATACTAAAAGTCTTATGTCGGGCAAGGCGCAGGCATTCCCATTATTAAACAGTTTTGTCCAATTGCTTTTGATAAGACTTAAAAATTATGAATACAAAGCCGAATATTTTAAGGATAATGCTTTTTTGGATGCGATGATTGGAAAAAATTAACGGTTTAATTTTTATTAATATTTAATTTATTTGAATTTAATCTCTGTGCATATAAAAAAATTATTAATTTATATAAATTAATAATTATAACTAAACAGTAGATATAAATAATGTTTATAAAAATAATATTATAAAAATAAAATAATGAATATAGAGGATATATTATGAAAAAAATTATTTATACAGCAGGTCTAATTATAGCTCTTATAATAGGCATTGCGGCATCGGCAGTTTATTTTCAATTTTTTAATTATAAATATAAAAGCAATAATAATAAGCCGCCGAAAAAAATGTCGAAAAAAATGGCAATGCCTTTAAAAAAGGGAGTTTTTGTAAGTTCAAGACAAAGGCAGCTTTACGGGATAACCGTAGGCACGGTTAAATACAGAAAAATAAGCCCTGTTATAAGATCAATCGGCGAACTGACGATCGCAGAACCGCTTATTAAAAAAATATCATTAAGATATAGCGGATATATAACAAAGCTTTATGCAAACAAAACCGGAATGAAAATATATGCCGGCAAGAAACTGTTTAAGATTTACAGTCCGTCTATTTTTAATGCAGAAAAAAATCTTTTTTTATCCTATAAAAATTATAAAAATGCTAAAAAATCAAATTATAAATTTAGTATTTCGGAAAGCAAAAGTTATTACAGAGCTGCCGAAAAAAGGCTTGAGCTATACGGAGGTATATCAAAAAAGCAGATACAAGAAATAAAAGACGGTGTTTATACAAAGTCTGATATTACTATTTATTCAAATATGTCAGGCATTTTATTAAAAAAATATGTTTATTCAGGGCAGCATTTTACCCGCGGGCAGACATTATTTAAGTTAGCAGGTTTAAATAAATTATGGATGAATGTATCTATTTATGGAAGCGATTTAAAATTTGTCAATAAAGACAGCAATGTATCAGTTGAATTTTCAGCTTACCCCGGAAAAATTTTTAACGGAAAAGTATCATTTATATATCCGTATTTAAAATCTCGCGCAAGGGTTACGGAAGCAAGAATTGTTTTTAATAATAGACAAGGACTATTGCGTCCCGGTATGTTTGGAAACACTGAATTAATAATGAAACCGATGCATAAATTGTCGATAAAATCATCTTCGGTTTTATGGACGGGAATTAAACCGGTTGTTTTTATATATAACGGCAAAGGTTATTTTGCGCCTGCAAAAAAAGTTGTTCTGGGTAAAAGATGGGGCAATTATTATCCTGTAATAAGCGGTTTAAAAGCAGGAGAAAGAATTGTAACCTCAGGTACTTTTTTGATTTCATCCGATGCAAACTTGAAGCAGTCGGTAAATTCAATGGCAGGAATGCCAGGCATGTAACATAAATAAATATTAAATTTATTAAATTTTGAGGTTTATATATAATGATTAAAAAATTAATAGATTATTGCATAGAAAATCAATTTATAGTACTTATTTTTATGCTATTTTTAGGATTTTTCGGCATAATGGCCGTTAAAAATATAAGATTAAATGCACTTCCCGATATTGCGCCTACAGAAGTCATTATACAAACAAATTGGTCAGGCGAACCGCCGAATCTTATTAATTTAAGAGTAACTTATCCTATAGAGTCTTATCTTCTGTCTGCTCCTAAAGTTAAAGAAGTGAGAGGAACTTCTATGTACGGTTCATCGTTTGTGACTGTCGTGTTTAACAGAGGAACAAGCATTTCATGGGCAAGAGCCCAGATTTTAGCTTATATGAATCAGATTAAAACATTACTGCCCCCGGGAGTAATCCCGGTATTAGGTCCTTATGCCAATGCTATGGGCTGGGTTTATATGTATGGGTTAATTGACAAGAATCATAACGAAAATTTAGAACAGCTAAGAACTATCCAGCAATATTATTTAAGGTATGCTTTAGAATCGGTTCACGGTGTTGCTCAGGTTGCGACTTACGGCGGTTTTAAAAAAGAATATCAGGTTACGTTAAATCCTAGGGCGCTTCAATATTACAATATTTCTATTCAACAGATTACAAGCTATATAAAATCATCTAATAACGATATAGGAGCGAGAGTTATAGATTCTTCTTCGGGCGCTGAACATATTGTGTTTGTAAAAGGCTATCTGCATACATTAAAAGAAATAAGAAATATAGTAGTCGGACAAACCGCAAATCATGTACCTATTCTTGTAAAAAATATAGGCTCTGTAGAAAAAGTGCCTGCCTCGCAAAGATCGTATTCCGATTTGAACGGCAATGGACAGATAATAGGCGGCGTTGTTATTATGCAGCAGGGAGCCAATACTTTAAATGTAATTAATGCCGTTAAAAAGAAAATTAAATCTTTGGAGCCTTCTCTCCCCAAAGGAGTTAGAATTATCACGACTTACGATGAATCTACTTTAATCCACAGGTCTATAAATACACTTAAAACCACGCTTTTAGAGATAATAATTATAGTTATGCTCGTCTGTATTATTTTCCTGTTTCATTTCAGGTCTGCATTAGTAGTGATAATCATGATGCCGTTTGCAATATTAGGCGCTTTTTTGGCAATGTATTTATTGCATATAAGCGCAAATATCATGTCTTTATCGGGTATTGCTCTTGCAGTCGGCGCAATGGTTGATTCCAGTATAGTTATGATTGAAAACGCACATTCTTATATAGAAAGACTTGAGCATAATCCTGATTCGGTTCCTGAACATATAAAAGCGATTAAAGACAAAAAGAAAGCAAAAAAAGTTTATATTGCAGAATCGGCAAAAGAAATGGGCAAACCGTTGTTTTTTTCTTTGATAATTATAGCCGCAGGATTTTTGCCTATTTTTTATTTATCCGGGGAAGTCGGAGCTTTATTTAAGCCTTTAGCTTACACAAAAACCTTTTCGATGCTTTTTGCCGCTTTAATATCCGTTACTTTAGTTCCGATACTTATGGTTCATTTGATAAAAGGTAAGATAAAACCGATAGATAAAAATCCCGTTAATAGATTTTTGGCTTATATTTATAAGCCTGTTTTAAAATTTGTTATGCTTTATAAATATATATTTATAGGTTTAATTTTAATTTTAATGGTCATGACTTATTTTGTTTATACAAGAATAGGTTCGGAATTTATGCCGCCGTTAAATGAAGGGACTTTATTATATATGCCTTCCGCATTGCCCGGTTATTCGGGAACAGACGCTCTAAAATTGATACAAATTGAAGACAGAATAATTAAAAGTTTTCCTGAAGTTAAAATGGTTACGGCAAAAGCAGGCAGAGCCGATACGGCTTTAGATCCTGCAGGACTTTCGATGACGGAGACCGTAATAAATTTGACAAGACGCGCAACATGGCCTAATGGAATGACTGTAACAAAATTAATAAGTAAATTAAACAAAGCGTTAAACATCCCGGGACTTGTCAATGTATGGACTATGCCGATCAAAAATAGAATAGAAATGACGTCTGCCGGGCTGCGCACTCCCATAGGCATAAAAGTTTACGGCTCAAATGTCAATATATTGCAGAATATTTCGGCAAAAATCGCTTCCGCTCTTTATATGGTAAAAGGAACGCAGAGCGCCTTTGCAAATAGGATTAACAACAGACCTTACATTGAAATAAGTCCTGATTATATTAAAATGGGATTTTACGGTATGACGCTAAAAGAAATTGACGATGCGGTGGATGCGTCGATTGGAGGAAAAACTATTACTACTTTATATAACGGATTGGCTAGATATCCTTTGTCTGTAAGATATCCTTATGCATACAGAAATTCATTATCGGCAATTCGAAATATTTTAGTTAAAACTAAAAACGGTCCATATATCCCGTTAAAAGAAGCAGCTAATGTAAAATATATTGTCGGTCCGGATTTTGTCTCTTCGCAGGGGGGTATTCCGGATGATATTATAGACATAACATTAAAGACTAAAAATATGGTAGGCTGGGTCAAAACCGCAAAAAAAATGATATCAAAAATGGTGCATTTGCCTGCAGGATACCATATTGTTTTCTCAGGAGAATACAAATCGCTTCAAAACGCAAATAAAAAATTATTGTTAATCATTCCTCTTACTATACTGATTATATTTTTGCTTATATATTTAAACTTTAAATCAATCCCGTTGTCGCTGATAGTTATGTTGTCAGTGCCTTTTGCGCTGATAGGAGGGTTTTTTTATATTTATCTGATGCATATAACTTTAAGTATTGCGGTATGGGTGGGTTTTATTGCGCTTATCGGCGTTTCAACAGAAATTGGAATGGTCATGATTACCGTTTTGGACAGTATGTTTAAAGAAAGAGAAATAGCGGCGGTAACGGCATTAGAAGATTTAGAAAGTTCCGGAATTTCAGATGTAAGCATGGTGCATAAAAAAATAAATGACGCTTTTCCTCCGGACGATAAAATACAGAATACGCAGAACATAGAGGTCATGCGAGATACGCAAAACACGCAGGATACGCAGGAAAAACATGAGGGAAATTATAAAAAATTAAGTAAACAAGATATAGAAGATATTAGCGCTACCGGAGCTATAAAAAGGCTAAGACCTGTTGTTATGACATCATTTGCGATAATTTTCGGTCTTTTGCCCGCAATGTTTGCTTACGGAGCAGGCGCAAGAACTACAAAATTTATAGCTGCTCCGATGATAGGAGGAATGATTACCGCAACTATACTAAATTTATTGATGCTGCCTGCTATTTATTCTATGTGGAAACAATATGAAATTAAGAAAAAAGAAAAAAACAAATAAATATAAATAATTAAATTAATTGGTTTAAAAATATTGATCAAAATTTAAATGCAAAAAGCTCTTTCTTTCATGCTATAGGCTATAATAGTATAATATCCCCACGATTATAATCGTGGGGATATTAATTTTTTTGATTGATTTGTTTTTTATAATTAAAACAATTGCATCTATGTGGGTTTACTAACGTATGAAATGAAGCGCAATTATAATAGTTAGCATAATGCTTAGAAAGCCTAATGTCAACTTGGTGTTGAAATTAATTTTCTCATTTAAAGCGTCAATCTTTTTATCTAACATTTCGAACTTTGTTTCAAATTTATTATCTAAAGCATCAATTTTAACATTCAGTTCTGCTCTAACTGAATCAATCTTTTTATCTAAAGTTTCAAACTTTGTTTCAAATTTATTATCTAAAGCATCAATTTTAACATTCAGTTCTGCTCTAACTGAATCAATCTTTTTATCTAATATTTCAAACTTTGTTTCAAATTTATTATCTAAAGCATCAATTTTAACATTCAGTTCTGCTCTAACTGAATCAATCTTTTTATCTAAAGTTTCAAACTTAAAGTTAATTTTAGCATCTAGACCGTCTAATTTAATGTCAACTTTTTCAAATCTGGCAATAATATACTTTTCCTGATTGTCAAATCTTGAATCAAAATATTTTTCGGCAGACACGGAAAATTCCATAATTTCATCCTTTGCTTGATTTTGCATTCTTAATTATCTCCTTATAATTATATCATTAATTTTTTAAAGCAATTAAAAAAAAATTATATAATATAATTATTAAAGAATTATGAAGGAAATATTAAAAATTGATTAAATTTTTATCAAAATCTGTATTACATTTTGATTAGACCCCTGTTACGGAAATTAAAGGCAGACGAGACAAATTGCAATCTTCCGCCCGGTTTTTTTAGTTTTTAGACGGAGTTAAAAAAATACTTGACATTATGTAATATTTTTAATATTCTGGAAATATGGAAATAATAAAAATAAATAATAAAGAAATTAAAAACTTAAATATGAATGCGAATGATAAAGACAACAAAAATGAAAATGAAAATTATAATGCGGCAGAAGTAAAATTTATAATTGAAGCATTAGAAGCTCTTTCTAATGAAAGCAGGCTTAAAATATTTCGCATGCTTGTTAAAGCCGGACACTCAGGTTTAACTGTTACAGAAATGTCCAAAAGTTTAAATATGCCTATGAGCACATTATCATTTCATCTATCAAAATTAAGTCAGGCAAACATTGTTTTATTTGTGAAGCAGTCAAGGTTTATAATTTATTCGGCTAATTTTGAATCTGTAAATAAGCTTATAAGCTATTTAACCGAAAGCTGCTGCAACGGAAATCCCGAAGAATGTTTTAACGATATTTGCAAAAAATAAAATATGACGGTTACTTTTATTTTTTGAATTTTATTTTATTAATTTTATCTATATTATATTATTAATAATTATCATATTTTATTAAATTTAATATCTTAAATTTTTTTATCAGGTATTTTGTATGTAATATTTTTATTTTTCTGGAAATGTAGAAATATTATTGGTTATTCAATCAATTAGCCATTTAATCCATTATGTATATAAAAAAGATATGTATAAAAAAATCAGAAGTTT
Source organism: Candidatus Acidulidesulfobacter diazotrophicus (assembly GCA_004195025.1). GTDB lineage: Bacteria > SZUA-79 > SZUA-79 > Acidulodesulfobacterales > Acidulodesulfobacteraceae > Acididesulfobacter > Acididesulfobacter diazotrophicus. The sequence continues at coordinate 35,404 of SGBB01000013.1, read as the reverse complement.
TTTATAAATTAAAATTAGTATAATTTTTAATTATTTAAAGTCTATTTAATTATTATAAATGGAGGTACAACTTATGGAAAATTCAATAGTTTTAGAGATTTACGATCCTGCTTTATGTTGTTCAACCGGAGTTTGCGGTCCAAGCCCTGATATGAAATTGATAAAAATCAATGATATTTTAAATAAATTAAAAAATGATTTCGGCGATAAAATTAAAATAAAAAGGCATAGCATATCTAACGAACCAAAAGAATTTTTATCTAATAACGCAGTTAGATCTATAATCCAAAAAGAAGGAAAAGCAAGCTTGCCTGTTTGCATATTAAACGGAGAACTTTTAACCCGAGGAAGATATCCAGAAGAAGGGGAACTATATGCAGAAATATTAAAATCTTCACTAATCTCAAAATAGTGGATATAAAATATAGGCATTGTTTTTTGCCTGATTTTTAATAAATAAATATTTAGAGCCAATGCAGGATTTATATTGATTTTAAAATTTTTTAATTAATTTATTAATTAAAAAGAAAAAGGTCAAGATAGAAATTTATTTTATTTTAAAATTTCAGAATTTAAAAATAAACTTATTAATTAAAAAGTAGTTATCAAAGGAGGCGTTTAAGTTTAGATTTATAGATTTTTATATATTTAATTTTTATAGATTTAAACTAACGGTATCAACTATTATGAAATATATGTTTTTTTCAGGAAAAGGCGGAGTAGGCAAAACGACTATTTCATCTGCGACGGCTTTAAATCTTGCATTGAACGGCAAAAAAACTTTGATAGTGTCTACAGACCCTGCTTCAAATCTTTCCGATATATTTGAACAAAATCTTAAAGAAGAAGAAACAAAAATAAAAGGAGTAGACAATTTATATGCTTCAGAGATAAATGCGGCAGATTCATTGGAGAAATATAGGGCTAAAGTATTAGGCGATTCAATTGAAGGCTTAGATAATGATGTTGTATCTATGATTGAGGAAGAGTTTAAATCTCCGTGTACTGAAGAAATTGCAAGTTTTGATTCTTTTACGGGTTTTATTGCGAGAAAAGATTTTGACGTAATAATTTTTGATACGGCTCCTACCGGTCATACTTTAAGACTTATGAGCCTTCCGCTAAAATGGACTACTTATATTGAAGAGGTTAAAAAAGGCGAAGGAAGGACTTGTATGGGACCTGTTGCAAACCTTGAAGGTTCTATAGAGATATACAATAAAGCATTAAAGATATTAACAGATAAAAGCGCGACTAATTTTTTATTCGTTATGCGTCCTCAAGAGCTGTCGTTTTATGAAACCTTACGTTCTATTGAAGAAATTAAAAGTATCGGCATTACAAATATTGAAATATTAATTAATCAGGTTTTACCCGATAAGCTTGCTAAATTTAATATATTTGAAGAGCAGTATAAACTTAATGAAAAAATAATTGAGCAGGCGAAAGAAACCGGTTATAAAATAAAGAAATATTATTTAATGCCTGAGGAAATTAAAGGTTTAGATTCTTTAAAAAAATTTATATTAATGGAAGATAAAAATTATGCCGTAAAATATTTTGATAAATTTTTTAATAGCGACGACAATAATAATGCCGGCGGTGATCACAATATAATTAACAATAATAATAGCGCTATCAGTGATTTGCAAAGCTTTAATAAAAATAACTCTGATTTAATTAATAAAATAAATAGCGATGCAATAAATTCAGCAAAATTTATTTTCTTTATAGGAAAAGGCGGAACAGGAAAATCTACCGTTTCTCTTTTAACTGGTTTATATTTATCCAAATATAAAAATAAAAAAACATTGGTTGTGTCGGTTGACCCCGCAAGTCATATAGGTAAAATTATGGGCGTTGAATCAGTCAGTGAAGAACCTGTTCAGGTTGAAAACAAAAATTTATTTCTTTCGGTAATATCGCCGGAATCGGCTTTGAGTGATTATAAGGCAGATACATTGCAATTTTTTCAAAAAGTCTCAAACAATGCAGATTCCCTTAAGGTTTTAGAAGAAGAGCTTAATTCTCCATGCACCCTTGAAATAGCCTATTTTAAAAAGTTTTATAATTATTTTAAATTAGGGTACGGAAAAAATAATATAAAAGAAAATACTAATGCCGATATAAACATCAATGCCGGAGGCAATTTAAATCTAAATATAAAAATAAATAATAATATTCAAAATAATGCATATGATGGATTAAAAGATGAATTTGATTATATTATTTTTGACACTGCTCCAACGGGACATGCCTTAAGACTGTTGTTTTTAGCCTTTGAATATCAGAAAGAAAATAAGAATAATAATAGCGCCAAAGATGAAGAACTTGAATTTTTGATTAATACTATAAAAGATAAAGAAAAAACATATTTTTCTTTAGTGCTGTATCCTGAATTTACTCCTATTGAAGAAGCTTACAGAGCATATAATGATTTGAAAGGAGCAGGCATAGACGTATCGTTTTTAAGTATTAATTATCTTTTAAATGAAAAACTTAAATCAATAAAATTTTTTAAAGACAAAATTAATCAGGAATTAAAATATTTAAATGTGATTAAAGAAAAGTTTAATCTGCCTTCTTTATTTTTTGAGCAATATCCATATGAAATAAATTATAAAAATATAGAAAAATTTTTAAAAAATTCATTTAAATTATAAATGTTTAAATGATAAAGAACATTTAATTAATAATTAAAACAATTAATAAAAATTTTAAGAATAAATAAATGAAATTAGTGAATGTTACACAGATTATCAAATCTTACAACGAACGAAGGAGTGTTAATTTACAATATTAAGAAATCAATTTCTAAGATATAGAATATAAACAATTTAAAAATAAATAAAATAACTAAAAATTTTAAATAAAATTTTAAATAAAAAATTGAGGTAAATTATGAATATTATTTTTATATGTACGGGAAATTCTGCAAGATCACAAATGGCGGAAGGATTTGCTAAATTTTACGGTGAAAAATACAAAATAGCTGATTTAAATATATCCAGCGCAGGCGTTAATCCAAAGCCCGTTAATCCTTTCGCGATAGGTGTTATGTTTGAGAAAAATATAGACATAAGTAAGCAAAAATCAAAATCCATGGATGTTTTTGATTTAAATATTTTTGATTATGTAATAACTCTTTGCGGCGATGCAAGAGATAATTGTCCGTTAATTACTTCAAACAATATAAAACTGCACTGGGATTTAATTGACCCTGCAGGCGTTATCGGAGATAATGATGATAAATTAAAAGCTTTCAGGGCGGTAAGAGACGAAATTGAAGAAAGAATTGCAGCATTATTGAAAGAAAAATATAAAATAATAAAATAAGTTCAAAACAATATTTCCCCTCCGTAATATCTTGAATATCCTGAATATTCCAACCGTCCTGTAATATTTTAAGCATATAAGTTGTAATTTATTTAAAATTATAGTTCAATAACTTAATCTGATGCAATTATTTACAATTATTACAAAACCGTAACAAAACCTTAATAAATATTTAACAATTCTGTAATAAAACCTTAACATTGATGTGCTAATATAATAAGAAAAATATATATAAAATATATAAAGGAAGAGGTCTATTTATAAATTGCAGTAATAGTAACTTAAAAAAAACGTTTATTTATTCATTTATTAATTGATTTGTTAATTAGCAGCAATAGTAACTTAAAAACCATTTATTTATATTTATTTATTAATTAATTAATTAATCTATTTATTAAATTTAAATAATTTACTAATTAAATAAATTAACGCAATGCAATATTAGATATATATTGGCAATAGTCTATGTTATTGGTTTAATTAAAATTAATTTTAATTTTAATATGGAGTTTATCATGAATAGAAGAGATTTTATAAAAATTGGAGCCGCTGGTTTATTAGGCAGTGTTGTAGCCGATAATTTAATTACAAAAAATGCGAATGCCAAAATGAATGACGCTGAAACCGATACGGCTAAATCAAAATTTAAAAAACCGGAGCATGTAGTTTTAATAATGCAGGAAAACAGAAGTTTTGACCATTATTTCGGTATGATGGACGCTACTATAAACGGTCAGCCGAAAAGGGTATTAGAACTCGGTATAACGGATGGCATGGGCGGAAGCATTAAACCGTATAATCTCGGATTTCAGTATGTAACCCCGAATCATGTTGACCCCAATCACTCATGGAGAGCATTGCACACCATTTACAATAAAGGGAAAATGGACGGTTATTTTTTAAACGGGATCAATCAGCCTATAGACGATTATAAAGTAATAATGGGTTATTACGACACAAAAAAAGCACTTACTCCTTATTATTATTACGCAAAAAATTATACGCTATGCCAGAATTATTTTCATTCTATAATGGCTCCTACCCAGCCCAACAGGCTTTACCAGATTGCAGCGCAATCTAACGGACATATAACGGATATGAAACCAAAAAAGCCGTATGAATTTCCTACTATTTTTAACAAGCTTGAAGAGGCTAAAATTTCATGGAAGATATATGTTGAAGGCTGGCCTAATCCTAAAAAGTATATCCATCATTGGGTTCCCGTTATATGGTTTGAAAGCTTTATGAAAAATAAAAAATTATGGAATAAGATAAGACCTGCGGCAGAATATTTTGAGGATATTAAAAAAGAAACCCTCCCAAAGTTTAGCTGGCTCGTGCCTGACTTTAAACACTCGGAACACCCGCCCGCAGACGTAAAAACAGGAATGATTTATACGGTAAGTAGAATTGAGGCGTTAAGAAAAAGTCCGCTGTTTTCAAAATCGGTAATATTTTTAAACTGGGATGAATGCGGAGGATTTTATGACCATGTTGTACCGCCGATTGTTGATTATTACGGTCTTGGATTAAGAGTAGGATGTATTATAATTTCTCCTTTTGCAAAAAAAGGCTATATTTCTAATGTAAGGCATGAGCATACATCCATACTTAAATATGTTGAAAACTTATGGGGAATAGACCCTTTAACCGACAGAGATAAATACGCAAACGGATTTGAAGATGTTTTTATTTAGAAAGAATGATGTGAGCTTGTCATAAAAGTTTTGTTGTTATTTTTATTCATACAGGTTTAATTTAACAATTTACGGTTATTAAAGAGTAATTAAGTTATATTACAAAAATTTAACCTAAACGTCATAATAATGCAACAATAAATGAGTATAATAAATAAGAATAATAAATAAATTATTAAATTTTTAGTTTATAACTTATAAAAAAGTGTAAGTTTAAAAATAAAGTAATAATATAACGATAATTATTAATAAGGAGAAAAAATGAATTTAAATTATATAGTTCACATTGCTTCAGTTTCAGGAGGCGTACTATATCTTATTATGATAGTGCTTCTTGTTGCTTTAGCCGTAATCATTGAGCGCACTTGGTATTTAAACAAAATAATTAACAAAGGGTATGAAATAACATCAAAAGTGTCCGAACTTAAGACAATAGACAATAAAATCCTAACAGAGCTTGTATCTTCATCCGACAATATACCGCAGTCTAAAGTTTTAAATATTGCTCTAAAATTTCCCGAAGTAAGAAGTCATGACCATTTAGACAGACTGCTTGAAGAGGAGATATTATGGCAATCTCCGTCAATAGACAAAAGACTCTGGATTTTAGATTCAATCGTAACTTTAGCTCCGCTTTTAGGTCTTTTAGGTACAATTATAGGTATGTTTACAGCATTTTCTGTCTTAGGGGCGCCAGGCAGCGCTCCGCTTAAAGTTACAGGCGGTGTTGCCGAGGCGTTAGTTACAACGGGAGCAGGTTTATTCGTTGCCATTATCGGTCTCGTATTCTATAACGGTTTGAATAACTGGGCGCGTCTAATTATTCATCAAATGGAAACAATTAAAATAATGTTAGTTAATCGTTTAGAAAGACCATGCTCAAAAGGCGACAAAGAATTAACGGATATTGGATTAAGCCGCAGTAAAACAGCTGAAAAAGAACGGAATGCAAATCCATTGATTAAAAATCCGTTTCCTGTTAAAGGGGAAGGGGAGGTTGTAAATGGGTAATTACAGCTATATGGGAGGAGAAAGCAAAAAAGCGAAGATTGTAATTATTCCTATGATAGACATCATGCTGTTTTTAGTGGTTTTTTTTGCACTAATAATGTTAAGAATGATACCGTCTTCAGGAATAGCTTCGCAAATTCCTCATGCAAGCGCCGTGCAAGAAATGCCTCACCCTAAAGTGCTTATTTCTCTTTTTAAAAACGGCACTATTAAAGTTAAAGGAAAGGTTTTAACATTAAATGAACTTACATCTTTACTTAGAAGCCATAACCCGAAAAAAACAGTAGTGACTATAGCAGGCTCTAAAAAAGTGTCGCTCCAGCATCTTGTTTCGGTAATGAGCGCTTGCAAGAAAGCAGGCGTAAGCAAAATAGGCATTGCTGCTTCGAGGTCTTAAATGGAAGATTATATTAATAATTCATCTTTTAATAATAATAGTCACAATGACGGCTACAATAAGATTCCCTTCGGTTATGCAATACTTTTGGGCGCTGTTTTAGAGCTTGTGCTGGTAGCAGCTGCGATATTAATATTGTCTCATATGCCTAAATATGTGCCGATACCACAAAAGCCAATAATGATATCGCTTGCGGCTATTCCTACGCCGCCGAAGCCTATAGTTAAACCTAAACCAAAGCCTACGCCGCCGAAGCCGAGACCTGTTGTTAAACCTAAGCCTACGCCAATACCGCACCCTAAGCCTCATGTCGTAAAGCATGTCGCTCAAAAAGTTTTTAAAGCAGTTCATGTAAAAAACGTTCCGCCGTCACCTGCAGTGCATGAAATAGTACCGCCGTCACCAAGACCGACGCCGGTCGTTGAACACGGTCCTATCAATCCGTCGCTTATAGCGATGCTTACGGGGGAGATAAGACAAAAAATTAAGTCATCCCTTGTGTATCCTTCCGCGGCTAAAGCTATGCGTATGCAGGGTAAAGTCAAGGTTCTTTTTACATACTATAACGGGGCAATCAGTAAGATAAAAATTATTCGCGCCTCTCAATTTTCTTTATTAAACAGCGGTGCAATTAAAACACTTGAATTGGCAAATTATCCAATGCCGCCTAAAAAACTCAGAAACAGAATATTGCAGTTCAGTATATGGATAAGATTTAAATTGCATAGATAAGCTGCTGCATAGATAAGCTGCATAGATAAGCTGCATAGATAAATAGATAAATAAATATATAAATAAATAGATAACAGGTAAAATAAACAAAATAAAAACAAAATAAATTTAATTAATAATAAATGAAATGGGAAGATAAATATATAAAATATGAATAAAATATTAAAATATAATAATTAATACTAATTAAATTGTTTAAATTTCTATTGAAATAAAAACTGGAAGGGATTTATTTATGAAATTTATGAAATTAAAAAAATCTAATATGAAAATAATTATTGTATTTTCAGTAATATTATTTGTTAGTTTTATTTTTAGCGGCTGTGCATATTATGTTAAACCTACACCGCCGCCTTTAGCTTTATCTGAAATAATTAAGCTATGCAAAGAACGCGTGCCGAATGAAACGATAATAAAAAAAATTAGAGCCTCCCATGAAGTATTCTATTTAACGGCAAGAGAAATAATTAAACTTCATAGAGACGGGATAACAGCAATAGTCCTTGACTATATGCTAAAAACAGGCATAAGAAAAAAACAGCATCGTGCATTACAAAGAGGCTATCAGTTAAGACCGCATTATTGGATGTGGTATAACTGGCAATGGGCGCCTTATGCCCCTTACCCTTATTTTTATCCATATTAAAATATTAAAATTAAGCAAAAATTAAGAAATTAAAGAATTACAACAATTATTAAATTAAAATAAAATAAAATAAAAAAACAGGAGGGCAATGTGCAAAAATCGTATTTAAATTTGGTTTCATTATATTATGCCGTATTTTCTTTGGTTGCGGTTTTAGGGATTTCAATAATTTTATTTCAAACTCCTGCTTATGCAGTTTCAAAATGGCAGCTAAATTATAACAAAGCAGTGGGATTTTTAAAAATAAAAAAATATAATTCGGCTCTGAAATTCGCAGAAACATCTCTTAAAGAAAATAAAAATCCTTACACTCTTCAGTTGAACGGCAATATCCTTCAATTTTTAAAAAAGTATAAAAAAAGCAATTATTACTTTAAAAAATCCCTTGCCCTAATTATAACCAAAGTAAATAAAAAAGGCGGCAACGATAAAAAAACGGAAAATTTTATAAAAGTTATAAAGAATAATATCGGGGTAAATTATCTTTTAGCAGGAAACAGGCAACTAAAAAAGAAAAATATTAAAGATGCGATTAATAATTATAAAAAAGGTTTAGCATTTGCCAATAAGAAACATTTAACAGATGATTTAATGATTAACGCCGCTATCAGCTATGAGAATATTAATAAATTCAAACCTGCAATTTATTATTCAAAAAAAGTTGTAGCAAATAATCCTAAAAATGCGTTCGGCTATTTTGTTAAAGGCAGAGCAGAGTATGGACTAAATGAACTTAATCCGTCTATTGCAGACCTTAAAACAGCCGTTAAACTCTCGCCGTCCGATAAATTGTTTAAAACCGCGCTTAAATTAGTTGAAAAAAAGAAAAATGCAAAGAAATCTTAATCTTAAGATGAAATAAATCGCTGTTAAATGTCAAATAATTATATATTGAGCAAATTACAATAAATTTGCTCAATATAATTTACATTAGATCTTTCCCAAATTTAGACTAAAATTAAATTATAATTATTTTTAAACAAATATTTTAATTAATATTTTTCAAAAATTAAAGATTAATTAATTCATTGATTTTTATAATTAAATTTAAAAATCTTCCAAGAATCTTTCTATTTTTAAGTTTATATTTTTTTTAGATTATTATCTATATCTATATCTATATCTATATATTGATATATCAATTTGACAATCCAATAGTTCTCCGTAAGAATTTATTTTGTTACAAAAATGTAACATTATTGTAACAAAATTTAACAATACTGTAATAAATATGCAACATTAGATTGATATAATATTCCCAAAATATAATTATAAGTAAAAAAATGGAGGAAAAAATGGAGAAACAAAAACATGCGTCATATCAAAGGAGGGCTAAACTGCCGGACGTTAGAATAATTATCGGTATATTTATTCTAACTCTAATGTCCGCAGTTTACGGACTTACTCCAAATGCTGAAGCTGGGGTAATTTCAATTAAAGCAATCACAAAAAAAGTAAAGGTTAAAAGAACGCCGTTTACGGTTTCAAAGATTAAAAAGAAAACTATTAAAAGAATGACCAATCCCATGACCAGCTTTGAAAGCCTTTTAAATGTCGCTCCTTCAATCCATGCTAGCACGAGCGGGCCAAATAATATTAGGTCAAGGGTCGAGTTGAGAGGGTTTGGGACAGGTGAAGTATCGCAAACTTTTGACGGGATACCTATTAACAACATGTTTGACGGCGACTCAAGCAATTATATGGACATCAGGAACAATGTTCCTTTTACGTTGGGAGATGTTTCAGGCGTTAATATCAGCTACGGCGTTAATAATCCAAGCGTGGATACTTTTGATTCATTAGGAGGTCAAATAGGCTATCAACCTGTTATGCCTTCAAGCAAATTTAGCGCCTCAATATTCGGCGGATACGGTTCTTTTGCCACGAGGACTTATGGTTTTGCTTTGAATACCGGTAAGTTATGGGAAGGCATAAGAATGTATTTAAGAGTCGAACACGACGACGCAAACAACTGGTATGACGGTTCAAGCTATCCTAATAGAAACCACTCATATTATTTTTCTTTAATAAAACCTTACAATAGAAACAGATCTAATATAAGTTTTATCTTTATGCGAAACGATGATTATGCAAACGACCCTCATCTTGTCCCCGTTCCGCTTCTTAATCAGTTTGGATACAACTGGGGATGGCCGACTTCAGTTGAAAATGCGCAGGCTTACAACCAGGAATACTATATTATATTAGGATGGAAGGATTACATAGACAAAAATATAACGTTTAATAATAAAGCTTTCTATTCTGAAGACGATATGTATAAGTCTTTATATATTAATCCTGCATGTGATAATCATGATAATAATGCTAATAATCCCGGATTTAACACTTCACAATGTTCAATTCCTTCAAGTATATTTATCAATGGAGTGCAGCCGTATACACTAGGTTTTGGTAATGGATTTTGGACTCCAGGTACTTATACAACGGATAGTTATCTTAATCAGTTTTCTACTCCGGAACAGTTAGCCTATGCAACCGATAACCACGTTAAATCGGTGAGCCTTACACAATATGGCGATTATCCATCGTTTATAATTAAGTTACCAAGAAACATCATTACTTTAGGCGCGCAGTTAAATTTTGGAAATTTCCATAAAACGGAGGGGGTTGGCAGCACAGCATTTGCACCTATTGTTTTTTCGTATAATACTATTAACGACCTGAGGGGAAGCGAATCTATGGAGGCTTTGTATGCTCAAGATAGATTTGCTATTATACCGCACAAATTGTTCATTGAACCTGGCGTTAAATATCAGTATGTAAATGAAAATATATCTACAAATACAGTTTATAACTTTCCATATGGTGGGCAGGTATCCGATAATTTTACCGAAATAGAACCGACTGTCGGATTAAGCTATAATTTATTGCCTAATTGGAACTTTTATGCAACTTACGGAAGAATTATGAAAGCTCCAAACTATACGGAATTAGAAACAACGCTTGGAAGTCTTGGACCAAATTCATCAGGGACTTTAGTGTATTCAACACCTATAAACACATTAAAACCGGAAATAGTTACGGATTATGAGTTGGGAACAAGATATAGGCTTCAAAATCTTTCTCTTTCGGCTAATATTTATAAAGAATCTTTTACTAATACATTTGGTACTTATTTAAATTTTGCAAATGGAATCACATATCAATATAATGGTGGTGCTTCTGTATATACAGGATTTCAACTAGAAGCTCAGTATGACATCAATAAGAATTTGAATATTTACGGAAACTACTCTTTAAATACAGGAAAATTTACATCAAGCTTTTCATCATCAATGGGAACCATTTCATCAGGAGAAAACGTTCCTTTTATTCCGAGGCATCTTATGAATCTCGGTATTGACGAAAATTATTTTAGCATCAATGGAAATTTATCGGGAACATATACCGGCGAGCAATTTGTTGAAGATTTAAACGGAAATCCGACAAGTTCTTATCATCTCGGCGGATACTGGCTGTTTAATTTAAATTTAAGCCATAAGTTTAATTTTAGAAACATACCGTTTTTTAAAGAAGCTGACTTAAAAAGCATGAAACTTAGTTTTACGGTAGACAATATATTCAATAGAAATTATCTTGAAGGGGCAATAGCAGGGGGTGTTAATACATCACATTCAAACACAGGTTCATTTCCTTATGCAGAATGGATGCCGGGCATGCCGAGATTTTACTACGTGTCAACTTCATTTAAATTCTAAAAAATATCAATATAATTAAATTATATTGATAATAAATTAATTTAATTAATTTTTATAATATCAAAAAAGAGCTCGGCAGATAATGTTTTATTATTTGTTGAGCTCTTTTTAATTTTTTTATATCTCACCTTTTGGACATATTTTCGATTATTACAAAATTTTAACAGAAGTTTAACCCTGTTGTAATAATAATTATGTTTTAATAAAAAAAGTAAAGCTTTTCGTACTTCCCTCTCTCTCATCTGTATATTGTGATTAGTGAAGTAATCACAATATACAGATGTTTTTAATTTAATATTCATAATTTAAATCTATTAAATATAATTTTGCATTATTATCATCATAATTATAGTAATAATAACAAACTATGTTAAAATAAATAATAAAACTATTAAATATAGCGGAGTTTAAATTAATTTTGAATTATTTCAATGTTTAACTTTAATGTTTAACGCAGGAGGTTTTAATGAAAAAAATAAACGGTATCGAGATTTATGAAAATTTAAAAGAAATAATAAATCCCGGGCATAGCTGCCTTGTGGTATGGGATGTTCAGAACGGACTTGCTTCCCGAGTATTTAATAAAGTCGAATTTATTTCCGATTTAAAAAACTTACTTAATATTTTAAGGGGCAAAATGCCTATTGTATATACGCTTATAACTCCGCCGGAAAAAGAATTCAGGTCATCATGGTCATATTATGCAATGATGAGGCGTTTTGGAGTAGAAGATCCTTCTAAATTGCCGGAATTTATGGCTAAAGGTTCAAACGACAGGAATATTCTTCAAGATATAACACCACAAACAGGCGACATACTATTGGAAAAGCCGACGGCGAGCATATTTACGGGAACATATTTTGAACAAATGATGAAGAATAGAAACATAAAAACACTTATTTTTACAGGCATTGCAACTGAGATAGGAATAGAATCTTCGGCAAGGGATGCCGCCAATCGCGGATTTTATCCTGTTATAGCAACGGATTGCGTATCTTCTATGGACAAAGAAGCTCATAACAGGTCTCTTGAGAATATGCAAAAAATGTTTATTTGCGAAAGTTCGCAAACTATCGCAAAAAACGTTTAACCCAAATAATTTTAGATGAATGTTAAATTTATACTTCTTTGCCTTGACAGTCAAATTCACAAAGAAACGCACTTTAAATTATTTCAAATTAACATTTAAAATAACTGTTTTATTATATAATTATTTAGTTATATTTGAAGATTTAAAGAAAGCGGACATTTCAAATATTAAGATAAAAAGTTTTATTATATAATTATTTAGCTATGCAGCTTAATTTTAATGCGGTCAAATAATTTGCGCTTAGTATTATAATAATATAATATCGGGCATCGGGAGGCTTTTATGAAATCTATGACATTAACAAAAATAACGGATTTAAAAATAAATAAAAACCCTTTATGCAATATAAATGCTAAAATACCGGAAATTAATCAAAATGAAATTTTAATAAAGATTAATACCTGTGCTGTATGCCATACCGAATTAGACGAAATTGAAGGCAGAATTAAACCTATTAAATTACCGATTATACCGGGTCATCAGATAGTCGGGAGGATAATTGAAACGGGTAAAGATGTAAAAAAATTGCAAAAAGGAGACAGGGTAGGTATCGGCTGGATCAATTCGGCATGCGGCAAATGTGAATACTGTAAAAACGGTTATGAAAATTTATGTCAGGAGTTTGTTTCAACGGGTAAAGATGTGGATGGCGGTTATGCCGAATATACAAAAATAAATGAGAATTATGCGGCTTTAATCCCTGAAAATTTTACCGACGAAGAAGCTTCACCTTTGCTTTGTGCGGGTGCAGTAGGATACAGAGCTCTGAAATTAACAAATATTAAAGATAAAATGAATTTAGGTTTTCTTGGGTTCGGAGCTTCGAATCATTTAGTTTTGCAGATAGCAAAAGCTATTTATCCAAATTCAAAGTTTTTTGTGTTTGCAAGATCTGAAAATGAGAGAAAATTTGCTAAAGAGCTTGGTGCATATTGGTGCGGCGACGTTACTGAAACCCCTGTTGAAAAGTTAAATGCAATTATAGATACGACGCCTGTTTGGATGCCTGTCGTGGAAGTATTGAAAAATTTAAAGCCTAATGGACGGCTTGTTATAAATAATATTAGGAAAGAAGATTTTGATAAAGATTATCTTATAAATATAGATTATTCAAGGGATTTATGGATGGAAAAAGAGATAAAATCGGTTGCAAATGTTACATTTAACGACATAAAAGACGTGTTAAATATCGCATCTAAGTATAATATCAAGCCTGAATACCAAATATATGATCTTTTAGACGCCAATAAAGCTATATTAGATATAAAAGAAAAAAGAATTAAAGGGGCGAAAGTCTTGAAGGTATCTTAAAAAAAGATTATTCCGATAAGGAAAATATATTAGAAACAGAGCTTATTGAATTAAAAAATAAAATTGAATTTGAACAAATTCTTGATAAAATTTCAAAAATACAAGTTTCAGAAAAATAAAGATTTCAAAAAATAACCTGACTTTCAAATTTCTTACGTTTTTTCTTGCCAATTTCAAAATTAATTTGATAGAATTTGTAGAATTTGATAAAAATGTTCTATTGGTAAAATTATTTCTATTTAGGGATAGAATTAATTATTAAGGAAGGATATTTTTCATTGAAGTATTTTTATTAATACGCCTATGATGATAACTGCACCTACAAGCATGCCCCCTACGGCTGTAATAATTTGATATTTTAATTTATATTCAAGTTCTTTAATATCTTTTTTAGTAACTATGTTTTCATTTAAAATACGCGCTATTTCCTCAGCTTGAATCTCTGCTTGTTCATCTGTAAAACCTACCTGCTTTAATTTTTTTACATATGCCAAAGTATCATAAATTATACTTTCCATATTGATTATCCTCTTTTTTTAGTTTTGCTATAATATAACTATATTTCTTTTTACAATAAATAATCAAATAAAAAATGTTTAATGGCGGATAAAAATTATATATACTTTTATTTATCAATAGATGTTTATTGCATAATACATATAAAAATTATAAAAATATTTATCAATTTTAAATCATAACCCCGGTTTTTTTGGCTACTTCGTAAATATAATTATTTTTATTAAGTTTTATATCGTTAACAATAATGTCTATTTTTCTTTCGCCTAATGTTTTTTGTAAGATAGTCCAGTATTTTGATTCTAAATTAAAAAGCTCTGTAGAATTTATATCTAAATATGTTTCAATATATATATCAATATCTCCGCCCTTCTCAATATCATTTACTCTTGAACCGAATATATAGATTTTAGTGTTGATGCCAAAATAAGACAATGCCAAGTTTTTTATTATTTCAATAGTTTTTTTATCTAATCTCACGGTTTATCTCACCACTCATTGATGATTTTATAAATTTAATATTTTAAATATTTGAGGTTTTTAAGTTTTAATTTAATTTTGGCGTTTTATAGTCTGATATATCAATTTCATAAGGTATTAGTATATTTTTTTCAGTATAGTTTTTTATTTCGGCATATATATTGTAAATATTATAAATATGATTAAATCCCGCATTTAAAGCATCAATTCGTTTTGATAAATCTTCAGGATACTCGTGAGTAAAAGAATTGCGTATTTTTCTTAAATCTAACCATTCATCAGTGCTGTTAATAATTTTATATTTTTCAAGTTTGTTTAAAACATCAATAAACGGCATATAATAAGGATTAACGTCATTTTCTTTTAAATTATCTAATATTAGCCGAAAAAGCTTTTCGCCCATAATATCTTGCAATTTGATAAATCTAAAAATGAAAGCATCTATAAATACTAAATCGTAACTCGTAAGTTTATCGTATTTTTCAATTGTTAACGGCATAAACAGGTCTATTTTAGATATAATAAAAGATAATTGAACAATATTACCGTTACATTCTTTAAAAGTATTTAAAAGCTTTAAAATACTTATATTTTTATTATAATCTTTTTCCATAAGTTATTGAAACCGCATATTTTTATATTGCGAATAGTAAATATAATAAATATTTTGATAATTATTTTTAAAAATAACAAAATTATAATTATATTATAACACAAAAATAAACATACTCTATATAATATGATAATACCCAAAATTGCCGATAGAGATTTATAGTTCTGGATTCCTGCTTACGCAGGAATGACTTTGAAGGATTTTAAAAGTTTACCCATTGGGTATCATTCCTGCGAAAGCAGGAATCCAGTGTTCATATAACTTTAAAGCTATTTTAAAGATTTATATCGGCAATCTTCAAGGAAATCTATTAGATTAACTGAACTTGCATTGTTTCTTCAGGAAATTTAAAGAATGTAAAATGTATAACGATGATACAGAACTGATAAAAGCATATATGGCGGATAAAAACCATGTATACTTTTATTTATCAATAAATATATCTTTACACTTTCTACTTATTATTCCTATCTCAATTCTAATTATTACAAAATATTAATAAAAGCATAATAATTGTAACAAAACTTTAATTAATATTTAATCGTTTTGTAATCATCTTGTAATAATATTTTGTTATAATCCTGTAAATCACAGATAAATAAATACATGGTTGATGTCCATCCTATGTGCTTTCAATATTTTAATATTTTTTATTCATAAAAAATTTCAAGAAAATAAGTATTGTCGGCTTCGAAAATAACAATTAATAAAAATAATAAAAAATAAAAATAATTAAGTTAACAATTGCAATTAAATTAACAAGCAATCAAGCAATTAAATTAACAATAACTTGGAGGAGTTATGAATAACAGAATTAAACAAATAGCCGAATATCTCTCTATTTGTATTAGGGGAAAAAAGCTTTATTATTATCAAGGTAATGCAAAAAATTGTCAACGCCGATTTAAAATTAAATTAAACACCGAAAGAAATAAGAGTTTAAATGTAAATTATTATAAGATAATTTTTAAAAGTCTTTTATTATTTATTGTTGCAGGTATGATGCTTTTGTTTAACGCAGGGCCTGCAAATGCGGAGAGCTCAATTAATAGTTCAACTGCTAATGCCGCTGCAGCTACTAATGCCAATACTAAGAAAACCATTAAAATTGCAAAAATTACCACATCCAGCGCTTATTCTTCAGCACAAAAACAGCTCAAAAAAATAAGCGGAAAATTTACCAAAAAACATATTTTTAAATCATCGCAGGCGGAACATGTTGTAAGTAAAAAGCAGATAAAAGCAATTGCTTCACTGGGAGGCGGTATTGCAAACGCATTAGTGATGTCGCCTGGTGTAAATGTGAATGCTGTAAGTGGTGCCGCTGGCGGATCAATGGGGCGCGATGCAGTAGTGATAAATGGTGTAAAAGCTGCGTATCCTTGGAGAGGTGGACAAGATTTGGCAAATAATGCAATAAGTTTTTTATTTGACGGTGTGCCAATGATGTATCTGGGCGCCAGTTACGATAGTCACTTTGATACTATGGAGCTTCCTTTTGCAAATTTCTTTCAAGGGATAAATGTTATAAATGGACCAGGAAATCCCAATAGCCGTTGGTTTGACAGTCTTGGAGGAACGGTTAATTTTGTGCCCGTTCAGCCTACCACTAATATGTATGATAAAGTAAATATGTCATATGGAAGTTATGATACTTATAATTTAGATGATGAAATGTCCACTGGAATTCATGACGGTTGGGATGCTGTAATGGCTGCAGGTTATACGCATACCGATACATTTTTAAACACTGATTACAATGCACCTGACCATGCTTATGCATTTTACGGTAAAGTTATAAAATTGTTTAATCATAATTCATTCAGTTTAGGAGCTTATGCTGTAAGATATAAAGATTATGCGTTTTCAGAAGGAACTCCTGTTAATCCAGTTCCAGGCGTAAATACAGTTGGTTACGGCATTCCTAATGCCCCGTTATATAGCCAGCAAACTTCGGGATTTTATTCTCAGTTAAGTCAATATAATTGGGAAAAATATGTTACTAATCAGGTATTGCTAACATATTCTAAATTAGATTTAAATTTAACCAAAAGATTACAACTACATTCTATGATATGGTATATGCATGCTGATAGGTACCATTACATGCTTGATCATTATGGAGATACGGCGGAAGGTTTAGCATCGGGATTTGGGATGGCAGAAGAATATTATAACGTACCAACAAATATAATTGGCGAAAAATTATCATTTGATTATCATATATTAAAAAATAATATTAAATTGGGTGAATATTATATATGGAGTACTATGGCAGATCTTTATGATGGTTCAGAAGGTCAGACCGTTGCGCCGTTCTATCCCAACAATACATTAGATTACGGCGCTTTTAATGCCAATTTGCGCTATTCGTCAATATATCTGCAAGATGCTATAAAATCTATTAAAAATTTAACTATTACACCAGCTATAGATTATGTGGGATTTCAAAATCAATATATTAACGATGCAGCATATATTTATTATCCTTATTATATAAATGGACCCGAGCACTATGATGATTCAGCTTTTACACCTGCGGAAGCAAAAAATTATTATGAATTGGAGCCATCCATTGGTTTAAATTATAAACTTAACAAAAATATTTCATTGTTTGGCAATTGGTCAGTAGCTTATCAAAATCCGAATGATAGAAGCTTTCAGCCAGAATATCATTCAGGTACAAAACCCGTCAGAAGCGAAGGATTTGAAGCTGGCATTAGATTTTTAATAAGAAGAAATTTATATTTACGCCATTTTGTTTTAAATGCAAATTACTTTCAAACTATTTTTAGCAATGAAAATATTTCAAACGCCGTTTCTACAGTAAATCAAGGCTTTATATTTTATAGTTCATTGGCGAAAAACTTGGATAGAGGAGTAAACATAGACGCATCAGACAATCCAATTCGTAATTTGCATTTGTATACAAATATATCCCTTAACGATTCTCATATAATAAGCTATTCAACCGCAGGTACGAGTTATAATAATTATTCTGACCCGAATACGCCATACACTGTGTTTAATGTTGGGGCATATTATAATATTCCTGTTAATAATAACATTTATTCGTTGAAACTTTGGGATAATTATAATGGTTCTCAATATATATGGAGCTACGCGGTAGGAGCAGGAGAGCCGACATATACATCAATGCCGGCGTTTAATTTGGTTAATGCTTCGATTGGAATGAAAACAACAATGTTAAATAATTATCTGCCGGGTTTAAAAATGACAAAAATTACTTTATCGGTTTCTAATCTATTAAATAAGCATTATAATTCAATGGAAACTTACAACGCAGGCGGAAGCGGCAAGAATATCTATAATTATTATCAAACCCCGTCCAGCGGTATATTACAGGGTTGGCAGGGCGCGCCAAGAGAAATTTTCTTAAGCGCAAGCTTGATGTTTTAAATAAAAATAATAAGTATCATTATTAACAAATCAAATTAACGCTAATAAAACTTAAGCCATAGATTTTTAATATTTTTAATCTTTTTGATATACAATCTATGGCTTTTTAAATTTAAATAATAATTTGCTGTTAGATAACAACTGTTAGGTAATATAAATATTATTTAAGAACTTGGAGATTATAAATGAAAACTAATTATAAATTCAAAATATGTATTGCTATATATATGTTATTCGCAGGCTTTTTGTTTTATATGATGTCAATATCTGCCGCTTTCGCTTATAATTTTATACCAATACCTCATAATCTCCCAAATAATTTTCTTAAGCAAAATCCTGTTAAAATAACAAAAGAAAATATTAAAGAATATATGCACAAACTCCCGACAGGTAGGCTTATAAGCCCTGTAGGATTGATAAGCGCAACGGAGAATTTTCCTACAAATGCAAAAGTGTATAAAAATTATATAATAGTACTTACTAATCCATCAAAAAAGATTCAAAAAATTGAATTATTTAGAAGAAAAAATTTAAAACCGGTTGCAATTCTTGATGCTTTTAGAGGCGAAAGTAATTTGCCGTATTTAGGTTCGATAATTCAATACGGCGAACAGCCTAATATTAAAAAAAATAGCAGTTATGCAACGTCTCTTATATGGGCAAGCAGTATTGCTAGAATACCAAATTCTGAAATTCCTACCACTGTAATTAGAAGCCAGAGCTTTTTTCAGGGTCTAACCGTAAGCAAAAACGGAACAATTTATGCTGCAGGCGGAGTTACAGGTAATGTTTTAGCAGTTAAATATATAAAAGGCAGGCTTGTGGCTGTAAGAAGCTATCATCTAAAATGGCAAAATTTTCCAAAAAATCAATATCCTTATCAGTATCAGGGTCGTGAAAATATACGCCCGTATCTTTTTTATCCCGATTATGTAACGTTATCAAAAAATCAGAATTTTATTTATGCAACAGGTTTGCTTTCAAACTCTATTGCTAAAATAAATTTAAAAACCGGAATTACAAGATATGCCAATGCGGGTCCATATCCATTTGCTGTCAGTTTAGCGGATAACGGAAAAAGAATTGTAGTAAGCGATTGGGGAGGCGATGACGTTAGAGTATTTACTCCGTCGCTTAAGTACTTGGGTAAAATATCGTTTGATAATAATCCAATGCCCTCTGCAGGAATGCATCCGACCGCAATAGCCGCTATTTCAAATACTCCGCTGTCATTAATCGCAGCGTCAAATAACGATAGGGTTTTTGTAGTAAATACAATAAACCTTAAAGTTGTCAAGACCATAAAAATAAGTCCTTATAAAAAAGCTCCTTACGGAAGTTATCCGGACGGCATAACCGTGAGCGGCAAATACTTTTTTGTAGCTAACGCAGGCAATAACGATGTACAGGTATTTAATTTATCCAATTATAAACCAATCGGGTTAATTCCAACAGCATGGTATCCCACATCTATAACTTCGAATAGCAAATCAATATTTATTACGGATGCTAAAGGATTAGGCGCAGGACCTAATTTAGAATATCAGTGGATAGGAAGCTTTATGGACGGAGCTCTGCAAAAGGTTAAAATAAATTATTTTTTAAAAAATAAAAATTATCTTACGCATCTTAGTTTGTATGATGACGGATTTACATATAAACAGAGAAATGAAAGAAAGAAAAAGGAATCATCTATGGTTAAGTTTTTAAGAAAACATATAAAACATATCGTTTTTATTCTTCGCGAAAATAAAACATTTGATGAAGATTTAGGTGATTACAAACGTGCCGGAAAATGGGCAGACCCGCATCTTGATATGTATAACAAAAAAGAACTTCCCAATCTTTATAAATTAGCAAACAAATATGCGTTATTTGTTAATTTTTATGCCGATGGCGAAGTAACGGCGCAGGGACATGAATGGACGACAGGAGCGTCTGATTCCGATTATGTGCAAAGGGTCTGGCCCGAAAATTATTCGGGCAGGGGACTAAGATATCCGCAAAGCAGAAGTTTATTATTGCCCGCAATGCCTGATAAAAAAAATACATTTTTAAATCCGGCGTATATCGGAAATAAGTTAATGAAAAAACTAAATGTCCATTTAAGTAACATTTGGATTTCATATCCTTACAAATTATATCTATTTAACGATATGCTGTCGCATGATATTACATTTGCCGATTTTGGCGAATTTGTCGCTCATACCCGCATTAACGGAATAAGCAGAAAAATGAGAGCGCATGTAGTAGCCGAATATCCAGGTTGGGACAGAGATATATTAGATAGCGCAAGGGCAAATATTTTTATTAACTGGGCTAAAAAAAGAATAAAAGAAAATAAGTTTCCTGATTTTACTTATATCTGGCTTCCCGATGACCATACGGCGGGACTTGCTCCTTGTTATTACACGCCGCAGTATTATGTTGCCAACAATGACTATGCAACAGGCAAAGTGTTATCTTTTTTATCCCATTCTAAATTATGGAAAAATACGCTTGTATTTTTAACTGAAGACGATGCCCAGTCGGGTGCCGATCATATTTCGGCACACAGGACATTTGCATTAATGATGGGTCCGTACATTAAAAAAGGCGCTCTTGTCAGACAGAGATATTCTCAGGTTTCAATAATAAAGACGATTGAAACTATCTTTAATCTTCCTCCTATGAGCCAGTGGGATGCTAATGCCAAAGTGATAATTAACGGATTTACAAAGAAGCCTGATTATAAACCTTATAATTATGTAAATTTAACGGTTAAAAAAAGGCTTAATCCCGGACTTTGCTCTAATATTCAAAAATTAAGATTAAAATTAGGAGCGGTGCTGCCTAAAAAATATATTTCGCTGAATAAAATAGAAAAAAATAATAGAAAAAATATAAAAAACAGTAAAAGTTATTTTGATAATAACAGTAATACAGAAATTAAAAATATTAATTCTTCTAAAAAAACGGCTAATATAAATTTATCAAAATCAAGTTATAGCCCTTCCGAAAAAAATATGTATACACCAACAACTTTGTTAAAAGTCTCAGGACCCGAACAGTTTAAACAAGAATGGATTGCTGCAAAGGGCGTAAAATCATATGAGAAAGTTATGAGGTATATCAAAAAATTATCAAAAAGCGAAAATAGACCAGCTGCGAGCATACTTGCGGGGAAACTGCCGGATTAATAGATTTATTATACAAAATAATATAATCAGGAGGATTAACAATAAAAATGAAATTATTTACCTTAATCATTTTTTTATTTATATTTTTTATAGTTTTTACTAAATATCAATCGTTTGGATTTACGATAATGCATAATAATAATTATATAATTCAAAAGGTTACATTTGGGAATATTTCCACAAGCCAGCCTTCAAATACATCAAGTATTTTTAATATTTTAAAACTAGAGGCTCATGGATATGGTAATGAATGTAATAATATCTATATTAAAGATGTTATTAATAGTATATCGCGAGATATTACGCTTGGTCGTTACATGAACGTGGCTATTGACGCAAAATTAGAAGCCCATTATCAAGCAGCCTGTTATGTTGAAAATCAGGGTATACCTCTTGTTGATGCAGCAAGTAATGTTGGAGAATATTTGGCAACATATGTATTGTTTTGGCATAAAATTGCTACACCATCGGCATCTATTTTTGTATCAGCCAAGTATTCGGAAATATTATTGAAGTATTCACATACATATCCTCAATTAATTTCTGACCTTTATAAATCAGGATTAGTAAAAGGACCTAAACTTAAAGTTAGTAACAATGCGGCTCTAAATACGACATCAATAAGCGCGGATGAACAATACTATAGTAATAGTTTTGCGTTTAATCATCGTTATATTAATAAAACATTAGAATTAACAGGCAGTATTATTTTTTTAGATTCAAGTAATTCAGGAAATGAAGTTACAATCGCATTGCAGGGTGAACGATTTAATCATGTATATTGTAATATTACTAATAAAAATTATATTAATCAAGCATACAATATAAAAAAAGGTCAATCAATTACTATAATAGGAATATATAAACCAAGCATTATATTTGGAATGGAATTGAATCAATGTAAAATTCAGCCATAAATTCAAAATCAAGTTGCTGATGGGTGGCAATGCTTCGATTTAAAACAGTATTAAAACTAATTAATAAAGGGAATTAATGATTATAATGAAATCATGTTTTTAGTACGCCTAAAATAATTTAAAGACGTTATGTTAAAAATAGAGAAAAGATCTAATTGCAATATAAAATTTATAGGTGCTTTAAATATTGATAATTATAGGAAAACTAAGGAGGGTTTAATGATGAATAAAAAAGTTAAAATATTAGCCGGCATGTTTATAATATTTTTCTTTATAATTTTCTCAACTTCTTCAATTGCCATTGCAGAAAATTCGATTGGAGGAATTATTGGAGGCACTCTTAATAAATTTCAAAATTTAAATAATACGACAAATAATTCCCCCGAAATTTTCTCTGTCAGTACTGTTTATCCAACGAATAATCAAACTATTGTTATTAAAGGAATCGGTTTTGGAACACACTTTTCCTTTAATGGGGACTCCAGATTTATTGAAATTACCGATATGACAAGAAATTGGAGTGCCGGATGGAGCGGGGACATGGTCCATCTCTATATAACCAGCTGGACAAACAACGAAATTATTATTAATGGTTTTACAGGTTCTTATGGTAACGGGTCATGGTCTTTAATGCCAGGAGATGATGTTACTGTAAGAGTTTGGAATCCCCAGTTATCTAATTCTCAAAACGGGAATGATTCTCCGGCAGTGTATAATCTACAAGTAGCATTGCAGTAGACTTACATTCCATAATAAATAAAGGTATCTTATTTATTTATTCATAAAAAAACTCTTTATTATTTTAAATATCGGTTGTATAATTTAAGAAAAGGATTAATTTATTGGAGATTAAAAATGTCTGCGGAAAGCATTAGAGAAAATGCGATAAGAAAAGTCATTCAGGAATTAATAGTCCCTGATTTAGGCAAGATTATGAATAAGCAGGATATCCTTGAAGAAAGGATAAATTCCGTTAAAAATGAACTTAAATCCGATATAGCCCGTCTAGACGAAAGGATTAATACCAATATAGCCCGTCTCGATGAAAGGATAGACGCCCTTGACGATAAATTGAATACCAGGATTACTGCCCTTGACAACAAAATAGACGCCCTTGACGATAAATTGAATACCAGGATTACTGCCCTTGACAACAAAATAGACGCCCTTGACGATAAATTGAATACCAAGATAGACGCCCTTTCCGAAAAAGTGGACTATATGAACAAGACGAACGAAAGATTATTCGATATTATTTTTCATTCTACCGACAAAGAAAATAACCGTCCAAAATAGCCATTTTGTCTAAAATTTGTCCCATAGCATTTTTACAAAGCTAAATTATTTAATAATATTAATGAGTTATAATATGCAATAACTTGCTCCGGGATCTACTATTATTATGTATTCCAAAACCCCGCTTTTTTCATACACTTCTTTTTTAATCTTTATATCGTAGTATTTATAAATCATATCCGAATTAATTATAGAATTAATTATAGGGCGTATTTTTATTAACATTCGGAAACTTTGATACAAAGAGTATTAATTTTAAGGCTTTTGAGTGTTCTAAAAGAGTTTTCTATATTAAGAAGAAGCGTATATATCTCTTTTAAGTGTCAATTAAACATTGTAATAATTATTCCAAAAATCTCTTGGAGCTGCAATCTTTATTTTTTTATATTGTTTTAAAATCAACAGGTCTTTATCTCCTGTTATAATTATTTGAGCGTTTCCTGCTATTGCGGTGCCGATAATTTTCAAATCGTTTTTATCCCTACAAATGTTGCTATCTATAAATCCAGGTTCAACTAAACTAAATGTATTTCTAAGATATTCAATAATCTCAGAAACTATTTCTTGAGGAAGCTTAATTTTTTTAATCAAATTTTCTTCTACTTCGCGTAATATAAATTCACTTATAATAATTTGTTGATTTAAAATGCAATTTTCAAATAGTTCCAAGCATAGCCCTCTTGCAGAAAATGCTGCAATTATAACATTGCTGTCCAAGACTACTTTCATTATAAGTTCTTAAATATATCTTCGTCCGTTAAAAAACCTTTAGATTCGGCATAAGGTAAAACTTTTTTTCTCAAATAGTGAAATTTTTTTAAAGATATATATTTATTAAGGGCTTCTCTGATAAATTCGCTTTGAGAACTTTTTTCATTTTCTAAAATAAAATCCATTTCTTCTTTTAAATCTTTTGATATTCTCAATGTAATAGTTGCGTTTTTCATAAAACAACCCCCGACTTATAAATATTATATGACTTTCATATAAAACTTTTAATTGTATAAAATAAAATTATTAATTCATATAATATATATGTGTATGTATTCAAATGTAATACAAATATTTATAATTGTCAATATATTTTTATAATTATGTCATTAACTATTATAAGGTCTTTTGCTAAAAATATTAAATGATTATAATATTATTACAAAAATTTAATATAACTGTAATAATTCTGTAATACTTCAAATGTTATAATACTCGAATTATAAATTAAATTTCAACAAAATAATTGTTTCATTCATTGTATATTCTGAATTGATAAATATGCATTATTATATGTTATTGCATTATATGTTATTGATTGATTAATAAACATTATAAATTTAGGGCTGCTCTATATAAATAATAAATAATTTTAAATCAGGGAGGAGGGTAGTAATTTCATTGTATTGTCTATAGCATCGTCTATAACAATGTGATGATTTTACTATTAATTACGTATGATTAAAAAAAATATTTTAAGTTTATTAGTATTATTTTTAATAGTAATATCAGGTATTATTATTTTTATTGGAATAAATAAAAATGCCGATGCGGGAATCCTTATAAATAAAATTAACAAAAAAATATTAAAACCTGTTAATATTTCAAAAAACAATTATAAGGATTATATCTTTAAGCTTCCCACAGGCAGATATATCAGTCCGATTGGAATATTGAATAAAACTCCTAATTTTTCTACAAATGTTGTAACTCATGGTAAATATATTGCCGTAGTGGCGAACGGCGCTACATTTTTTCAGACTATTATCATATATAACAGAAAAACTCTTAAAGAAGTGTCTCAATATAGAGCATATAAACAAAAAAAATTTAAAAAAAGAAGATTTAAAAAGTTCAAAAAAATTGTATATAATCCTAAAAAAGCGCGTCATTCCAGTTTAAATAAAGCATTCAGTCAAATGGTATATGCAAAAAATAAAAATCAAGACCTTTTTCAAGGGATTGATTTTGCTCCGAACGGCATTCTTTATGCGGCTGGTGGCGGAGTCAATGATATTATTGCTATAAAGATTAAGAAAAACGGAAAAATAAAAGTTATTAAAAAATATTATTTAAAATGGCAGCCGTTTCCTAAAAATCAGTACCCATATCAGTATCAAGGGCATCAATATCAAAAATCTTATTCTTTTCATTCTAAGCATTCCAATGCGCCGATAGGCACTATGGCGTATAAACATGAAAATAAACCCTACCTTTTTTATCCCGATAGCATAGCTATTTCAAGTAATGATAAATACCTATATACGACAGGACTCCTTTCAAATTCGGTTGCAAAAATTAATTTAGAAACAGGTAAAACAAGTTATGCAAATGCAGGTGCTTACCCATTTGATATAA
Source organism: Candidatus Acidulidesulfobacter diazotrophicus (assembly GCA_004195025.1). GTDB lineage: Bacteria > SZUA-79 > SZUA-79 > Acidulodesulfobacterales > Acidulodesulfobacteraceae > Acididesulfobacter > Acididesulfobacter diazotrophicus. Next base: position 8,695 of record SGBB01000013.1, on the reverse strand, counting down.
TACTGGCAGACCACGGCAAAAGATTGGCAGTTTCGGATTGGGGTTCCGATAGCGTAACAGTATTAAATGCGATTAATTTAAAATCAGTCGGAAAAATTTTAGTCGGTAAAAAATTATCGCCTTTAAGCTTTTCTCCGGGAGTTAATCCGACTGGATTAATACAGCTTGCCAATACCCCGTACGTATTTGTAACCGATTCAAATAATGATAAAATTTTTGAATTTAATACGCAAAATTTAAAAGTTGTCCGTATATTTAATGATGCGCCTTATCCTCATGCTCCTTACGGCAGCTATCCCGATGGAGCGGCTGTTTATAAAGGCTTTATGTATGCGGTGAATGCCGGCAATAATGATATAAGTGTTTTTAACATAAAAACAGGAAAGCAGGTTGGATTAATTCCTACCGCATGGTATCCCACATCTGTAATTATTAACAAAGGTAATATTTATGTTACTAATGCCAAGGGGATAGGAAGCGGTCCCAATGTTCATTTTCAGTGGGTCGGCGATATGATGGACGGTGCTATCGAAAAAATATCTATAAATAAAGTTATGCCGCAGCTTAAATTTTGGACAAAAGTTGTTCTGCACGACGATTTGTTCAGTTTATCACAAAGAAAAAAAAGAAAACTTGCCGATGAAAAAATTGAGAAATTTCTAAGAAAACATATAAAGCATGTAGTATTTATCCTCCGTGAAAATAAAACATTTGACGAAGATTTAGGAGATTACAGTCGGGCTGGAAAATGGGCAGACCCGCATTTTGATTTATACAATCAAAAAGAGCTGCCTAATTTATATAAATTGGCAAACGATTACGGACTGTTCGTAAATTTCGACGCCGACGGTGAAGTAACTGCGCAGGGTCATCAATGGACTACAGGGGCATCTGATTCCGATTTTGTGCAGAGAACATGGACTCAATATTATTCGGGAAGAGGATTAGTAGGTAATCCAGGGTGGACACAGCCTTTAAGACCTCTAAATTTAAAAGACCATTATAAATATATGCCTATTTACGATAGTTTATTAAAATTAAAACACTGGTCTAATCCATGGATAAGTTATCCTTACGGACTTTATATATATAATGATATGTTAAAACATAATACGCCTTTTGAAGTTTTCGGCGAATTTATTTCACGTAATAGAATAGGAAATATTTTACCTGCTATGAAAAAGCATGTAGATTTATCTTCTTACGGATGGGATAGATTTATTCTCGATACCCAAAGAGCGAAGGTCTTTCTAAATTTTGCAAAAAATAAAATTGCTCACCATAAATTTCCGTCTTTTGTTTACATATGGCTTCCGGATGACCATACAGCCGGCAATAGACCGTGTTATTATACGCCGGATTACTATGTTGCAAATAATGATTATGCTACGGGTAAAATAATAGACTATTTATCCCATTCTCCTATATGGAAAAATACACTCGTATTTATTACTGAAGATGATGCTCAATCAGGAGCAGACCATATAAATGCGCACCGGACTTTTGCCGTTATGATTTCACCATGGGTTAAAAAAGGAGTATTAATAAAGAAATTTTATTCACAAATAAGTATTGTAAAAACAATAGAAGCAATATTTAAAATTCCTCCTATGTCTCAATGGGATGCAAACACTCCTGTTATAAATACAGGCTGGACGGAAAAACCCGATATGAAACCGTATAATGCGGTTAAAATGCAGGTTAAACCGGCGCTTAATCCCGGAATATGCAAAAGCTATATAGATAAGATGCGTTTAAAATTAGGAAAAGCCGGTTTCTGGGAAGCTCCTGTAAATATTAATAATGCAGATAATAAAAATAAAAATAAACAGTTAAGAAGGGCTAACAATAAAGATTTAAATAAAAAAATAGTTAATAATAGAAATAGATTGAAATTAGCAGAATTAAATGAGTTGCATCATAATAAACATCAAAAAAATAAGCAACAAGTATATAACAAAAATATCAACAGCAGTAAAAAAATTATTAAAAAAGGTACAAATAATAACAACGCAGAAAATTATTCTCCGACTTCATTATTAAAAATAAGCGGACCGGAACAATTTAAACAGGAATGGATAGCATCAAAGGGTTTAAAATCCTATAAAAAAGTTATAGGGCACATAAAAAAATTAGCAAAAAAAGAAGGGGCTCCCATCGGCGATATTTTAGCAGGAGCAAGCCCCGATTAGAATTATTCTGAAATTTAATGTATAGAGAAATTTAATACAGTGCTTGCAAATGCGGATACTTCAACTGCCAATGCAACTAACACAAACATCAAGAAAACAATTCAAATTGCAAATATTACAGCATATAGAGCCTACCCGCAAGCTCAGAAACAGCTTATGAAGATAGGCAAAAAATTTACAAAAATCATATTTTTAAATCAACGCAGTATGAACATTTGGTAATACAATACAATAAATAAAAACTATTGCCTTATATCCCCATAGCTGAAGTAAGGGGGTTTACGGCAACTGTTGGTAAGCAAAAAACAAATAACGGCAGCCGCTTCATTTCCTATTTTTCAAAATTATATTGAATTTTTTTTATAAATAAATCCGTCCCCCATTATTCGCCCCATTATTTTATTAATTTTTCTCTTGATTTTTGTATATATTGTATATATTCTATATATAATATATACACATTAGGAGGTGTATTAATATGAGAACAAATATTGTTTTAGACGATAAATTAGTTGAAGAAGCAATTAAGCTAACAAATATTAAAACGAAAAAAGAACTGATTAATTTATCACTTAAGGAATTGGTAGAAAATCGCAGCAGAATGAAATTGCAGGATTTATATGGCAAAATTAAATTTTCCGAAGATTACGATTATAAGAAAATGCGTTCCGGCGATTAATAATGTTAACTTAAGGATATTAATAATGATTTTAGTAGATACTTCGGTATTAATTGATTTTTTATCGGGAAAAAACTCTCTATATTCTAAAGTGCTTAATCAACTGATAAATGATAAAATCCACTTCGGAATTAATTCATTTATTTATCAGGAATTGCTCCAAGGGGTTAAAACAGAAAAACAATTTGAAATATTAAAACGGTATTTGAGTCCCCAAATATTTTACGGTTTAAAAGACGATAAAATTTCTTATGAAAAAGCGGCTGAAATTTATTTTAAATGCCGCAGACATGGATTAACCGTCAGAAGCACTATAGACTGCTTGATTGCCCAGACTGCAATAGAAAACGATTTGTATCTTTTTCATAATGATAAAGACTTTGATGTTATATCTCAAATAACGGCATTGAAGATTTACAGATACTAAAATAAATCCGTTCCTACCTGTTCCGCAATAGATATTGTTTCTTTGGCAGTATCTGAATTAATGAACGGGATATCGTCATATCTTACATTAACGCCGTACTCGGTTAATTTATTTATATTTATTTTTTTGAGTTTAGAAAAATCATTGTCTAATCTTCCGCAATCTTTTAATATATTTGCAATATCGTTAGTTTTTCTGATTTTTTACCTACGTTTATTACCCCAATTCTAATTATTACAAAATTGTAATAAAACATTAATAAATATTTAACAATTTTGTAATAATACCGCAATAATTTATTGTTATACTCAAATAAAAATAAATAAATTATAAATTTATTTTGCAATCAAAAATCCTCACTTTTGCAAAATAAATTTCCTTAGCGTTGATTGTCAATTTGTTGATTAAAAATTAGCAATATACATAACTAACATTGTTTAATGTGTATTTCGTTCTAATTGGATACAGTTTAATATTTAAATATAAATAATTAACATAAATAAATATAAATAAACATTTAAAGGCAATTAAATTAACAATAACTTGGAGGAGTTATGAATAACAGAATTAAACAAATAGCCGACTATCTCTCTATTGGCATTGGGGGGAGGGTAGGAGTATATTATCAAGATAACAAAAAGAAAAGAAACGGCAGTTTAAATGTAAATAATATAAATTGCCATAAGATAATTTTTAAAAGTCTTTTATTATTTATTATTGCAGGTATGATGTTTGTGTATAACACAGAAATAGCTAATGCGGATAGCTCAACAAAAGCTAATGCGAAAAAAAGAATAGCTATCAGGAAAATTACTAAAGAAGCTAAACTTAAGAAGAAAGTTCCATTAAAGGCAACATATACTGAAAACATTATTAGCGCTAAAACAGTGCGCAATGCATCTCCTATGCAAAATGCCCAAACTATTTTAGCGAGCAAGCCTTCAATAGATGCTTTTAGTACTGGTCCAAACGGAATGAATTCTAATATTACCTTTAGAGCATTCCAAGGGGACCAGTTTTCGGAAACATTTGACGGCATTCCCATGAACAACCCCTTTACCGGATATACCACTAACGGCGGAGATATGTATAACAGCATTCCTTTTACTTTAAATGACATATCAAATATCAATATTTATAACGGTATCAATAATCCTTCTGTTAACTCTTATAATTCGTTAGGAGGCACTATCAATTTTCAACCCCGCCAGCCATCAAAACATTTTAATGCTTCGGCTGGCATCGGCTACGGCAGTTTTGATACGATTAATTGGAATGCTCTTATAAATACAGGTTCTGTGAACGGCTTCAGATCGCTATTTGCGGTTAACAGGCAGACAAGCGGCGGATGGGAACAAAATGTTAACGATCAGAATACAAATTTTTATTATGCAGGAATTTTACCTTACAATAGTGATTTGTCCCGGATATCAGTATATTTAATAGTTAATCAGAATGCAGGCTATCAATCATATGGCGTTCCGTTGCCGTTACTTAATGAGAAAGGATACGACTATTATTTTCCTCTAAACGATTATTATCAATACCCGCAAGATACAAGGCTTAATGCTATAATAGGAGATAAAAGCTACATAAGCCGCTATATGACTATGAGCGCAAAGGCTTACTTTACGAATGATAATTTTAGAGATAGGACATTTTATAACCCTAATTTAACAAAATACCAGGCGGATCTTTTTGGCATACCAAATTATGCCGTCGGCGATCCCTTTAATACTTATGACATATACGGTCAAATTACCTCTACTTTTGGTTTTACTCCCGAGGTACATTTATTTTTACCAAATAATACTTTAGTTGCGGGCGGAAATGTTCAATATAGTTTAGGGCATTCATCAAGTTTCCAATCGGCTTCTTATAGCGTACCGGAGATTTCGTCGGGACAAGGTCAAAATGATATATGGGATGAGCATTATAATCAAATTATGTCCAATGTTTACGTGCAGGATAACGTCAGCCTATTTGGCGGACATTTGCATATAACGCCCGGCTTAAAATATCTTTATCAATATAATAGTTCTAACGATGCTTCAACTGTTAATTATTCGGGTTACCCAAATGCACCCGCCGCTTCTATTTCAAATAGCGGCACTTTTCTTTCCCCGACTATAGGTATAAATTATTTGCCTGTTAAACATATCAGTTTTTATGCGGCATGGGGGCGAAATATTAAATTTGCTAATATAGGAGCTTATTATGGTAGTTTAGGAAAATATTATTATAATAATGGTCAAAAAACTTTTGTTAATGCTCCCCTAGTATTAAAACCGGAATATGTTAACGACTATGAAATTGGAACAAGATATAAAAGGGACGGATTTTATGGTATGCTCGATTTTTATAGGGAGAATTTTACAAATACTTTTATAACTGTTATGGTTCCCGGAGCCCCGTCGCCATATATTACCGAGACAATAAACGGCGGTAATTCCCAGTATGAAGGTATGGAAATTTCTTTATCTCAACATTTAGGACATTTACTTTTAGGACACTGGACAATTTACGGCAATTACTCTTATAATCAAGCAGTATTTACATCAACATTTAATTCTTCATATGCCGGAAAAATCACGGCTGGAGAATCGCTTGGAAATATTCCAAAAAATATGGCAAATATCGGTTTAGAATGGGGTTATAAATATATACATCAGCATATTAAAGCACATTTATCGAGTAAGTTTGTAGGTTCTTATTTTATTAATGAGTCCCAGACAGGTCTGTCAAGCGGACTTGCGGTTCCGCCTTATTTTATTATGAATTTAGGCGTATCTGATTATATTCCTGTCAAAGCTTCCGGATTAAAGGGTATAAAGGTAGCATTATATGTAGATAACATTTTTAATAGAGAATATTATCCTCAGGCTTATGCTATTTCCTCAAATTCGGTTTATCCCGGCGGTGCATTATCTGTACTTCCCGGCATGCCGCGTTTTGTATTTGCCAGCGCAACATTAAAATTTTAATTAAATAGTTAATATATGATAACAATGAATAATGATCATTTATGAAAACGGATTTTGATAAGATTTAACAGAAAAATATTTTTACAATTCAATTTTTAATTTTAATATGTAATGCCCTAATGTTCATCTATCTATTCTGATTAATTTTGCGCCGCTTGAAACGAGCGGCGCTTTTTTTAGTGTCATATTTTAAATTCAATTAATTAAAAAATTTAAAGAATTAATAATAAAAAATCATGAGATATTCATTGTTTGATGCTTTCTATAGATATTTCTATAATACATTAGGCATGTCTTTAATCGCTGTTATTGCAAAATAAGTGCTTCTGGCTAATGTGTTTATCATAATTTTAACGATTGTTCTTCATTTAATTCTTCTTTATAGGCTCTTATTTTTTCTGTCATAAATTTTAATATTTCTTTTTCATCAACCTTGTATTTAGGATTTATTACAGACATTTGTTTAATATCGTCCAGATAAACAAGCTGTTTTAAAAATAATCCCGGATTAAATTTTTTACCGTACCTTTGTTTTGTTAAATCAATAATTCTCTGTAAATCATAGCCATTAAGCATTAAACAGTATAAGTCATAATAATCTCTAAATGTAGCCCTTCTGCCGAGAGTATATGCTTTCATAGCTGCAATTTCATCAATAGTTGCAATATTTAAGTTATTTATAAAAGATTTATTTTCAATAGGCATGCCGTAAGAATAAAAGGTAACTTTTATATTGTTTATTAAAAATTCAAGATAATTTTCTTTATCTCTTATTGGAGAATAGTCTTTAACTGTTTTATCAATTAAAGAATTTATTCTTTGCTTATTTAAAAACTCTTTTTCAGTAAATAAATCTATATCTTCGGATTCCCTATGATTTATATGCAAACTTAGCGCAGTTCCGCCGACAAGAATAAAACCGTTTATTAACTCTTTATTTTGAGATAATAATTTAATTGCTTCCAATGTATCTTGTTTTATTATTGTTTTGTTCATTATTATTTGGCATTCCTGCAAAAATAATTAGCTCTAAAAAATTTACTGTCTTTGGATCCCAATCTTTTTGGGTATATACATATTTTTTATACAACTTGTAACATTTTTCAAAACCGTAAGTCTTAATAAGCTTGACTATATCTTCAAGCTGTCCGTAAATTAAAACCTGCGGTATTAATACCTCTTCAGGTATTATCGCATCTTCTGTGGTAAACCAGAATGGAACATTATATTCATAACGCATAATTTTTATATTTTTTTTAATAGTTTATAGCTGATTTACAATGCAAAGATTCCTTATGAAAAAAGGTGAAAATAAATACAATTTACAAATAGCAATCAAGGAAATTTAATTTTAAAAGTCTGTTTTAATTTAATTTAATTTTGGCGTTTTATAATCTGATATATCAATTTCATAAGGTATTAGTATATTTTTTTCAGTATAGTTTTTTATTTCGGCATATATATTGTAAATATTATAAATATGATTAAATCCTGCATTTAAAGCATCAATTCGTTTTGATAAATCTTCAGGATACTCGTGAGTAAAAGAATTGTGTATTTTTCTTAAATCTAACCATTCATCGGCGCTGTTAATAATTTTATATTTTTCAAGTTTGTTTAAAACATCAATAAACGGCATATAATAAGGATTAACGTCATTTTCTTTTAAATTATCTAATATTAGCCGAAAAAGCTTTTCGCCCATAATATCTTGCAATTTGATAAATCTAAAAATGAAAGCATCTATAAATACTAAATCGTAACTCGTAAGTTTATCGTATTTTTCAATGGTTAACGGCATAAACAGGTCTATTTTAGATATAATAAAAGATAATTGAACAATATTACCGTTACATTCTTTAAAAGTATTTAAAAGCTTTAAAATGCTTATATTTTTATTATAATCTTTTTCCATAAGTTATTGAAACCGCATATTTTTATATTGTGAATAGTAAATATAATAAATATTTTGATAATTATTTTTAAAAATAACAAAATTATAATTATATTATAACACAAAAATAAACATACTCTATATAATATGAGCTTCTATTCTTTCTTGCTTCTGATGAAAGTTTTCCGATATTCACTTCTTTTCACTTTTTAATTTAATTTACTAATAATCATAATAATGTTATAATTATAAAATAAATGATGTATATAATCGGGTATAGTTTTAATTAAGAAAATAATCATAGAATTATTTATTATTGCAAGATATAATATCAAATTTCAAATAACTTTATTGTAAGATATAATTTCAAATAACTTTATATAATATGCCAGACAATAGCGGCTTTAACTTTAAATATGACAGAACTCTTAAAGATATATTAAAATCAGTACCTAAAAAGTTTGTTGAGATTCTAACGGGCAAAAAGGCAATAGAATTTTTAGATACTAATTTTCCAAA
>SGBB01000012.1 GCA_004195025.1 Candidatus Acidulidesulfobacter diazotrophicus | reverse complement strand
TTCACCTGCCAATGCCGCTTCTACTAACTGCTTTACGAGAGGAGTGAGAATACCGTCTTTGCCGTTAAGCTGCTTGCCGTCCATAAGATCCTTTACGGCTTTATTAAAATCAAATTTTTGTGTACGGCTTGAGATTTCTTGATCTGTCTGTTCCATTGCGTCAATCTCCTTTTAATTAATTATAATTTAATTATACAGGATTGACACAGAATTTTGAACGGTCTCATCCGATTTATTTTACTCGTTATTCCCGCCAGCATTTGCCGCCTTTTTATTAAAGGATTAAGAAAATAAAATAGTCTAAGGATAATAAATTAATTCTTTTTCAGGATAATGTTTTATATTTCCCGTAAAAATTTTATATTTTTTTAAATATGCAGTTGCCATTATCAAACAATCCACGGTAGTTAAAGTTATTCCGGTTTTTCTATATTTTTTAAAAAATTCGCCTCCGTATTCGGCAATTTTTAAAGAAACAGGTTCTACGGTAGAGGCATTTATAAAATTAAGAGTATCCTCTTTTTCATTTTTCTTCATTCCCGCAAAAAGTTCATAGACGGATAAGATGCTTATATTGGTAATATTGTTTTCCCACAGCTTTGATAAAATATTTTCTACGGTTTTGTCTCCCCTTAAGAAATCTATCGCTATATCGGTATCAATTATTATCCTCAATATAATTTCTCCCTTTATCGGTTCTTATTTCTTTTATTATATTTTCGGTGGATTCAGTCCTATTTTTCCATTTGCCGAAACTGTTTTTTGCCTTTTCTATTCTTTTTTTCTGCAAATATTGGATTAAAGCCTCGGAGACGGTATGGCTAAAGTTATCGGATATACTCCTTGCCTCTTCAAATATTTCATCAGAAACGGAAATACAGGTTTTTTTCATAATTTCTCTTACGCCTCCTCATTTAGATAATACCATATAGTATATTTAGATTATATTACTAAATATTATTATCGTCAAGCTTTTAAAATAAAAATAAAATTACTAATAGCTATCCGATTTATTTATTCCCCTACTCCCGTCTGCATTTGCACATATTTTTAACCTCAAAGCAACATAAATTTAATCTATTTGCAACATTTACGTCATAATACCCTAACAATCGTTATGATATTATATTTTTAAGGTTATATTTTCCATATTGAAAATATCAATCTGAATGTTATAATAAAAAGGAGCGATTGTAATGGAAGAAATTAAAAAAAGCGAAGATTATATGAATATGAGTTTATCGGTTTCCCCTGAAAAATATTTTGACAGCAGGTTTGATGGTCAAGAAAAACTCTTTACCGAAAAATTTAACGGGCAAAAAGCGCAGTTCGACGAGCGGTTTAATAGTCTTGAAACAAAGTTCGATGCGCGTATTGACAGCCTTGAAACAAGAATAGACGGCTTAGAGATTAAGTTCGATACGCGGATTAATAGCCTTGAAGCAAGAATAGATGACGTAGATAAGAGGCTTTCGTCTAAAATTGATGATGTAGATAAGAGGCTTACGCTGGGGTTTGCTTTAATAATGGCAGTTCTTGCCGTTTTAGTGGCACTGCACTTTTTAAAATAGATAAATTCAATAAAACAATAAAAGATATCCAATTTATTTTATTACTTACTCCTTGTTGCGTTTGGTAATATTTTAAACAAAACAAAATTATTAAATTCAACAAATTTTTTTGTGTGTTGAGTCGCTTGCCGGAGATTTTTTATGTTCTTCATTTGTTTTATTTCCTGAAAATTTATTAACCGTCAATTCTTTTGAAAAGCGTATTATATCTGAAACTAAGATGTTAGCCATATCGCGGCTAAAATTTTCTTTTACGACAATTCTTAAAACTTCAACATCTTCAGCATTCTTTGGCAAATTATATGCAGGCACAATCCAACCTCTTTCTTTTAATTTAGCCGATAATTGAAAAACATTGAATCCTGCATTTTTTTTAATAGATACGGTTATTATAGGCAGTTTTATATTTTCAATTACCGTTTCAAAAAAATCTATTTCTTTTATTTTTTTAAAAAGATAAACCGCATTTTTAAAAGCGTTTTTCATTACACGATTGTATCCATCCTTTCCAAGCATTAACAAATTATAATACTGAGCAATCATCATTGAACTTCCGCGTGAAAAATTAAGCGTATATGTAGCTTCTTCGCCCCCTAAATAATTCACATAAAATATCAGATCTTCAGGCAAATCAGTTTTATCTTTAAATATAAGCCACCCTAAACCTGGATAAACAAGCCCGTATTTATGACCTGAAACATTTATAGATCTTACGTGGGAAAGTCTAAAATCCCATTTTAAATCAGGATATAGGAAAGGAACAACGAATCCGCCGCTGGCGCCGTCAACATGAATAGGAATATCCCATCCTTTTTCATTTTTTACGTTTACTAACATTTCATTTATTTCTTCAATAGGGTCAAGCTGTCCCGTAAAAGTCGTGCCTAAAACTGCCCCGACGCAAATTGTATTTTCATCAATATTTTTTTTAACATCATTTACATCTAATATATATTTCCCTTTTTTCATAGGAATAATTTTCATTTCAACATCAAAATAACGTGCAAATTTTTCCCATACTACATGCACATCCGCTCCAATTACAATATTTGGTTTACTGCTGTCTTTGCCAAGCATCTGCATCTTTTTTCTAAAATTCCATTTATGAGCTAAAAGCCCGAGCATTATAGCTTCTGATGAACCTACGGTTGCGGTTCCTATATATTGATTGCTATCGGGAGCATTAAATAACCTTGCAAGCATATTAACAATACGCTCATGTATCACTCCTGTTTGAGGATATTCATCCTGGTCTACAAGATTTTTATTTATGGTTTCAATTATAAGTTTTTCCGCACGCGAATCCATCCAAGTGGTGACAAAAGAAGCTAAATTCAAAGACGGATTTCCGTCAATATTCAGTTCATCGTGAATTAGCTGATATGCGACATCAGACCCTATGCCTTTATCGGGTATGTCATATTTAGGTATAACATCGGAAAAAAATCTGCCGGCATAAGTCGGAGTGACATTATTATTAGAAATAGTATTTTTCTTTTTAGAAAGCATCTTATATTTCCCTCCAATTTAATTTAATTTTTTAGTATCTAATATTTTACTTTAAAAAGTTAATTTTAAATAGGCGTTTTTATAAGGGTATTTTTATCTTTCGCTTTCGCGTACGGTTTAAAATTTGTTATGAAACGGCAATTTTGAGACAATTATGATTATAATTGATATAAATTAAAGTTATATATTTTAGATAATAATTATAATCATAATTAGCGTTTTTACTTATATCTTATATTTTTACTTATATCTTATATATGATGCTGCTTAACAGGCGGTTTTTGCGACTGGCGCGGTTTAGCTGACTGTTGTTGTCCGTTATTAGCTTGCCTGTCACGGTCACGCTGCCTTGGATTGAGCGGCTGATTGCGATTATTGCCCGCACCTGCGGTACGTGGCGAATCAGTTCTTTTTTGTACGCGCTGTTGTTGCGGCGGACGCGGAGATTCAGCAGGAAGATTAGTCGGCGGCACAAAACTGTCAAACGCTACTTTTGGAATCTCGTGTTTAATCAATCGCTCAATGTCTTTGAGATACCGAAACTCTTCCTTATCTACAAGTGAAATTGCTATACCGCTGCTGCCTGCACGTCCGGTACGCCCAATGCGATGCACGTAATCTTCCGCCACATTCGGCAATTCAAAATTCACGACATGCGGCAGTTGATATATATCTAATCCGCGCGAGACGATATCCGTAGCAACCAGCACAGGAAACAATCCTTTCTTGAATTGTGCCAAAGCCTTGGTGCGTGCGGGTTGACTCTTGTTGCCGTGTATGGCGGCGGATGGGATGCCGTCTGCGATCAGCTTTTCAGTAAGCTTATTAGCGCCATGTTTCGTACGGGTGAACACTAGCACCTGCTTCCAATTATTATGCTTGATCAGATGCGAGAGCAGGTGACTTTTAAAACGCTGCTGCACTAAATGGACGCTCTGCTCCACCAATTCAGACGTTGTGTTGCGGCGCGCAACTTTGACAAAGACGGGCTTATGCAGCAAACCGGCGGAAAGGTTTTTAATTTCTTCCGGAAAGGTTGCCGATAGCAATAAATTCTGTCGTTGTTTGGGCAGCATCGCGAGAATTTTTTTTATATCAGGCATAAAGCCCATGTCCAGCATGCGGTCTGCTTCGTCCAGCACAAGAATTTCTACGCCCGACAGATCCAGCGTTCTTCTTCCGACGTGATCAAGCAGTCGCCCGGGCGTGGCCACTAATATATCCACATGCCTGCGCAATGCCTTCATCTGAGAATCAATACTCACTCCGCCGAACACCACCGTTGATTTCAGTGGAAGATATTTGCCGTAAGTCCTCACCGACTCTTCTATCTGAGCGGCTAATTCACGAGTCGGCGTGAGAATCAAACAGCGCGGACGACCTGAGCGAAAAATAGAAGCCGGTTTTTCGGTTAGAAGATGCAATATCGGAAGCGTGAAAGCGGCAGTCTTGCCTGTACCCGTTTGCGCAACGGCAAGCAAATCACAGCCGGTCAGTACCAGCGGAATTGCTTGCGCCTGAACCGGTGTGGGAGTAGTGTAACCCGCGTCGGCAATGGCACGCATTAAAGGTTGAGCCAGATTTAAGCCGGCGAAAGTAATTTCATTATTAGATTCATTATCAGACAAAGTAAATTCTTCTTTAGGCAAAGCAAATTTCTCTTTGGCTTCTTTAAATTCTCCTCTTTCTTTAAATCCAGCTCTTTCTTTAAATTTTGAATCGTAATTCTTTCTGTTCTTAAACATTTTATACTATTCCTCCATTACGGTTTTAACAGATAACTATATGACTATGCACATTAACGCTGTATATAGTTATTGGGGAGTGCTATATTTATAATATATAATACGCCCCTTTTGTCAATATAATTTTTTTATATAACTTAATAAATCATTATAACATAATAATATTTTAAAGTTATACTTATTAATTATTTTGTTTTGTTTTATTTTATTATCAGGAGGGATTATAGTATATATAAAGTTCTATTACAGGCATTAAGGATTAAGGATGGATTGTTATATTTCAGATAAACATTTAATAACTCTTATTATGTCGTATAAAAATATATATTATCGCAATCTAATTTATTTTCATCTGTTAAATTAATTACTAAATTAGTATAGACATAGAAGCTACCTGTCCTGATTCAGCAGGCTGACTTTATTTATTAAAATATATGACCCGCAAATAATTATAAATAAAACCGTAATAATTGCTCCGATTTCAGAAAAACTGAGATGTAATAAAGCCCCTATAAGCCCCTTTTTGTAACCCAATTCCAAAGCTAAAACCTGAAACCATTCAATTGTTCCTATTATTAATGCAAGAACAACCGAAAGGCTTGTAAGAGATATGTTATACTTAATTTTTCTAACAGGATTTATAAATGCCCATTTGTATGCAAAAAGCATTATAACGCTATCCGTAGAATCTAAAAACATCATTCCCGAAGCAAATAAAAATGGAAGAATCAAAACAACAAATATAGATTTTTCGTTTAAAGCAGCCGAAACAGTTATTCCTAACAGCAAAATTTCTGTTGCGGTATCAAAGCCGAGTCCAAAAAGAACACCTACAGGATACATTTGAAAGCTGGAATTTATTGAATTATAAAATTTTTTAAAAAAACGGTTCATAAAACCTAACTTAGACATTTCTTCTTCAATTTCTTTATCTGATGCTTTTTTTATTTTAATATCTCTATATGTCTTTATTATGCTTATTAAAACACTAATATTCATTAATGCAATAATATACAAAAATAAAGCCGAAACAGAAGTGCCCAAAATTATGCCAACATGACCGAACCAACCAAGATTAGCCGAAATAAAAGATGCCGAAATCACAAAAATAATAGCCATTATCAGCACTATCGTGGAATGCCCCAAAGAAAAGAATAGACCCACTCCAACCTGTTTTTTTCCATCATTGACAAATTTTCTTGTAACGTTATCGATTGCCGTAATGTGGTCTGCGTCCATAGCATGTTTTAGACCTAAAAGAAAAGCAAGTGAACCTAAGGATAAAAACTGTATATCATTATAAGAAAAATAAAAAAGAATAGTCCAGCAAGCAATAATAAAAAAAATAAGGAAAGAGTATAAAAAAATGATTTTAAATTTTAAAGGTTTTGGGCTAAAAATATTTTTTTTATTAAACATTTTATTAGACGTCCTGCTAAATTTAATCTAAATTTAATGAATTTAACTTCGCGAAACCTATTTTTATGGATTCTTTACTTTATATAAGATATAAGCATATAAGATATAAAGCTAAATTAAGAATTAAGACCGAATGTATTTTTTATTCTTATGAAATGAATATTTATTTTCAGGGTTTTTAAAATTTTAAAAATCATTGTTCTTATATTATATTCTTATATTATCGTTATTTGCCGCTTATTGCATGCAGCTTATAATTATCGTATTAATATGAATAAGGGACACGTTTATTAATAAGGGACAGATATAATCCGCCTTTAGCTACATCTCCTATTAATTGCACGCCATTTATACATTTATTTTCATCAAGGTATATTTTTTTAATTCCCTTTGAGTCTTGATGTTTCAGCATCTTTAACCCTCTTTGGATGCCGATAGAAAGAACCGATAGTCCAAAAAGGGTTACCGCATTCATATCGGTAAAAGGAACGGCATATCTATTTTTATGACCTGTCATATTTAATCCTGCAATTCTTCCTCCTTTTACGGCGTTAAACCAGATAGGATTAATTTTTTTCTCCCCTCTAATTTCCATTTCAGCTATATCGCCGGCAGCATATATATTTGGTATATTTGTTCTCATGTATTCGTCTACAATAACGCCCTGATTGATTTTAACAGTATTATTTCTTATCATCTCAAGGTTAGGGGCTACTCCGGCTGCTATAACCGCTAATTCACAGGGGATTATTTCTTCTTTCGTGCTAATCTCAGTAATATTTCCATCTTTTCTTTGTATCGCCTTTACTTCTTTTCCCGTCATTATTTTTACGCCATTTTTTTCCATGCGGCTTTTTATATATTCTGCCATTTCATCGTCCAGCATTCTTGGCAAAACCCTGCTATCTCTTTCTATTACGGTAACGCTGCTAACTCCTTTTTTTATAAATGCCTCTGCTGCCTCTAATCCTATAAAACCAGCCCCCATAATTACAACCGAATTTGCCTTTTCAAGCTTTGAAATTATACAATGGACATCTGAAATAGTTTTAAAGGAAAACACCCCTTCGCCTTCAATATTTGGTAATTTAGGAATAACAGAATTAGAGCCTGCTGCTATAAGCAGCATATCATAAAATAGTTCGCTGCCGTCAGAGAGCCTTACATTCTGATCTTCTACTTTGATGTCTGTAACGGCATTGCCTAATATAGTTTTTACCCTTTGTTCATCATAAAAACAATTATTCTTTAGATAGAGTCTATCCTTTGCAATTTCTCCGCTTAAATAATTTGCAATAAAACAAGGAGTATAGAAGGGTTCGTTTTCCTTTGATATTATTGTTATCTCGCAACTTTTGTCTGTTTCTCGTATTGCCTCTACGGCGCTTATAGCGGCGGGACCATTTCCTATAATAACTATTTTCATTTTAAATACCTAACTCCGTTCTTTTATGTTTTATGTGCGAAATAATTCCAGCCGCTGCCTTTATAGGATCTAATTCAACATACACTTTACCGCCGGTAATATTTTCTAAATCCTTTGTTAATATATTTGTAGCGACCGGACTTCCTAAAATTCTGGGACTTGGCGCTATGTGCACAAGAAGCCCGAGGGCAAGAAACCATGTCCCTATAGATATAGCCTTCTCTTGAACAAGCTCGGGTGCAGATCCTGCAACAGGTAATTGACTTATTTTTACGCCTATTCTATCTGCCAATGCACCAAGCAAAGTTCCAATCCTTGCGTTATCAACACAAGAGCCCATGTGCCAGACAGGAGGCAGCGGCACATCGAACCCTGCAGCCTTTCCAAGCGCGTGTAATACGGTTTTTAGTCCTTCCCCGCAATATTTATCAGTGGCAGATGAGTCCATTAATCCTGCCTGAATACATATTTGAGCCGTACATCCCGTAGTAACGACAAGCACATTATTTTTTAAAAGCTCTTTCGTCATCTTTTCCGTCATAAATGTATCTCTAAGCTTTATACTGGGACAGCCGACAAAACCGACCACTCCATAGATATTTCCATTGACAATATTATCTACTATAGGTTTTAGAGGATCTGACGAATCAATTTTTTTAAGCATATCGACTATTGCTTCTACTGAAAATCCTACAAAGCCAACGGATTTTTCTTTTGGTATATGCACATCCTCCCCTTTTCTTTCTTTAAAAGAATCTATAGCCATCATCACGATATTTTTTGCCTCTTCATCGGCATGTTCAACATCAAAAGGCACATGAATAGCGCCGGGTATTTTCACAAAAGGCTCGGTAGTAATAAGTTTTGTATGAAAACATTCTGCTATCATTGCTAAAGACGGCCATATACACTGCATATCTACAACCATGGCATCTACGGCTCCCGTGATAAGAACAAGCTCCGATTGCAAATTATGCGCGGCTAAGGGAACGCCATGCCTCATTGTAAGTTCATTGCCCGTACAGCAAACGCCGACGACATTTATATCAAGCGCGCCACTTTTTTTAGCTTCTTCTTTCATTTTAAAAGCCCATTCCAATATCTTTTCCGAAAGCACTGGGTTATGCCCGTGTATAGCTATATTGACCTTATCTTTATCTAGAACGCCTATATTTGCTTCTACGGTTGTAATCTGAGGCGTGCCAAACAAAATATCATGAAAATCCGTTGCCATATGAAGCCCTGCATAGCCGTCTACAAGCCCCATTTTAAGGCAGGCAAGGAGCAGATTAACAGGGTCGGCGTCATTGCCCATTGATGTCCTGTGCATTGCCTCTTCAATTTCATTATGGGCATTAGATATTAAGATACCCTGTTCTTTCCACATCTCAAATTCCCTGCTTTGCGCACTTAATTTAAGCCAGTTCATTGGTTCCCCATTTTGATTGGATATATCTTCCAATGCTTTACCGACTACTTCCTTACCGATCTCAATATCGGACTTATCCTCAGTTTTAATTCCAAGTCTCAAGGCTATATCCATCAACTTATTTCTGTCCGTTATTTTGTATCCCGGAGCTTTTCCTTCCAGCATTTTTTGAAAAGCAAGTACTACATGCCTTGCGTGACCTACATGTGATGCCGCACCTCCGACTTCTTCTCTTAATAGATTCCTGCACACGATAACATCGGCAGTTGCTCCGCATACGCCTTTTGAGGCGCCTTCTCCGAAAGGGTCTATCCTGCAAGGACCCATATAACATATACGGCAACAGGAACCAAGCTGACCGAATCCGCACTGCGGCAACTGAGACTCTAACCTGTTTATACCCGTTTCTATTCCCATCGCTTCTGCTCTATTTATCAAGCTTTGTGTAACCGCGTCAAAAGTTTTCATTGACATTTTATTCCTCCTTTTTAAATATTTTCTATGCTTCTTAACATTTCCAGCGGCGTAACTTTCTTATCTTCCTGAACCAAAACAGCTTTTACAACTCTTTCTGCCGATAACAATCTTTTTGATTTAAAAAGGTCTTTCATCTCGCCAAAAGTAATGGTACTAGTGGGACATGCCTCAACACAGGCAGGTTTTCCTCCTTCTTTTAACCTATCGGGGCAGAAATCACACTTCCGTGCCGTCTTCACTGCGTAATCCGGAATAATTGCGCCAAAAGGACAGACCATCGCACACATCCAGCACCCCATACATTTATCGGTATTAACGACAACGCTTCCAAATTCGTGATTCCTATGCATTGCGCCCGTAGGGCAGGCTGCTATACATGCGGCATCTGCGCAGTGCATACACTTGACAGGATATGAAAACAAAAAAGCTTTTTCAACATAAACCCTTTTTATGGGTAAAGGATTTTCAAAAATGGCTGAAAAGAGATCCTTAGATAAGGAATGCTCGACTGCACAGGCAATCTCACATGACTTACAAGCAGTACATCTTTCTATATCAATAAAGATTTCTTTCATTCTAAATCACCCTCCTCTATTTTTGTCTAATTATCATTGTTTATTGCATAATAGTTTATTGCATAATAAAATTATTCCATTATATTAATTTCAAGTAAATAATTTTTTGATAAACGGTAAATTATGTTTGATAAACGGTTTTAATTATGTAATCGGGGTTATTGTTATAAGTCTATTTTTATAGCCGCATAAATTATATAAATCATGCAATACTAAGAATATTCTTTAGCGCATGCATCTTTCGGCGACTTACCGGAACTAAAGGAACAGTGCTTTTATCAAAGACTATCTTCATGTGTCCATGAAAATCCTGTTCTATTCTCTCTATATGATCGGTATTTACGATAAAACATTTATGCACCAAAAAAAATTTATTGCCTACGTACCGTTTGAGAATATTTTTTAAGGTAAAATGAAGATGAAACCATCTGGTTTCCGTAAATATTTTGCAATAATTTCCATCCGACTGAATAAAATATATAGACCCTATATCTAAAAACTGAAATGAACCTTTGCTTAGAACAGGTAATTTCTTTAACTCCATTAATCCCGATTGCGGACTTGTCTTTGCCCCTACCTGATTGGTTACATCTAAAAATGACATAACATATATAGGTTCTGAAGAAGGTTTTCCCTGTATAACCTTGCAAACATTAATCATTAATACCTTGCTTAATACATCAATAACCATTGTAGTGGAAATATCGGATTGATGCATTTGGGATTCATCAAGGACACCTTTGATTTTTAGCTGGCTTTTACGAGAATGATATTGAAATACATTTTTATCTAACCCTTGCATTGCAGGACCTAAAATATTTCTGGCAAAATCGTTCATGCCGACAACTTTAAGATCTGATGAAAGTAAAACTAATCCAATATTTGAAAAACTGCTAATAGTTTCCATTTATTTATATTTACAAAAAATAGATTAAAAAAAACTATATATATATTTTATATAATTATAATAGATTAAAAAAAACTATATATATATTTTATATAATTATAATAGATTAAAAAAAACTATATATATATTTTATATAATTATAATAGATTAAAAAAAACTATAT
This sequence comes from Candidatus Acidulidesulfobacter diazotrophicus, assembly GCA_004195025.1. Classification (GTDB taxonomy): domain Bacteria; phylum SZUA-79; class SZUA-79; order Acidulodesulfobacterales; family Acidulodesulfobacteraceae; genus Acididesulfobacter; species Acididesulfobacter diazotrophicus. The sequence continues at coordinate 60,085 of SGBB01000012.1, read as the reverse complement.
ATATATTTTATATAATTATATATGTATAATAATGTATAAAATATTACAAGCGAATAATACAACATTAACCCTTGTACAATGGACATATTATAATTTAATATATATTTTATAAAATTGTAAGGGCGGGGCATGGACGAGAATATTTAGCCCATCCAAAAAAATAAACTTTTATAATTTAAATTTTTTCTTATCAATATTATAATACTATAATACTTATAATACTATACTATAATACTAATATAACATTAAAATATTAAATTGGGCAAACCAAAGTTTTTTTATATAATTGTTTCAAACGGCGCAGTAGAAAGTTTTAATCCTTCTATAGAAATTTATTTATGGATTCCCGCGAAGGCGGGAATGACTTAAATAAAATTTATCGTTTCGCCAGTCGGGTGCCATACAAGTACAGGTCATATTTTATTCCTGCGAAAGCATGAATCCCCCGGAGGAAACTTCTTGAGGCTATAAGTCGAGAGCGAAGCGGGGTTATCCGGTATTGTTTATTATTGAACAAAATATCATTGACGGTTCTTATGGGAGGATTGAGATATAAAATATCCCCTTGTTAATTAAATCTAACTAAAAAAATGCTTTTAGAATAATTTGAAATAAATCGGTGAGATAAAATTATATTATGTTAAATTATATTATGCTAATATTTATTAATATTAATCCTTTTTTCGGCGGCAGGTTGTTAGCTGTTTCTTATATAACTATTGCAAACTTAAATCCTTTATTATCTATTCTGGTTATAATAATTTCCGATATTCTTATATGTATTTTAGGTTTTTATTTTGCTCAATATTTAAGAAAATTTAATTTTATAAATAAAAGATTGCGTAAAATTAATAGTAATGGTAAGTGGATAGAACACGGCGCTTATATCGGTTTCTATGTAGGACAATTATTTATAGGCACTTTCTTTATTTCTTTAATTTTAGGATTAATACAAAATAGAAAAAATGATATTTTATATTTCTATGTGCCTTTAATAACAAGCATTATTTTTTATACTTTTGTTTATTATTATCTTAGTCTTCACAGTATAAATTTAATGAAAGCTTGGCTGTAAAATAATAAAAAATAAAATAAGGTAAATTAATTAAGATAATATTATTTTACACGGAAATAAAAATGAATGTAATAATTAAAATATAAAACAGAATAAATTATTTTATAATCCTTTATTTTATAATCCTTATTGTTATTAAATTTATACGCTTGTTGCAGGGATGATTATCGATATTGCAATTATGTAAATTATTATAATCCCTTATTATTTAAATTTACACAAAAATATACTAAAAACTGTTTAAGAATCATCATCTCGCAACTAAAATGTATTCTATTTAATTATTAATTATTAATTATTAATTATTCATTTTTTAAAGTTTTTTTCATATCCTCATATTGTTCTTTTGTTATCTCACCTTTTGCGTATCTTTTTTTGAGTATGTCTATATGCTCTTCATCACTGAAAGATCTAAAATGATGGCGGTTATTGCCTCTATGTTTATTATCAAATAGCCATACGATAAAATAAACAAAAATAATAACAGGTAAAAACATAACGGCAATCATAAATATTAAACCTAAAATTCCTAAACCATAACCAAATCCCATCATAGGCCATCCTCCATTTCCTGCCCATCCCAAAATCATGACATAATACCTCTCATTTTTAAATTTTAATAAATAAATTTTAATACAAGCATTCACCTATGGAAGCGAGTGAAAATTCCAAAAACTTCCAAGAGCCATAATATTACGACGATTACCACAACAGCATTCAGTATCGTCTTAATAGAAGACGCCATAGGTATATAGTTATTAACAAGCCAAAGAATCACGCCGACAACTATAAGTATCAGCAATACGTAAATTAAAGGTGACGTCATCATCATAATAAACCTCCATATTTTCATTAAAATAATAATTAAACTGCTATTAAAGCAACTAACCCATGTACGATTTGTATAAAATTTCTAAAGGGTGCATTACCTTTTTCCCCGTTCCCATTTCTATCTGATCGGAGGCTAACGGACAATCGGACACATAATAATCGGCATTCGTTGAATTTATATCTTCAAACAAACTTTTACCGACATTAACGGCATAATTAAAAGTTTTTTTCTTCACTCCAAATGTGCCGTCGTGCCCGGAACACTTTTCAATGACTGTTATCTCTGTTTGAGGAATAAGCTTTAAAAGCGATAACGCCTTATATCCTACATTCAAAGATTTCAAATGGCAGGAAATATGATATACAATCTTGCCCATAGGTTTTTTAAAATCCATATTAAATTTTCCGTTTTCATATAAATGGAATAAATATTCATGCACATCATAAGTTTTATTTGCCACCGCAATAACATCATCGTCATCAGGGAGTAAAAGAGGATATTCATGTTTTATTTGCATAGCGCATGTCGGTACGGGAACTATTATGTCATACCCTTTATCTACATATCTTTTCAGGCTTTTCACATTGAATTTAGCTTTTTGAATAGAACTTTCAATATCGCCTATATCATAATAAGGAATGCCGCAGCACTGCACATCGGGAAGTTCAATATTTATGCCGTTTTTCTCCAAAACTTTTATTAAAGCTATGCCTCTATCTAAAAAATTATAATTAATCATACAGGTATAAAAAAGAACTGCCTTGTCGCTATTACTTATATTATTATTATTGTTGTTTGTATTATTATTATTTGTAATGTTATTGCTTATATTATTATCGTTTATATTAACGCTATTATTACCTTTATCGCTATTATTGATTTTTGGATTTATTTCTTTATTTATTTCTTTATTTATTTCTTTATTTATTTCTTTATTTATTTCTTTATTTATTTCTTTATTTATTGCATTATCAGTTTTATCATAACTGCTATTAATAGTTTTTAGCGGATTAGGTTTAAAAACATCGTTAGAGCCCGATAAACTTGATGGTTTTTTATAATTATCGTAAAACCATTTTTCGAAAGTAACCTTGTTAAATGAAGGAACTTTTGCCCTTTTGTCAATCCCCATTAGAGGTTCTAAAAGTGAACGAAAAAGCGGAAAATTATTAAGTTTATTAATCACGGGCGATAACGGAACAGACCTTTTACCCATTTTATCGGTGTCAAGAAGTAATTTGTCTTGAATTTTAGCTCCTTCTTTTTTAAATCTGAAAACCTTATATCTCAAAGCCAAGTGAGGAAAATCTATCCGCCATTCATGCGGAGGGGTAAAAGGACACTTAAAATAGCACTGCTTGCAATAAAAACATAAATCAAGCGGATTAATGAGCTCATTATCGGTTAAAGCATTCATATCGCCGTCTTTATTGTCGAACGCATTAAAAAGAGCCGGAAAAGATGGACAAAAACCTATACAAATCCTGCAACTAATGCATTTTAAATAAACTCTTCTAATTTCATTAAAAAGATTTTTTTCATCTAAAAAATTAATATCTTTTATTTTAAATTCATAAATGCTTTTGGGATCTAATCCTTGTTTAAACATATAATTTAATCCTCAAAGTTAAAATTACCGTTCAGCTAATAGTAATATCCTCTACACTCAAATAAATATTATTTACATATAGTATCGTATGCAACTATGCAACTCTCTAATGTATCAGAGAAATACATACTATGAAGTTTCTAAAAAAGTTACATTGCCAAAATAATCATGATTATTTTAAGTTATCAAGCACTTTCTGAAATCTATCTGCATGTGATTTTTCTACCTTAACAAGTGTTTCAAGCCATACTGCAATATCATCAAAACCTTCTTCTTTTGCAGTCTTGGCAAACCCGGGATACATCTCGGTATATTCATAAGTTTCACCTGCAACGGCTGATTCTAACATTTCTTTTATGGTGCTAATGGGTTTGCCTGTTACGGGATCCCCGCCTTCATATTTCTTTAAATAATCAATATGACCGAATGCATGTCCTGTTTCAGCCTCTGCCGTTTCTCTAAAATTATTGGCGACATCAGACTCTCCGTTTGTATCAGCTTGTTTAGCAAAATATAAATATCTTCTGTTTGCTTGAGATTCACCTGCAAATGCAGTTTTTAAGTTTTCTAAAGTTTTTGTACCTTTTAATGATTTAGACATATACCGCCTCCACTGAAATTTAATAAATTTAATTATTTTTAGTATAATAAATTAACTTTTAAAATTCTTAATTTATTTTGTCGCCATTATTTATAACTTTTATAACTTTAATTTAACGATATATATAGATTATATCTTTAAAATTCTTTAATTCAAGCGATGCAATTAAATATTTATTCTTTAATCCTTTGTTAGAAAATATAGCTATCCACCTTTCGCCCTCTCCTTGACGGAGGAGCTTGGGTCGGAGGTGAATATTTTCGTGTTATTAAATTAAATCCCAAAATTGCCAATATAGATTGTTAAATATACCGCAATGCATTAAGAATATTGGATTCCTGCTTTCGCAGGAATGACACCCGACGGGTGAACTGTTAAAATCCATCAAAGTCATTCCCCCTCTGGCAGGAACCCAGAATAAAATTTTCTATCGGCAATTTTTAGTAAATGGAACTTTTTTAAAAATAATTAAAATTAAATTAACCCAACTTCACCATTTTTATTATTCTAAAATTATAACCCATCAATATTAATACATTTTATTTTTTATTTTGTAGTCCCCATAGACATTTTTGTTGCCCCCATAAATACAGCAATATCAACAGGTTGCCGGTAATTATGGTGAAGTTGGGTTAAGATGTTTATTAGGTTGTTAAAACGGGGTAATAGAATAGATAAAATAGAATAGATAGAATAGAATAGAATAGAATTAAGATAGAATGTCTGTCATAGTTATAATGATAGTTATAGTTATAATTATAATTACAAGAAGTTTCGTTGTTAAATTGGTATTACTATCTTAGCAATATAAATTCTTGCACACTTTATCTAAAAATTGATATTTAAATAACGAAATTTATGGCTTTATAAAACATAAATTATCATTTGCTTTATCTAAAAGGCTAATCACTTCTTCATCTGATGTTTGACTAAAATCATCATAAAATGCTCCGACTGCATAAAAATTTTCAGGAACCGATAAAACAATGACTTCATCGACTTCTCTTTTTAGTTCCGCTATTGTTTCAATAGGAGCAACCGGAACGGCAACAATAATTTTCTTTGGATTTTCTGATTTTAAAGATTTTATTACTACTTTAATAGATGCGCCCGTTGCAATACCGTCATCAACAACAATTGCAATTTTACCGGTAATATCAATTCTATCTTTACCGCTTCTATAAATCTTTTCACGTTTTCTAATTTCTGAAAGCTTAATTTTAATAATTTCATCAATATAATCTTTTGCAATATTAAGATGTCCGATAATTTCATTATTAAGAAATATTTGAGGATTTTTTCCATCAACTATCGCTCCTATTGCAAGCTCTTCTTGTATGGGAGCTCCTAATTTTTTAACTAAAGCAACATCTAAAAAAGCGCACAGCTCATATGCAATTTCAAAAGCAACGGGAACACCTCCTCTGGCAAGTCCAATGACAACGGCTTTATTATTTTTATATTGTAATAATTTCTTTGCCAGCAATTTTCCGGCTTCTGCTCTATTTTTAAACATTAATCAAATACCGATTATTATAATAATTTAATTATAGCTATACATTACAAATACTCATTACTAATCATACGACAATTACAATAGTGAACTACCCCAAGTAGCGGCGAGCGAAAGGGAAACAGTCTAAATATTACTAATCATACGACAATCTCAATAGTGAACTACTCCTGCCTTACGGAAAGGGACTTCTCGGCAATGTTAGTTAAATTACAATATTAAATATCTGCATATTATTTATAATATAATAACTATATCCCTATATTTATTTTAAGAATATCACAGTTTTTGTAATTTTCAAGTGCGTATAATACATAAGTATATGTTCATTGCATAATATAATGTACCTTAATTTTACTTAAAAAATTATCGCTTGATACTTGATGAAAAAACCATTACTGTTTTTTATTATGGTATCAATTCACTTTTAATTATGTATTATTATAATCAATACATGATATTCTAATCCAAAATTACACATCTGTTTCTTCCGTTTGATTTTGCTCTATACAGGGCGTCATCGGCTCTTTTTATAAAAAATACCTCATTATCTTCTTTACGAAGCATTGTAACGCCGAAACTTGAAGTAATCTTTATATTTTCAACAAAATTATGCGACTCCACCTGCGATCTCAATTTCTCGACTAACATACGTGCACTTTCAATAGAAGTATAAGGGGTTATAATTAGAAATTCCTCGCCTCCCCATCTTATAAAATAATCTTCTTCCCTTATATTTTTCATTATTAATGAAGCTAAATCTTTTAATACATCATCGCCGGTTATATGCCCATATCTATCGTTTATTTCTTTAAAAAAATCTATATCAAACATTACGGCGGAAAGAGGGTATCTATATCTCTTTGCTTTTTTAATTTCTTTTCCGATTATTTCTTTATATTTATTCCTGTTATACGCGCCTGTTAAAGAATCTTCCACCGATAATCTTTTAAGTTCCTCTTCCATTTTAATTCTTTCGGTTACATCTCTTGCAATACATACCCCTATTGGAGATTCACCTTTAATTTTATATATACGGCTGGTAACTTCAAAAGGTATTATTCTTCCGTCTTTTGTTTTAATTTCGGCGGGATAAGTCATTGATTCATTTTTAAATAATAGCCGCATCATTTTTAATATATCTTCTTTGTTTGCATTAATGATAGAAAGATGGTTTAATTTTAAAAATTCATCTTTAGAATAGCCTAATGTTTTTAAAGCCATATCGTTTACCTCTATAAAATGCTTAGGAACGGCATCGTAAGTAAATTCCGTCACATAAGCTAAATCATATATATTATCAAAAATTAAATTAAATCTGGTATAAAGCCTTTTTATCTCTTCGTTTTTCTTATTTGAATAAATAATAAAAAATAATATGGAGATAAATATTAACAATGAACCTATTAAGTAAACTATATCAAAATAAAATCGTAATATTTTTTCACGGTTTATCGTTTTTTCAATAGCTTTTATGGCAAATGGAGAAAAAATAGGCGATTCTTTATAAAGGGCAAGTTCTATCGGCATAAAAAATATTTTTTTTGCGATTAATTTGTGATATTTTATAAGCCTCAGCATTATCGGTCTTATAAGATTTACATAATTAAAATAGGATTTATTTATATACGGCAAAATGGTTTTTGATCCAATTCGTGTATCTTTTATATAGTGTTTCACATTTTTAAAGTCCGCATTTGTGGAAATAATTAAAGATTTAGCCGTATCTAAGGTTGCTTTAAGCCTTTTTTGATCATTTAATCTTGAATATTTTATGATAAATGAAGACTGCATAATTAGCTTATTTAAGTTAGTTGAAAGTTTGGTCGTATAAAGCGCAAGATTTGTAGATCTTTTAATATAAAATCCGCTTTCTATCTGCAAAATCATATAAATTGATGCGGCGATAATTACATATAAAATTAACACTAATAAACCTATAGATATGACTTTCGGGATAAGTTTAATTAAAAAGGCTTTATTTTTATGCTTATTATCCATATAAAAATACTCTTTTACTCTGTGCGATAATCCGTGCTATAAAATTAAAAAAATGAATAAAACATACATTAAGAAGCTAAAAAATTAGTCTCGCATGTAATGTTTTTATATTAATTTAATTATTTTAATACAATCTTAACCGAGTGTCTATTAAATTAAATTATAGCATATCCAGTATATATTTATTAAAATTATTGCTGTAAATTGGAAAAAGTTTGTATAAAGACCATAATCCAACTTAACCATAATTATCAGCAACATATTGACATTACTATATTTAATTTATGGGGACAATAAAAATGTCTATGGGGACTACAAAATAAAAAATAAAACGCTATAATATCAATAAGTTATAATTTTATAATAATAAAAGAGGTGAAGTTGAGATAATTTTAATATCAATATTAAAATTAAAATTAAAATTAAAATTAAAATTAAAATTAAAATTAAAATTAAAATTAAAATTAAAATTAAAATTAAAATTAAAATTAAAATTAAAATTAAAATTAAAATTAAAATTAAAATATCGGGGAAAATCATATTTGCATTAACACACCTGTGCGTGCCTGCTAATAAAATATTTGCAGATTGAATATTGCGTGGCTGGCTGGGGCGGCATTTATAGCCAGTACTCGGGGTATTTTCTGTTTTCGGATAAATTATTTACTATAAGCGCTATAATTAATAGAACTGCGGCGCCCAATCCTACCGGAATTAAGGCATAAAGATATCCTAATTTATAAATGCCCTTACCGCCGATTACAGCTATGAGAGCCGTAGCGCCACCAGGAGGATGTAAGGTTTTAGTAGCAAGCATAGACATAATAGCAAAAGAAACTGCAACAGATGCGGCAATAATAATAAAATGACCGAAAAGCTGATAAGAAGCTACTCCGACCACAGCGGAAATGATATGCCCGCCGATAAGATTTCTCGGCTGAGCCAAAGGACTTTTTATAGCCGCATATACAAGAACGGCAGATGCTCCAAAAGAACCTATAAATAGAGTTAAACCGATTGGATTAAAATATTTTGCAGAAAGATAACCCAATACAAATATACCAATCGCCGACCCTAAGCCTGCCCATAATATTTCATAAAATTTAACGCTGGGAGGACTTTTCGCCCCTCCCTTCATTTTCCCAAGGTACTCTTTTATATTCATCTTTCTCCTATATGTTTAATTATATCTGCCGCAGAGATTATTCCTATGAGCTTATTGTTTGCGTCAATAACGGGCAATTTTTTTATTCTCTTTTCAAGCAGTAACTGTGAAGCTTGTTTGATTTCAATATCGGGAGATATAGTAATGACAGGAAAATTCATTATATCTTTAACCTTTTTTGCATTATTAACATTGGCATGCGGAAATGGTTCGCCGAGAAGATGCCTTAGTATATCTTTAAATGTATGATTCTTTACCATACCCGTCATAGACAGTATATTAGCACCTGCAATAAATCCTTTTACCGCATTATTATCATCTAAAACAGGCATCCCGCTTATTTTATTATCTGATAATAAGCGAATAGCGTCATCAATGTCTGAATTTTCATTTACCGAGACGACATTTTTAATCATTATATCGCCGACCGTAACCCTTAATAATCTTTCTTTTGCATGTTCAAACGCCAACTGAAAGATATGTTTAAAATCTTCTTCAGTAATATCTATATAATTTATTGTTTCTTTAAAGGCTATCCTGATATCTTCATCGGATATATTTAAATAGTCTATATTTTTATTGTTGTTGTTCATCATATTATTATTTTATTATTCATATTTTAAATTGGCGTTTATTTTATACATAATAGAATTACTGATTATTGCAAAATACAAAATCGGCGCAATATCTATTGTATAGTATCTATTGTACTTATAGTAATAGTGTATAATATTTATTATTATAAATAGAATAAGTACTCCTGTATGTGATTTTTATCACATTTTGACTCTATCAATTATCAATCTTTTTTTACACTTATTTTAAGGGGCAATTGCCGCATAGCGGCACTCTTTTGCAAAACATTTTGCAGACAATTGCAATTAGAGTATAATTGTATTAGACAAAATTTTTATAGATATCTGGCGTGTCTGACGTAATTTCTCCGTCAGGAAGCTCGTAATACAGTTTGCCGTTTTTATGATATACGTTAGGGATGCCCTTTTTCATGTTTTCCTTTTGCGCATTTCTAACTGCATTGTTGCTCGCTCTTTGTTGGCAATAAATATTTATACGTGTGTTTTTAAATATTCTTTAATGCCTGAATAAACGCTAATAATATAAGAAACGTTCAGGTAAAATTTATTTATGCCTTCTACTAAATAGTTCGTTTCGGAGGAATATTCATGGGATATTTCATTTCTGATTTCTCTTAATTTCTTCCAATCGCCGGCACCAGTTATTATTTTAAGTTTTTCCAGTTTGTTTAAAATATCGGAAAAAGACATATCATCTATATCTTCTCCTATAATTATCAAAATTAAAGGAAATAAACGCTTTCCAATAGAATCCTGCAATTTTGAAAATCTGAATATAAACTAGTCTATATGTCCTATTTCTTCATCTGTTAAGGAGTCATACTTTTCAACATTTACAGGCATAAAATTTTGTATTTTTCCTGTTGCGTAAGTCATCCTATATATGTGTTTATCGCATTCTTCTAAAACGTATGAAAGTTTTAGTTTTAATATTTGCAATTTTTTATGTTCGTGTTCGTGCTTTTCGTTCATCTATTTATCGTCTATTTATAATATTATAATGCTACGCCGGTTTTTTTTGCTATTTCGTAGATAGGTATATTTTTGTCGGAACGTAAACTTTTAATTACGGCGTCTATTTTTTGATCGCCCAGTTCGTTTTTTAAATCCACCATAAAACTTATTTTTAAATCAAAAATTTCGCATAAAGGCTTATCGGTTTCTATATAAATATCTATATCGCCTCCTCTTTTTTTATCGTCGGCCCTAGAGCCGAATAGATAAATATTAGAATTTTTTCCAAAATATTTAATAGTTAAATTCCTGATTATTTCCGCTTCGTCATGCGACAGTCTCATATTAACACCATGGTAACCGGTTCATACATATATAATAATCTCATCCTTGTCCGTTTTTAAATCATGTTCGGCTTTAATCATCCATCGACTTACAAGTTCTTCGTTCATACCGCTAATCCTTCTTTTAAAGCGTAATACGTCAGATATCTGAATTTATCCTTTCTTTCGTTGGCTATATCTGCCGATTGAATTATTACATCGCTATAAATGTGAGATTCTGCAAGTCTTATACTTATCCTGCCACGAATATGCTTTTTTGCGGTAAAATACATTGATTTATCTATCACGACATAAACACGACATAAAAAACCCTCATGCAGTCTTCATTATAATCCTATCTTACTCTGGAACCGAAAAGATAAACAGCTTCAGTTTTATAACCTGCTTTTTCTGCCTCTTCGGCTATTATCTGTTTTGCTGTATTTAGTATATAATTCTTATTATCCATGTTTATATTAGTATACTGCACCCCGCATTTTAAGACATATTTTTTAAAATTAAAAAAGGAATTATTTAGGGTTTGTTTTGATTTGCTTTTATAAGCATCTCAACTGCCTTTAAATAACTTTTTTGCAACCTATTAAATGCGATAGTAAGTTTACCGATTTCATCATTGGATTTAACGATAAAATCATCGGTAGATTTCCCCAATGATACCTGAGTAGCATGTTCGGTTAGTTTTTCAATCGGTTTAATTATCCCTCTGCTTAAAAATGTTATAATAAAGACTAATATTAGGACAAATATTACAACCATTGCAAAAATAGTCTCATTCAATACGACAGCTTCGTTGTTAACTTTTTTATGGATTAAAGTTATATAACCCAGTTCCGTATTAAGTATTTTTGTCAAATGCCTTCTCATAGAAATCCAGTAGTGAGCGGTAGCTAATAATTCCGTGTGAATTGCTATATGTTGATGCCCTTGTCTTGCAAAATCAACTGCCTGCGTTGTATGTGAAATAAATTTAGTAAATAAATCTTTTACGACTAATCCGCCCGGAAGTTTGTCTAAAACAGGGTATAATTTTACAATTCCGTCGGTAGCCTTAACATACTGTTTGTACGGCAATTTTTTAGCAGGTATTATTATAATTTGCCTGCTCGCCGCCGCAACTTTATACATATACCCTCTTAAATCTTGAAGCTTCCCGTAACGTAAATTGTAATTAGCCATTTCTTTCATATCTTTTGATATTGCAGAGGTTGTGGTATATGTAAAAATCTGGATTATTACAAAACCGACTATTAAAATAAGTTCGATCAATATAAGCTTAATTTTTATACTCATTATTAATTATTCCTCCTGCATTATTGAATTATTTATTAGTTTACACTGTGTTATAGCACTATATAACTTATAATAAAAATTATACTGCATCAAAAAACAATTTAATAAACTTTATGTCTTAAAAAATATGGGCTAAATATTCCCGCCCCGCCCTTACAATTATATTTATATATATATTTAAATATAATACATATATTATACAACGGATTCATTATAACTTTTTCTCTTTTATTTGTAAAATATCATAAAATACTAATATTATCAATATATATTTTTATACTTTAAATATAAAATTATCGATAGCGAAGCATTTAAAGGTCATATTGATTATATAGCGTTCTACGAGAAAATTCAAAAAGTTAAACAAAGAACAAAGATATGACATTTCAAAAACAATAATGATGATGGAAACCGTATCATATGCCGTTAAATTAGCCATGTCGGAACTTATGGAAAAAAACATTTATATCCTTGTTTCAACAAGAGGTTTGGTCAGCTCTGCGTTCTATTCCTGCGGGAAAGACACGGAATATACATATACAAGCAAAATAACAGCTATAAATCTTTTTTTTGGTTAATACAACCTTTTTTTTGCCATATTTCATCACACTTTTATATCTAACAACGGCAGATTCGTCGTTTGTTCAGACAATGAATACGAATCGGAGCTTGCCGCAAGATGCACCGAATTTCTGCCGAAACGTCTGTTTATGTTGTCTATGGCATTGTAAACGTCGGTAATCTTTTCAATTTTAGAAACATCATCAAAAAGCGAATACTGAATTTTTTCGGTCAAACCTGATAAAACTGCGCCTGTTTGTCTATATAAATATCCGGGTTTATATATCTTAAGAAAAACTTCCCTGAGGCTTTCCGTGAGCATAAGCGGCATGGCACTCGGAGAAGAAAGTTTAACTTTTATGCCTGAAACCTGAAAATCCTGCGTTTTTAAAAAAACTGAAAGTTCTTTAGCCGCCAAATTAAATCTTCTTGCTTTGGCGCATGCAAGTTCGAGATTTTTAAGAAGTTCGGAAAATATAAACTTTTCTTCGTTAGACGGCGGATAAAAGCTTTTTGCCTTAGATATCGATTTATAAGAGATTCTTTTAATGAAATCTATAGAAGGGTTACCCTTAAGTTCGTTATATATCTGGATATAAGGTTTAGAAAGATATTGTTTAACGAAGCTTTCGTTTTTAAGGGCAAAATCCAAAGCGGTTTTAACGTTGAATTTTTTAAGAAGCGAAGCGGTATTGGGTCCTATTCCCCATACGTCTTCTATCGGTATGTTTTTTAAATATAGATGTATCTCTTTACCCGGTATTGCGGTTATTCCGCGCGGTTTTTTATATTTTGAGGCAATCTTCGCCAAGACTTTGGTTATGCTGATTCCGACAGACACGCTTATGGAAAGTTCTTTTTCTATAGTCTGCTGAATTTTCAGGGCAATATCTTCGTAAGAACCTGAATGCAGCCTTCTAAGTCCGGTTAAATCAATAAATGCTTCGTCTATGGAATACTCCTCTATTATGGGAGAAAATCTTTTTAATATTTCAAACATACGGACGGAAAAAAGACTGTAAGTTTCATAATTAGAATCAAGTATTATTATGCCTGGGCATATTTTTCCGGCATCGGATACAAACATGCCTCTTTTGACTCCTTTTGCTTTGGCTTCATAGCTTAAAGCGGTTATTATTCCGCGTTCTTTCCCCACGGCTACGCATTTGCCTTTAAGTTCCGGTTTTACCGCCTGTTCGCATGATACGAAAAAAGCGTCGGCGTCTAAATGAGCTATAGCTTGAGGCCATGAATGAATAGATAAAACTTGCATAAATAATTTACCTATTTTATTTATTATAATTCGGCGTCGATATTATAATATCTTATTTATATTTTCTAGCCACCCCTGTTACTACTCCTGCTATTTGCAGTTCGTTCTTCGGTTTTATCGGTTTATATCTGGGATTTGCAGGCAAAAGAATATATGAGCCGTTTTCTTTTGAGAGATATTTCATAGTCCATGCGTTATCTACCTGCGCTATGACTATATCTCCTTCGGATGCCGTCAGCGATTTATCGACTATTACGTAATCACCCTGCATTATGCCGGCTTCCGTCATAGAATCGCCTGTTACTTTAAGAAGGAAAGAAGAAACGGGATTTTTAATTAATAATTTATCTATAGAAATCATATCTAAAAGCTCTTCTTCGGCTGGGCTCGGGAAACCGGCTTCTACTCTTCCTAAAAGTTTTATAGAAAAGCCGTAAGGAGAAAAATAAGAAGAAGGGAGAGAAGGCGCAGTACCAGAATCAGAATCAGGAGTAGGAGAAAAAGCTTGAGAAGAATAAAAATTAGAATTAAAAATAGTACGGCGTTTATCGTCCTTTATTATAATTCCTTCTTTCTGCAATTTATTTACTATTTTAAATACGGCGTTTTTTGATTTAAGACCAAAAAGAATAGCCATTTCCGAATAAGAAGGCATTCTTTTATGTTCGTTAAAAAAGCTCAATATCAGCTCTGTTCTTTGTTTAAGTTTTGCATCTGTTCTATTATTAATATTTTTATTTATATTTTTTTTAATATTATTTTTAATATTGTTCTGCTTACATTCTTCATTTTTAACGGCATTTATATTTATATTTATATTTGTAATCATAATAACATATTATACAGTGAACGTTCGTTTACTGTCAAGAACAAATATGCTTAATATAGATAAACTTGAATAATATAATAATATGGAGTAAACGGTTAAAACTATTCAACGATTAAGTCGTCTATCTAACGACTTAATCGTTGAATATAAAATAAAATTATTTTTTACCGCTTTTCTTTGCGCTAACGGTATTAACTGCATCCTTCAAAGCAGTTCCCGCTTTAAATTTAGGCGCTTTAGAAGCCTTAATTTGAATTGCTTTTCCTGTCTGGGGGTTTCTGCCGGTTCTTGCCGCTCTGCTCATAACGCTGAAATTTCCGAAACCTATCATTTTAACTTCGTCTCCCTTTTTAAGAGCATTGGTAACGGCATTTACGAATGAATTTAACGCCTTCTCGCTGTCAATTTTAGAAAGCTTTGATTCTTTTGCCATAGCGTCTACTAATTCTTTTTTTGTCATAATAACTCCTGTTATTAAATTAAGTTTGATTAATTTGTGAAACTGTTATTAAAACCGTTAAACAATAAAGGTTTTAAAGCTATTTATAATATATATACGGTAAACAGTAATTTGTCAATAAAATATTATAGTTTAGCGTTAAAAGAGGAATAAAAGTTAATAGAGGCGGTTATACACTACATATTGAATTATATGTCTATTATATGTATGATTGTTAGATATTACAAAGGATTACAGGGGAAAATAATATTAAAAAATATTCCTCATTCTTCAATAATAGGAATTTTTCTTTCAAGATTCAGCTCTGCTAATAATATAAATTTAATGCATAACACAATGCAAAATATTGCAATTAAGGCAATACATAAATCAAAATCAACAGAAATAACCCTTATATAGCAAGTTTGTTAAAGTTAGAATCTGATTTATTATAATTACCGACCAGCATCCAGGCGGAAGCCGCAGTTGCGGAAAACAAGATAAGCGCAAATATAAATATTTTAATTGCAGTTTAGATATTTTATTCGCATAATACGTGTTTATCATAAATATTCCTTTTTATAAGCTCTTGATAATTTCGGACGCGGTTTTGTTGTCGTATAAACCGTTATAATCAGTTTTAAGCTCTTTCATTATAACGCTGATTTCCTTGCTGTTTTTTTCTTTAGAAATCTGTTCAATATGCGATTTGGTTTCTTCATGCGACCATGTTTTTGGAATATACGATAAAAGTATCTCTTTTTCTTTAGAAGGCTCCGATATATCTTTGTTATTAGCCGTTAGTATTTCTATAGACTGTTCCGTTTTTTTAATCCATGATTTTATTATTTTAATACTATCGTCATCGCTTACGATATCGCTATGATTCTTCTCTTTTGTAAGTTTTAACGCATCGCTAAGAATCATTGTAAGTATATTCTTTTTCGTATTATCGTTATTTTTTCTGGCGGTTAAAAAGTCGGATTTTATTTGTTCATATAGCGTCATTATTTTGTTCTCCTTTATTATTTATACTACTAGAATATCAATATTGCTTTTAGCCGCTTCATCTTCTCTTACAAAAGAACCGAATAAACCTATTTATTTTATGCCGTATTTATTATAAAGCTCTTCTTTGTGTTTTTTTAATATTGAATAATTTCGTCTTTATTTTTATAATTTATTCTTTTCATAATTACATTATAACATATAGGACAAATAATACTTAATAAAACATTATGTATTTTACGATATTTTCTATATATTCTTGCGCTTTAGGACATTTTGTGTGACAGTTGGTTTTTTATAAAAAGTCAACTATATTATTTAACTACTTTAAACCCTCTCTAATCTCTTTAAATATCTGCATTTAGGGGCTTACTGCTTTTAACGCTTTTTAAAGCTTTAAGCTCTTTTTTTAATTTTATATGTAAAAAATTTACTAATTCAAATATTAATTATCGCCGTCTTAATCGACCATATAATCAAATATAAGCTTTATTTAACGATTCATGATTCATTAAAATCTGTCTTTTCGTTAAAAGCGCATATAAAATTCTAAGCAGTTTATTGCAAAGCGCAATCATAGCTTTTCTATAAGGCATACCTTCTTTTTTCTTTTTCTCGTAATATTCTTTAAAATTAGGGTTGTGTACTATTAATGACTGTCCCATAAGAAATAAATACCGTCTTAGCGTTCTTGAACCTTTTTTACTGATCTTTCCGTTTGAGTTTACACTAGTTCCTGATTGTCTTATCGAAGGATCCGTTCCCGCAAAGGCAATAAGCTTGTTTCTTGTAGGAAATCTTTTTATATCTTTAACTTCTGCTATAAAATGGCATGCGGTAATATCGGATATGCCTTTTATAGACGATATGATATCAAGATCAGGATACGGTAAAATTAATCAAACGGGCTTTCTACCTTCACTTATAGATTTATTAACGGATTGACGGCATTAGGTATTTTATGATATTTTCTATATATTATTATGCTTTCGGATATTTTGTGTGACAGTCGTGTGACAGTGGATGTATAATAATTTGTTTTTAATTAATGCCTCTATGCTTTATTTATTTTTTAAAAAATAGGCAAGACAGAACAAGACGGCAAGACAAAGCTTATACATACTGCATTTGTTTGTCTCATTCTTGTCTTGTTGTCCTATCCGCTAAAATATAATACATTTTTTTATTTTTATAAATAATTAGTTTTTCAAAAACTTATCTGTACTAATATCCGCTTGATTTAATATTGCTTTTAAAGTGCCTTCCGGCATATCTCCCGGATGGTTCGGTATGGTAGTGTATTTGTTTGTTGAGAGATTATACCATATTTCATGGCTTCCTGCCCCTTGCCTTAAAAATTCAAAACCTAACTTTTTTAATTTTTTAACGATTTCTCTATACTTAAAACCGGCAAGACTACCCATTACAAACCTACGACTATGGGAAGTTTAATAGAGTAAATTCAAGGTCTTTGTCGTCTAAAGTGTTTTCCTGCAATTCCAGTAATTTTTTAGCTATGTCAGAAGCAATTTCCATCGTTTCGGCAATCGTCCTTCCTTGAGCAATAAGCCCTTGAATATCATCGGAAGTAGCCAGATATAAACCTTCCGGCAATTTTTCTATATTTATATTAATAATCTTTTCCATATGATTTTTATTATACCATAATTTATATTTTTTTAAATAAAAAAATAATTCTAAAATATCGGGTAGTTTTAGATTCTTTTATTATAATTTTCCGTAAATTGAATTATCAGATTATCTAATTCTAAAATATCGTTCAGTTCAAGTCCTCTTAAAAGATGTTCTTTAATGTAAAAAAACGGTCTTTCTACTTTCCCTTTTGTTCTGGCTCTGTAATTAACGCAAGGTTCAGATTTGATTCCGTATAATCCTAAAAATCTTAAAAACTCGTCATTATATCTTATTACTATATCGTTATGAAATAATATCATCTGTTTTGGATTGTCTATTATAAGTTCTTTTGCAAATCCGCCAAAGAATTCTATTCCGTTTACTATTGCTCTTATTATATCTTTAGCGGTTATAGATAAAGAATAAGTATAATATTTTTTCCTGCTGAAACTTAAAACAAGCTCGTGAACATATATTCTTATTTTTTTACCCGCTGCCGGCAAAAACCATACAGTCCAGTCATACTGCATCTGCTCGCCGGGATCCGTTTCAAATCTCGTTGTCATTTTTTTATTTATTTTTGCAGTTTCTTTTATACTGTTAATATATCTGTGAACAGTTGAAAGAGAACCTGAAAATCCGATATTTTTAAGTTCTTCATAGATTCTTGTTCCTATGTATTCATTTTCTATCATATCTTTTATATTTATTTCATATTCATCAAGAGATTTAACATATTCTCTTTTATTTAATATCGGCGGATTTGGATCTTTTAAATATTTTTTTACCGTATTTTTTGATATTTTTAGCTTTCTTGCAATTGTTTTAATTCCAATTCCTAAAGATTTTAGTCTTTTCACCTCATACCATTTATACATACTTATCACCCCTTTGCCCTCCTTTTAGTTTTTATTAAGTTAACTAAAAGGCAGACTTTTTTAGCCGCCTTTATGCGGCTATTATAAATTAATTTGTTTTAAAATAAGGGGTCAATTCTAAATGACGATAGGGGGTCAATTCTATTATACGATTTACACGTTATTTTATAAAATCTGTCTCTTCCGTTGCTACCTTTTATCCTGTCTTGCCCTGAGTTGCCGAAATAGACGTATAGCCTTGGTATAAATTTTTTAAATTCATTTTCAGGTAATATCTGCTTAAAGAATTCCCTTAGCGACGATGATTTAACCTTGCCGTAAAATTCATTGATTTCATCTTTTATTATTTCTATTGACATTTCTGCTTCGGGATAATCATCTATTAACTCGTCAAATCTTGTATCTTTTAACTTATTTGCTATCGATTCTACCTTGCTATAAGAATCTTCTCTGGCAATTATCTTTTCATCCGTTTCAAGAAGGCTCAAAGCTTGTTTTGTATTGTACTTTAAAGATTTAACCGACTTCAGAAAATTATCGGATTCGGCTTTCAAGCCTTCTACTAATGCTTCTGTATCTATAACAGATTTAATTGGTATATCGCTTTTAAAAATGGAATATCTTCTATCCGACGCTTCTATTATTATCGGGGCAATTGAATTACTGAAAATCATCATATTAAAGAGATTTTCCGCTTCAAAACTATCCGCATATTTTTTTTCGATTATAATTGTCGGATCGGTAATATAGGTTTTTAGCTTATCCAAAATATCGTATGAATTTCTTTTTTCCATTTCTTCCGCCACTAAAAATAATTTGTTGTGAAGCATTCCGGAGAAGTTGGATTTAAGTTGATGAGATAAAAGATTTACGCAGTAATTCTTTCCGAAGGCTTTTTGTATAATCTTTTCGTAAAACAAACCTTTGCCTGTTCCTTGTGCGCCGGTTAATACAATGCAGTTTTTTGTTTTATTGAGTGTATTTATGATATAGCCGAACCAGTTTAAGAAATATGATAGTTTATCTTCCGTATTAAAGAGATTGTTCAGCAATATATACGAATATGGAAAATTTTCTTTAAAATATTCAATATAGATATCTTGCCTGTCTTCGTCATTTATTTTATAACCGATAATATAGGTCGGCTTAAATATATTAAGTTTGTCGCCGTTTACCCCGAACGGAATTTTTGTGTCTAATATAGCTTCATAACACGGACATTCATGTAATAAAACTCCTGCCTTTTTATTTGCGTCTTTTATTGATTCGTTTTTAAAATGTAAATTTTTGATATATTCTAAAATTTTATCTTTCCGTGTATAGCATAAAGTTTTGCCGCCAAAGATTGCATATTCTTTAATACCACGGTCATAAAAAATAATCTCTTTAGAAATATTTTCATCGTAAGGAGATATAATAGGCGCAGCCTCCTTTATCTTTTCAAATAGGAAAGTCTCGTCTATTGCTTCATCTTTAGCTTCCGAGCCGCCCGCATTTACATAAATATTATAGAATAAAGCCTCTAAAAACCTGTCTTGACTATCGTAATCGCTTGCTATATTTCTCACATAATCCCTAAAGTCTTTTTCTTCGTAAAAATCAGCGGTAAAAATAAAAGAATTTTTAAGCTCCACTTTTACTTTTTCTATTACTTTGCTAAAACTGCCGTTTGCATCATTGTCCGGCAAAATAATTAAAGCCTTTCTGTTTAGTTTTTCTTTAAATTCGGCAATCTTATTTTTATGGCTGTCAGACGGCAATACTATATAGTCCAGCCCCAACCAGTCTAAAATAAGCCATTCTGCAATGCCTGAGGCAAAAAATACTAATTTATTGCCGGATAAACGTTTAAAAATGGGCTGTTTTCCATGCCATTTCCATTTTATAATCTCGCCGGTTTTTTCAATAATATTTCTTTCGATATAACTTTCATCATTAATAACGAACAATAAATGAAAACTGCTGTTGTCATCTTGCTTTAAACCAATATTTTTAAAACTTGCCGCTTCGGCATTCCATAAAAATACCGGAATTTCCTTTAATAGCAGTTCCTTAAATATATCCTGTTTATTTTCTCTGTGATTGAACGCTATAAGTTTTTGTTCTGAAGTCATCACAGTGCTTTCCCCCTGACAGCAGACTGAATATCGCTTGCAAAATAAACTTTGCCTTCTGAATAGCAATAAATATTATTAAAATTTAGATTGATTTGGGCATTGCATCTATGCAGTTGGTTGTCGCCCTTGCAGATAGGGCATCTGCAAACATAATTTTGTCCGATTCTTTTAAATTGAATTCTATTTTTTTCTAAAAATGAAAGAATTTTCATAACTACCTCCAATTCTAAGTTTTTTTTAAAAATTGATTTGATTTTTCTAAAAAGGTATGTTATGCTCTCATTGTGATTAAAGGCGTAACATACCTGTTTATCCCAAAGTTTATAGCCCGTTTACAGACGGGCTATTTTATTTAAATGTCTATCTAAAAGCATTTAGCTCTTCACGGTCGATTAAATTGCCGATTTTTTTAATAATTAAATCTGGAAATTTATTTACAAACCTGCGGATTATTGCTTCCACCATTTCCGGTAAAATTTCTATCGTTACGCACTTTCTATTCAATGCCTCGCAGACCATAAGCGTTTGCCCGCTTCCGGCAAAAGGGTCTAAAACAAAATCTCCCTGTGAACTGAAAACATCTAACAAGTAAGTCAATAAACCCGCGGGTTTCTGTCTTTGCGCCGCAATTTGCTTATCTTCTTCCGGTATAGGCAGAAATGTTATGCTAAAGTGGTCATTTGCTCCCTTAAAGATATTTTTTAAATTGCTGAAAATAGCGACGTAATACCAGTGCCTGTATCCTATCGGACAGCCACCGTGACCGTTTATAGCATGGCATGCGATACTCCAGCGATAATTCATTGAGGTCGCCCGCATAAACGATTTTATAGACATTACGCCGGGTGTAACAGCCACAATATCGGCTAAATCAGTTAAGTAATCCTGATTCCAAGCGAAAGGTTTAAGGTCGTAATCGGCAATTCCTGCGCCGTAAGGCGGATCGGCAAAACAAAAGGCAAAATGATACTGCTTTAAATAATTAATAATTTCAGGTGAGGTATTGTCGCAACAAACAAGTATATGATTGCCTAATTGAAATATATCGCCGGAAGATATAGGCAATATATTTTCTATACCTTTACTGGAAATATCTAAATCTGTTTGAGTTGTTGCTAATTCGGCATCTTTTGCCAAATGCTTAAAATCTTCTTTTTTAACCTGATAAATTGCTTCTCTAACTTTTTTGTTTTTGTCAACGATAATGTCAATAACCTTTCTTTGTTTGTCAGGTTCAATCCTTGCAAACATTAGCAGTTCAGTTTTATTGTCGGCAAGCGCCGTATCTTTAATTTTTTCTTTAATTTCCGGCGCAATATTTTTAGATATTTGAATTGATTGAAGGATGCTCCGTGAGGATATGCCGATTTTATCTGCCGTAGTCTTTGCAAAACTTTTACTATTAATTTTAAGCAAATCATTGCTATGGCGGGTTCTATCCGAAAGTGAAATTATTTCCTTTTCGGTAGAAAATTGTTTTAAATTCTTTTTAACAATCTCACTTTTTTTAGTGTCAGGATATTTTAATTCAAAAATTTCTTTGCGGCGGCTGAGTATATCAGCTTTTTCTATCTCGGTTAACTCTGCACGGATTAAATTCTCGTCTATCTCTGCAAGTTCTTCGGCGTTATTCAAGTCAATCAAGGAACAGGGTATTTCTTCCCATCCAAGCATTTCACAGGCTTTAAGCCGATGAAGTCCTGCTATAAGGGTATTATCCGAATTAATAATTACCGGATGCAATAAACCTATTTCTTCAATGCTTTTAGCGAGTTCATTGGCTTTTGGAGCGTTATAATGCCTATTCCTTTCCTTTATTTTAATGTCCGAAATGTTGACGATTTTAATTTTCATAATAAGTCTCATTAATGTTATTAAGAAGCTTTCAAATTTGCCTTTTAAGGCTTTAAAACGGGCTAACAGGTAGAAAACTATTAGTCATTAAGAAAAACCGTTTTAAAAGTTAAAATGAAAGCCCCTGCCAGAACAGGGGCTTGGCGGTTTTAATCCTCGTCTTCGCTCTCTTCAGATTCTTCCTCATCCTCATCTTCCGAATCGTCTTCGTCTGAATCGATGTCGTTTAATCGGGTTTTTACGTCTTCGAGAATATCTCTCAGTGCTTCGTTTTCCTCGTATAACTCTCGTTTAGTTGGCATGTGCTATTTTCACCTCCCCTTTTTTGTATTTTTTAAAATTATTTGATTCGTTCAAAGAAATAAACCATTTGCCGCCAATTTTTGTCGCTTTAATTCTCTTGCTCCAGATTGCTCGGTAAGTTGAAAACTGGTCTATTTTGTGAATTCTTGAAAATTCTTTTATCGTGAAACTTAATTTTTTCATAATTTTTGTTTACTTTCTTTATGATGTATAATAGTCAATATACATCATTAAATTTAGCTTAAATAGGCAATTTAAAAAGACGAAAAATGCGAAAAAAATTATGAATAATGACGCATATAATAACTTAGAAAAAAAGGGATTCAGCGGGTTATTAGAAATCCTTGAAAACAAAAAAATAGATGTAAAGCCTTTAATTTTTATGATATGCGTATTTAGGATAGAAAGCCATATTCGTAAAGAATCTTCTTATAGGGGTGTAGGCATTTATCTGAGTGGTTATATAAAGAACTTAAAGACAATATTTGAATTAACTAAAAAAATAACCTCACATAAAAATAATGCTTTAATCGAGAGCGACATTAAAAAAATAGAGGCATTAAAAGACGACAATCTGAATATAGTTTGGGGGTATAAAATTAAAAGGGGGTTCTTTGATACAACAAAAGCGGGAAACGATAAAAATTATGAAAAATGCTATAAAATAATAGAAATGTGTTTTAACGATGATTGGGATAAATGGATGTCAAAGGAGATATTTATTAGAACTTGCCGTATTAACGGCGATTACGCAATTAGACTTAACAAGGTAAGGAACTTAATCAAAAGCGGGGAATTTAAAGACTTTTTATCCGGATTTTTTAAGAGAATACCTATAATAAACTCTATTATTTTAGATGATCTTATAAGGCAACAAATAAGAGAATTTGACGGTTCAGAGGAATTATTGGAGTTTCTTTTTGAATCGTGGGGTTCTGGTATCTCAAGGCTTGTTCAGCAATATTATTATAAAAATAAAAATATAAGCAAGGAAAGCAAGGAAAAACTTGATATCGTGGACTTTAAACCAGTCAATGACAAAATTAGCATATATAAAAACTATATTAAAAGTTTAAATGAAAATAGTGCTTTTCCAGCTTTGATTAAAAAATTGGAAAATATTTGTAATGATAACTTTACGATAGAAAAGTATCCTAAAGATATAATAATTACAAGCGGGAGGAACAAAGGACGACCTCAAGAAACAAGCGATGATATAAAAATAATAAAGCTTATAAAAACAATACTTAAAGAAAAAGCCTCTTTAGAAATAATCTCGCATATTATATCTTTTCTTGGTTTTGAAGGATGGATTCGACCGAGCTATAACAAAGAAAGTAAACAGTGGAAATCATTATTACCTAAAAATATTTATAATGATAACTATTATCTTAGATTGAAAGCCGTTAATACTATTGATGATTTAAAAGATTATAATTTAGGAAGGTTTACTTATTACGATATTTTAGAATTTTACAAAAAAGAATTTAAATGGGATTACGATAGCGACATACCACTAAGTGCTTTCTGTATAGCATGTAATGCCTGTAAGAATAAGAATTACATCGGATGTCTTAAGAATATGAACTGTGCTCTTTATTCCAGATATGCAATGTCTCTTGAATTAAACCCTGCCGTAAAATTGAAATTTTTATTTTAAGGCTATAAACTACTTAAGCCGTTAAAAGCATATAGCCCTTAAAACGCATTTGTGTGGGTTTAAAAGGCATTTTTTGAGATGTCGCCGTCAGGGGCTTTATTTATAAGCTTCTGATTTGCGGTTAATATAAAACCATTAACAGCCCTGAATAAACGCCTGTTTTTACCGTTGTAAAAGATTTTCAAGGCTGTTTTAGGATATAACCCAGCTGATATGAAGTCCCGGAATATAGCCTGCCTTCCTGATAATATTTTTAATACCTTCTATATCGATATTGTTTTCTATGATAATATAAACGGCATTTTCATTTAAAACGGCGTCAACTATTTTTATACCGTGAATAGTTTGAATAGCCTCATTGATTTTATCAACGCATTTTTCAGACACCATCCCGCCAACATCGATTTTAATCATTTTCATAAACACGCCTACTTAATTTAGGTTAATTTTGTCGCTAAAGTCTGTAAATATCTGCATTAGCGGTGTGCAATGTTAATATGCGTGAATATGATTGTCAAGTGATATAAATTAAAACTATTAAAATATTATAATAATGGCGATAAAAAAGGCTATTAACGGCTATGTATTTACGGTTATATGCGCCGATTTAATATCGAAAAGCAATAGATTTATAGTAAAAATTTATAGTAAAATTAGGTAAAAAATCTGAAAAAATAAAATTACAATTAAAAAAAATTAAGATATTGATTAATTAATTAAATTAAATAGTTATAAAATATCCAAATTATAAAAGTAATGACATTTAAAATGATGTCAAATATGTCAAATATTTCCAAATTATCCAGTTTTCAAGTATCTAAAAATATCCGTCTATGGTGTCCGAAATGGTCATTATATTTAATAAATATATCATCAATTTGTAAATATTAATTTTTCTTATCTTGAATTGCAATTTTTTTCCAGATACAATTTGAGCGCTTCTTTTTCAATATCCGTAGAGGATTCATTTTCAAAATCTAATTTCATCTGATAACAAATTAAGACATTAAGAGATGGATTTAATTTAACTTTCCCTTCTATGAGTTTTATTGCTTCAGCGGTTTCTCCTTTTAAAGCCAACAGCTCAAAATAAGTCAGAAGAAGATAATCAGAAAATGGGTCAATTTTTAGACCGTCGTTGATTATTAATTCCGCCTCGTCAAACTTGCCTGTTTCTATAAGCGTCCAAGCTTTAGCAGCATATGCATCTGTAAAGCCGGGATTAATGCCGATAGCAATATCATATTCCTTAAGCGCTTCGTCGTATTTTTTTAATTCAGATAGTGAATCAGCTCTTCCAAAATGATAGTCAGGATTATTTAGATCTGCTTTTATTGCTAAATCATAGTTATGTATCGCTTCTTCGTATTGTTCTAAATCATAAAAAATTTCTGCTTTCATATAATAATAATTGCTAATTTCTTCCGGATTTAGGCTTATCCCGATATCAAGTTCTCGCAATGCTTCATCATAATTTTTAATATCGTCATAGCATATACCTTTATTCAGGTGATATTTTGGGACATTTGGATTAATTTCGATAGCTTTTTCATATTCTATCATTGATTTGTCATATTGTTCCAGTTCTAAGTAGGCATTTCCCCTTGCGTTATAATAAAGAGATTCATCGGGCTTTAAATCCAATGCTTTATTGTATTCGTTTATCGCATCATTATATTGTCGCGAATCATATAAAACCTTACCTTTAGCAAAATAATAATCTGCAATTTTGGGATTTAACATTATCGCCCTATCAAAATCCAAAAGAGATTCTCTATATAGCTTCATTTTATGAAAAAGATCACCCCTACTTATATAACAATCAGGATTTTGCGTGTTGAGCCTAATAGCATTATTATACTCTGTCAATGCTTCGTTAAACCGTTCCATGTTCTTTAGCGCATCGCCCTTTTTAAGATAATAATCTGGGTTATTTTGTTCTAAACTGATTGCTTTGGTAAATTCAATAAGCGCTTTTTCCTGTTCATTGTTTTTTATATATGCTAAGCCTTTGTTATAAAACACGTCTGCATTATTATAATATTTATTTTGTTCTATTTCTATAGCCGGGGATTCATTTTCGTTCGCATCCATGTGTAAAAAATCATAATTTATCGTTTCAAGCAGATTATTAATATCATTTTTTAATTTATTATATTCGTCTAACTTATTTTTATCGATTTCACAGGATGTCTTTATATCAATTAAAAATTCATTGACATCTTGAAGCTTCTTATAAGTACCAGCAATTAAATTTTTTATTTTTTTCTCTGTAAACATTTATGCCTCTTTTTACTTTTTATACTTTTTAAGTGCGCTATAACCAATAAGCGATGCTAAAATGAAAATTACGGCGATACCTATAAACAAACCAATTTTAATATCATTTTTTACGTGACTATGGAATGTAGGAGATAATAAAACATACGGAAAACCGGCCACTTTTGTTGAAAGAAATGTTATACATACCGCTAAAATTGTTCCGATTGTCATCCATATCCATTGTTGTGAAATTTTTTGGAAAATTTTTAAATTAAATATTTTAAAATTTTTGAACATTATGACAATTGTTATCATCAAAATAAACGCCATTATCTCTACTAATTCCAACCAAGAATCAGGATTAGATTTTAACTTTCTGTATAAAAATATAAATATAATATTTTTTATAACCGAGGGAACAAAAAAGCCAGTTAGTAAAGATATTATTTCCCATGTGGGAAATGCGAATCCATAATTATTTGCATTTTTGCTTATCCAATCTGTATGTTTATTTAGTCTTTTATTATAAAGGCTGCCGTATTTAAAAAAGCTTACTATAAGATTATTAAAATGTTTAACATTTTCGGAACTTGCTTTATAAAGGTTATCAAACAACATAGTATCTACTAATCTTGAATTTTGATACAATCTAAACTCAATAAAATTAGTCAATATAACATTATTATATTCTTTTGAGTATTTTTGTACTTGATTATAACAGTCTTCGCTATCAAGGCTTATTGAAGTTTTTTTACATTCTATGCATCCTATTAATTTGTCGTCACTATAAATTGAAAAATCTGGTCTATTGCCGGTTCTTATGCTTTGTTCTTGAAAAACAGATTCTATATTTAATTCAGAATAGTTAATGAGCCTGTCAAATACAGGAGTGAAAGTGGCTTCTCCATGTCCAAACCTCTGGTGGGTTTTTTCAGGTCTTGTTATAATATCTCGTATTCCATCTAAATAGCCTGTTAGCTGGGTTTCAGTATACATATTAATATTTTTATAAATTGCGAACTTTTAAGATTTATATTTTAAAAACATACTTAAACCGTAGGAAACGGGCGTTAGTTATGGTTATATATAAGCCCGCAAACCCTTATATATCAAGGGTTTAATGAAACATACTATTTAAGGCTGTTTTAAGCAGTTTTAAAGGCATATTTATTTTTTGATACAAACATATATATTAAAAGTAAATTTAATCGGTATTATTTTTTATCGTGCAAATAAGATTTATAACATATTATATTGTATAATCCGTTAAAATGAATATCCTATACCAATGCTGTAAATTATTTCATTAGTTACACTGTTTGGCTCTGTATAATTATTTGGTAATTTATTTACTAAAACGCCGTCGTTGTTATATATATTTGTAGGCGTTAAATAAACGGTAGAAGACTGCCCGTATTCAAATCTTTCATAGTTTACATTGCCAAAAATATGAAAGTTATTATTAAATCTATAATCTAAACCTGCTGAAAGGTTGTATATAGCCTTAGAACCTAAGTTAAAAGTAATAGTATCTTCGCCGATAAGAAAAGGATTGCACGAACTTACTGTATTTTGACAATAAAGTGCGCCACCGCTCATATTATGATTTTCTTTTGCTTTAGCGTCAAATGTTGTTCCATAACCTAAATCCACATTGCCAACGAGTTCTGGCGCAATTGCATACTGAGCTAAAATACCGACCATTGCTAACAAATTTGAGTAATGTGCATATTGGATAGTATTGTCTCCTCTATCCCATATATGCCAGCCTATCATTCCATAAGGCGTAAGAACAAATTTATTAGTTATCGGGAACATATAGCCAATTTTTAAATTGAAATTATATATTTTACTGCTGCTTGTTTGTGTAAGAGGCGAGATTATTATTTGAGGATTTTGAAGGGTTCCGCTATATGATGGAATATAACCTGAATATGTATCATTACCTGTATAATAACTAAAATTTACATTAGTATACCAATTATAATATGTGTTTGAACCGCTTATATTAAATCCTTTTATAGAACCGTTATTGGTATCTAAATATTTATTATTAATGCTCGCAACAGACCCATCGTTGTATTCCCCATAATTTAAACCTAAATCCGAAAAGGATATGCTTAACATATTATTCACAGACAATATTGCTGGATTTATATTTGAATAATTTTGATTATTATTTTGCTTCTGACTGACAGGATAGCCAGAGTTTGATGTAGTAGTTGTTTTCTTGCTTGGATGGTAATTAGATGGATAGCCATATTTTGACATAGATTGTGCATAAACATTGATAGCGCTAAACATAAAAATAATAACAAGAAAAATTAATATCTTCTTCATTTTCATTTTTCCTCCAAAAGATTAAATCTACTGTTGTTTATGAAGTAATTTGTTAAAATTATGCCAACTTTTGCTTATTAAATAATTATCATTAACAATTTTAGGATTACTAATTAAATTGTTATTATAAATTATTATATGTTTTGTTATACTAATCGTTGTAGAACGTGATTTATTGCCGTTGTATAAAACTAAATAGTATTTTCCATTATTCAATTTTTTACTAAACGATGAAGAATCAACATGCCCAGAATCATATATACTATCATAACTTCCGCTGTTATTTAAAAATTCGTGATATTCGTGTTTGGTAAATATAAAAAGATTTATTTTATTTTTTGATTTAAAACTGCCTGCTATTTTAGCATCATTATTTACCGAAAATTTATAAACACGTTTATATTTTGGCGGTAAATGTAAAAATATTTCATGCACGATAATTTTATTTGATAAATTTTTAATTTGGTTATTATTTTGTTCAGCTATATCATTAATATGCTCTAAATGATTAAGAGGCAACATTTTAATATTAAAACCTTGCGGGTTAATAGTAACTTTTTCACATTGATTAAAACTACCATAAGAATTTGCATAACAAAGCTTAGCTTGATTCCATATTTGATAATCTGCGCCGGTTTCTGTGTCAACCCATCCACTAAGACCAAAAGTTAGAAAATCTAAAGGCAAATCTTCTAAATTTGCAGCAGTATTAGGCACAATATAGATAAATAACTTAGCAACTTTGTAACCTTTTTTTGAAAATATAAAGATTTGATGC
The DNA here is from genome assembly GCA_004195025.1 of Candidatus Acidulidesulfobacter diazotrophicus. Classification (GTDB taxonomy): domain Bacteria; phylum SZUA-79; class SZUA-79; order Acidulodesulfobacterales; family Acidulodesulfobacteraceae; genus Acididesulfobacter; species Acididesulfobacter diazotrophicus. Next base: position 30,168 of record SGBB01000012.1, on the reverse strand, counting down.
GTATTAGTCCATTGAAAATGCCAATGATGGATTAATTTTAAAGAAGTCGGCGTTTGACCAATAATTAAATTTGGGTTATTTAACGCTACATTGGCATGTTCAGGAGTAGAATTAATTATAAATTGATGGGGGGTTTGCCCCATCATTGTTCCGCATCCGGAAAAAATTAAAGAAGAAAAAGCTAAAATAAAGATAAAAAATACAACGGTTGTTATCTTTTTTATTATTTTCATTTAATATTGTGCAAATAAGATTTTAGTTTTTTAATTTAATACATAATTATATGTATAATAATAATTTTTATAAAATATTACAATAAATATTTAAATAATTTTATCTAATAATATTACTAATAAAGAAATAAGTCAATAAAATAATTGCGTTATATGTAATAGTATTTTTAACTTTTTATTACAATAATAGATATAAATTAAATTAAATAATTCTAAAAAAGTGAAATGCCGAGAAATAAAGATTTAGACCTTTTTAAAAACATAGGTCTTAAAATTAAAAATAAAAGAAAAGAATTGAATATATCGCAGGAAAAACTTTCAGAAATATTAGATGTAGAGTATGTCCAGATTTGGCGTTATGAAACCGGCAAAATTAAAATACCTTTAGACTACCTTGCAAAAATAGCAGGGTTTTTAAATACCGATATAAATTATTTTTTAAGCGATATTTCTTCAGGAAAATCTGTTGAAAAAGAAGACAAAAAACTTGAAAATATGATTCTCATGACTAAAGATATTTTTAAATCTAACAACAATGATTTAATGTTTGCCGCTTATAAATGTATTTCTTCGATACATTCAGTCATTAAAAAAGGAAAAAAAGAATAATTTGTCTTTATCTTCCTCATGAGACGCAAGATAAAGACAAGATAGCGATAAAGCAATAACTATAAGGCTTGTCTTATCTGTCTTCTTGTCTTGCTTATTTTTTAAAAACTATTTTAAATAGTAAACGATAATAGTAAAATCAAAAAATATTACAGTAAAAATTTATAGTAAATTTATGTTATAAAAAATATTTCATATTATTCCAATAATTAAAATGACTAAAATTGAATTTTCAAGACATGCAGAAAGAAGAATAAAACTGTATAGTATCGCCGAGATTGATATAATTAATACATTAAACGAATATTTAAAAAAAAATAAAATAATATACGGAAAACATGATATTATAAATAAAGAATTATCTGAAAAATACGTATATCCTATAAAAATAATTTTTACCGCTGAAGCCGATAAATTAATTATAATTAGCGTTTTTCCACTAAAAAGGGGATATAAAAATGAAAATATATTATGATAAAGATGTAGATGCCGCATATTTAAGGCTATCGGATGATATACCTACAGGCGTCATTGAAGTAAAAGAAGGATTAAATATAGATACCACGGATAAAAACGAAATAGTAGGCATAGAAATTCTTGACGCTTCTAAAAAATTCTCGTTGAAATCTTTATTTTCTTGTGAATACAATGAAGATTATTTATTAGATAAAGCTAATTAATCAGATTTGTTAGATATTCTGCAATAAAAATCGCTCAAGGAGGATAATAGACAGCTTTAAGGCATGAGCAGGACAAATCATGTAATATTTATAAAGATTGTCTCGCCGTCCTGTCTTGCCTATTTTTTAAAAACTTTTTAAAAAAAATAAATTTAAAAAATAAGAATATTTTAATTTCTTAAAAACCAACTGTCACACGACTGTCACACAAAATATCCGAAAGCATATGAATATATAGAAAATATCGTAAAATACATAATGCCGTCAATATACTAATAAATCTATAAGCGAAGGTAGAAAGCCCGTTTGATTAATTTTACCGTATCCCTTTGCCAAGGTGAGGGTCGCGGGTTCAAATCCCGTTTCCCGCTCCATTAAAAACCTCAGTAAATAAGCACATTCAAGCCTTTATTAGCAATACTCTATTCCTTGACAATCTTCTTAAAAATGGTAAAATAAGGTAAAAAATAAGAAATTATGACACAAAATCCCCCACACATACCACAAAAATATTTCTATTTTTCTATACTATTTTTATAAACTGGGTAGTCAAAATTATATTGTGGTGACCACAGCGGAAACGGAGAACTAAAAAAATGATTTATAAACGCGGAAAGATTTACTGGTGCGAATTTATCTTTGACGGCAAAAGACATCGTTACAGTTGTAAGACCGCCGATAAAAAAGTTGCCGAAGAAGTAGAGAACGCTATCCGGGGCGAGGTTGTCAGGGGTAATTTTAACTTGCCTCAGAAATATAAACCTAAGCCAGTATTTGAAGAAATTTTTGTAAATTATATCCAAAGCTTGTCAAATAACGTAAAAAGGACGATTGAAAATAAAGTTAGTATTTCAAATCATTTTTTGCCGGTTTTGAAAAAGAAAAATATAACCGATATAACGCAATCCGAGATTAAAGAATATCAATTGAAAAGAAAGTTGGAAGTTATAGCTATGCCGAGGAATCGGAATAAAAGAGAATCGGAAATATCTTTTGCTTATCTTAACAAAGAGATATTAATTCTTTCTAATTTCTTTAATTTCTGTATTGAAAAGGGTTTAATTGAAAAAAACCCCTGCGCGGGGATAAAGAAATTAAATACGTTATCCCGTCTTAAAACATTATCCGACGAAGATATCTATAAGCTTATCGCCGGAGCTACAAATAAACTCACAAAAGATTTAGTAAGCTTTTTAATTTATACCGGTTGCCGGAAAGGCGAAGCGCTAAATCTTAAATGGGACGACGTGGATTTGCAGAACGGCGTTATCGCTATAAAAGGAACCAAGACGAAATACGATAGGTATATACCAATTTCAAAGCCGTTAAAAGAGCTTTTAAGCGGTATAGAAAAACATCGGGACGTTTATATGACTTTAATAAAAACGGGACTAAAATCGGCGATTTTAAGCGTTCTTTTCATACGGCTTGTAAAAATGCCGGACTTAAAGATATGCATATTCACGATTTAAGGCACGTATTCGCAAGTAAAATGGTTATGAACGGAACATCGCTTTATATCACAGGCGAACTGTTAGGACACAGGACGACGCAAATGACGAAACGGTATAGCCATTTGGTGCCGGAGACGCTAAAAAAGGCGGTTGACGAGTTCTTTGAAATAATAAGAAGGAGATATGAAACTGGTTCTATTATAATTACGACAAACAGACCTTTTGAAGAATGGGCTAATATATTTGGAGACGCTGTTTTAGCTTCAGCTATATTAGATAGAGTAATACATCACTCTATAGTATTTAAAATAACAGGTAACAGCTACAGAATGAAAGAACTTATAAAAAATAACCAATAACAGCTGCAGATATTTATTTTAATATTGTAAATTTTTAATATGCAAATAAATCAGAGCGCTTTTTTTTCTTTTTTCAAAAAAAAGCGCAAGTCCCCATCGGGGGACAATGCTGGGGTTCTTTGAATGTAATGTTGAAAAAAGGAGGCGCAAATATAAATATTAAGTTGTTTAGTAGGTAGTAAGTGTAATTTTAAATCGGCATTTATGATTAATTAAAGTTTTAAAAAAATCAATAAAAAAAATTAATTATTTTATAAAAATAATTAAAATTTACCCTGTGGAATTAGTGGGGGAAATAAACGCTCTTTAGGTGGGGAATTTTAGTTGACTTTAACAGATATAAGAATAGTAAGGGTTTTCAACACTTACGGTCCCAAAATGCTGGAAAACGACGGCAGAGTGGTCTCCAATTTTATAGTTCAGGCATTAAAAGGAGAAGATTTAACCGTTTACGGAGAAGGAAAGCAGACGCGGTCTTTTTGCTATGTATCAGACTTGATAGACGGCATTATGCTGTTCATAGAAGATAAAAGCGGATTTACCGGGCCCGTGAATCTCGGCAACAATTACGAATTTACCGTAGTAGATTTTGCAAAATTGGTTTTATCTCTTACCGGTTCAAAATCAAAAATAAAATTTGTGGAATTGCCGAAGGACGACCCTATTCAGAGAAATCCCGATTTGACGCTTGCAAAAAAAGCATTAGGATATAATCCGCAGGTCGGCATAGAAGAGGGGCTTAAAAAAACGATAGCGTATTTCGAAAAAGCCGTAAGGCGTTAACATGATTAAGCTTAATTTTACCGTAATAATAGTAGAATCTATTATATATATTATTGTAGGGATAATTGTCGGCTATCTTTTAAAGGGCGAAGAACTTAAAAAAATTAAAAGATTAATTTTAATTTTTTATTTAGTTATCGGGATAGCGGTTTATTCCATTTTATATTTTATAATACTTTCCGCTGTAGTACTATTAGCCGCAGCAGCCGCTTTAAAATTTTATGAATATTAATCCGTAATCCGTAACCTGCCAACTTATTAAATATAAAATCGCCAATTTTGTTGCCGCTCTGCAAATCTAATTATATGTTTATAATTTTTATTCTTTATATAAATAGCCGTTAAAAACGGTAAATACAGATATTTATTAGATTGGCATGAAAATTGCTTCTAATATATATAATAATGTTATAAATTGTAAATTAAAACCTTGACAAAAAGAGAATGCTTTTTATATATGTTATATATAAAACATTTTAAATAAAAATCAATAGAGGTATGCAAATGCCGTTTAAAAATCTATTCAGCGATATTAAGATAAGATTAATATCTATTTGTGTTTTTATGATGCTTATATTCACTATACCTTTTATTATCAGCTGGACATATATGTCCGATATTGCGGATAAATATAATAAAAAATTAGGACAGTTAAATGCCCATAATATTGCTACGGCAGGAATTATCAGCGGGGAGTTCGCCAGAGACAGATTTATTTCTATAGCCGCCGCCTGTATATTGATTGCTGCGGGCATGGCAATATCGGCAGTATTTATCTATTTTTTGTTCGTAAAACCTTTTAAGGAAATAAGTATTACCGTAGGTAATCTTGAAAAAAACGGTTTATCCGGGGTAGATGATACCGTGCGGGCAAGAGATGCCAAAGGAGTTCTGAAAAGATTGAATGCGGTTGCAGGAGAGATAGGCATTTTTACAAATTCTTTGCACAAGTGTTTGGATTTTATAAATAACCGCAATTTAACCGATATCGGCAATGCTTTAAGTTTGGAACATACCGGAGGAAATAATGGAGGTTTTATAAAATTTCAATCCGGTTTTGTTGATGCGGTTAACGTAGTTGCAAGCGATATCACAAAAATTAAAAATGAATTAATAGATATATCTAACGAATTTGCGACATTATTGGGCCGCATAAGCGAACTTAATAATTCCGGAGAGGAGCAGTTCAACGAACTGTCGCTGACTGCATCGACCATAGAAGAAAATACGAAAACTATTAACAGCATAGCTTCGTTAAGCGTTAAATCCAGAGAAAAGGCAGATAATATAGTAGGCATGATAAGCAGGAATGCATCCGATATTTTAGATTTAAATGATTCTATTCAAAAAATTCACGAAAGCACCCAAAAAATCACCAACATCATAACGGTTATAGGAGAAATTGCAGACCAGACCAATCTTCTTTCCCTTAACGCCGCAATAGAAGCCGCAAGAGCGGGAGAACAGGGAAGAGGATTTGCGGTTGTTGCGGACGAAGTAAAAAAATTAGCCGAAAAAGTTTCCAAGGCTACCCAAGACGTATCGGGACTCATTAAGGAAACCGAAAGCAGGGTTTCAAACGGAGTAGATATAGTAAACAAGATTGTAGAGTCCAATAGTTTTATGAATAAAGAAACCGATTCTATAAAAGAAGACATAGATAATCTTGCGTCAGCCATAGAAGAACAGAATGCGTCTATGGAAGAATTAAGCCGGTCGTCTGTAAGGATATCCTCCGAAGCCAAACAGATATCGGTTTCTACATCGAACATAGTGGAAGAAGTGCTGCAGATAGTCGATAAAATGGATAAAGCATCGAGCATTACGAATCTTTATAAACTATGAACTATAAATATAATATTATTTAAATAAATACGGCATTATTATAACATTCAAATTAATGTTAGACATTTAATCTCGCAATAGCATTTTATATTTGGATTCCTGCCGAAGCAGGTTGGGGCAGCTTAATTAACGAAAAAACAAGGAGGTTATAAAATAATGACGGGAAAACCTAAAATCAGCATGTACTGGGCATCGTCTTGCGGAGGATGCGAGATTGCCTTAGTCAATATAAACGAAAAAATAATAGACGTGGATGCCAATTTTGATTTCATGTTCTGTCCGTGTTTATTGGATACTAAGAAGAGTGATGTTAGGGCGCTTCCCGACGGAGATATTTTTATAACTTTTTTTAACGGCGGAATCAGAACGGAAGAAAACGAAGAGATGGCGCATCTGATGAGAAAAAAATCAAAAATTTTTATTGCCTTCGGTTCCTGCGCCTATGAAGGATGCATACCCGCTCTGGCAAACTTATCTTCTAAAAATGAACTTTTTAATACCGTTTATACCGATAATTTTACCATAGATAATCCTTTAAATGTTTTGCCGGTTCCAAAATCGGACGTTCCTGAAGGAGAGATTGAAATTCCCCGTTTTTGCGACACGCTAAAGACTCTTTCTCAGGTTGTGGACGTCGATTATTTTATCCCAGGGTGTCCGCCCGAACCGAAACAGATATGGAATGTTATTGAGCTTGTTCTTTTGGGGGCGCCGCTTCCGCCGAAAGGTTCGGTTATAGGCGCCGGCATTTCTTCCGTTTGCGCCGAATGCGACAGAAAAAAAGAAGAAAAGAAGATAGAAAGATTTTATAGAAATTACGAAATAATACCGGAAAAGGAAAAATGTCTTTTAGAACAGGGCCTTATATGTATGGGTATAGCGACAAGGGACGGCTGCGGCGCCCTGTGTCCTAAGGTTAATATGCCTTGCACCGGATGCTACGGTCCTCCCGAAGGCGTGCTGGACCAGGGCGCCAAAATGGTTTCCGCGCTCGGTTCAATAATAGACGTGGATAGAATTAAAGGGCTGGATGAAGAGAAAATAACCGATAAAATAAACGAAGCAATAGAATCCATACAAGACCCGGCAGGTTTGTTTTATAAGTACAGCCTTGCCGATTCTATTCTAAAGAGGAGGATGTAAATATAATGAGAAAGATTTCTATAGACCCGGTAACAAGGCTGGAAGGGCACGGCAGGATAGACATATTTCTGGATGACGAAGGAAATGTCGAAAACACGTATTTCATAGTTCCCGAATTAAGAGGATTCGAACAGTTTTGCGTCGGCAGGCTTGCCGAAGATATGCCTGTTTTGACAAACAGAATATGCGGCGTCTGTCCCGAAGCCCATCATATGGCATCCGTCAAAGCGTTAGATATGCTTTTTGGAGTAGAACCTCCGGCGGCTGCAAAAAAAATAAGGGAACTATTGTATATGGCTTTTTTCGTTACAGACCATACGACGCATTTTTATGCTCTCGGCGGACCGGATTTTATAATCGGGCCGGATGCGCCGCCCTCGGAAAGGAATATTCTTGGCGTAATACGTAAAGTCGGCATCGATATAGGAAAAGAAGTCATAGGCACAAGGGCGAGAAATCATCATGTGATAGAAATGCTCGGCGGGAGAGGCGTTCATCTGACCGGAGGGCTGCCGGGCGGCTGGAGTAAATCTCTTTCAAAAGAAGAGATAGAAGAAATTAAAGATACGGCAAAAAAGAACATAGATTTTGCCCTCTTTTCCCTGAAAGCCTTTGACGATATAGTATTAAATAATCCCGTGTATAAAGAGCTTATTCTTTCCGATATTTATGTCCATAAAACATATTATATGGGAACGGTCGATGAAAATAACAGCGTTAATTTTTACGACGGCAAAATCAGAATAGTCGACCCGGAAGGAAACGAATACGTAAAATACGATTCCGCCGATTATGCGGAACATATCGCAGAAAGGGTCGAACCATGGACATATCTTAAATATCCTTATATAAAAAAAATAGGTTGGAAGGGCTTCGTCGATGGGGCGGATAGCGGGGTTTACTGCGCTACTCCTCTGTCGAGGCTGAATGTATCCGATAGAATGGCAACCCCGTTAGCGCAGGAAAATTTCGAGAGAATGTACGATACTCTAAGCGGTAAAGGCACTAACGGAAGATATAAACCGGTTCATCACAGGCTTGTGACCCACTGGGCGAGATTAATAGAACTCTTGTACGCCGCCGAACATATGCTGGAGCTTGCAAACGATCCGGAAATCGGTTCGCCTCATGTAAGGAATATCCCCGAAGGTGTAAACGGTTCTGCCGAAGCTACGGGTATAGGTTCCGTGGAAGCGCCGAGAGGCACGCTGACTCATCATTATGTTTCCGACGAAAAAGGCGTAATTAAGAAAGTAAACCTGATAGTCGGAACGACAAACAACTATGCCCCTATGACTATGTCGATAAAAAGGGCGGCCGAAAAGCTTATAAGCAAAGGCAAAGTTGTGGAAGAGGGGCTGTTAAATAAGATAGAGATGGCTTTTAGGCTTTACGACCCCTGCCTGTCCTGTTCTACGCATTCCTTGCCGGGACAGATGCCGCTTATAGTAAATATAAAAAACAAAGAAGGAGAGACGTTTAAAACAATAACAAGGAATTCATGGGATTAATACCCTGAAATCGCCGATAGAAATTATTAATGAATTTAGCGTTTGAGTTGGACTAGATTCCTGCTTTCGCTGGAATGACAAGTAAAATAAATATGGAAAACATGCAATCGGAAGCAAAAACCGTAGTTATAGGCATAGGCAATGCAATATTATCCGACGACAGCGTCGGTATAAAGGCCATGCATGCATTACGCTCGGCGAAAGAAAAAGAATTTCATGGAGTCGAATTTATCGAGGTATCTTCGGGAGGCATTAATCTTATGGAATATATGGCGGGATTTAATAAGGCGATTATAATAGACGCTATCGTTACGGGCAAGCATAAAGCGGGCACTGTTTTTAAATTTATTTATCCGGATATACCTTATACAAGAAATACCGTTTCTACTCATGATATGGATTTGCCTATGGCGCTTGAAATGGGAAAGTATCTCGGTATTGCTTTGCCGCCCACAATCATTATATTTGCCATAGAGGCTGAAGATACGGTTACCTTTGGCGAAAAGCTGACCGAAGAGGTTGAGATTTCTCTTGGCATAGTAGTTGATGAAATAAAGTTATTATTAGCAAAGAGGACAGACACTCATGGCTGTGTCAAAGGTATGCTTTAACAAGCATGCAGTCATGAATATTGCCTGCGCAGGAATGACTATTTTTAAATAATAAAGGGAGAGAATAATGAAAACAGCCGTGTATTTTTGCAATTGCGGAACCAATATATCCGATAAAATAAATCCCGATGCAGTCGAAGAGGCGGTGAAAAAAAGCAACGGCGATGTGTTATTCAGGGTTGCGGGCTTCTTATGTTCCGAAGACGGCAAAGAATTTATGAAAAAGGACATTATGGAGGGCGGTATAGATGCCGTGGTAATTCCGGCATGTTCCCCAAGAGACCATGAAAAAACTTTTATGAATGTTTTAACTTCTGCCGGAGTTAACCCTTATATGATGCAAATGGTTAATATAAGGGAACAGGTGGCCTGGGTTACGGAAGATAAAGAAAAAGCCGCCGCCAAGGCCATAAATTATATCAATGCCGCTATATCCAGAGTTAAACTTCAAGAGCCTTTAGAAAAACGCGAAATAGATATCTGTCCAGACGCCGTAGTGATAGGGGCGGGACCGGCAGGGCTAAAAGCCGCTTTAAGCATTGCGGAAGCGGGAAGAAAAGTAACGGTGGTCGAAAAATCACCCGTTATAGGCGGCCTTCCAGTAAGATACGAAGAGATTTTTCCCAATATGGAGTGCGGCCCGTGCATGCTTGAACCTATTTTGGGAGACGCTCTCCATGGAGACGCATCAAATAATATAGAGTTTTTAACCCTGTCGGAAATAGACGGCATTGTCGGGTCGTACGGAAATTTTACGGTTAAAATCAGGCGCAGCCCCCGTTACGTGGATACCGAAAAATGTATAGGATGCGCAGAATGCATAGAACCATGCCCCGTTTCTTTTAAGAATTACTTTAATTGCGATATGAACGATAGAAAAGCTATAGATTTTTCGTTTGCGGGCGCATTGCCGAATGTTCCTTTTATAAACGATGAAATTTGCCTGAGATTTAAAGACGGCTCATGCAGAGCCTGTATAGAAGCCTGTCCGGTAGGCGAAGAAGTCTTTAAGTTCGACGAAAAAGAGGAGATTCTGGAAAGAACCGCCGGAAGCATTATACTGGCGACCGGTTCTATGTTATACGATTGCAAAAAAATTCCTTCGCTCGGTTATGGGAAAATGCCCGATATTTACAACAGTCTTGAGTTCGAGAGAATAGCCGCTTCTAACGGACCTACCGGTGGAAGCATAAAAATGAGCGGCGGCGAAGAACCGCAATCCGTCGCTATATTTCACTGCGTTGGAAGCCTCGATAAAGACCATAACGATTATTGTTCGGGTATTTGCTGCGAATATGCTTTTAAATTCAATCATATCATAAGAGGTAAAATACCGGAGGCTAAAATATACCATATATACAAAGAAATAGTTATCCCGGGCAAAGAAGGTTCAAGCCTGTATGGACATATAATGGAAGATAAAGATACGTCTTTTATACGCGTAAACGATATAAATAACATGAAAATTACGGAGGAAGGAAATAAAAAAGTTTTTTTCGCTGCGGGTAATTCCTGTGAAAATAGTAAAATATTCGTAGATATGGTGATTTTGTGTCCTGCCGTGGTTCCCGGGGAAGGCGCCGATTTTCTCGGAGATATTCTTGAAGTCGTCAGGGATAAAAACGGATTTTTTGAGGAACTGCACGGAAGAACGGATGCCAACAGAAGCAAGATAAAAGGAGTATATCTTGCGGGAACCTGCCATTCCCCTATGGATACGAAAGAGGCGATGAGCGAAGGCATGGCTTCCGCAGGACTTGTCTTGTCCGGGCTTGTACCCGGTAAAAAACTCGTTATCGACCCTATAATTGCGGTAGTAAATCAGGACAGGTGTTCCGGCTGTGAAATATGCATCGGCGTTTGCCCTTATAAAGCCGTATCTTTTGACGGAGAAAAAAAGTCGTCTTTTGTAAACGAACTGCTATGCCAGGGCTGCGGAACATGTGTTGCCGCCTGTCCGTCTTCGGCTATAAAGGGCAATCAATTTACAAACGAAGAAATATTTGCAGAAATAGGGATTATGCTTGCATAAAAATAAAAATATAATATTACCTTAAATCACCGTTAGAGATTTATTTTTCTGGATTCCTGCTTACGCAGGAATGACGATAAGAGAATTTAAACTTTAACCCAACGGGTGTCCCAACCCGCTTCAGCAGGAATCCTGTCTTTATTATATGTTGAAGCAACTTTAATAGTTTCTAACGGTGATTTAAGGTAATATTATTTACTTAACAATAATAAAAAAGAAGGCAAATAGTTAAAAAAGGAGAAGAAATCATGGAAAATGCGGCTAATGCCGGCTTTGAAGCAGGCAAGGATAAATCCGGAAATATAATCGGCAGTATTCCGGATATGAAAAGCTTTGCCGGATATGAAAAATTCGAGCCTAAAATAATAGGTTTTTTATGCAACTGGTGTTCTTATGCGGGAGCCGACAAAGCCGGTTCCGCACAGAAACCGTATTCTCCCAATGTCAATGTAATTAAGGTTATGTGCAGCGGCAGGATAGACCCGCAGTTTATCCTCAAAGCATTTGAAAAAGGAGCCGACGGGGTTATGATTCTTGCCTGTCATCCCGGAGACTGCCATTATAAAGAAGGAAACTATAGGGCGGTTCAGAGGCACAGGCTCTTACTGCGCCTGCTCGGACAGTTCGGCATAGAGGAAGAAAGGTGCCGTTTCGATTATGTATCGGCCGGCGAAGGCGACAGGTTTGTTACCGTAATAAACGAAACCGTGAAATCGGTTAAAAAATTAGGTCCGTTAAAAAAAGTATAGAAGGACGTATCGTTGGCAAGGATACCTGCCGCCGCGGGGCGCTCTGGGAGAAATTGGTAATAACCCCATTAAACGTGGTAATTAACGTGATAATAACAAATCAATTTGTTTTTTCGTGTTTAAAAACTTTTCTTCAACAATCAGATGCCGCCAACTTAATTCACAATAATATGCCAACTTAGTTGGCGCCGCAGCCGTCTCAGCAATACGGGAGCCCCGGCAAAAAGCCTTAATTCCCTTAAACAACGTCCTTTTACGTTTAATTTACCAAACTGGCACATAAATTGCAATCCTATACTTATATATATTAAATATCTAATGCGTTAGGTGCCATTCCAGCGTAAGCGGGCAAGTTTTAAAGCCGCAGGCATTCAGGCGGCTCATCCGGAGTTATTTAGCATTAGAATTTATAAATAGTTTCTATTGTAAGATTAATGGATTAAACAGAAATAGAGGAGAAAATTATATGAATAAAAAATTAACGCTTTTTGCCGGCATTACGTTTACGGCTTATTTTTTCGTAATAATTTTAGCCGGCCTTCTCTTTAAAAGTTTTATAAGCCGGTATTTTCTGCCCGTTTTTATTTTGTCGTCCCTGATTTTAGTTATAGCGGATGTTTTGTATTATTACGCCATTTTGATAAAACCGATGGGCAAGCTGGAAATAGAACTTAAAAATGCGGCGTCCTCCCAAACCTATGATTTTACAAAAAACTATAGCTTCCCCAATGTATTCATTTTTTTGGACGCTTTTATAAATAATTTAATAAATTTTTCTAAGAATGCCATCGGGGAGCTTGTCGAAAACGCCGCCACGTCTTCGGTATCCAATGCAAAATTCAATTATGAAATTAACGGCGCGACAAAACAGATGAGCGAAATTAAAAATAATTTCGAAGCTATCAACGCGGCCATGAACGATTCCGCAAAATCCGTAAACGATATTTCCCGCAATATGGAAAATTTCAGAAGTTTTATGGAAGAGTTAAATAAGATAAGCGGGCATACCATTCAGACGGCGGAAGAAATCAACAGAAGCTCGTCCGACACCATAACCGCTATAAATACCAATAAAGATTCTTTGGAAAACCTCCATGGCCAGATGAATAACATTCTGTCCATAGTAAATATAATAAACGAAATTGCCGACCAGACAAATTTATTGGCGTTAAATGCCGCGATAGAAGCGGCGAGAGCCGGAGAGCACGGCAGGGGTTTTGCCGTGGTAGCGGACGAAGTCAGAAAACTTGCCGAACAGACGCAAAAGCAATCCAAGGAAATAGAAAAAACGACAAGCATAGTCGCTAACAATTTCGACGTGTTGGTTAATAAAAACAGTGCGATTATAGAAATTATAAAAACAAATACTGCATCGGTGGAGCAGATGCTTGATTCTTTCGGCGACCTTGCAGGCAAGATATCGCAGGCTAACGATATGATAACGTCGATTACCGCCGGAACGGAACAGCAGTCGAGCGCTATAGAAGAGGTTTCGCAGACCGTTTCGCATATGTCCGGATTCGTTAAAGACATTTCGGCAAATCTTAGCGATTTAAGCCTGAAAAGCGCGGAATTAAGCAAGATTGCCGAAAAATCCGAAAATATCCTGAAAAAAGTAAAAGTGGGTTCGCCGTTAGAAAGGGTTATAGACACAGCGGAACAGGCTAAAAGCAAAATAAGCGGAATAATCGAAGATTCCATTAAAAACGGCATGATTTCTTCTTCCGACATATGGGATAGAAACTACGTTAAGGTTGCCGGCACTAATCCCCAGAAATATAAGACGAGGTTTACGGATTTTATAAAAAACAACATACAGCAGGTAGAAGACAAGTATTTAGGCGCAGACCCCGATTTCGTATATGTTTTGCTCGTCGATGAAAACGGCTATGCGGCGGCGCACAACTCGATGTTCGACAAGCCGCTTACGGGTGACCCCGCAAAAGATATTCCGGGCAACAGGTCTATGAGGATATTTAACGACGGCGTCGGACTGGCGCTGGCAAGAAATACCGATAACGTCATTATTCAAACTTATCCGAGAGATACCGGCGAAATAATCAACGATATAGCCGTACCCGTTTTTATAGATTCCAGACACTGGGGCGCGGTAAGAATAGGGTTGAGAGCATAAACATAAGCATGAGGCAGTAAAAATAAAATTAATTTTATTTATATCTTTAAATGTAAATTTAATAATTATAATTATTTATAATAAATTAATTAAATAAACAAATAAAAGAGGTTTTTCATGTTAGACATTAAAGATTCTTTACCTGAGGCGTTAAATAACTCGGAATATTTCGGCTTATTCATATATCAGGACGATGGGAGGATAGTCCGCGCAAATAAACGTATCGCCGATATGCTGGACTACGATGAACGGGAATTTATAGGCAAGAGCTTTCTTGATTTCGTAATAGACCCGGAAAACGAAATTAAAGATACCATAAGCAGGAGAACGAGAGGAGAAGAGTTTTTGAAAGAAGATGCCCGTTATATATTCAAATCTAAAAAAGGCTCTTTAATACCTATTTCGATTTGTTCCTATACCGTCTCCCACGGAGGCAAGCCTTCAGGGCTTGTCCTCGTGATAGACAAAGCTAAGGAAAAATCTTATGAAAAGCTGTTTCTTTCCATAAGCCAGATAAATCAGCTTATAGTGAGGGTGGCGGATGAAGAAACGCTCTTAAGAAAAATATGCGATATTTTTGTGGATACCGTAGGATACGATGCCGCTACCGTAGGATATATCGACGGTTCAATGCTTTTTAAGCAAAAATATACTAAAGCCAGAACAAATGAACATGAAGAACGTCTGAGGTCGCTTATCATCGGCGTCGACCTCGATACCCCTTACGGCAAAGGTTCGGTGGCAAGGGCTTTCGCAAGCGAAAGGGTAAGTCTCGTGTCGGACGTCCTTAAAGAGCGGGATATGAGCTACTGGCATGATTATTACAGGCGTTTTAATATAAACTCCACCTGTTCTATACCTATTTTAAAAAACAATAAAGTAGAATATATATTTCTTCTTTTAGACAGCATGCAGAGTTCGTTCAGCGAGAACAAAATAGATAAGATTATAGAACTTGCCGGCTCCTGCGCAGGCAAAATAGCGGACATAATAGAAGGCGCATTAAAGAGCGGCGAAATATCCGCTTCGGATATATGGGACAGAAACTATATTCCTGTGCCCGATACAACCCCCCAAAAGTACACAACCCTTTTTACCGGTTTTGTAAAAAATCGTATTCAGCCGGTCCAGGATAAATATTTAAGAATGAATCCTAATTTCAGGTTTTTCGTCCTGACGGACGACAACGGCTACGTCGCGGCTCATAACGGCATCAACGACCAGCCGTTAACGGGAGATTACAAAAAAGACCTTTACGGAAACCGCTCCATGAGAATCTTCGACGACCCTGTAGGCTTGTCGGTTGCGAGAAATACGGACAGGTTTATCGTTCAGACATATCCGAGGGATACAGGGGAGATAATGAGCGATGTCGGCGTTCCGGTATTCATAGGAGGCAGGCACTGGGGCGGCATAAGAGTCGGCGCCGGCGAAGACCGCATGAATCTTTTGGAAGAAATCCAGTTAGACGTTTCGTTTGCGCTGGAGAAAATAGACAATTATTTAAAACTGCTTTCCCTTCAGGAAAAACTTAAAATTGCGGCATTTTACGATGCTTTGACCGGACTTCCGAACCGGCGCGCCCTTACGGATGAATTGGAAAAAGCGATAGAAAGGGCTATCCGCCAGAAGTGGCAAATGGCAGTGGCGATGATAGACCTTGACGGTTTTAAGCCCGTAAACGATGCTTACGGGCACGAAGCGGGAGACACCGTTCTTCAGGTAATCGGAAGAAGGATGCGCGATTCCCTTCGCAAAACTGATTTTGTAGCCAGAATCGGCGGCGACGAATTCGTCCTCATTTTAGAAGACTGCAAAAACATCGACAGCCTGATGCCGGTGTTTAAAAAGCTCGAGGAAAGCATCCGTGTTCCCGTAGCGCTTTCGGGAAACAATACTATAAGCGTAGGGCTTAGCATGGGAGTCCATCTCTGTGTTTTAGACCATGCCGTCAGCGCGGATATTCTTTTACGCTATGCGGATAACGCCTTGTATCAGAGCAAGGAACATAAAGCGGACAGAAAATATTACTGGACGTTAACGGATAAATTTAATTGAAAAATAAATTATTTGAATTATATATTATAATTACCTATAATTAACTATAAATAAATTAATTTATTAAAAAAGGAGTATTTAAGATGCCCGTTCAGATTATCGACGCAAGAGGGCTTAAATGTCCGCAGCCTATTTTAAAAATTACGGCCAACGCTATAAAGATGAAACCGGGGGATATACTGGAAATTATGGCGGACTGCGCTACTTTCGAAAACGACGTAAGAGACTGGTGTTCCAGGTCTAAAAAAATGCTTATGTGGATAAAGGAAGAAGCGGGAGCTAAAAAGGCGCAGATTCAGTTTTAGTCATATATAAATAAATATACGGCAAAGCATGATTTATCGTATGTCCGGTCCGGGTGTCGCATTGGAACCGTAAAGGTAGAATTATGCGTCTTTTCAAATCAGGAGGTTTATTTATGGAAGCATTAAATCTCAAAAAGTTTTTTTCAAAAAAGGAAAACCTCGCTTTATTGGATACTATTATCGGCCTCGCCGGCGAACCAACCGCCGTTTTAGACAATGCCGGAAATTTAATTTCAGGCGTTCAGTCCGCTAAAAAAACTTCTTTTTATCCCGTAAATATCGAAGGAAAAACGGTAGGACAGGTTTCCGCAACGGCTTCGGGAAAAACGGCGGCGGAAAATATAGCCGCTATCCTTTCCTATATTGCCGAAGCAAGGTCGATGGAAAGGTCGCTTGCAGACGAATTGCTGAAAAAATATAAAGAATCCCATCTGCTTTATAATATAAGCGACAGGATAGCGCTTTGCACCGAGCAGGCGGATATAGCCAATTACATTATAAGCGACCTTGCAATGATTATAAAATTTGAGCGTGCATCCATTATTACGCATAACGAAATATTGAATGTTTTTGAAATTCTTGCTTTTTATGACGATGGCAGCTATGGCGAAGCCTCCTTTAAAAACCAAGCCGGCCAGATAGAAAAAATTAACGGCAAAGTTTTTAAGAGCGGCAGGGGCGAAATAATTAACAATATTATCTTGAGTAACGCCCGCTCCCCTTATTCTTTAATGTCTGCTCCTTTAAAGACCAAGGAAAAAATTATCGGGGTTATTAACGTTTTTTCATTCAAAGGGATTCAATATACGGCATCCGATTTTAAATTATTTTCGGCAATAGCCTCTTATACCGCCAATTCCATAGAAATCACAAGGCTTTATAATGCAGAAAAAGAAAGGGTTAAGGAATTGCAGAAAAAGAATGAGGAAATCAGCGCGGCAAAAGAAATAGTCGTAAACGAAAATATTAATTTAAAGCAAAATCTGAGGCAAAAATTCTCTCCCAAAAAGATACTCGGCATCAGCGAACCTATAAAACAGATTCTCGATAAAATTAACAAAATAGCCGATATTCCTTCCAATGTTCTTATAACGGGGGAAAGCGGAACAGGGAAAGAGCTTGTGGCTAAAGCGGTGCATTACTCCGGCAACAGGGCGGACAAGCCGTTTATCGCCATTAACTGCTCAGCCATTCCCGAATCCATATTTGAAAGCGAACTGTTCGGCATAGAAAAAGGCATTGCGACCGGAGTCGATAAACGCAAAGGGAAAATACTCGAAGCGGACAACGGAACTCTTTTTCTTGACGAAATCGCAGATATGCCGTTAGCGGGGCAGGCTAAAATACTAAGAATCATACAGGACAGGGAGGTCGTTCCGGTAGGCGGCTCAAGCCCGATACGGTTTAATGTAAGAATAATAGCCGCTACCAATAAAGACCTTATGAAAGAGATAGCAAAAGGAAACTTCAGGGAAGATTTGTTTTACAGGCTAAATGTTGTCAGCTTAAATATACCCCCCCTTCGCGAAAGAAAGGACGACATACCTATTCTTATAAACTATTTTTTAAAAATAACCGCTTTAAAATTGGGAAGGCATGATATCAAGTGTTCTCCCGAAGCGGTAAGGGCGCTTGCCAACCATGATTGGCCGGGCAATATAAGAGAACTCGAGAACGAAATAGAAAGGGCGGTAGCCCTGTCTATTTCCGGCAATATAACCAGGGGGGATTTATCCGAAAATATTTTGCGGTTCGGGCAGCAGCGGGACTATAATGCTCCCGAAAGAAGAATTATGAGCATCGAAGAGCATGAAATAAGCGTAGTAAGAAAGGCGTTAGAGAGTTCTAACTGGAATAAAACCGCCGCCGCAAAAATACTTGGAATCAGCAGGGAAGGCTTAAGAAAGAAAATGATAAAATTAGGCATATAGATATTATTAAATATTAAAGGGGTAAACCGATTATGGAAAACCAACCAGATAAACCTGATAAAAGGGTAACCGGCATGGCCGATTATATAAAAAGGGTATTAGAACACGATTTTAAATATCTGCCCGATGTTCCGGATATACCCGATAAGGAACTTTCCGCATATATTAAAGCTCTTGCCAAAGAATACAGGGATTCTTTGTTAAGGGCCGAAGAGACCGTCCGTAGTATTAAGGCTGTCGAGGAAGAAAACGAAAATCTTATAGCGCGCCAGAACGTTGTTTTAAATAATTCTCTTGTAGGAATAACAATGGTAAGGAACAGAATTTTTGTTCAAGTTAATAAAAAAATGGCGGAGCTTTTCGGGTACGATTCTCCCGACGATATGATAGGCAAATCCTCCAGAATAGTTTATGCTTCCGAAGAAGACTTTAATAAAGTAGGCAATAATGCATATTCCACATTGAGCGAAGGAAAAGAATACAGGCTGGAATATATCGCAAAAAGAAAGGACGGCTCCGAATTCTGGTGTCTGCTGTCGGGAAAATCTATTAATAGTTATGACGGGGCGGTCAGTTCCGATTCGGTATGGGTTTTTCAGGATATTACAAAAGAAAAGGAAATGATGCGTTCTCTTTCGGAGGCGCAGGCCAGACTGTCCCGCGCTAAAGATACGTATGTTGCTATTTTAAATAATTCCCTTGTCGGTATAATTCTGTTAAATAAAAGGCATATTGTCCAGGCAAATAAAAAAATGGCGGAGCTTTTCGGATACGATTCTCCTGAAGAAATGCTGGGCAATTTAACAAGAATACTTTACCGTTCCGACGAGGATTTTGAAGAAATAGGTAAAATTGTATATTCCGACCTTGCGGAAGGAAAAGAAGCCAGATTGGAACTTTTAGGAAAGAGAAAAGACGGCTCCGAATTCTGGTGTTTGCTAACAGGAAAATCAGTAAGCTCGGACGAGATGGAAGATGCCGATTCCGTCTGGATTTATCAGGATATTAGTAAAGAAAAAGAAATAGATATGATGAAGACGGATTTTATATCGACGGTATCCCACGAATTGAGAACGCCCCTAACCTCTGTTATGGGTTTTGCGAACATAATACGGAAAAAATTTAAAGATTCCATTATGCCCTTATTAGACATAGAAGATAAAAAAACTAAAAAAACCGCAGACCAGATAGAAAGCAACCTGGATATAATAGTATCCGAAGGGCAAAGGCTTACCACATTAATAAACGACGTTCTCGATATAGCAAAAATGGAGGCGGGCAAAATAGACTGGAAAGATGAAAATTTTGCCGTGAAGGATGTAATAGACCATGCCATAGCGGCTACGGTTTCGCTTTTAGAGCAAAAAGGGCTCAATATGATTACGGATATAGAAAACAATCTTCCAGAAATATCAGGAGACAAAGACAGATTTATCCAGGTCATAATAAACCTTATATCTAATGCCGTTAAATTTATGGATAGCGGAGACATTACAATCAGGGCGAAAATTGAAAAAGGATCTATTGTTGTGAGCGTAACTGACCAGGGTATAGGCATAAGCAAAGAAAATGCGGATAAAGTATTCGAAAAATTTAAACAGGTAGGCGATACGCTTACGGACAAGCCGCAGGGTACCGGACTAGGACTGCCTATATGCAAGCAGATAATAGGGCATTACGGCGGCAAAATATGGGTTGACAGCGAAGAAGGAAAGGGGAGCGCTTTCTGTTTCACGGTTCCGTATACTAGCAGCGAGCATTCCGATAATAAAATAGACGGCGTAAGTAAAATAGACCTTAAAAGTTTCATAGGAAAACTTAATGAAAACGCCTGGACGGTGTCCGAAGCCGGCATGCTGGAAAAAAGTATATTAATAGTGGATGACGACCCAGGAATCAGGGAACTTTTAAAACAGGAACTTGAAAATGCCGGTTACATAACAGACCAGGCCGTCGACGGAATAGAAGCTCTAAGTAAAGTAAAACAGAAAAAATATAATCTTATTATCTTAGATGTTATGATGCCGGGATTAAGCGGGTTCGACCTGTCGGCGGTCCTAAAAAGCAATCCCGATACTATGAGCATACCTATTATGATTTTATCCATGATGGAAGATAGAAAAAGAGGGAATGAAGTAGGCGCCGACAAGTATCTCACGAAGGGAATAGATTCCCAGAATCTCCTGAAAGAAGTTGACCAGCTTATATCCATGGGCAGTTCTAAGCGAAAGGTTATGATTATAGATAAAGATAAATCTATTTTTAATCTGCTTACGGACGTTATGCGCGAAAAGGGATATACGGTAATGGGTATCTCTTCCAAAGCAGATGCAGATTATATCGCAAAAATTAAGACAGAACAGCCCAATATAATTATCATAGATGAATTTGTCGCCCATGAAGAAAATATAATAAAAGCGCTTAAAGCTGCAGACATATCAGGAAATATGCTTACTTTTATTATAATAGGCAAGGACGCGCAAAAAATTAACGAGGCATAAAAAATGAAAAACCCTAATCCTTTTTTAAAAAAAATTATATCGCGTAAGAATACCGCAAAAATTTTAAACGATATGTCGGCGCGGTTAAATATCAGAATATTAATAACCGATGCCGGCGATAATATTATAGCCGATATCGGACGGGACGGCGAATTTGGAAACAGCAGCAATAGTATGGTTATCTACCCGATAAACGCAGGTGGAGACGAGCAGATAGGATTTGTCAAAGGAAACGAGGGATGCTCGTTAGTCGCTTCCATTATTGACTGCGTAGCAGAAATCGAGTCCGATAAAAGAGATTTAACGAGCGAACTTTTAAGCAAGTATAGAGAAATAAATCTTTTTTACGATTTTGCCGAAAACATAAATATCCGCAAAGATTTTAATGATATGGCCATGCTTACTTCAACGCAGATAAGCGAATTGTTAAACGCCGATTCAATTTTAATAATATTAAAAAATGAAAATACGGGTTTGCTCGAAGTTGTTTTTAAATTCGGCGCAGATGCGGCAAAATATGCGCCGTTAAAACCGGAAGACGCAATTATACCGGAACGCGTTATTCTTTCGGGCAGGGCGGAGATAGTAAACGACCTATCTACGGATGTTGAGTTGGCAAGGATATTGCCCAGAAGAACCGGTTCCGTTTTATGCGCTCCTTTAAGGATACAAAACAGGGTGACTGGCGCCATATATTTAATCAAGGAAAATCCGATAGCATATACATCTGAGAATTTAAAACTATTAATGGTTTTTAGTTCCCAGGTGGCGGCTTTTATCGAAAACGGCAAACTCCTTCAGAACTTGCAGGAAACATTTATATCGACGGTCTATACTTTGGCGGAAACAATAGAAATGAGGGATAACTACACGGGCGACCATACAAGAAGGGTTATGGATTATAGTTTGGCAATAGGAGGGAATCTTGGAATATCCGGGGAAGAATTAGAGACGTTAAAACTTTCCTCTATACTTCACGATATAGGAAAAATAGGGATAAGCGATTCCGTTCTTTTGAAACCAGGCAAATTAACCGATGAGGAGTTTGAAATAATAAAAAGCCATACTCTTCTCGGTGAAAAAATACTAAAAAACATTAAGCAGTTGAATCATATTATACCGGGAGTTAAATATCACCACGAAAGATATGACGGAAAGGGTTATCCCGAAGGGTTAGGCGGCGGCGATATAGATTTAATGGCAAAAATAATTGCTGTTGCCGATACTTTTGACGCAATGACTACCGACAGGCCATATAGAAAGGGGCTTTCGTACGATGCAGCCTTTAGCGAACTTAAAAAATGTTCGGGTACCCAATTCGACCCCGCAATAGTCGATGCGTTTATCGAAGCTTTTCCGGATATTAAAGAAAAATAAGCCTGCGGCAATATAAAAAAAATAATTTTTATATTGCATTGCAATATAATATATTATAATATAAAAACATAGCGGAATAGTTATAATTTTTACCGTGTTAGTGTTAATATTAATTCCTGCAGTACGGAGAAAAATATGCCTAAAATACTTATTGCCGATGACGAGCCTCATATAAGGCTGCTTATGGAGCAAACGCTTGAAGATGTGGAAGATGAAGGAGTTGAACTTCTAATTGCAAAAGACGGTGAAGAAGCTCTTGAAATAATAAAAAGCCATAAGCCCGATTTGGTTTTTCTTGACGTAATGATGCCGAAAATGAGCGGATTCGAAGTCTGCTACGAAGTAAAAGTTAATCTTAAAATATCCGATATATATATTATTCTTCTTACCGCAAAAGGGCAGGAAGTGGACAGGCTAAAAGGCGCCGAAGTCGGAGCCGACCTGTATATGACCAAGCCCTTTAATCCCGATGACGTTGTAAGCAAGGCCCGCGAAATAGTATTCGGCAAATAATATATATTACTATCTGCCGTATTAATATTGCCAACATTGTTACTGGTATGCCAACCCAATTTGCCGTTAATAATTGTCATACCGTTACGGAAATTATTAACAATGCGAGCAAACAACCAGCAATGCACCTGCACCCATTAATTTATGAAATTGGCATAAAAATTGCAACTTAAACATCTATATCTAATAGCCAGACTCAAAAGAGCCTTTGGAAAATGCAGGGTATTTCATAAAAATAAGATGTTTTAAAACGCAGAGGTGCTTAAACATGAAAGATTTAAATCTAAAAAATATTTTTTCAAAAAGAGAACATTTTGCTTTACTGGAAAATATTATTAATATTGCCGCCGGTCCGATTGCCGTTTTTGACGATGACGGAACTTTAATTTCAGGCAAACAGCCTTCAGGGAAAAGGGATTCTTTTCCCGTAAAACTTGAAGAAGAAACGATAGGGCATGTATCCGGCGGACCGGTGGCGAAAAATGCGGCGCAGGTTATATCCGGCCTTATCGAAACATGGTCGGTGCAGAGGTCTCTTGCAGACGAAATACTGAAAAAATATAAAGAACATGATTTGCTTTACAATATAAACGATGTAGCTTCTCTTCATCCTAAAACAGAGGATATGGCCGGTTTTATTATTAATGAACTTAAAAGGCTTATAGAATTCGATTATGCTTCCATATTAATTTTTAACGAAACGAAAAATACCTTTGAATCCCTTTCCTCTTACGAAAATGATTGCGGGTGCAGCTATTACAAAAAATATATCGAAAAAATCAACAGCAAGATTTTTAAAAACGGCAGAGGTGAAATTATTAACGAAATTTTTGAGAAAGAAAATGCCGCTTATTCATTTATGTCCGTTCCTCTAAAAACTAAAGAAAAGGTCATAGGAATTATTAATGTTTGTTCTTTCAAGGGTATACAGTATAATACGTCGGATTTTAAAATTCTTTCATCGATTACTTCTTATATCGCCAATTCTATTGAAATTACAAGGCTTTATAATGCCGCATATTATGATTTACTAACAGGTCTGCCTAATCGCCATTTGTTCGAAGAATATATAAAAAAGGCAATAGCAAGAACCGATAGAAGCGGCAAATTTATGGCGGTATGCTTTATGGATTTAGACGGGTTTAAATCCATAAACGACATTTACGGGCACGGTGCAGGGGATGTTGTACTGGTAAGCGCAGCTAAAAGGATTTCCACCGCATTGCGCAAATCGGATATGCTAACCCGTCTGGGCGGCGACGAATTTATTTTTCTTATAGAAGATTTAAATACGGAGGATGATTTAGATAGGATTCTTTCCAAGATAGAATATGCGATAGGACAGCCGATAAATATTGGGGCCGGCAAAACCGTATCCGTCTGCGTCAGCATAGGGATATGCCTGTATCCAGGGAAATGCAGCGGGAACAGTCCTGCAGTATTGATTAATAATGCGGATAAAGCCATGTATTTGAGTAAGAAACAAAAATCGGATAGAACCAGCTCATTGGCAGTGTACGAAAAGCGTTAAATCAGACAAAATCCGGATGCCTTTATTTTACGCCGCCGTTTTTATTGCCTGCCTGCCGATATAATTTATGTCCCGGCTTCAGAATGTTTCACAATGCGCTACATTGAGTTGCGGCCCAGAAACATATTAACAATTATTTGTGCAGGATAGTAACTTATTGATTTTTAATAAAAATTGCTGATATAATAAAAAAATATGGATTAAAGTTATATTGCTTTGCCAAGCGCATAATTTCTTTTTGTATTTTTTATAATTAGTATTTATGGCAATCTTATGCCATAATAAACCTCGGAGAGGCATTCCCTAACTTATGCCTGGTTTAAATTCAGCTACGATAGACGAAGATTTAATGAAAGCCGTTAAAAAAGCTCTATCTAAAATTTATTGCAGATAATGGATTAAGACCTTAAAATAAACATTTGCATAATATAAAAAAAGGCAGGCAACATTAATTACTAAAACGGAGGCGCATTATGTCAGAAGAAAGACATGGGAATGTTTCAACTTTTATCGAAATTAAGGACTTAACCGGAAACCCTGCTCCGCTCGGTTTATTGGGATTCGGCATGACGACGGTGCTGTTAAACCTGGCGAACGCCGGCGTTTACAGTTTTGGAAGCATGATTCTCGCAATGGGCGTCTTTTACGGCGGCATTGCGCAGATTATTGCGGGTACCCAGGAATGGAAAAAGAAAAATACGTTCGGCGCGACGGCTTTCACATCGTACGGGCTTTTTTGGCTTTCCTTGGTTGCGTTGATATTGTTTGCGAAATGGGGCTGGATACCTGCTACGGATAAAGGCGGCATGGCGGCGTATTTTATTATGTGGGGAATTTTTACTTTAGTTATGTTCATAGGAACGATTAAACTCAATAAAGCTCTTCAGGTCGTATTTTTTACGCTGGTTGTTTTATTTTTTCTTCTTGCCGCCGCTACGGAAACCGGCAATTCCTCAATTACCGTTATAGCGGGCTGGGACGGAATAATTTGCGGATTATCGGCTGTTTATACAGGGCTTGCACAGGTTTTAAACGAAGTTTACGGAAGGACGGTGTGGCCGCTCGGAGTGATGCAACCATAGTTTGGGTACAATTCATAGAAAATTCAAAATAATGCATAAATACGTCAAGGGAAATGTTGCTGAAACTGCTTATTTACTGCGGTTTTGAGTGGCTCCCCGAGACGGATTCGAACCATCGACCCAGTGATTAACAGTGAATTTTAGATGAATTTTTAAAATGAATAAATTAACGGCTTCACGGCTTACTTTCTATGTTTGATAGGTTTTTGATTTATATATTTTTATATCGATTTATATCGATTTTTTGATAATTTTATTATAATTTTATGATAGTCCGAGCCGGTGACTTTTAGTCAGTTGCTCTACCACTAAAAAGATTAATAAAAATAATAAGATAATCGGCGTATAAAAAAAGTAGTCAGTGCCTCTGGTAGGGATATAGCGGCACCGTGGACGGCCGCTATATTTTTATAAAAAACTTTAATAGATTATTGTTTTTGGGCGGGGTGCATTATAAAATCAAGCAATCTTTCGTTGTATTTATTCATTAAATCTATTTTGTCGTTAAGAGAATCTATTTTGTCGCTTACGGCGTCTATTTTACTGTTTGTTTCATTTTTAAGGGAATCCATTCTACTGTTTACGGCGTCTATTTTATAATCGATTTTTCCATCAACAGAATTTATTCTCTCCTCGAGAATATTAATTTTATTTTTAATTGCGCTTAAATCTGGGACGATAAGTTCCTGGATAAGTTTTCTTATGGCGTTTTCTTTAATGCTTTCGGTCGCGGGCATTTTACGCACCTCTTTTAAAATTATTTATTCCGTTATTATTTATATAATATTATGTATTTAGATAAATGTCAATTCTTTTGTCCGCAAAGCGGACAAAAGACCTATCCATAAAAAACAATCTTAAAAATACCCTTTAAATCCGCTTTATCCCTATTATTTGAAAAAGTCAACGCCTTATAACCCTTATAAATACTGCTCTTTAAAGATTTTAATATAATCCTTATAACCTAAAACATTAAAATATTTTCCGTATAATACCGTATAGTGTTATATTTTACCGTGTAGTTTTATTTTATGCGTTTATTTGTCAACTAAAAATAATAAATAAAGGTATAATTATATATGTCCTAAAAGTTTATAATATATAGCTGTAATATAAACTTATCTGTCAAAAATAAATAAAAAAATATTAAAAATATATGTTGACATTAATTATTAGTGTGATATAATTATAATAAGAATTAAATAATCTAAAACAAAAGGAATAAAAAAAATGGGACGCAAAAAAATAATAGACGGAACGGAAAAAACGGAACGAATAATGATACGATTGACCGTATCAGAAAAACAAGAAATAAAGGAAATACTTAGGATACAGGGGAGGTCGGCAGCTAATCTATTGCGAGATTTTATAAAAAATTATATAAATGCCTATAAAATTTTAATTGAAAAATAAAAATTAAACTTTAAAGAGAGGTAAAAAAAATGAAAACGGCAGCCAAATTTGATTTTTGGGTTTATTCAAATTTCCCGGATTTACTGGCAATAGTTGAGATTTTCCAGATTTTTTTGGTTAAAAAATTTCCAATTTTAAGAAAATTTTTCGATTATATGGATGACCGGCCGGATCTCGACGCAATAATCCCGAAAGAGAAGCGCCGCAGGATAGAGCGTGCCGCGGTTAATAATTTATTGCGAATTTTTAAAAAAGTAGTAACAAAAAAAGCGATTAAAATCATATAAATACGGACGGTTATATATCATTCAGCCGCAGTATAGCGACTGAAGCGGCAGAAAGTAACGCCCCACCCGCTGGACCGCCCGACCCTGTATCCTCCGTATATTCCGACCTGCAATCGCTACTCCCTGCTGTATTTGACACTTTATTAGATAAACCCAAGCCGAACAAGTCCTATCGCCGGCATCTCCGCCGCCCCGAAATTCAAAAATATATTTTTGAAAAAATTACTCAAAAATGCATTAATCATCCCGACGAGATGACCCTTGACGTCAGCAATATCAATGCTTACAGGACATTAAATAATGCCGTATACGGCGAGATAGACCGGTTATTGCTGACTATCACCGAGGCACCGGCGCCGGACGCCGGACAAAAAACAAAGCAAGCA
The DNA here is from genome assembly GCA_004195025.1 of Candidatus Acidulidesulfobacter diazotrophicus. GTDB lineage: Bacteria > SZUA-79 > SZUA-79 > Acidulodesulfobacterales > Acidulodesulfobacteraceae > Acididesulfobacter > Acididesulfobacter diazotrophicus. The sequence goes on along the minus strand of SGBB01000012.1, from coordinate 2,641 downwards.
TCTATAATAATAGCCGCCCGCCGGAGTCTTAATCGCCGTGAATATAGTATGGACGCTGATTTACCGTCGGCAGACGGCGGAAAAAAAACGACCCTGCACGATATTATCCCCGGGGGCAGCCCTGAGCCGCTGGCAATTCTACTTGCGGCGGAACGGTCAACCGCAGAACAAGCTGCCCTGGACGCCCTGTCCGAGGACGAGAATGCCCGGATAATTAGCGAATACGACGCCGCGGAGCGCATCGAGAAAGGCCTGTTATTCGACCTGGCCGATGACCAGGACGAGCGGAGCCCGCAGTCCAGGCTATCAGGTCGCCGTACCGGACAGGGCTAATACACCCGGAACAGCAGAATTTATTTGAGTTTGCGGAGGTGTCTAACGATTAAGACTAATAATTCAAATTCAGCTTTCGATTTCCAAAATCATACTTTCGCCGAAAAAGCCCTATTATCGGCAATTCTAAGCCTACAAGACATAAGGAAAGCGCAAGAAAACATTACCGCCGATGATTTTTACGACTTTAAAAATAAAAGTATTTATGTGGCGATGACGGAGCTTTCCGGCATGGCGGAATATTTAAATGAGGTCGACCTGATAGCTACGCTCGGCTCGGATTACCAAGATTTAATCTATGAATTACTGGAAATGAACGGACTACAGACCGATATTTATTTGGATAAAGTCAAGCAAAATTCACTATCGAGACGGAAAATATCGGCAATAGAGGATTTTAGAACCAATAAAATTAGCGATAAGGAATTAATAGACATTATCGGAAAAATCGCCCACTCAGGAAAAGGGGGGCATGGAGAATTTCAACCAGCAATAAATCTCATTATTGAAAACAAAGAGCCTATCGACGTGTTTGGGATACCGATTGAATTCGGCAGCATAGGCGTTCTGGCCGGTGCCACGGGGACGGGTAAGACGGAATATATGGCGGAAATAGCTGATATTTTCGCTAAGCAGGATAAAAATAATATGGTTTTATTATGCTATTTCGAAGGCTCCGATAAACATATCCGCCAAAGACTCGCCCTTAAAAACATTAACAACCCCAATATCCTTTACTCTATTAAACCTGATTTTCAAAAAATAGAAAGATTTATTGATGATAATTAGGACAAAAAAATATTTGTCGTAATCGATTATTTACAAAAAATGGTCAGAACAAACCGGACGCAGGACAAGAAAGCGCATAAAACGGAAAATAACGGGTTGTCTGTTTATATCGATACAATATTTGATGATTTCGATAATTTAAGGAATAAATATGACAATATCTGTATTTATTTTTTAAATTCAATCTCAAAAGACGGGATGAATAAGATAAGTGCGGAAAAAACACCCGACCCGTTGACTGTAGTCAACGGAATTAAAGAATCCGGTGATATCGGATATGACGCAGATTATGGATTCTGCTTATTCTTCGCGGATGAGGAAGAAAGGAAAACAAATAAATGGCATTTAGGACGAAAAGCAAAGGATAAATTCAGAAAATATATGTTGCTATTCAATATTAAAGACAGTTGGTTAAACGGCGCATTTAAAGATAATATTTATACTTTCGATGTCGCTACGCGGAGGTATCAAAAGGTAGTTGATTTTAATACTTTTAATACTATTAGTAGCGTTAAAAAAGGTTCGATAAAAACAAAAAATAATAACTATACGGAACCGTCTAACTCCGAAAATATAGACGATCCGGAAAAATGGGGGTAATTATGATAAACAAAGAGAACAGGATACAAACCACGAAAAATGAATGCAGGACCTGTTTCTGGGCGCCGCTAACAAGAACGCCCAATCAAGTCCTAAAAGGCATAGGCCGGAGCTTTATAATCGATATAAGCGGATTAAAAATATTGATTGAAACTAATATAACTTTAACCCAGGCGCACAGAGATATTATATATGCTATTTTTATCTTTAATTATAAAAGATCCTTTACAAAATCTGGAGATTTTAGGGCTTTGTTTTCCATCAGTAGTATATATAACGCGTTAAACCGACGATACTCAAAAGAAACGATCATTGAAAAGTTAAAGGAACTTTTTATAACTAAATTTTTTGCTTCGCCTGTCGACGATAAGAAAATATTCACGCCGTTTCAATATGTCAATGAATTTAAGCCTAGTAATATTAAAATAAATGATGATAGGCTTGACCGGCTAAATATCGAAAAATATTACTATTTGATAGAAATCAGCAGAACATATTTTGAATTTCAAAATTACGATCTTAAAATTCTCATAGATGATGAAATCGTCAAAAAAATAATTAAGCTGGAAAGTGCGATATTGAAAGATTTAATTTATTATACTCTATCTCACAATGTCCTAAATAAAGACCTTCAAGCGATTTTATATGAAAAATCTATATTAACTCAAACAACGACCAAACAAAGAAAGAGCGCAATTCTAAAGGAAATAATAAATAGAAAAGATATTTTAGTATCCGAGTTTAAGATTGAAATTAAAAAAATGGAATCCGGCAGATATGGGGTATTTCATCTGTAAATCGTATAATAGAATTGACCCCCTATCGTCATTTAGAATTGACCCCTTATTTTAAAACAAATTAATTTATAATAGCCGCATAAAGGCGGCTAAAAAAGTCTGCCTTTTAGTTAACTTAATAA
>SGBB01000011.1 GCA_004195025.1 Candidatus Acidulidesulfobacter diazotrophicus | reverse complement strand
AAGACAAGAAAAAAAAAGAAAAATATATAGCAAACAAAGCAAGAGCTTATTTTGAGAATAAATTAAATTTAATAATAGAAGGACTTTCCAAGAAACGCACTTCTAAAAATTACGATAAGATACACGAAAGGATATCAAGGCTTAAAGAAAAATATTCTTCCGTGTCTCAATATTATACTATCAACATAGAACATAATAAAATAGTAGAAAAAATATCTTATACTATAAATGAAGAAAAGCTCTCAAAAGCTTTTTCAGGCTCGTACTTTATAAGAACGAACAGAACGGATTTAGACGAACAAAACATAAAAGAGATTTATACTTTGCTCCTGCAGATAGAAAACTCTTTTAGAACACTCAAAAGCCAGCTTTCTTTAAGACCTAACTTTCATCAGAAGCAGGAAAGAATAGAAGCTCATATATTTTTAACTACCTTAGCCTACCGTATTTTAAACTCTATTGCTTATAAACTTAAAAATAAAAACATTAATAAATCATGGAAGACTATTAATTTAGAATTATCTACTCATACCGTTAATACGTTATCTATGAATTCTAAAGATAAAAAGATATATATAACCGCCTGCTCAGTTCCTGAAAGCACTCACTTAGAAATATATTCCGCCCTCGGATTAAATCCTCTGCCGATTACCAGGAAGAAAATAATAGTTTGAAAATAAAAATATAAAATAAATAAATAATTATAAATATAAATATAAATTATAAATATAAATATAAATATAAATATAAATATTTAATCTAATTAATTTTATATATTTATTGCAAAATATCGTGTAGTCCCCATAGAAAAAATAAGATATAGGAATATCAAGGGTTTTTGGGTTTTAGTGGTGAAGTTGGGTTAGGTTAAAAGTTAAATCCCCTTAAAGTCATTCCTGCGAAAGCAGGTACGGTTTAAAGCCGCCGGTATTTAGGCGGCTCATCAAGAAAAAGAAATTTCTAACTTTCTAACGGCGATTTAAGGTTATTATATTAAATAATATTTATTACGGTTTTAAATATGCATACCCTTCGGATTCTCTTATAATAATTTCACCTTGAGCTGAAGGAACAACCGTCACAAATGAGTATAATTTTGATATCGGAATGTGCAATTCATATAAACTGTTTGCACACTGGGCTAACTCTACTCCGTCCTTTTTTAATGTTAATAAATCTTTTTTATATCCGTTTCCTTTAAAATACAAATGCGATCCTGCGCTGAAAGCCAACAGTTCTATTTTTATATGACCTTTTAATCTTGGATCGTTTAAAGCATTATGGATATTATCAATAATCTTATTCATTTTAACTTTGCTGTTTGCGCTTATTACGTAAATTGCATGATATGTTTTTCCAGGAACCATAGGGGCGCCCATTGTGAAAGCAGGTTTTATAGATAAATTCGGGAAATATTCTCTTACCCCGTTCACGTTATGCCAACCATACCATTTTGCAGGATGGACAGTTGCAGCCGTTCCTCTCCAATTTTTTGCATAAGCATTTGAAGTTAATGAAAATACGGCAATAGCAAATGTCATAATTGCAATATTTAATATTAAGAAATTAAAAAAATAACTTTTCATTTACAATTCCTCCTTTTTATTTTTTTTAATTAATTTTTTACTTATAATAAATTTTAGTTATTTATTATCATTATCCGCTATACGTAAAATTTGTCGAAAATACAGCGCCGCTGATATTGAGTAATTCTAATTTGTAATTACCGTGTGTCAAGCTTTTTGGTATTTTAGACATAGGCATTGATATGACAGCCTTAGCGCCAAGTTCCATTACCATACTGTATTTATTAATTATTACTTTATTTACATATATATTATGAATATCCGATTTAGGCAAACTTGTTATATCTTTTGTATTCCATTTATATACTGTTGCGCCTGAAGAATTTACTAACTTTGCTTCTATTATATTTGCATATGCCGCCGGGCTGCCGCCGGTTCTATAAGCCGTAAATTGAATATTTTTATTTACAATTTTCGCATTAGATACGGAAACTACTAATGTTTTGCCGAAATTATGCAATTTCCCCCATACACCGCCTTGAAACATCTGATTTGTTCCCAATGTAACAACTGTTCCAAAAATAGCAAATACAGCCACCCAAGTTTTAAAACCAGATCCCCATAGCGGACCGTTTCCAATCAAACGATATCCGAATGAATCTGCCGTTTTAGGCCATGCGTTTCTGACTAAATCATCAAATGACCACGAGCTGCCGACAAATAATATTAAAAGCCCGACAACCATCTCTACCGAACCTACCTGCCATTCGTCTAAACACGTTGACCCAAGCCATCCTGATCCGAATAAAATTCCAAACGCTAATGCAACTGCTCCTAAACCGCCTAATCTTGAAAATAACCCAAAAATAAGAGACATACCAACAAGAAACTCAATTACCGTAAAAACATCCAGAAACACCGCAAGAGCGCCCGGATGAAGAAGCAATAGATGTATTAGCCCTCCAACGCCAAGAAAATAACTCGCATGAGGTAAAAAGGTACTGAACTTATGACCCACCCATAAAGGAGAGTTAGGTTCAAGTTTTCCTGCAGACAAAACTACTCTTCTCCATGCAGCTGAAAAGAACATCCATCCTAAAGTTATTCTTAACGGAATTGCCGCATAGCCGAGATAACGATATAGCAAATTATCATCCATTTGATTCGAATTATTTTTATTTAACATTTTTATTAACCTCAATTTTGAATAATTTAATAAATTAACTTTATTATTATAATAACATTATAAACATTATAATAGCAGCCGATTTTTACTAATATATATATTAGTCTCCTTAACCAGACCTTTAATTTCAACTATATTAATTTAATTAATATATGCCTGATAATAATACATACTCTTAATCCTGCAATAGAAACTATACAAACTTTCAAATGTTAAACAAACACTGAATTCCCGTTTTCGCGGGAATGACACCCGTTGAGTGAAAACTTCAATACCCGCAAAGTCATTCCTGTAAAAGCAGGAAAGTTCCAAATATAGAAACGCACGCCGTTTCTAATAACGAGGCTATAAGCCGAGTGCTAAGCGGTCATCTATAAAATAAATTTTCTATCGCAGAATTAGGACATACATGCTAAATAAATATACACCGTACATATATGATATGATAAAAAAATTATTAATTTATTGCATAATGTTCATTATGGAGCTTTAAAACCGTATCTTTCAAATATTTTTAAACTTGTTTTTGTTTTCAAAAAATTTAACCATTCTTTTGCAGCAGCAGGATTTGGAGCGCCTTTTGTCATAGCTGCGCCATAAAGAGCGATTGTATTTTGATCAGCAGGAATTTTAACTCCTGTTATTGGATTTCCAATCATTTCCTGAAATTTTACTTCAGAAAACCAATTGACTCCTGCATCTGATTTATGCTGCATTATTCTTATCGGGGTCTGGCGATGATGAATATGGGTTAAATACACTCTTCCCGATTTAACTCCATAATTATAAACAGCCTGTTCTAATTTTTTACCGCCGGCTTTTATTAAAGATGCCTTAATTTGTCTTGCAATTCCTTCCCATTCAGGATTTGGCATAGACAATGTTAATTTTGGGTTTAAAAAGCTTTTTAAACCGGTAATATGATATGGATTACCTTTATCGGTCATAATTTCAAGGTCATTTGTAACATAAGTTACTTTTTTACCCACTGTCATACCTATTTGATTGGTATAATTTAATTTTTTTGCTCCGGCCATATAGACATCAGGAACAACATGCATAGTTAAGTTGCCTAAAGTAATCGTATCTCCGTGTTTCCACATTCTAATCAAAATTCCGGGAGGAACTGTAATATAAAACACATGTTTAACATTTGGGTATTTTTTTAAAAATGCTTTAACTAATCGTGGAACAACCATAAAAATATTTCCTCCGATATAAAGCACTAAACTGGATTTTGGGTGTAACGTAACGGTAGTTATGTTTCCGTGATAATCCGGATTATTGTCAACTGTTATTGCATTAAATACGTACCCTTGATGAAGTGCAGGGTCGCCTTGTTTGCACCATGGAGGAAATATCCGTTTAATCCCCATAGCAAATGAACTATCGGACATTGTCATAAAAATTACAAAAACAAAAGCCATTACAATGCCTAAAAGTTCAAAAAACTTTAGTGAACTTTTGTTCCTTTTGTTCATAAATTATACCTCCTAAAATTTAATTTAATTTGAATTTTTAAATAGTAATTTTAATTTTTTTAATCTTAAATATTCTGATGCAACTTTAATATATCTATCATCTATCATCTATCATTTTAATATATTATTATCACATAACTTTTTTATATGTTTTAAATATCAATTATTATTATTTTAACATAAAAAAAGAGGAAGGCAATAAAGTTTCAAAATTTGGGGATAAAATTTGATATATATATAAGATATATGATATATGATATATAAAGTATTAGGCTTTGAATTCCTTAGTATTCCTGAAAATTAGAAAATGCTGACGAATTGTCGTTTAAATTTATATGTAATTCGCTTTAGGGGCAGGATGTTATTTATAATTTTTTCTTTTATTTCCTCAGGAATGTTCAACTATTTTTGCAGAGCTTTATTTACTTTTGAAGAAATATTGCAAAAAAAGTTACTAAAATCAATATAGTATTCGCAGAAATCAATATAATATTAAAAAAGCGCATATGCTTAAATCTCTTTTCTTCTTTTGTTATAAAACCGTTATCTATAAATTCATTTAACGCAAGCGAAGAGAAAATTTTATTTTGAAAACATCCTATCATTAGATTTTTAAAATCACCGTCGGGAATAATGTGCTCAATATTTTCCGACGTATTTTCAATTAATTGCCCATAACTATGAGGATAACTTCCTATATTAATTGTACTGAAAAGTGAAATAAATCCTTCTTTTTCGAATTCATTTAATAGCATTATCGCTTCTATAATAAAATTAAGAATTTTTATTAACTCTTTTTCTGATTGCGGGTTTTGCGAATTTCCTGAATTAAATTTAATCGCTACCGATTGATTGCTGCTAAAAATTATTTTTGCATTTCTTAAATTGTTATCTATAATATTTGATAAAAAAACTCCGTTTTCCTTTTCTTTTAAATTATTATCATTTATTTCCCTTAATATTCTTTGTTCATTTTTAGTGAATGAATCTCTCATAATATAATTTCCTCATAAATTATTATTGTTTATTTATTTCGTTAATTTTTAAATAATATTTAAAAATGAATAAAAAAATCCGGTCACTTTCGAGACCGGATTACCTTTAGGAGGAGTGATGAAAAACTTACAGTTGTTAAATTAAATTAAGTTGAATTTTATTAATTTATTTCTTATATAATATTACTATAATTCCGTTTGTTTTTCATTATATGTTAATATACTATTTATATTAATGCATTTTTTATGCCAAAAATAAATAAAATATCTTTAAATATCTTTAATAAAAAATTATTATTAAAAATATTAATATAAAACTTAATAAAATCAAATACTTATTTTTAAATATTTATTTTATTTATTTTTTTAATATAGAATTTTTATAAATTGATTTTATTATTTATTATAATAATTTAAATCAAAATTGTCATAATGACACTTAAATATCATATATATTATTGTCGTAATGACAATTCAAAAAACGGTATCCGATTTATTTATTTGTGATCTTTTTAAAATGGTATCCGATTTATTTATTTGTGATCTTTTCGTTCATCTACTTCAATGCACCGCAAAATAATTAAAATACTTAACTTAGCCGTATTAACCCAAATCGATAAATTTTAAATTAACATCTTAAACTATTAAAGTTAAAATAATTATAATTTCCAATTGTCAGTTGGTAAGCATTACTCATGTTCAACCTTGAATGCGTTAATAAGAATATCGGTTGAAACCATCTTGGCGCCATAAGTAACGACGTCGAAAATATCGCCATCGGACCATCCGTGTTTACGCACCGATGCTATGTCTTCCGCATTAACGCTGTTTGAATTTTTTACCGCTTTTAAGACTAAACCAAGCAACGCCTTGTCTTTGTCCTGAAATGGGCTGTTCAGATAATTATCGCGCGCAGCTTTTACCTGTTCTATTGTCCAACTGAAGTTGTTTATAAGCATGCCTGCATTCATGTCTATACAATAATCGCACCCCGTTGTTTGCGATACGAGCATGCGGATTGCGGCGGTCAGTTCATTGTTTATTGTTTTGTGCTGGAACATACTGCCGATATATTCCCATTGCTGCCTGAGAATAAGAGGATTAGCACTCAAAAGAATAAACGAATTCGGAATAAATCCGATTGTATTTTTAGCCTGTTTGTAAATCTCTGCAACTTCACCGGCAGCATCTTCCGGCAACACGGTTTTGATAATAGCCATTTTAGAAACCTCCTTTAAATTTATATTAATTAAGATTTTATTATAACATTGAATCTTTTAATTTTCCTATCCATTCATCCGTTCCTATTATCAGGCTAAACCTTACTTGCGTTACAAGTATAGCTCTGTGCAAATCTTCGGCGGTAACGGAACCGGCGGCGTTTGTTATAGCAAGAGTCCCCGTCGCATCGGATAAAAACTCTACGCCGTAACCAATATGAAATGCACGCCTTGCCGTAGTATCGCAGCAATTCTGGGTCATATATCCTATTATCGTAACGGTATCCGCGTTATTATCATTAAGCCATTTCTCCAAGACCGTACAGGTAAAGCTGTCGGGCAAGTTTTTTTCTATTAAAATATCCCTGTGCCGTTTTGCGATTTCGGGGTGAAGCTCCCATTCGTAACTTCCTTTCCTGAAAACTGGCGATTCCGGAGATTTAGCGGAATTTTGGATTACGGCTGTCGGTATATTATATTGCTTTGCGGCATCCATAATTCTCAGAATGTTATTAAAACTGCCCGAAGGGTGGGATACCGGCAGTTTGCCGGTAAAATATTCGTTCTGAACGTCTATAACAAGCAGAGCGCGTTTCATAATTCCTCCTCTAATTTTTGAAAGTACCGTTTATAATAAATATCCATAACTAAAAAAGCCGCCTGTTTGCCCTCTATTTCTTTAACACATTCGCCTCTTTCTGTAAAGCCGATACTTTTGTATAAACGGATTGCCCTCGGATTGTTTTTCCTTGCTATTAAGTGAATCCTGTCAATCTTCATATTCATAAATCCGTCCTTTAGGACGATTGCGGTGATTGTTTTGCCGAATCCGTTGCCCGTCTTGTCCGGTCTTAAGGCAATTCTAAATTCGGCTCCTGTTTTAGACGTTTTAGACAGGATTGCAAATCCTATAAGTTCACCTAAATGTTCGGCTGCGTAACACTTAGTATCGGGTTTATTAAAATATTCCGAAAGCCAGCCCCGTTTTCTCAGAGCATAATCAAGTTCTTCGAAGCACGGCGGATACGAAGGCCAGTTTATCATTGTCGATATATCATCCGGCAAAATATTTCTAAGCAGGACATCGGGATTAGACGGCATGTGCTTCAACCTCCAAACGAATCATTTTTACATGTATATTGCCAAATTCATCTGCGGGATGATTTATTTTATAAACCTCTATCACTTCGGCAAGAAAGGCATCCCGCAATGCTTTCGGTAAATAATCCGTGTACGGAAACCATGCAGTTCTCAACCACCCCTTAAAACTTTCATCCCCGTCATGGCGCATATCTTTTGAAATTAATTCCACGCGCACAGGCAGGAAATCGTTTTTATCCAACCATATTTCGTAATCTTCGGCGCCATAAAAATAATATGGCGCCGCGAAATTTTCGAAATACTTTCTATACGCCGGCATTGCCCGGACAACCTTAATAGAGCTAAGAACTTCTCCAACATCGCCGCGGCCGCCCATCTGAAATAAAATCCTACCCCCGTTTTTAAGAATGGCGCGCACTCCCTTGATAACGGCGGCATGGTTTTTTACCCAGTGAAGACAGGCATTTGAAAAAGCGATATCGAATTTTTTAAGGGAATTTAATTTATTAATCTCAATCGCATTCATTTTTAAGAAAGTTAAATTTGGAAAAAGTTTTTTTGGAAATTGTCCTGAAGCAAACCTTATCATATTTTCAGAAGCATCTATGGCAAATACCTCCCCTTCCTTCACGAGTTTCGATAATTTTGCACTTATTTTTCCGTCTCCGCAACCTATATCAAGGATGGCCTCGTTGCCTTCCAAAAAAAGCTTTTCAATAAGTTCTTCGCCCCATTTCAATTGGCCTTTGGAATTCATTGCGTAATCTTCGGCATTCCAGTTTTGTCCCATACCGCGGTTCTCCTTTTTTTTATTTTTCATTATTAAAAAAGCTAATAAATTAGTCCTTGAAATAATTATATGATTTGATTTATAATGAATCAAATGAATAATTTTTATAATTAAAATGATTATTTACTCATGACATTAACACAATTAAATATCTTAAAAATCCTCATCGAAACCGAAAGCTTTACAAAATCAGCGGAAGCTCTGTATATAACTCAGTCAGGCGTGAGCCATTCTATCGCGTCGCTGGAAGACGAACTTGAAATCAAACTTGTTAAAACTAACAAAAGAACGGTATCCCTTACCGAAGCGGGCGAAAAAGTTTATATTGCCGCCAAAGATATTTTAACCGGCATAGACCGTTTAAAAGAAGAGATTTCCGCATTAAAAAATTTACGGACGGGCAATCTTAAAATAGGCTGTTTTCAAAGCGTTTCCGTTAGAATTCTGCCGGGAATTCTCAAGGAATTCAAGCGAAAATATCCCGGAATAGAAGTTTCATGGTTTGAAGGAACGGATTTAGAAGTTACGGATTGGCTATTAAAGGGTGCCGTAGATATCGGTTTTGTCGTGCTTCCGGCCGAAGGACTCGAAACCGTTCCACTTTTGGAAGATAAGATGTTCGGGGTTTTTCCGGAAAAGCATCCCATATGTTCCAGAAAAAGCATCGGCATAAAAGAACTTGCCGCAGAACAGCTTATCACTTTCAAGGGATCAAGTTGTGGAATGCTGATAACATCCAATTTAATGCGCTTAATAAAAGACGCAAATGAAATAAAACATATAGAAGCCCGCAATATAGGCACTATTGTAGAAATGATTAGAGAAGGTATCGGCGTTGCCGTTATTCCTGAGCTTGCAATTCCGCTTAATTACAACGGAATATGTTCGGTTCCTATAAGGCCGGAAATCAAAAGAGAAATTGCCCTGGCGGCACATTCTTTTAATAACCTTTCGTTATCCGCAAGGGCTTTTGTGGAAATCACGGAGAAATTCATAGAGAAATTTAAAGCTGTTCCGTCAAAAAATTCAATATTTTAAAAACTACAGCAAAGATTGATTTTAATGGAGCGTGAAACGAGGCTCTAACTCGCGACTCTCACCCTTGACAAGTTGATTGTTGTATATTATAACTTATTAATATTGTTAAATAATTAGCTCTATAAAAAATACCGTTTGACCGATTTTTGACAAATTTCTATGGAATTTGCGTAATCTATGTCAATTTTAGCAACTTTGGGACTTAATATCAACAGGATTGAAATGCTTGTTTTGTATGGTGCCGAGGGCCGGAATCGAACCGGCACGGAACTAAGTTCCGAGGGATTTTAAGTCCCTTGCGTCTACCACTTCCGCCACCCCGGCAGTTTTTAGGAGTGTTAAATTTTATTAATTTTCGCTTTACGGTTTATATTTATATCATATTAATTTTATTTTGTCTAATTAATTTTATCTTTCAATAATTTTATATTTCAATAATTTTATATTTCAATAATTTTAAAAAAAACCAAATTCTACATTCTACCAAATACTTGTTTTTAAATACTCGTCTATAGACTCGGCAGCAATTTTTCCCGCACCCATTGCAAGAATAACAGTTGCTGCGCCGGTTACTATATCCCCTCCTGCAAATACACCCTTTTTGGTAGTCTTCCCTGTCTTTTCATCTGCTATAATATATCCCCATTTATTTAAATTCATACCTGGGGTACTTGAAGGCACAATAGGATTTACGTTAGTTCCTATAGCAATAACTGCTGCATCAATATCGGTAACAAATTCAGATCCCTTAATTGGTATAGGTCTCCTGCGTCCGCTTTCATCAGGTTCCCCTAATTCCATCCTTTGGCATTCTACTTGTTTAATATTCTGCTTTTCATCGCCTATAAATCTTACTGGATTTATTAAAAATTCAAATTTTATCCCTTCCTCCTCCGCATGATGTATTTCGTCAATTCTGGCAGTCATTTCATTGCGGGACCTTCTATAAAATATTCTTGCATCGCTATAACCCAATCTAAGCCCTGTACGAACAGCATCCATTGCAGTATTGCCTGCGCCAAAAACCACTAATGTTTTTCCGCATTTCATAGGAGTATCATATTCATTCATATTATATGCGCGCATAAGATTTATTCTTGTAAGAAACTCATTGGCAGAATAAATCCCGTTGAGTTCTTCTCCAGGAATATTCAAAAATTTAGGGGTTCCCGCCCCTGTTCCTATAAAAACGGCGCTAAAACCTTTTTCGTTTAAAAGTTCATCTACGGTAATTGTCTTTCCAATAACAACATTAGTAAATATTTCTACTCCCATATCTTGCAAAATTTGAACTTCTCTTAAAAGAATAGATTTAGGAAGTCTGAACTCTGGAACTCCATATATTAAAACACCGCCTACTTCATGTAAAGCTTCAAATATTGATACCTGATAGCCTTTTTGCCTTAATTCTCCAGCTGTTGCCAATCCTGACGGTCCTGCGCCGACTATTGCAATTTTTTTATCATATAAATTTTTATTTTTAGAATTAATTTTTTTACCGTGTTCAGCCTCATAATCCGCCACAAATCTTTCTAAATAACCTATAGCCACGGAAGTTGAATCTTTTCTTTTTCCGATAGTGCAAACTTTTTCGCACTGATCCTCCTGAGGACAGACTCTGCCGCATATAGCAGGTAAGGAGCTTTTTTCTCTAATTTTTCTTGCAGCACCAAGAAAATCGCCCTTTTCTATCAATTTTATAAAAGCAGGTATGTCTATGCTTACTGGGCATCCCTGTATGCAATATGGAACTTTGCAATCAATACATCGTTTTGCTTCTTCAATTGCATTTTCAATTGAATATCCGATAGCAACCTCTTTAAAATCTTTAACTCTTTCTTCAGGGTTTCTGGCCGGCATATCATGGCGTTTTATTTTTAATCTTTCCTTGTTGCCAAGAAGTGCGGATTCTTTATTTTGATTTTCCATATTTTAATTTTAGCTGCCTTATAATTTAATATATATGTTAAATTTAAAATATAAGTAACAACTTTTCCTCCTTCATAATATAATTAAATTAAATTTATTAGATTTATTTAAATAAAATAATAATATTTTAATTTTTAATACTTTTTTTAATACATTATTTATATCAATCTTAAATAACTGCAATTATAATATATTGTAAAGTAATTTTTATTATTGATGCTCTTTATGATGCTCTTTTTGGTGACATTCATAAGATGTTTTCTCTTCATCTTTGTAAAATCTTTGTCTGTTTACTAAATTCTCAAAATCAACTTGATGTGCATCAAAATCCGGACCGTCAACGCATGCAAATTTTGTTTTTCCGCCGACTAAAACTCTGCAAGCTCCGCACATTCCTGTTCCGTCAATCATAATAGGATTTAAACTTACAATAGTTTTTATATCATATTTTTTGGTAAAATCGCTAACTGCCTTCATCATAGGAACAGGACCGATAGCTATAACTCTGTCAATATTCTTTTTATCGTCAACTATTAATTTTTTTAATATATCGGTAACAAATCCTTTTGTACCGTAACTGCCGTCATCTGTCGCTATTAAAAGCTCTGAACTTGCATTTCTCATTTCGTTTTCCATCAGTAAAAGGTCTTTCCTTCTTGCTCCTGTTATAGAAATAACATAATTCCCAACATTTTTCAGAGCTTTAGCGATAGGATGAACGGCGGCAATACCAAAACCTCCTCCGATACAAACTACCGTACCGAAGTTTTCAATTTCGGAAGGAATACCTAACGGACCTACAACATCGGACAATTTTTCTCCCTTTTGCATCTCGCTTAATAAATGCGTTGTTTTGCCTAAGGTTTGAACAAGTATTGTAATATATCCGTAATTTTTATCGGTTTCAGCAATGGTTATAGGAATACGTTCTCCTTTTTTATGAACGCGAATAATAATGAATTGTCCCGGCAATGCTTTAGCTGCAATATCAGGAGCATTTATTTTATAAATGTTAACACCTTCACCTATACTTTTATTTTCAATAATTTCATACATAAATTAACCTCATTAAAATTAGTTTATTATAATTATAATATTATTTTTTTAAAAAATATTATATAATTTAAAAAAAAATCCTGCAATAGGATTTTATATTAAGGTAAAATATTACAATATTTTAATATAATATTTATATATTCCTTGAGTTTTTTTCGTCAATACCTGACATACCTTCTCTTTTTTTTAATTCCGTTATTATGTCATTTATGTCAACATCCAGATAAACTAAAAGTACCATATAAAAAAATAGCAAATCGGCAGCTTCATAAATAATATCATCCTTTTCCTTATTAAAACCGGCTATGATTAATTCAAGAGATTCTTCCTGTAATTTTTTGCCAATTTTCTCCAAACCTGCATTTATAAGCTTTGCCGTATAGGAATTTTTAGGATCTGATGTTTTTCTGCTTTTAATCAAATCAAATATTAATTTTAACGAATAAAATTTTTCTTTATTATTGAATTCGCTATATTTTATATTTTTTGTATCTATTATATCTTTTATATCTTCATTATTCCCGATATTTTTATCTTTGCTATTATTGAAATTTATTAAATTATTATCTAATTTTGAATAAAAACAAGTCTTATGTCCTGTATGACAGGCATCGCCGATTTGTATAATTTTTAGAAGAATACTGTCTACATCACAGTCATAAAATATTTCTTTTACTTCCTGAGTATGTCCTGATGTTTCGCCTTTTTTCCATAATTGCCTGCGTGAACGAGAATAATAATGCGCACAACCTGTTTCTAATGTTTTTTTAAGCGCTTCTTTATTCATAAAAGCAAGCATAAGCACTTCTTTAGAATAATAATCCTGTGCTACCGCAGGTACAAGCCCGTTCAATTTTGAAAAATCAATAGAATCCGCAAAATTATTTATTTCTTTCATTTATATTTTTTTTCCATCATAGTATTTAATTAAAATAAAATTTATATTATAATTATATTACAATTGTTTCAGTAAAAAACATTCTTTTTCTAAATTCTTACGTCTATCCCATGCGATCTGAGATAGCTTTTGATAGCCGTAATATTAGTTTCTTTATAGTGAAAAATTGACGCTGCAAGAGCGGCGCTTGCATGCCCTTCGTTAAAAACATCTTCAAAATCCTTGGCGCAGCTTGCTCCGCCTGAAGCTATAACAGGAATTTTAACATTTTGGGCAACAAGATTTGTTAATTTTATATCAAAGCCTTTCTTGGTTCCGTCCATATCCATGCTTGTAAGCAAAATCTCTCCTGCTCCTCTGTTATAAACTTCTTTTGACCAGCTTATTGCATCAATGCCCGTGTTTTTTCTGCCTCCATGCGTAAAAACACAATACTTGCCGTCCATATTTTTTACGTCTAATGCAATGACTATCGTAGAAGATCCGAATTTTTTGGCAGCTTCGTCAATCAAATCAGGATTTAAAACCGCCGAGGTATTAATTGATATTTTATCGGCTCCGCTGTTTAAAAGATTCCTGATGTCGTTTATATCAGATATGCCTCCTCCTACGCTAAAAGGAATAAAAATATTTTTTGAAATTTCTTTTACTAATTCTATCAATGTTTTCCTTTTCTCAAACGAAGCGGTAATATCAAGAAACATCAACTCGTCGGCAAGATCATCGTTATAAGAAATTGCAAGCTCTACGGGGTCGCCTGCCGATTTTATAGACTCAAAATTAATACCCTTTACGACTTTGTTATCTTTAATATCAAGACACGGGATAATTCTTTTTGCTAACATTTTTAAAATAATAATTTATAAGATAAAAAAGAATTTAATTAATATTTTATTAATTTGGATTTATGTTAAACCCCAAATTGCCGATAGAGATTATTAAGAATAATGCAATGCTTCAACAATTTGAATTAAATTTATTACTATTTAATTAAAATTATATATTTTATTATTTATTATATTATTTCCTAATTATTTACTTATTGCAACACTTTAATTGCTTCTTTTAAATCAAGCCTTCCGTCATATAAAGCTTTCCCAGTTATTACACCTAACATATTATCTAAATATAAATCTTTTAATTGTATAACATCGTCAATTCCTGATATCCCGCCTGAAGCTATAAATTGAATATTATTAATATTATTATTTTCATTATATAAATTACTTGTATTAATTTTTATTTTTTGCACATTTTTACATATATCTGAGCATTCTTTTATAAAATCAATATTAGGTCCTTTTAGCATTCCGTCTCTGTTAATATCCGTAAAAATAAACTTATTAATTCCATAGTTGCTATATAATGTATTCACGGCATCGTAAAAATTAACATCTATTTTTTCCGTCCAGCCGGATAATGCAATTTTTCCATCAATCAAATCAAGCCCTGCAATTACTTTTCCTACATATTTTGCAAGAGATTGTGAAATACTATTAATATTTTTAAAAAGAATAGACCCCATAATGACATATGAAGCGCCGATATTAAAATAACCGTCTATCGTCTCATCATCTCTTAAGCCGCCGCCTATTTCGACAGGTATGTTAACAGATTTAACAATCTCTTTAATTATATCAAAATTTTCTGGTTTTCCAGATTTTGCTCCGTCAAGATCAACTATATGAAGTCTCTTTGCTCCTTTATTCTGCCAATTTAAAGCAGCTTCTAAAGGAGTGAGTTCGTAATTTTTTTTATCTTTGTAATCTCCTTTCGCAAGCCTTACGCATTTTGAACCTAAAATATCTACGGCAGGTATAATAATCATATTTTTAAAATATTTAAGATAATTGGTTTAAACCAAAAATTGCCAATATAGATTGTTGAATATAACACAATCATTAAGGATTAGGGATTCCTGTTTTCGCAGGAATGGACACCTAACAGGTGAACTCTTAAAATTCCTCAATGTCATACCCGCGTTAGCAGAAATCCAGAATAAATTTTCTATCGGCAATTTTTAGATGTTTTATTTAACTGTATTTTATTATATTTTATTTTTTAATAATAATAAATTAAGATACAAAATTTTTTAATAATGTTAATCCTGCATCATGGCTTTTTTCAGGATGAAATTGGCATGCAAAAATATTATCTTTTTTTACGCATGCTGCAAATGTTTCATAATAGCAACAAGAAGCAGCGGTAATAGCACCATCATCGGGTTTACAATAATAAGAATGCAGGAAATAAAAAAAACTGTTATTTTTTATATTTTTAAATTCCTTTATTTCGTTTTTTTTAATATTAATATCATTCCAGCCTATATGCGGTATTATAGGAACAAAATTTTCATTGAATTTAATAACTTTCCCTTTAAGTATTCCGAGACCTTCAGTCACACCAAATTCTTCGGAACTTTCAAACAAAAGCTGCATACCTAAGCATATTCCAAGAAATGAAACAAATTCATGATTTGATATTGCATCTTTGATAGGCTGTATTAAATCCTTATTTTTAAGTTCTTTCATTGCATCTTTAAAGCCTCCTACCCCAGGTAATATAAGATGCGTCGCTTTTTCTATTTTATGGAAATCATTAGTAATGATCGGATTAAATCCTATTTTATTAAATGAATTTTTTACATTATTGAGATTACCCATCCCATAATCTATAATAACTATTATAGTATCTTTACTTAACATATATATATTTTTTTTTATTAATTAAATATTATTTCATTTTAATTACATTACTCTTAACTTTTTATTGTTTACTGTTTACTTTTTTATTGTTTATTGTTTTACTTACTTTACAATTAATATCATATTAATACCTTTTATCTGCAATATAATATTTATATATTGCATTCGCAATAGTATCTGCCAGTAATTGCCTGAATGTCGAAGAAGCAAGAAGATGTTCCTCTGAAGGATTAGATATATAAGCATATTCTATTAATACCGCAGGCATTTTTGTAAATCTTATTACATATAAATCATCCATGACAGTGCCGTCATTTTTAAGTTTTAAATGTTTTGATACATAATTGTTCAAAAATTTTGCAAAAGGATACGAATCTTTATGAAAATAATAAGTGGTTGTTCCGTAAAGATACGGCACTACCGTTGAATTACAATATAATCCTACAAAAAGATTTGCGCCGCTGTGATTTGCTTCATCTACACGCTGCTGTAAACTAACGTTAACATTAGAGGTTCTGTCTATTTCAGTTTTAATACCTCTTCCATTTAATAATTTTTGAAGTTTTAAAGCAACGCTTAAATTAACAAAAGCTTCTGGCAAACCCATAGGACCGATGCCTCCTGGGTCGCTTCCGCCATGACCCGCATCAATAAAAACATTAAAAAGAGGTTTTCGGTAATTGTATTTTTTGAGCTGCGGAACAACATTCTTAAAAGTTTCCAGCTTGCCTGATCCGTAAATTATAGTATCATATCTATTATTTCCGATTACAATTGTCTTCATCGGCAATTTTTCAAGTAATTTTTCTTTGACAACAATGTGAACAACATATGGACTTGTTGAAAATTGAGCATATAAAACACTAAAAATATTTCCGAAGGACCTGTTTGTCCTGCCGGCATTTCCGTAAAGAACGGAATGACCGAATGCGGCAATAAAAAAATTATCCTGTCCTTTTTTGAATAAATAGCCTTTATAAAAAGGTTTTCCTATAGTATAAATATTAATTGTATTGTTATAATAGTTGATATGCACCGAGGTTATTTTAGTGGAATTATTTAAATTGTAGGCATAAACATTTGAAATACCTAATGATAGAAAGTTAATAAAACTTAAAGAAAAAAAAATCATAAAAATTGCAATCAAATTTAATTTTAAAAAATATTTTGACTGATAAAGAAAATATTTTTTAAAATTAAATTTATAATTATACTTATCGTAATATTTACCATAAGTATTTAATTTATTATCATTTTTTATATTATTGATATTTTTATACATAATATAATAACAAAATATTTTTTATAAATTATAAGGCGGAATTAAAGAACGGGAATTAAATTATTCCTTTTGTTGACAGAATATTATTTCTCCCCGTCTTTCTTAAAGCATTAGAAATGCTTACGGCACAAGATTTAAAAGTTGCTTCGGTTATATGATGATAATTATTGCCGTACATAACATTAATATGCAGATTAATCAAAGCGTTTTTACAAAAAGCTTCAAAAAAAATATTTACATAATCATAAAAAAAAATTTCTGCCACTAATTCATTATACAATAATTCCGAATTAAATAATTTTGTTTTTAATTCTTTTTCATTATTACTTAATTGAGATAATTGCGCGGAATCGTCAAAATTCTCAGAATTTATTGAATTTATTTTATGTATTAAATGTTTATGTTTTGCATTAAAATTATTAAATTTATTAGTGAGTTTTCTTTTAGATAAAGGAAATCCGCCTGATAAATCGTCAAAACCATTGTGACGATTATTATTAATAATAGACAAAGATGATGTTTTTTTTTTTATTTTAGACCCGTTACGAGCATCATCATCATAATTATCGTTATTATAATAATGATACGCAAAATATGCTCTTCCGCTAAAATCAACGGTGGTCTGTACTAATGCCTCATCCATGGGAACCGATGCAAAACCGTATCTATTTATACCCTTTTTTTCTCCGGCAAGTTTATTAACGGCTTGCCCCAGCACAATTCCAGTATCTTCTATCAAATGGTGCAAATCTATTTCGATATCGCCTTTCGCATTTAAATTAATATCAAAATTGGAGTGTTTTGCTAATTGTTCAAGCATATGATTAAAAAAAGGAACACCCGTGCTTATATTATATTCGCCGTTTCCGTCAATATTCAAATAAAGCTCAATATCTGTTTCTTTAGTTTTTCTCTGAAACTTATCCTTTCTTAGCCCTTCGTCTTTAAATTTTTTGTCTTTAAGCATTTTAATTATATAATATATTTTACTTTTTATAACGATTAATTTATTTTTAATTATTTTTATATATTATTATTATTGATTTTTATATTTAAGCCAAATTCTTTGAAATATTCAATTATTTTATCGTTTTCTGAAAGAAGTCCAATGGTTATTCTATAAAAATTCTCAAACCGTCCGGTAAAATTTCTTATAACTATATTATTTTTTTTAAGAAAATCATCGAAGTCTGGTTTCATATTTTTATTAATTAATTTAAAAAAAATAAAATTTGCATCCGACTTATAAATTTCAATAAAACTTAATTTTTTTAACTTTACGAATAACTTATCCCTCTGAATAACCGTCTTTTTAATATTTTTTTCAAAAAATTCATAATTATTTAAAAAAAATTCTATTGAAGCCAATGTTAATGAATTAATATTATACGGAAGTTTAATTTTTTTAAATTCATTTATTAATTTATCTCCTGCAAAGAGCATTCCAAATCTTAAACCCGCAAGCCCTATTTTAGAAAACGTTTTTAAAACTATTAAATTTTCATATTTATGTAAATATTTAATAAAAGATTCTTTATCGGAAAAGAACAAATAAGCTTCATCTATAACAATAATATTATTTTTATTTTCAAGGAGGCTCATTAATATATCGTAGCTAAAATGATTTCCTGTCGGATTATTAGGATAGCTAAAAAAATAAATATTTTTTTGCGATTTGATATTTTTTTTGTCTGCACTATTTGCGGCATACAAACCTGATACGGCATTTTGTTCTAAAATATATTGAGGTAATTCAAAAAAATCTTCAAGCAAATTGATATTATTAACTTTCAAATCATTATATTTTGCAATTATTTCATACATAGAAAAAGAAGGGTAGGGTATATTCACGGTAATATCTTTTTTTAAGCTTGACAAAATAATAGATATAAGTTCGTCGGAACCATTTCCGAACATAAAATTAACGGACTTTGTATTATAAAAATTTTCTAATAATTTAATTAATTTTTTATTACCTGAATCAGGATATAAATTAATAAGAGTTTCTTTTATAAAATCAGCATACTTTCTTTTTAAGCTTTTATTTAATGTGTAGTTTGATTCATTGGCATCTAATTTGAGCAAATTAGAATCTGGTTCAATTTCTATTAATTGATAAGGTTTAAGATTTAGAACGCTATCTTTAATAAAATTATAAATTTCCATAATTTTAGATTGCCCTAATCTTATATTGATTAATGCAATTTTTTTCTATAATTTAGTTTTATTATATTTCTTTAACCATTAAATAAATCATTAAATAAATATAGTTTGATGAGATTTTTATTTTCTATTTTTATTTAATTTTATTATATTTCTTTACTTATTTAATTATTTTGAGTTTGAATATAATTTAAATATTCAATTTAATTTTAATATATTTCTTTATCTGTCTGCGTAAGCCGCATAAGCACTGAATTGCCATGCGCGCCTAAACCTTCAATGTCTGAAAAAAACTTTATATCTTTTGCATTTTTATTTAAAAAGTCTTCTGTGGAAAAAATAACGCTTGTTCTTTTTAAAAACGATACGGTATCAAGCGGAGAAAAAAACCTCGCTGTTCCGCCGGTGGGCAAAACATGACTCGGGCCTGCAATATAATCGCCTATTGCTTCAGGAGTATTTTCACCAAGAAACACTGCGCCTGCATTTTTTATTAAAAATAATTTTTCAAACGGATTTCTTATATATAATTCTAAATGTTCGGGGGATAAAGCATTGGCGATATTAATAGATTCGTCGACAGAACAGGTTAGCACCAAAGAACCGTTTGAATCTAAAGATTTTTCAATAATATTTTTTCTTTCTTCTTTTATAATAAGTTTTTCTAAAGATTTTTTAACATTTTCAATTAAATCAAAAGAATTTGTAATCAATGTAGAAACGGCCATTTCATCGTGCTCTGCCTGAGATATTAAATCTATCGCTGCTTTATCCGGATTCGCAAATTCATCGCATATTACCGCAATTTCACTTGGTCCTGCTATCATATCAATATCCACATCTCCGTAAACCATCTTTTTGGCGGTTGCAACATATATATTACCCGGTCCGACTATTTTATCAACCGCAGGAATAGTTTCAGTTCCGTATGCCAGCGCAAATATAGCCTGCGGTCCTCCTATTCTGTATATTTTATCTACTCCGCACAAAACAGCCGATGCAATAACATAATTGTTCAATTTATCGGAGGGAGGGGTAACCATAATTAATTCTTTGACCCCTGCGGCTTTTGCAGGAATAGCGTTCATTATAACAGAAGAAGGGTAGCTTGCTTTTCCTCCCGGGACATATATACCGACTCTTTGAAGCGGAGAGATTAATTGTCCGGTAATAATTCCCGGAGTGATAATATTGCCGCTATTATTAACGTTATTATTAACGTTATTATTATCACAGTTAAATTTGCTATTTTCTGCAAAATTATTATTTATTGAGCCGATAAAATTTTCTTCGGCACTTTCACAATTATCAAAAGAAAACCACGTTTTTATTTTTTGCTTTGAATGATAATCAAAAACTCTCTTAATTGTTTTTTCTAATATTTTTCGTTCATCGTTAGATAAAAAATCTAATGCGGATTTTTTATCTTTTTCTTTTATTTCAAATTCATCGGGATTAATACATACTTTATCAAATCTTTCGGTATAAAAAGATAAGGCATTATCTTTTTCTTCTATAATTTTATTACGTATAATTTCTAAATCATGCTGAATATCAGCGCTAAAATTTAATTGCAGTTTTCTTCTTTCAAAAATAAATGATTTAAAATTATCTTGTTTTGCATCAAAAAATTTCATTTTATATTTTTTATAATATAGTGTCATTCCTGCTGAAGCAGGAATCCATAGTTATTTAACATTAGAACTTATAAATAGTTTCTAATGCAGAATTAAGGATTATTTTAATTTTTATTTTAATTATATATTTTGATTAATTCTCATTATAACATTATGTATTTCTTTAGGATTTGTTTTCAGGCTTGCCCTGTTAACAATCAGCCGTGATGTTATAACGGCTATTTCTTCAATAAGCAAAAGATTGTTCTGCTTTAAAGTTTCTCCTGTAGAAACAAGATCTACTATAACATCGCAAAGTCCGGTTAAAGGGGCCAATTCTATATTGCCGTATAATTTAACTATTTGAACGCTTATACCTTTTTTTTTAAAAAAATCTTTTGTTATATTTACATATTTTGTTGCTACACGTATATTATTTAATAGATATAATGCATTTTTGATATTTTCTATATTTTCTGCAGTATTTTGATTAATCTCAATTTCTGTTTTTTTATTTTTTTCATCTCTTTGAGACTTCCTTAAAAATTCATCTGCGTCGTCATCTTCGGCATAGCCGATATGTGCGGTTTCTTTATTAATATTAACATTTTTAATATTAACATCGATCGATTTATGAACAGCGACCGCTATTTTACATCTTCCGATGCCAAGATCTAGCGGTTCATAAACATTTTTAAATTTTTCAAGCAAAATGTCTTTTCCCGCTATGCCGATATCCGCCGCTCCGTATTCAACAAACGTAGGAACATCCCATGGTTTAACTATTAATAGTTTTGCATTGTCGTCTTCATAATTAAATATTAATTTTCTAGAATTATAATCTTCATCAGGATGCTTAATAAACCCCGATTTTCTTAATAAATCAAGAGAATCTTCAAGTACACGCCCTTTTGGAATTGCAATTCTCACTTTTTCTTTCATTTATTTAATTCCCGATGCTATTGATTGCATTGATTGACTTGTTAAATAATCTTCATTATCATTATAATCCGTTTTATTTGAATCATCAACTCTAGAAATAATAGCGCCTAATCCTGAGAGTTTTTTTTCCATCGCTTCATACCCTCTGTCTAAATGATATATTCGAGATATAGAAGTATAATCCTTAGACGAAGCCAATCCTGCCAGTACTAATGATGCGCTTGCTCTTAAATCTGTCGCCATTACGTCGGTTCCTAATAAAGCGCCTGTTCCTTTTACTATCGCAAAATTACCGCATACTTTTATATCGGCGCCGAGCCTTCTTAATTCTGCTACATGCATAAATCTATTTTCAAAAATATTTTCCGTTATAACGCATAAACCGCTTGCAATAGACATAAGTGCCATCATTTGAGCCTGCATATCGGTAGGAAAATAAGGAAAAGGCGCAGTTGAAATATCCACGCTTTTAATTGTTTTAGGACCTTTCACCCTTATAGAAGAAGGTGAAATAACATTAATTTTGACCCCTGCTTCCGTTAATTTATCCGTGATTGAGCTGATATGATTCAAATCAACATTTTTAACTATGATATCGCCTTGAGTTATAGCCGAAGCAACCATATACGTGCCTGCTTCAATTCTGTCCGAAACAATGTAATGGCTTAGTTTATTCAGCTTTTTGACTCCTTTAATTACTATTACCGAAGGCAAAACTCTTTTAATATTTGCTCCTCCGTTGCATAAAGCAAGAATTAAATCGTCTATTTCAGGTTCTCTTGCTGCATTTTTTATAATTGTGGTACCTTCCGCAAGCGTTGCCGCCATTATAATATTTTCCGTTCCCGTAACAGAAGGAATCGGGAAAATAATTTCAGCGCCTTTCAGTTTTCCGGCCGTAGCCTCAACATAACCATGTTCCATTGTAATACTGGCGCCGAGAGCCCTGAGCGCTTGCAAATGAAAATCTATCGGCCGTGCTCCTATAGCGCATCCGCCGGGAAGCGATACTCTTGCTCTTTTATATTTGGCAAGCAACGGTCCGAGAACAAGAACGGAAGCTCTCATAGTTTTCACAAGATCATAGGGAGCATCAAAATTATTAATAGTTGATGTATTTATAAACAATTTTCCGTCGTCAGAATCTTTTACTTCGGCATTAAGACTAATGAGAAGTTTCTTGATAGTAACTATATCCTGAAGATTCGGAACATTATAAAGTTCATTATTGGGATCGTCAAACATAATTGACGATGCAATAATCGGTAATGCAGCGTTCTTTGAACCGCTTATGGATACTTCGCCCCTTAACGGGATACCGCCTTCAATTATTATTTTTTCCATAATTAATTTTTGCCACCCTTTCTTTTCCTGACATATCTTTTATAAAATTAATTGTTATATTGTTTGGATTATTTTTATTATTTTTTATATTTATTTTATGTTTATATTCTTTGCGGTTATTATTATCGTATTTATTATATCTATTGTCATTATTATAAAATGTCAATTCATAAATTTTTTTTATTTCTTCTTTATATCTGTAATCTATTTCTAAAATTAAACAAAGTTCTTTATCTATCGGACTATTATCTGCTGAATTTTCTATTGCCGATGAAAACAATTCAAATATCTTCCTGTAAAACTTAAGTCCGTCAACACCTCCGTCAAGAGCTTTATATGGTTCGTAATTTTTAACTTCATCGCTTAGCAATTCAATATCAGATGATATTATATAAGGCGGATTTGATATAATGATATCAAATTTATAAAAATGCGCATCATATTTTTTTTTATATTTATTATACCAGCATATATTTTGATTTAAAATATTAAAATAGGTTAATTTAATTTTATTTTCTACATTATTTAATATTACATTCTTTCTTGCGACATTTAAAGCCCTAAAGCTATTATCGGCGGCATAAATTTCAATATTTGAGTATTGATAATTTTTAGCTATAGATACCGCTACGGCTCCTGAACCTGTGCCGAGATCTATAGCCGTAATATTTTTATCTATACTGTTTATGCTGCTATAATTATAATTACCGTTATTATTTTTATAGCTATTGTTA
This sequence comes from Candidatus Acidulidesulfobacter diazotrophicus, assembly GCA_004195025.1. GTDB lineage: Bacteria > SZUA-79 > SZUA-79 > Acidulodesulfobacterales > Acidulodesulfobacteraceae > Acididesulfobacter > Acididesulfobacter diazotrophicus. The sequence goes on along the minus strand of SGBB01000011.1, from coordinate 56,257 downwards.
TCTGCCTTTTTGTTATTATTGTTAATATTATTATCTATACCATTATTTATACCATTATAGTTATTATAATTATCGTTGTTATCATTGTTTATTTTTGCGTTTAATCTGTTGATTTCCTTTAAGCTTTCATCAACTAAAATCTCGGTATCGGGTCTTGGTATAAGAACATTTTTGTTGACAAAAAAATCAATTGAATAAAATTCTTTATTTTTTATTATATAGGCAAACGGTTCTTTTTTAGCTCTTCTTGCAATATAGCCGTTAAAAACCTTTAATTTATTTTTACTTATTTTGCTTTCATAATTTATAATAATTTTTTCAATAGGAATGTTTAAAGCATAGCTCATCAACAACAGAGATTCTTTAAAACAATCAGGGATATCTCCGTTATTTTTTTTTAAATATCCAGCTCCTGCCTTAATTGTTTCAAAAATAGTAATATTATTTGATTTCAAGAGATTTTTGAGATTCAAAATATTTTGACAGCGGAATTAGCAGCTCGTCAAGATTTCCTTCCATAATATAATTTAACTTATGAAGTGTTATCCCTGCCCTGTGGTCCGTTATCCTGCCCTGTGAAAAATTATATGTTCTGATTTTTTCGCTCCTGTCGCCGCTCCCTATCATGTTTTTTCTATTTTTTGCTTCAATAGATTTCTTATCGGCTTCTAATATGCTTAATAGTCTTGTTCTTAATATTCTTAAAGCTTTAGCTTTATTTTTATGCTGCGATTTTTCATCCTGACAGGTAACGACAAGATTAGTAGGCAAATGGGTTATTCTGACGGCAGAATCTGTTGTGTTGACGCTTTGCCCTCCATGCCCTGTTGACTTATAAACATCTATTCTTAAATCTTCGGAAGCTATTTTAAGGTCAATTTCTTCAGGTTCCAACATAACCGCGATTGTGGCGGCAGAAGTATGAACTCTTCCTTGAGTTTCCGTTGCAGGAATTCTTTGGACTCTGTGAACGCCGCTTTCATATTTTAAAAGCCTGAAAACATCTTTGCCTTTAACCGATATTACGGCTTCTTTAAGCCCGCCTGATGCTGAATAACTTGAAGATATAAGTTCAAAATTAAAATTTTTTATTATTGCATATTTATTGTACATTTTATACAAATCAAGAGCAAAAAGAGCAGCTTCTTCTCCGCCTGTTGCCGCTCTTATTTCTAAAAGTATATCTTTATCGGCATCTGCATCTCTAGGATAAAAATATTCTTTTATTGTTTCGGCTGCTTTATTGGCTTTAGCGGAAAGAGCATTAATCTCTTCAAGCTCCATAAATAGAAGTTCGCTGTCTAATTCTTTTTTTTTAAGCCTCTGGAGTTCTTCTATATCTGAAAGTATTTTATTATATTCTTCAAAAGTATCTATGACTTTTTTAATTAAATTGTATCTCTTGATAGGATCTTTAGCAGATTCATTAAAACCGTCTTTACTGATTTCTTGAATATTTTCATTAAGATTTTTAGCTTCTTCTTTAAGCTCTTTACACTTTTGTATTATAACATCTTCAAGTTTTATAAACGGCGGTTCGTTATCATTTTGATAATTATTCTGTTCAATTAAATCTTCCATTACAATAAACCCTTTGTTGTCCATTCATTTTTAATTTCTAAAGGCCTGCCGCAGCTAAACTCTCCTTCTGAACACCCGCTTCTAACGCAAGACGGTCCTGCGCCGTAAAAAACCGACGGAGCTATCGGAAAAACAAGCTTAAAAACTTCTTTAGCAAGATTTCTTATCTCCCATTGCGCTCTTTCACATCCTCTTAATCTAAAAAAATGCAACAGTTCTCTTGCATTCATTGTAAAACTTAATTGTGTTTGGGCAGCATTCGGCAAAATATATCTAGCATCTTCTGCGGGCATACCTTTTTCTAAAAAAAAACCGTATAAAGAATAAATTTCTTTAACTAAGTTATTAAATTTATCTAAAAATTCTTTATTTTCGGATATAGATTCTGGAATAATTATTTGAGGATTGGTTTCTTTGACATATCTCTGACTTCTCTGTGAATATGAAGCTATTCTGTGCCTTACTAATTGATGTGAGGCGCTTCGAGATAATTTATCAACTATAAAAGTAAAATTAGCATGCTCAAGCACAGATTCATGTCCTGAAGTTCTAATTTTTTTTATTAACTTCCTCGCTTTTTCTAAACCTTTTTCATCTTCTTTAAAATCATACTCTATTTTCGTTATATCTGAAGAACTATAGCATAGCCTAGCCGCTATAGCAATAGTGATTTCCGGATTCGTTGTATAGTTTATAAGTTTAACCATCTATTATAACTATTAATAATTAACTATTGAATAAAATAATGAGTAAATTAAATAAATCTATTAAAATAAAACATTAAAATAAAACAAGAGCGTTCTTGCAGGTTTCTTCGTAAAATATATTAAATTGAATAAATTTTAATAAATCAAAATTACTTATTTATTTCTTTTTTTCTATATTATACTTTTTGTTAAACTTTTCTATTCTGCCTGCGCTGTCGACAAATTTTTGTTTGCCCGTATAAAACGGATGGCATTCGGAACAAATATCAATATGAATTTCTTTTACGGTGCTCCCTGTAACAAATTCGTTTCCGCATGCGCATCTTACTTTTGTTCCAAAATATTCGGGGTGGATTTCTTTTTTCATTTTTGTTCTATACCTCTTTGAAATTTAATTTTTTAAAATTGATTAAACAATAATAATAATATTGTTTTATAAATATTGTTTTATAAATTGTTTTATAATTAATTATAAATTTAAATGATTTATTTATATATGTTTATTTATACTTTTTGTTATATTTATAGTTTTTTATTTTTTTATATTAATAAGAGATTAATTATATAATTTTAATAAATAACTTTCAACTTTTTTTATATCGGCGGGAACATCAACCGGTATTGTTGAAATATTTACGGTTTCAACCTTTATTTTATAACCGTTTTCAATAGCTCTCAGTTGTTCAAGCATTTCTTTCTGCTCTAAATATGAAGGGGGCAATTGTCCGAAAATTTTAAGAAAACTTTTTCTATATCCGTAGAATCCTAAGTGTTTATAGCCAAATAATTTTTCTTTATTATTATTTTTATTTTTTAAGCCGCTGTTTATTAAATTAAATTTTAAATCAAAGTTATTTCTGTCAAAAGGTATCGGACTTCTTGAAAAATAAATTCCATAATCGTTTTTATCCGTTACCACTTTTACATTATTAATATCCGTAAACTCTTCAAAAGAATAAATAGGGGTTTTAACGCTTGTAAAAACTATGTTTTCATCTTCTTTAAAAGGTTTAATTAAGGCATTAATTATTTCATTATTCACTAAAGGTTCATCTCCCTGAATGTTTAAGATAATATCCGCATCAATATTTTCTGACGCCTCAATTATTCTATCAGTGCCCGATACATGGGTATCCTTAGTCATTACGGCATTACCTCCAAAATCAATAACAGCGTCAAAAACCTTTTTGTCTTCCGTAGCAACAATTATTTCAGAAACTATTGCAGATTTAGATACGCCTTCCCATACATGCTGAATCATAGGTTTACCCATAATTTTTGCCAAAGGTTTTCCTTCAAATCTTGTAGAAGCAAATCTTGCAGGTATTAAAACCGCTATTTTCATTTATCCCCCGACTATTTTTATTTATTTATTTATTTAATTATTTAATTTATCCTCTTTTAGTAATATATATATCATAGCCTTCTTTTGCAATAACTTTTGCAAAAACATATGCTTTATTCAAACTATCAAATTTTCCTAATACCACGCAATAATAATCGGTATTACGCACTGTTTTCGTTATTATATGCACACCCGGTACTAAATTTGCAATTACTTTTTCTTTATTAAAAGCCTTATCTTTAGATGTATATGCGGCAAATTGAAGCGTATATCCGGTAATGGGCGGCAAATATTTTGTTCCGAATCCGTTAATTTCATTCTGCTCAACTTTTGCAACAGGATTAGGTCCTAAATATTGTATTTTGACAAGGGCGGTGCCTGGTCCCAACATATTTAAAGCCCTTGCTGCAGCATATGAAAGGTCCATTATTCTACCCCCATAATATGGACCTCTGTCGTCAACAAACACTTCAACGCTTCTGCCGTTCTTTAAATCTGTAACATAAGCATACGTATCTAAAGGAAGCGTCCTCGAAGCCGCGGTTAAATCATACATATTGTAAATATGCCCGCTTGCCGTAGGTCTTCCTTGGAATCCAGGTCCGTACCAAGATGCAACACCTTCTTCCGTATTATGAGGCAAAAATTTTGGCGCATAATATTGCGGATGAACGGAACTATTTGCATACTTCGGCTCAGGGTGATATCCGCCGATAATATAGGGGACACATCCAGAGAAAAAAAGGGGGATTAACAGCATGGAAAATAAGATAATTATCCACGTCTTCATTGTTATAAACTTGTTTTTTGACGAATAATTTAATAGTAATAAGTCTAATTTCATTTATAATTTATAATTTATAATTTATAAAACTTAATTTTACAGTGTTCAAATATAGCTTGCCTTACCAAAAGATTATATATTTATTATATTATTAATAATATAATAGTGGTAGAAAAAATTTAAATTATTAAAAGTTTATTTTTTGTATGGGCTAAATATTCCCGCCCATACATCCTTAAAATTTTATAAAATATATATATATTAAATTATAATATGTACATTGTATAAGGATGAAGGGCAGCAATAAATAATTTGACATAAATTAAATTATAATATATAATTTTAGAACATTACATTATATAATTGTTAATTATTTGAATTTAATAATTAACAATATTGTTCTTTTAAACTTAAAAAATAATTTGATATTTCTTATCAAGAGCGGTGAAGGGACGGGCCCGTTTGAAACCGCAGCAACCGAAACTGTAAATTTTAATTTATCTTTAAAATTTAATTTATTCGGTGCTAACTCCCGCAGGAATGTGGCATTTATGCTACAATAACATCATTAGAGTTAAACAAAAATATACCTGAAAGATAAGAAGATAAGCGTTAAAAGCCTTTTCTTCATATTTATCGGGAAGAAAAGGCTTTTTTTTTACAAATAGTTTATATAACACTTTCATAAAACAAGGAGACAAAATGTTTGTAAAAGGACTAAAATGCAGAGAATGCGGAAAAGAATATCCGGACAGCGCGCTCTATGTCTGCGATTATTGCTTTGGACCGTTAGAAGTAGATTATGATTATGATAAAATCAAAAAAAATATAAGCATAGAAAAAATTAAATCTCGGCAGCCGAATATGTGGAGATACAGAGAATTGCTCCCTATTAAAGGCGATATAGAAATAGGTAAAGATGTCGGGTTTACTCCTTTGGTTAAGGCTGACAATCTTGCTCGGGCTTTAGGCGTTAAACATATATATATTAAAAACGATGCGGTTAACTTTCCCACCCTTTCTTTTAAAGACAGAGTAGTTTCTGTTGCCATAGCTAAAGCAAAAGAATTTGGTTTTAAAGTTATCGCATGCGCTTCAACAGGCAATCTTGCGAATGCAACGGCTGCTTTGGCGGCTTCTTCCGGTTTTGAAAGTTTTGTGTTTATTCCGTCAAATCTTGAAGTCGGCAAGGTCTTAGGCACTCTTATTTACGGAACCAATTTAGTTAAGATAGAAGGAAGCTATGACAAAGTAAATAGACTTTGCACGGAGATAGCAGGTAAACATAACTGGGCGTTTGTTAATATAAATTTAAGACCTTATTATGCGGAAGGTTCAAAATCTCTTACATTTGAAATCCTTGAACAGCTCGGCTTTAAGGCTCCGGATAATATTGTTGTCCCTATGGCAGGCGGTTCTTTAATTACAAAAGTCGGAAAATCTATTGAAGAATTTGAGTATTGCGGATTAATTGAAAAGCACAATACTAAAATATTCGGGGCGCAGGCTACGGGATGCAATCCTATTACATCAACCGTAAAAGAAAAAAGAGAATTTATTAAACCGGTTAAAAATCCGGATACCATCGCAAAATCTCTCGCAATAGGCAATCCTGCAGACGGATATTACGCTGCGGACCTGATGCATAAAAGCGGCGGATTTGGCGAAGATGCTACGGACGATGAAATAGTGGAAGGTATGAAACTTTTGGCATCTACGGAAGGAATATTTACCGAGACTGCCGGCGGCGTCACCGTTGCCGTTGCAAAAAAACTTATTGAAAAAGGCTATATTAATAAAAATGAAACTACCGTACTTGCAATTACCGGAAACGGATTGAAAACATTAGAAGCGCTTAACGGCAAATTAAATGAAGCTCCCGTTATTAATCCTAATCTTGAAGAATTTGAAGAAATACTTAAAAAGATAAGAGAAAAAAAATAAAAAAATAAACACATAAATACATAAATACATAAACACAATTAATTATATAATAAATTGATAATAGTCTGGAGGAAAAAATGGCTATAACTGTTAGAATACCTACACCTTTAAGAACATTAACCGGCGGAAAATCGGAAGTTGACACTCAAGGGACTAACATTTTAGAAATAATTAACGACCTTGAAAAAAATTATCCCGGCATAAAAGAAAGAATATGCGAACAGAATGATCAGGTTAGAAGATTCGTCAATGTTTATTTAAATGATGAAGACATCAGATTTATAGACAATAATAATTCATTAGTCAAAGACGGGGATACAATTTCAATTATTCCTGCTATTGCAGGAGGTTCTCCCGAAAAGAAAAAATTTTATTTAAATTATCCTCAAGATGTAATTAAAGATCCGCTAATATATTTAATAGGGAAAAATTATAATATAATTACTAACATAAGAAGCGCCAGTATCTCTAACGATATAGGCATAATTGCTCTTGAAATTGAAGGAGAATCTTCAGATATTGAAAAAGCGGTAAAATTTTTAGAATCTAAAGGCGTAAGCGTTGAACCTATCGTATTAGATATTGTTGAATGAAGATTTTTAAGTTTAATTTTTAATAAAATTTGATTAAAAAGATTATTTGAATACGGAGGTTATTTTGGATTTTACGGAAGAACAGATAAAAAGATATGCTCGCCACATAATACTGCCCGAAGTAGGCGGCGAAGGTCAGGAAAAACTGTTGTCTTCTAAAGTTCTTTTAATAGGAGCAGGCGGCTTAGGTGCGCCATGCGGATTATATCTCGGAGCGGCAGGCATAGGAACTCTCGGAATTGCCGATTTTGATACGGTTGATCTTTCAAACCTGCAAAGACAAATATGGCACGGCAATAAAGATGTCGGGAGATACAAGGTAGATTCGGCTAAAGATTCAATTGAAAGAATTAACCCCGACGTTAAAGTTATAACTTATAAAGATAAAATATCTTCTGCCAATATAGAAGAACTTATCAAAGATTATGACGTGATAATAGATGCTACCGATAATTTTCCGACAAGATATTTAATTAACGATGCATGCCGTTTTTACAGAAAACCTCTTGTATATGGTTCTATCTTTAGATTCGACGGTCAGGCAACTGTATTTATGCCCGATAAAGGACCCTGCTACAGATGTCTTTTTCCTACGCCCCCGCCTGCAGGATTGGTTCCAAGCTGTCAGGAAGCCGGCGTTTTAGGTGTACTGCCGGGAATAATAGGGGCTATACAGGCCAATGAAGCTATAAAAATAGTTCTCGGCATCGGTACGACATTAAACGGCAGATTATTAATATATGACGCTTTAGATATGAAATTTACCGAAATGAAACTTAGACAGGATAAAACTTGTCCGCTTTGCGGCGAAAATCCTTCGGTAATTGATTTAATAGAATATGAAGAATCATGTGAATTTAGAAATTGATAAAAAATATTTATTTAATTTTTAGTTAAATAAATAAATAAATAATTCACTTAATCTATTAATCTATATTAATTAACTTTTTTGTTTAATCTGTTTATATAGCTTATTAAATTAATAAACCTATTTAATTAGTTTGTTTATAATTAATTTAATTAAATTATTCACTTAATCTAATTAAATATATTGATTAATTTGCTTAATTAATCAATATATTTAATATTTGCGGAGTAAATGCGAAAATGGCTGAATATAAGAGCGAATTAGATATTAAAGGCGAAATATGCCCTTTTACCTTTGTCAGGTCTAAACTTGCTTTAGAAAAAATAAAACAAGGCGAAATATTAAGAATAATAGTAGATTATGAACCTGCCATAAGAAATGTTCCGCGTTCTATGGAAGAGCAGGGTCATAAAGTGCTTTCAATTAATAAAATAAACGATACCGATTATGAAATAATAGTTAAAAAAAATGGACTCAAAAAATAATAATTGTTAAATTATAATATTAGCCTAATAACTTGATTATAATAATTAATTTATTAATTAACTTATTAATACCGATTAATTAATAAATTAACAATCGTTTAATAACGAGATAAAAAACTGGATTAATAAAAATGAGTAAAAATGATATGGCAAGCGAACTAAAATATAAATTAAATTTCTTAAGTTTAAATTTGTTTAATTCAATCGGCGAAACGGATATTTGTTTATTAAATAATTTATTTAACGGTTCTGACGGCATTAAAGTTTATGCTAAAACAGAATTTCAAAATCCGGGCGGTTCAATTAAGGATAGACCTGCATTTTATATGATAAGAGACGCCATAAACAAAAATATCCTTAAACAAAATATGACTATAATTGATTCTTCTTCAGGGAATACCGGGATTTCTTACGCTATGATAGGCGCATTATTAGACATAAAAGTAAAAATTTACGCTCCATCAAACATGAGCGAAGAACGCAAGCAGATAATAAAACTTTACGGCGCAGAATTAATTCTGACTCCTGCGGAAGAAAGCCACGACGGAGCTATTAAAAAATCTCTTGAAGAATATAAAAGAGGCGGAAATAATATTTATTATATGCCTGACCAATATAATAATCCAAATAATGCCATGTCTCATTATGAAACTACGGCATTAGAAATTATTACCCAAACAGGCGGCAATATTGATTATTTTGTAACTGGCATAGGAACAGGCGGCACTATTATAGGAACAGGAAAAAGACTTAAAGAATATAATAAAAATATTAAAATCATCGCCGTCGTGCCCGATAATCCGATGCATGGCATAGAAGGATGGAAATATAATTACTCATTTAACTTTCAAGGGTTTGACTATAACGATATTATAGATGATTACATAAAAGTAGATACGGAAGGAAGCTATTTAATGCTTAAACAACTTATAAAACAAGAAGGTCTTTTATGCGGTTTTTCTTCCGGAGCTAATTTATATGGAATTCATAAACTTAGCCAAAAATACAAAGGAAATTATAGTACGGTTTTACCGGACACAGGCTCTCGATATTTATCAACTCTTGTCTTTAAAGAAATGTTATAATTGATTAATATTAGGTATAGTAAATTCGTCGTTGCTCATATCGAACCCTTAAATTGTTTATATAAAAATTCGTTTAACACCGTTAAATAATTTTCTTTTAAATAAGCTATTTCTTCAATATTAAATCAGTTTGTAATTTGGGTAAAATAAAGCTAAAAAATAATTTAAATTTACCCTGTGGAATTGGCGGGGGAAAATAAACGCTCTTTAGGTGGGGAATTTTAGTTGACTTTAACTCATCGGCGGTGCCACAAATAAACTTACCCGGGATCTGATTACTTTTTTAATTTATAATTCCGAAAAATATTTGATTTAGTAATACCTTAGTGTTATAATAATAAAAACATTTAAAAAAGAGGAATACAAATTATGAAATCTATGACGATAAAAACGGACGAAAAAAGAATATCCACAAGCATAAAGCTTAATAAAAGAAACAGGGATTTTGCGAAAGATTTCTTTAAAAAATACAATCTTACTTTGAGCGACGGGATCAACATATTCCTTGCCAAAGTAGTCATGGATAAGAAACTTCCTTTTGAGCTTGAAATTCCCAATAAGAAAACAATGGAGGCTATCAGGGAGGCGGAAAATGGGGAGGTCGATTATTTTAATAGCGTAGAAGATCTTATGAAGGACTTAGAAAATTGCTAAAATTATCCAGAACTAAAAAATTCTTGAAAAATTATCAGAAATTATCTTTAACGAAAAACGACAAAAAAATATTTTATTATGTTATCGAGCAACTATCCGAAAAAGTGTCTTTAGAAGCTAAATTCAAAGACCATAAATTATCCGGAGATTTTAACCGCTGCCGGGAATGCCACGTAAAAAACGACCTTCTTTTGATATATCAGGTTTTTGAGGATGAGCTGAGACTTATCGATATAGGAACCCATTCGCAGTTGTTCGGATAATCGTCAAACTTTTTTTGCCGGTGCTTTTCAAAACAACCCTTATCGCCCTTTAAAACCCCGCCGTCACCACGATATCCTTGGATTTGTTTTTAAATAAAATGTGGTAAATTTTAAAATAAGAAATAAAGAAAGAAATAAAATAAAGTATCCTTAACTTAGAGTGTAAAAAAATGTTGCAATTCCAAAAAGGTTTTTTGTACGGAATAGTAATAGGATTATGTCCTTTGTTAAGTCCTTTTAAGTCCTTTTGACAAGTTGACTAAATTAAGCCGATATGATAATATATAAGTTAATTAATTAAAATATAAAAATAAACAAAAAGATAATTAAAATGCTAGGGGTGCCTGATGTATATCATAATAGGCTGAGATTGGATTTATTCAAAACCCTTTGAACCTGCATATGGACAATACCAGCGAAGGAAAGCTTGAAAATTTAATTTATTTGATATATATTTGCAATTAATTTTATAATTTAAATATTAAATGGTTTTATTTATTTAATATAATAAGCAATAATATTTTAAAATTAATTTAAAATCTATTAAATATATAAGCTCTTGAAACTGGTTATTTTATATACTTCAGTTTTAAGAGCTTTTTTTTATTTATTATTAAGTACTAAAGTTTAATAATATATTTAAATTTTATAAAAAATTATTAATATTACCAAATTGTTCGGTTCTATTAAATAAATCTGATATTAATTGTATTGAAATTATACAAAAATTATTAATATTACGATTATTATTATTAAAAAATATAAATTATTATGATTATTTATGTAAATGATAAAGAATTTAATTTTAATGAAAATTTAACTTTATTACAGCTTGTAGAAACTCTCAACCTTAATGTTAAGAGTACAGCTGCTGCTGTTAATAAAGAAATTATACCCAAGGCAAAATATTCTGAATTTATCCTAAAAGATAAGGATAGATTAGACCTTGTAACAATAGCGCCGGGAGGATAAATCACCGTTAGAAATTTATTTTTTCTGGATTCACGCAAAATCAGGAATGATTTTAGGAATATTCAAGTTCTAACTTACTTATAGGGTGTCATTCCCGCGAAAGCAGGAATCCAGAGTTCTCAGAATATTGCTGTATATTTAATAATTTCTATCATAGGATTAAGGTATATATTTAGATTTGAGTTATTATATTTTTTAAGATTATTATTAATTTAGTTATGTTACAAAACTATATTAAAATTTTTATTTTATATATCTAAACTATACTATATTACTATATTAAAATTTTTTATTTTATGTATCTAAATCTATTATAATTATAAGATTATACAAGGAGTATATCTATGACTACCATATCTAATAGCAGCAGTTCAACAGACAATTTTGAAGATAATTTAAAAATAGGCAAATATTCTTTTACATCGCGGCTAATAGTCGGAACTGGCAAATATCCGGATTTTAGCACTATGCAAAAAGCAATAGAACTTTCCGGAGCTGAAATTATTACGGTTGCAATAAGGCGTATTGATTTTAATCAAAAAGAAAATATGCTTTCATTTATTGACCAGAATAAATATACTCTTTTGCCTAACACGGCAGGATGCTTTACCGCCGAAGATGCCATAAGCACGATAAGATTATCGCGTGAACTTGACATTTTTAAAACCGACCTTGTAAAATTAGAAGTTATAGGCGACCCTAAAACTCTTTATCCTGATAATGAAGAACTTTTAAAAGCCGCAAAGGTTCTTGTAAAAGAAGGATTTACCGTTATGCCTTATATTATTGACGACCCTATAATCGCAAAAAAACTCGAAGATATAGGCTGCCCTGTCGTAATGCCTCTTGCTTCGCCGATTGGTTCGGGGTTAGGTATTAGAAATCCATATAATTTAAAAATAATTAAAGAAATGGTGTCTATTCCAGTAATAGTTGATGCTGGGGTCGGCACCGCATCGGATGCCGCAAAAACTATGGAATTAGGGGTTGACGGAATTTTAATGAATACAGCGATAGCAGGAGCTAACGATCCGTTAAATATGGCTATTGCAATGAATTATGCCGTAAAAGCAGGAAGGTTAGCTTTTTTATCAGGCAGAATCCCAATGAAACTTTACGCTTCGGCTTCTACTCAAATGGAAGGAATTGTGTTTTAAATATAATAAAATAATTTATTTGATATTAGATTATTTAATTATTATCTTATAGCTTTTATGTATCATCTATATAGCTATACTAGTTTATGTGATAAATATAACAAAAATTTATAATTTTTATATTTTATATATAATATATACCTATGATTAACTTAAATGTAAGCAAAAATTCAAATATAGATAATATCTTTAATAAAATTTATCAATCTCGGCATCTTGATAATGATGATCTTTTCTGTCTGCTTGAAGATAGCGAAAATTTTAACGAAATTATACAAACTGCAGATTGCATTAATAAATCTATTAACTCAAATAAAGTTTCCTATGTCGTAAACAGAAATATCAATTTTACAAATATCTGTTATCTGAACTGCAAATTTTGCGGATATAAAAGAACGGCTAATTCTAAAGATTCATTCACTTTAACAATTGATAAAATTATTGAAAAAATAAACGAAGGTTATAAAATAGGAATAAATGAAATTTGCGTAACAGGCGGAATTAATCCGGATTTTAACCCTGATTTTTACTTTGATTTAATTAAATATATCAGAGCTAATTTTCCTGAATTACATATCCATGCTTTTTCTCCTCAGGAAATTTTTGAACTTTCCTGTAAAACAGGCTTTTCGTATGAAAAAGTTTTTGAAATTTTAAAAGAAAACGGCCTTAATTCAATGCCAGGAACGGCTGCGGAAATTTTAGCCCCTGAAACAAGAAAAACAATATGCAAAGATAAAATATCTGCGGATAAATGGGTTAAAATAATCAAAACCGCTCATAAAATGGATATAAAATCATCTGCCACTATTTTATTCGGTCATATTGAATCAAATACCGACATAGTTTATCATCTTGATTTAATAAGAAAAATACAAGATGAAACAAACGGTTTTACGGAATTTATCGCTCTGCCTTTTATCTCGCATAAAACTTCTTTAAAACATCAGGTTAAAATAGATATTAATACTAATGCCAATCGGCAAAAAATATTAAAATTTTATGCGATATTAAGATTGTATCTTCATAATTTCAAAAATATTCAGACAAGCTGGCCGAAAATAGGCGCTGAACTTGCCGTTCAATCTCTTGCATGCGGGACTAACGACTTTGGCGGAACGCTAATGGAAGAAAGCATCACAAAAAGCGCAGGCGGCAACTTTGGCGAATATCTTAGCGAAAGCGATATTATTTCGCTCATCAAATCGGCAGGAAAAATTCCCGTCAGAAGAGATACATTATATAATTACATTTAAAAAAATGAAAACAAAAAATAAAGCAAAGTTCTCAATTACCCAAAATTAATTATCGTTAAACTATTTCTATTTCTAATATTTAACTAACTAACCAACTAACTAAAAACAGGGGCATCTGTAATTAGAATATTAAATTTTAAATTATATGACTTTAAAAAATAAAAAACTTGTTTTATGCATTACCGGTTCAATTGCTTGTTATAAATCAATTGAATTATACAGGAGTTTAAAAAAAGAAGGCGCTTCCGTTACTATTATACTAAGCTCGTCTGCTTCTAAATTTATTTCTCCGTATATATTTAAATCTTTCGGGGAAGAAGTTTATGCCGACGATGCTTTTGAAATTCCTCTTGCGCATATAGAACTTGCAAAAACCGCAGACGCTATAGTTGTTGCCCCTGCTACATATAATACTATAAATAAGATAGCTTGCGGCATTGCCGATTCTTTGATAACCCTTACTGTTTCAGCTTTAGGCGATAAGCCTTGTATCATAGTTCCTGCGATGAACAATAAAATGTATTCAAATGAAATTTTGCAAGAAAACATAAAAAAATTGATACAAAAAAAATATTATTTTGTAAATCCGACTCAAGGAGAACTTGCCTGCGGCGATTTCGGAGAGGGGAAATTTCCTGAAATTAAAGATATTGTTTTTGAAATAGAAAGCGTTTTTAAAAATAAGAAATTTAAAGATAAAAAAATATTGATAACTGCCGGAGCGACGAGAGAATATATTGACCCTGTGAGATTTATATCTAATGCCTCAAGCGGAAAAATGGGAATGGCGCTTGCAGATGAAGCGATTAAGTTAGGAGCGGAAGTAACACTAATAGCTTGTAATATAGATATACAAAATTTATATATAAATAAAAAAATAAAATTAATAAAAGCGGCAAGCTTTAATGATCTTAGAGAAAGTCTTATAAATGAATTTCCTAAAAATGATATTTTAATAATGGCGGCAGCCGTTTCGGACTTTGGCGTAAAAGAAAAAAGTCCTTTAAAAATTAAAAAAGCAAACGGCTGTTCAGGCAATACTACAAATATTCACTTAAATCTAATTCAAAATGACGATCTTCTTAAATTAATTGCAAAAGATAAAAAACAGGAACAGATAATTTTCGGATTTGCGGCAGAAACCGATAATATAATTGAAAATGCGCAGAAGAAGTTTAAAGAGAAATCTTTAGATTATATTTTTGTAAATGATGTTACAAAAAATATAATCGGCAGCAGTGAAAATGAAGGATATTTGATTAAAATAATATCAGTGAATAAAGATAAAAAGAAAGATAAAGAAAAAGATAAAGATAAAGAAAAAGAAAATATAAATGGTAGAGACATTACTTATGACGATAATAATTATATATATACAGATAAAGAAATAAATAAAAACTCAGCTATAATTATAAATAAAACGAAAAATACCGGCGAAACAATAATAAAAATAAATACCTATAAAAATCATAAAAACAATAATAATGAAGGATATAATAATAATAGATGGATTGAAGACAGCGATAATAATTTAGAAATAAAAAGATTTGAAAGAATGAATAAGGCTGAACTTGCAGAAGCGCTGCTAAACGAACTATAATAATTTATTAAGTTTGATATTTCTAAATAAAAATTAACTTTTAAATTAATATGAGAATATAATATGCCTTTGATAATATTAAAACAGGATTTAGAAATTATTAAAAAACATATCGCCGAAATTTTTCCTTACGAAGCATGCGGAGCTTTGCTAGGAATTATAGATGGAAATGATAAAAAAATAACTAAAGTTTTTCCTGCTAACAATAAATACAGAAAAATAGCATGGGATGCATTCGAAATTGAACCTAAAGATATGCTGGAAATAGATAAACTTTCAAGAAAAAACAATATTGAAGTATTAGGTTTTTACCATTCTCACCCAAATCATCCTGCGATTCCTTCTAACACTGATATAAATGCTTCCTGGCCTTATTATTCATATATGATAGTTTCTGTAAAAGGCAATAATTTAGAAGATATTGCCGATATAAAAAATTATTTGATGCCTGATAAAATTAATAAGCCTTTAAGTGAAGAAATAATAATTGCAGAATAATCATTATTGTTTCATATAAGCGAACTACTCTTCAATAGGAGTATCAGGCAGTAATTATTTCATTTTTTACTTGACATTTAATTGACTAATTTAATAATATTGATGTAAATATTTAATTTTTAACAAATTATTAAAGTATTTAAAAGAACAAGGGAAACAGGTTAAAGTCCTGTGCTGTACCCGCAGCCGTAAGAGGCGTTTAAGGACATTCAATTTATGCCACTGGTGAGATAAATCAATAAGAGTACCCCGCACCGGGAAGGCAGAATGTCTATATCCTCAAGCCGGAAGACCTGCTTTTAAATATGTTTAATCTAACAAAAGCATATAAACATTTGCGGGAGGTCAAATGAGAAATTTAAAAACAAAAATCACATTCCTTTATTTATTCCTATTTAGTTTTCTGGCTATTTCACTATTTATATTATTTGCTCGGCTTCATGCCAATCCCGCATTTATGAGCTTAGGATTTTTGGCTATGGTTTTAGGAGCCAAGCATGGTCTTGATGCCGATCATATTGCCGCTATTGATAATACCACAAGAAAATTTATGAATGAAGGCAAAAAGCCTGTCACAATAGGTATGTTCTTTTCACTCGGACATTCCACTTCTGTTTTCTTCCTTATTGGTATTATGACTTTAACCGCTAGTTACCTCGATAAGTTTTTACCCGATAGTGTTAAAAACTTGGCTAGCGTCTTAGGGACTGGAGTTTCTGCCGCTTTTCTCTATATAATAGCTATTTTAAATATAGTAATTTTAATTAGCATCATAAAATTAGCTAAAAATTATAAGACCAACAGGGAAATAATGGAACAGGAATTGCAAAAAAGAGGCTTCATGAATAGATATTTTTATAAAATATTTAATTTAGTAAGGCATAGTTATCAAATGTATTTCGTAGGTCTTTTGTTCGGCATAGGTTTTGACACCGGGACAGAAGCCGCTGTTCTAGCTATTGCAGGAGGATTAGCCGCTTCCGGTCATCCTTTTATAGATATAATGATACTGCCTTTGCTATTTTCCGCTACAATGATGATAGTAGATTCTACAGACGGCGTGCTTATGGTATTCGCTTACAGCTGGGCTTTTTTAAATCCCGTAAGAAAAATTTTTTATAATATAACTATTACTACATTATCAATTATGCTGGCTTTAGGCATAGGAACATTAGAATGGATTCAGGTAATAGCTATGGAACTTGGTTTAAATAACGGAATTTTTTATACGCTGCAGACTGTTTCTTTTTATAAATTAGGCAGTATTATTGTAGGATTATTTATAGCCGTTTGGATAGCGTCTATTATAATTTACAAATCTCTAAAAATTGAAGAGAAATACGATCCTGATAATTTATAAAATAAATATTTATAATAATTTATAATAATTTATAATAATTGATTAATATTTATCTAAATTTTACTGTAATAATAATCTAATTGCCGTAAAAAAAATATTAATAAATAACAACATATAAACAATATAACGGATCATAACGCCGGTCCTTTTTTCTTTTTAGATTGATTTTTAAGAAAATCAGAAAAAGCATCCTGTTTATTTAAATTATTTTCTTGCAATAATTTAATAGTTTTATGAACAAGCGACTTTACTGCCTCAAATGTTGAATTTATAAATTCATCATTATGTAAAAGAGATAATGCTTTACCAAATATAAACCTGCTCATTTCATTTTTATAAAACATAGACCCTTTTTCTAAATTGGCAAATTCAAGTCTTTTATGTAAAGTTTTTAAAAAATCATCTTTACTAATTTTATAATCGTCTAATTTTTTTGAAATTAAATCTGAATTTAGCACTATATTATTATTTGAAAGCCACGCGATATCCCATATATCCCTGCTTTTAAACGGCATACTGTCTAATAGCGGTCTTCCTCCTAACGCTACAATTTTATCGGCTAAAATCTCTTCAAGCGATTCAGTCGGTATATATAGGTCTTTAATGCCGAAACTGTATTTATCTTCAACAATTCTAAATTGTTTTGTATAAGAAGGAACTTCCATAAATTCAATTTTGACATTTATACTTTTAATTCTGTCCTTAGGAATTACTTTAACATTAATAATATCCATTAGTCCTTTTGAATTAAAGGTTGTCTCAATTTTTTCATCTATTTTTAATTTAGAAGGCAATTCGTCAAATAATTTATTTACAAATCTTTTACCTTCTTTATTAATAGTAAAATCAAGGTCTTCTGAATATCTATTTAAATTATAGCAAAGCTTTAATGCGGTTCCTCCTTGAAATACGATATTTTTATATAATTCGCTATAATTCGACAATACATCAAGAATATTCAGCTGCAGGATTTCTTTAGACACATTTTTAAAATCAACAGATGTTTTAATAGATATTTTTTTTGCAAGGTCATAAATTCGCATAATTAATCTCCTCTTCTTGCTCATACATTAAATCAACGGCTCTATTGCTCCTAATTAAATCTTTTTTAATCAAGTATTCTTTAGCGCAATAAATTTTTTTAATATTATCATAAATAATCATGTTTTCTTTGATAAATTTTTGAAATTTTTCATAATCTAATTTTCTATGAGTAAATTCAATAATTCCAAGAGGCGTATTGTAAAGATAACTCCTCCCGCTCGTAACTAAAGTAAGCCTGTTTGGAATCTGAGAAATTAAAGAAAATTCAGACGCCATAGATTCAAGAGATTCATAAAATAAATCTTCAGGTCTAAAATATTTTGCCATTTCTTCAAGAAAAAAAGCAGTCTTTGACCTTGCTCTTTTATTTGCATAAAAACCTTTTGTTAAATACATTAAAATTCCAGATTCAACAAAAAAATTAAGTTTTTTATATAAAGTATTATCTTTTTCGTCGAACACTACTCTAAAAGCCTTTGACGGAATAATCCACTTGTTTTTTAAATCAAGGTCGTCAAGAAAAGCTAAGAGCGATTTTAAGGTTAATTTATTATTATTCATAAATTAATTATACACGAACTTGATAAATATGTCAAATATATGATTAATTAATTATATATTAAAGTAACAATTAATCTATTTATCCCCGCCTTTCCCGCCTTTGCCTGCCGCCTTGGCAACCTGACCTGCTGTTTTAGCTACCGTTCCGGCGACACGTCCGCCGGCAAGAGCGATACTTGCGGCGCCGATTATTACAGAGGCAGCTCCACTAAAAGATATATTTGGCATACCCGAAACTATTTCACCCGCAATAGACGGAATTTTTAGGAAAAGATAGGCAAATATTGCAAGCACAAATAAAAAACCTAAAATAGACGCCGGATTTGAAGGCGATACCGTAACAGCTAATACTGTTCCTATCGCATTATTTACAGGACTGCCGCCTGTATACCCCGCGCTCGATGCAACAGCGTTTAAAACTCCGCCCATAAGACCGATTATAATATACATTAAAAAATAAGATAAACAGCTTACGATTAAAAATTTTAACCAACCGTTCCATAAGAATTCTAAAGGTTTAAAAATCATAAACGGCACGAAAATATAACCTGTAACTTAAAAAAACTTAATTATATCAATTATTTTAATTTTAATTTATAATTCACATTAAATACGCATTGTTTTTCTTTTCATATCCTATAGTGGTATCTTTTCCATGCCCGGGATAAACTATAATATCGTCATTTAATTTAAAAAGCTTGTTTTTAATAGATTTAATTATTTTATCGAAATCACCGCCGAACAGGTCGGTTCTCCCTATAGTTTGTCTAAATAAAGTGTCTCCGCTGAAAAGAAAATTATTATTTACTAAAAATGATGTGCTTCCAGGAGAATGTCCCGGCGTAAAAATAGATTTAATATTAATATTCCCGATATTTATATCTTCATTTTCTTTTAGCTTTTTATCTATTGTAATATTCTCCGCAATATCAAATCCCAGATATTCTGCCTGCTCTTTTAAGTTGTCAACAATCGGCTGCTCGTCTTCATTCGCATAAAGCGGAATGCCATATTTTTTTTTAAAATAATTAACCATAGCTACATGGTCAATATGACAATGGGTGTTTAATATAAATTGCAAATTGATATTATTTTCTTTAATCAATTTATCAATTTTATTTTCCTGTCCTCCTGGATCAATAATAAATCCAAGTCTTTCATTATTTTCATCGTCATATATAAGATATGTATTTACTTCAAAAGGTCCCGAAGGTATAGTAAAATATTTCATAAATATATAACTCCTATTATAAGTTTATAATAATTATAAATTATTATAATTTAATTACAATATCATAACTAATTAATTATTCAAATAATTTTTAAATCCCAAAATTGCCGATAGAAATTGTTAAAAATACTCCAATGCTTTAATAACACTGGATTCCCGCTTACGCGGGAATGACACCCAAAGGGTGAAATGATAAAACCCAGCAAAGTCATTCCTGCGTAAGCAGGAAAGTTCCGAAGGAAACTTCACGAGTGTCGTTAGGCACGAGAGCGAAGCGGTCATCCAGAATAAAATTTTCTATCGGCAATTTTAAGTAAATGATTCAATTAATAAATTTAAATTATCCCGAGTATCTCCTTCTCCATATATTCTCATAACATCTTCCGTGCCTAAAAGCCTTGCTAAAAGCCACGCATCATCTTCAAAAAATATTTTATATCCGTCGACGAAACTTTTGTTTATTACTTTTTTCCCTTCAAAATTTGAAGGGAACGAACTCATTTTATTATCATATTGTCTTTATTTCCATCAAATTTTATTTTTTTAAACATCTTTTAAACATTTCAAGATTGAAAAGTGAATGCTCTTTCGTTTTTCCATTCTTCTATGTTGTTTTTAAATTGATTTAAAAATTCAAGCGCTTCATCTTTAGTTTTACATTCAGAATAAATTTCAAAATATGCTCCTTCCGATGCTGGAGCGGATAAAACCCATCCGCATCCGTCTTTTTTGAAAAGTTTTATTCCGTCAACAAATAATGCATTTTCATCTCTATATGTTTCTAAAAATTTTCTCATAATAAAACCCTTTAATTCTATTGGACACGATACCGTAGTATATTCAAAATGGCTCGGCTCTATATATCTAAGTTCATTTTTAATTGAAGTATCTAATGTAGCCAGCATTTCTAAAAGCTTTATGATTGAATACATTCCGTCAAATGCAGGCTGAAATACGGGATATATGTATCCGCCTTCATTGTCTCCGGTAAAACATATTTGAGAACTTGCGGCTTTTTCCATGAGAGCGCTTGAAAAATTTTTTGCGGGAATTATTTCAAAGTTATATTCTTTTGCTAATTTATTTATATTAAACGAAGCATTTACTGGCACCGAAATAATTTTATTCTGCTTTTCAGTCTTCATTACTAAAAGACTCATCAGCGAAAGAGCGGTGTTGCCATCAATTATATCGCCGTTTTCATCGCATATATAAATTTTTTCACCGCCGTTATCCATAAATATACCGATATCTGCATTAATAGACTTAACAATACTTGAAAGATCTTTCAGCGATTTTTTAAATTCTTTGTCTGTTTTGGTTATTTTAGTCTGGTCAAGATTAGCATTCAGATGAACAGATTCAATTTCTAACTTGCCGATTATAGCCGGAAATATTTTACTGGAAGAACCGTAAGAATAATCTATGACTATTTTAAAATTTCTTTTAGTAATTTTTTCTAAATCTATTGTCTTTAAAAATCCGTCCGTATAATATTCCGTTCCATGGGTCGGATAAAAAATTTCTCCCGTATCTTCCGAACTTACTCTTGTGAAATCTTCCCTGAAGAATAGCCTTTCTATCTTCTGTTCATTTGCGGGAGAAAGGTCTAACCCTTCCGAATCAAAAAATTTAATATTTATCAATTTTTTATCAAAAGGATGTTTCCTAACATGAATGCCGCCGAAAGTTTTATACTGTCTCGCTTGATATCTTGCGATAGGTATCGGAGTATCGCTAAAATCATTTACATTAACGCCTACGGAAAGAACTCCCGACATTATAGCTCTTGAGAAAAGCCTGGAGGCTTTATGGCTGTCTCTTGAAATAGATATCGTTTTAGACTTGCCCATGGATGCTCCGAATGCAGCGCCTAATTTTGAACAAAATTCAGGAGTGATTTCATAATTGGCAAGACCTGTAATCCCATACTGACCGAAAATTCTTGCGCTCCATTTATCTGACCATATTAAACTTTCCGAAAGTATTGCCCCATCTTCTACATTTTTAAACGGCCATATTTTAACGTTGGGATTTATAATGGCATTGTTTCCGATTATACAAACATCTGAAATAATTCCGCCTGTGCCGACAAAAACATTATTTCCTATTTGGGTTTTATATCCTAATATAGTTTCCTGCATTTCGCATGAACTGCCTATACGGGAATTTTTGCCTATAACAGAGCCGCTTACCGACGTATCTTCATGTATAATTACATTGTCTCCTATAACGCAGTTGTTAATTTTGCAGTGCTGCATTACTTTAATATTTTTGCCGAATATTGAATTCTCAACATCTGAAGTTATATCTATTATTGTACCTTCTGCAATATGTATATTTTTTTTTGTTAAATGTCCACCGTCTATATTAATATGCACTTTTCCGGCAATTATATCAAGATGGCTTTGCCTGTATTCAGAAAGCGTACCTACATCTTTCCAGTAACCGTCGGAATTAAAGCCATATAAATTCATATTATTTTTCATAATAGAAGGAAAAAGTTCTTTAGAAAAATCAAATTCTTTTTTTTCAGGGATAAATTTAAATACATTTTTATTTAAGATATAAATTCCCGTGTTTATAGTATCGCTAAAAACTTCCGACCATGAAGGTTTTTCAAGAAATTTATTAATTTTTCCTTCATCATCGGTAATAACTATTCCATAAGGAAGCGGATTTTCAACTCGAGTTAAAACTATCGTCGCATCTGAATTTTTTTCTTTATGAAAATCAATCGGTTTTTGAAGATTAAAATCAGTAATGATATCTGCGCTTATAACCATAAAGGTATCTTCTTCAATAAATTTTTCCACATTTTTAACGCTTCCTGCAGTTCCGTAATCTTCTTCGGCTAAAATATATTTAATATTAACTCCGAACTTGCTTCCGTCTTTAAAATAGTTTGTTATAATTTCAGGCTGGACGTAAAGTAAAATTATAAGGTCTTTAATTGAATATTTTTTTAATAAATTTATTACATGCTCCATCATCGGCTTGTTGGCGACATGCAGCATAGGTTTCGGAGTATTATTCGTTAACGGCTTAAGTCTTGTTCCAAAACCTCCAGCCATAATAACAGCTTGCATAGATTAATTTTCCTCCTTTTTTTATTTTATTTATTGCGTGAAATATGATAAGTTATTTAACATATATTTAAATTATATCTTAATTATTCAAAAAAAATAATAAATTTTAATAAAAAATTATGCTGTCTTACATATTACATTTAGATACTTTATTGTTTTTATTAATAAACAATAATTTCCATTTTTCAATGCTTAATGAAAATATGAGGGCCGTTACATTTCTTGGAAACGGCTGGGTTGTTTACTGGATAGTTTTATTATTTGTTTATATTTATAATAAACAAAATTTTAAAAAATCTTTCTTTTTATTGCTTATTACCCAATTAGTTCCCGGGATATTTGATATAATTTTAAAAAGATTAGTCAATAGACCGAGGCCTATTGTCGCTATGCATAAAATGATAGAACAAGGAACAGTGCATATTGATCTTCTAGGAAGACACCTTACTGAATATTCATTTCCGTCAGGCCACTCAACAACTGCTTTTTCATTAGCCGTAGCTATGGCTTATTTTTTTCCTAAACATTATAAATTATTTTATATATTAGCTGCAATAGTCGCATTCTCCAGAGTGTACGACGGCGAACATTATCCTTTAGATGTAATTGCAGGAGGAATTTTAGGATACTGTTTTGCTAAACTTACCTTGATAATTTATAAAAAAATTACAAAAACAAGCGGATACAATTTTGAAAAAATTAAAAATTGACATTATTGCTATAATTTTATAATATTAATATTTATAGATATATTGCATATATTTGATGATTAATATTAATATTAATCATCAAGAACATAAAGAACATAAAGAACATCAAGAAAGTATTTATCATTAAATACGATTATAAATACAATTTTAATAAACTAACTTAATTAATTTTAATAAAAAATAATTATACTATGATTGCATTTTTAACAGTGGTTTTAATAGTTTCGGCTATTTTTCTTGTTATCGTGATTTTAATGCAGCAGGGCAAAGGTCAAGAAATGGGCGCCGTATTCGGAGGAAGTTCACAAACCGTGTTCGGAGCTTCAGGGGCAGGAAATTTTTTAACAAAAACTACCGCAATACTTGCCGCTATTTTTCTCGGTTCTGCATTTTTAATCAGCTATATATCCGCAAAGCAGGTTAGTCCTATATCTATAAAACACTATCTTAAAAAACCTGTAAAAACAGCTTCCGCAGTTACTTCTATAGTTAATAAAAATGCATCTAAAAAAGCTAATGCTATAAATCCTGTTAAAAAACCGGCGACAATTAATAAAACAGCTAATGCGTCTGTTAAAAGCAATGTAATATCGGCAAGTTCAAAAACAAACAAACCAGTCAAAAAATAGAATTGATTTAACCCAAGCGCACCTCTTATTTTTTAAGATGTTCTAATATGCCGAAGTGGTGGAATTGGTAGACACGCCATCTTGAGGGGGTGGTGGATAATTTCCGTGCCGGTTCGATTCCGGCCTTCGGCACCATTTATTTAAATAAATTTAACCAAGTATTTTTAAGTAAATCAGAATCTTTATTAAATTTTAATCTGACATATTTCTTTCTTTAAATTATTTATAAGCTGCAATTTATATCTCGTCCATTCTTAAGATGACTAAAAATAAAAAAAAATTCTGCGTATTCGGTATATTTGCCAAAACTAAAAATAAATATAATTATAAATTAGTGGATCCGGATAAAATAAAAAATCTGTTTTTTGACTCTTCTATTATAAATAAAAATAGGATTGAGAAAGTTATAAAAAGCAGAAGACGAACCGTAACATTGGAAGTCACTCCTTCAGCCACTTTAATATTAAGATTGCCGATTAATTTTGCAGACTCTAAAATCCCCGGCATTATTAAAAAAAATGAAAAATGGCTGAAAGAAAAAATTGAACTAATGGAAAATAGAAAAGCTTTATTTAAGTCAAAAACTTTTATAGACGGGGACGATTTTTTATATCTCGGAAAAAACTATAAACTTCAAATCATCAAAAATATAGAAGACTATAATAATATTATACGCGGCGACATTTCTAAAAAAGAATTTGCTTCAGGATATTATTGTCTGACACTTGATGAAACTAATCAAAAAATATATTTATTTAATGAATATTTCAAAGCCGTTGAAAGTTATAATGAAAACATAAACATGAAAATAATGTCTAATGAATCAACGGTTTATGATAATACAAATAACATTAATAATAATGAAAAAGATTTAAACATACCCGACGCGAAGCGAAATAATCTTAAATTATTTTTTGAAAACTTTTATAAACAAAAAGCATTTGAATTAATATCTGAACGCGTAAAATTGCATTCAAAATTAAACAATTTCCATTTCAAAAAATTAAAATTATCTTCCGCCGAGAAAAGATGGGGGTCATGCTCTTTTGAAAATTCTATAAGGATAAACTGGAAACTTATAATGGCTCCGATAAATATTATTGATTATGTAATAATCCATGAATTATCACATACGATACATAAAAATCACTCTCAAAGTTTTTGGAGCCATGTCAATTTTATTATCCCTGATTATAAAATCAGCATTAAATGGCTTAAGGCTAATGGATATAAGCTTAAATTAGATTGATTTCATTTTATTTTTATAATAAAATATAAAAATATCTACAAAATACAATAATAAATAAATTTTCAATACTGATTATTTTCCCAAAATTGCCGATAGAAATTTTCAACAGGTATTTAAAATTAATAAGAAACATACATGGATTATTTATTAACTAAATATAATATAATATAATATAATTATTTTTAGGGGTATATTATTAAAGGGGTATATTAAAATGAATTTTGGAAATCAGGCTGTAAAATCTGCTTATGGCACAGATGCAAGAGAAGGACTATCAGATTTTTTCAGGGGCGTTTTTACTTGGATGCTTTTGGGGCTTGCTATTACAGGTATTATTGCTGAATTTGTATCTTCCGATAAACCTATTGTAATATTTCTCAGTACCCATGTGTTATTGTTTTATCTGCTTATAGGATTACAGCTTGCTGCCGTTTTAGGGCTTTCATTCGGCATTAATAAATTACCGGTCGTCTTGAGCGAAACTATATTTATTTTATATGCAGCTCTTACTGGCATTACATTTTCAACTATTTTTTTAATTTATACTGCGCAATCCATAGGATTAGTATTTTTTTTAACTGCTTTCTCCTTCGGTTTACTTGCTTTTATCGGCTACACTACCAAGAAAGACTTGACATCTATGGGTAATTTTATGATGGTGGGTTTAATTTCAATAATAGTAGCTATGTTCATAAACTTTTTTTTACACAGCAGTACTCTAATGTATATTATTTCTATACTTGGAGTCGTAATATTTTTAGGATTAACGGCCTACGATATGCAAAAACTAAAGCAGATTTATTTAAGCGGATCTTTTGACGAAAGAAAGGAGACAGTGTTAGGGGCATTAACTCTTTACCTTGATTTTATAAATCTTTTTTTGATGCTTTTAAATTTATTCGGTCAGCAAAGGGATTGAGAAATAATTTTAGTATTTTTAAATATTTAACTTAACTATAGGCATTTTTTCATCCGATTCCTTTATAAGTAATATAAATTCTTTCAAAAATGCATTATTATACAGTTCTTTGTTTAACGTCATATTATTTAATGCATCTTTTTTTTCTAATTTAATTCTATACGGCAAATCTCTTGCTAAAGAATCGAATTTATTGGCAATCATCATTATCTTGCCAAAAGTAGAAATATTTTCTTCAATTTTACCATATGGATATCCTGTTCCGTTTGAAGCTTCATGATGTTCAACGACGGCATTTATTATATTACTATTGTCAAATTCATTTTCTATTAAAGTTTCTTTTGAATAAATAGGATGCTTTTTTATTTCATTTAATTCTTCTTCAGTTAAATCTTTTTTTTGCAATAATTGTTTTGGAATCTTTAGCTTTCCTATGTCATGAGTTAATCCTGCCAACCCTATTTCGTAAAGAGATAATTTATTTGTAAATCCTAATCTGCCTGCAAGCGCCATAGCATAAATGCTGACATTTATTCCATGTCCTACTTCACTTGCATCGTATTTAGACAGATTGATAATATTAATAAAAGCAAGGTCGCTTACAAGAATATATTCAATGATAGTTTCAATAACTTGCTTTAATTGTTCTTTTGTATCTTTAAGATTGCCAGTAGTTATAACATATTGAGCGTATATTTTTGAATAATTATAAATACTGACTGTTTTATCTTCAGAACTTACACCGTTAGCCGATATAATGCCATTTAAATGATTAATCATATCTTCATCGTATTTTTTCTTATCTTCCTGCCTTATATAAAGATTATTGACTCCGTTATTTTTCAGCCTCAAAACATCGCTCTGTGAAAATATCAAAGCTTTAGACCTGTAAAGAACATATTTTTCATATGTTTTAATATATAGCGGATAATCCGAATTTTTCCCGAAAATTAGACTTTCTATTACTATCGGTAAATAATTTTCTTTTTGCATTTAGTGTATACGATATAAAACATAAACATATAAATAAAATTTAAATTAGTGAAATTTGTTTATTGTTTTTATTTTGGTTTAGTTAATATACTTATTTTGAGCTATCAATAAAATATAAAAAATATAAAAATATATCCATCCCCCACATGCGAGTATAAATATAATATTAAATCAAAACAGCATCTAATCCTTTTTTCTTTACTTTTTCAACGAAATCTTGCGCATCGGCATCTGAACCTACAATCGCTCCATAATGCATAGGAATAGCAACTTTCGCATTAATTATAATTGCAGCGTCTGAAGCCTCTTGCGGAGTCATTACGTAAGTACCGCTTACAGGTATAAGTAAAATATCAATATTTTCTTCTTTTAAATTTTCCATTTCTGGAATGTTGTCGGAATCACCGGCATGATAAATTTTTATACCGTCAAACGTTACTATAAATCCTAATTTTTTATCTTCTTTAGGATGATATACAATTCCTTGTTCTCTAAATTTATTAATATTATACGCCGGAACTCCTTCAATGTGAATTTCGTTATAATCGATTGAATCGCCGGGTTTAATTGTTACAACTTTATTCGGAAGCTGCGATCCTAATTCTTTTTTAGTCATCTCATTCATAAATAAAACAGAAGATTCTTTAATTATTTTTTTAATATCGTCTATTGAGAAGTGGTCAAAATGTTCATGCGTTATAAAAATATAATCTGCCTTTGGAAGTTCTTCGGATTCTATTTTAAAAGGATCGAAATAAAAATTAATTTTACCGTTTGAAACCAAAAAACAGTCATGAGCAATTCTTTGTAAAACTATACCTTTATAATTAAACATGATAATAACCTCCATTTAAAATAAATATTAGTTATATTAATTAATAGATTGTATTATAATATATATTATAATATATCTCAAAAAAATATTATATATAATTTATTAATATAACGAACATTTAGATATAAACCAAGAGCAGACAATTATTTCATCTAAATTATTTCACGTCTTTAAATAAATATGCTATACTAATTAAGTATAAAAATTAATTATAATATTGTAATATTTGTATGATATTATAATTATAAAATTATAAAAATTTTTATTTTAAAGTAAAAAACTTTATTTAAACATTAATAATATAATAATTTAATTAAACACTCACAGGAGTAAAAATCATGAAACAAATAAATAACATGATTTTAGCCATATACAAGATTTTATTAGAAATTTTAAAATTAAGCAGCAAGGATTTATTTAAAAATAAAAAATTAGTTCTCTTTTTTGCCGTTATTATGTTGTTTGCATTTAATCTGAGCGGATGGGCGACATATTCTACCCCTAATGCTTATTCCGCAGGTTTTATAAGCGTTTCAACTCCTAATTTTGCTTTTTCTTTCGGAGATGGAGTTAACGCATATTATTATCCTCCTTTTCAAACTTACATTTATGGATATAACGGATATTATTATAGATGGTATAACAATAGCTGGATTTATGCCAGCGCCTACTCAGGACCATGGTTTCCATTATCTCCTGCCATATATCTTCCTGCTCCTTTGCTTTACGGTCCTCCCCCTCCTATTATTACTTATAGACCTTATTTTATATGGTGGAGAAGCAACATTGGGCCATGGTATAGAACATATCATCCAGGCTGGTGGGTAAGACACCATGCTTATTTAAGGCACTATAATTTATGGCGTTCACATGCCGGTAGATTTTATGCAAAACATCCTTTTTATAGACCTAAAATGAGGAAAATTTTTAGAAGAAATGCTATACGAAATCGCAATAGGGCTATTCAGCAAAGAGGAAGAATTATTAGACAAAATCGTAATAGAAATAGACTCTTAAAACAACAAAGAAATGCTATACGAAATCGCAATAGAATATTTAGACACAGGAAGAAATAGTAATTATTAAGATAATTACCTTAATTCTGCGTTAGAAAATAATTATTTCCGCAACTTCCATCCCCTTGCGGGAGGGAAGTTATAAGAAGTTCTAATGCTGGATTAAAGAATTAATAATAAATTGCATTTAATTATTTATTTATATTCAATATTGAATTAATCAGCCATATTAATTCAATTTGTTTTAATATTAATTTTAAAAACTTAAAAGCGGGGTAACAGATAGATGGCTTCTTTAAGAATTGCAATAAACGGTTTTGGCCGTATCGGAAGAAATGTGTTCAGAATTTTTCAATCTAAAATAGCTAACGGCGAAGACATTGAAATTGTAGCAATAAATGATATTACGACACCTAAGGCGCTTGCTTTTTTGCTAAAATTTGACTCTGTTCACGGTAAAGCAGATTTTGAAGTAGGATATGACGAAACAAACATTTATGCCGATAAAAGAATTTCTTTAATTACTGCCATTAAAGATCCTGCCGAATTACCCTGGAAAAAACTTAACGTAGATTTAGTTATAGAATCGACAGGGTTATTTGCAGACCGCGAAAACGCATCTAAACATCTCGCCGCAGGCGCAAAAAAAGTGCTGATTTCGGCGCCCGCCGATAATCCAGATACTACTATAGTGCTCGGCGTAAATGAAAACATATACAATAAAAATAAACATACGATAGTTTCTATGGCTTCATGTACGACAAATTGTCTTGCCCCTATTGCCAAAGTGCTTAACGATAATTTTATTATAGAAAAAGGCAATATGACTACAGTACATTCTTATACGAACGACCAGAGAATATTAGACCTTCCGCATAAAGATTTTAGAAGAATGAGAGCTGCTGCAGTTTCTATAATTCCTACAACAACCGGCGCTGCAAAAGCAATATGCGAAGTCATACCTGAATTAGCCGGAAAATTAGACGGAATGTCTTTAAGAGTTCCGACGCCTGATGTATCAATAAACGATTTAGTATGCTTAGTTAAAAAAAATACTACCGTAGAAGAAGTTAACGGAAAATTGCTTGAAGCTTCGCTAAATTCTATGAAAGGAATTTTGGCTTATAGCGAAGAACCTTTGGTTTCTATTGATTACAGAGGGGACACTCATTCATCTATTGTTGATTCCTTAACCACTAAAGTCATACAAAACAACTTAGTAAAAGTTCTTGCATGGTATGATAACGAATGGGGTTATTCAACAAGAATCACCGACTTAAGCACATTTATGTTCAGATAATTTCATTAAAATTCATTAAATTAGATTCATTAAATTAATAAATAATTAATCATAAGCTGTAATTTTTTTACTATGGATAATATCGTATATATAGACGAAATTGAAATAAAAAATAAAACTCTTCTAATAAGAGTGGATTTTAATGTACCTTTGGATTCAAACGGCAATATAACGGATGATTCAAGAATAAGAGCGGTTTTACCTACGATAAATTACTGCCTTGATGAAAAAGCAAGGATTATTCTTATGTCTCACATGGGGCGACCTAAAGGAAAACCTGTCCCTGAACTTTCTCTTCTTGTCGTCGCCAAAAGACTCAGCAGGCTTTTAGATAAAGAAGTTAAATTTGTAAACGATTGCATAGGAGAATTGGCAGAAAATGCCGTAAAATCCAGTTCACACGGAGATATTATACTTTTAGAAAATTTAAGATTTCATTCTGAAGAAACTGCCAATGACGATTATTTTGGAAAAGAACTTGCATCCTTATGCGATATTTATGTTAACGATGCGTTCGCAACGGCTCATAGATCCCATGCTTCAAATGTTGCAGTAACAAAATATGTTAATACTTGCGCAGCTGGTTTTTTAGTAAGAAAAGAACTTAATTACTTCAGAAGAGCGGTAGAAAATCCAATGAGACCGTTTGTAGCTATTGTAGGAGGCGCCAAAGTCTCAGGAAAAATAGAAGTGCTTTCTAATCTGGCCGAAAAAGTTGATAAACTAATTATAGGCGGAGCAATGTCAAATACCTTTTTAAAAGCTTTGGGTTATGACATCGGAGCTTCATCGGTTGAAAATGATATGGTAGACTATGCTAAAAAAACTTTAGAAAAAATAAAAGAAAAAAAAATAAAACTTTATCTTCCCGTTGATGTGGTAGTGGCTGATAAGTTTTTACCGGATGCCGAATCTAAAGTTACAACAGTTCAAGAAATTCCTAAAGATTGGTTAGCCTTAGATATAGGTCCCGCAACCGTAACTTTATTTTCGGAAGCAATTCAAAACGCAAAAACAATTGTATGGAACGGTCCAATGGGGGTGTTCGAATTTGATGCATTCAGCAGGGGCACATACGCTATGGTGTCAAATGTTGCAAACGCTTATGCTCTTACGATAGTCGGCGGCGGGGATACCGACGTTGCCTTGCACAGAGCAGGCGAATTTGCTAAAATGTCTTACGTGTCCACAGGGGGAGGGGCGTTTCTTGAGCTGCTTGAAGGAAAAATTCTCCCCGGAATACAAGCGTTAATAGAATGCTCTAAAAAAAATAAACTGATCTGACCTGACAAACTAAATATAAATAAGTGAAATATAACAATAACAGCTTAATATAATTATTATGAAAAAAAAATTATTAGTTTTAATTTCTATTTTTATTCCGATTTTGATTGTTGATCAGATAACAAAATATATAATAGCAAATAATATTTCTTTTTACGGAAAAATTACCGTCATAAAACACTATTTTAATATAGTACATGTTAATAATGCCGGCGTAGCTTTCGGTATTATGGGAAATGCATCAAAATATATCATAATATTATTCACGTTAGCCATTATAATTGCTTTAATTTATGCTTTATTTAGAGTAAAAATTTATACAAATCTTTTTATAGTTTCTTCATCTTTAATTATATCAGGCGCTGTTTCTAATTTGATTAATAGAATCTTCCAGGGTTTTGTGGTTGACTTTATAGATATCCATATATATCAATATCACTGGCCGAGTTTTAATGTTGCAGATAGCTGTGTAGTAGTCGGAACTATATTGTTATTCATCTCAATAATTAAATATATATAATAATAAAGGTAAAAATATTTCTCAAAATATCTCCGCCATAATATATATGCCATGTCTATCTAACTAACTAAAAAGTACAAAGTATAAAGCATATTTATCAAAAATTATTATGGGTATTTTCGCTAATATTCTAATATTCTAAAAAATATTTCTTATTAAAAAATTATAATTTTCTTTTGCATAACTAAATGCTCTTTGGTCTTTAATATTATGTTTAATATCGCCGACCTTTATATCTCCTAAAACTAATCTAAAAGCCGATGACCATGCGCATGAAGTAAATTTATTATTATACCCTCCTCCGCCAAGCCATATTTTATTTGCTTTTTTTTCATTAATAATTTTTATTATATTTAAATATCCTTTTAATGATAAATTTAAATGCGACAATATATCAAATTTTGAAGAATCCGCTCCTATTTGTACTACCAGCACATCAGGTCTGAATTTATCAAACACGTAATTAAAAACTTTTGTAAAATTTAACAAATAAGTATAATCATCGGTGCCCGGATAAAGCGGAAAATTAATTGAACTTTTTTCTTCAATATAACCCTCTCCAGGAAATAAAAAATCTCCGCTTTCATGAAAAGATAATATTAATAAATCTTTTTTATTTCTGGGATCATTCCTGAAAGCATCGGCAACTCCATCGCAAAAATGCGCGTCAACATCTATATATAAGACTCTTTTTTTATAATTCAATAATCTCAATATTGCATAAACAGGATCATTTACAAAACAAAACCCCCATGCATAATTCTTTTTTGCATGATGAAGTCCGCCGGGGAAATAAAACGCATCTGTATAATTTTCTTTTACAATTAAATCAGCCGCTAAATTAACTGCGCCTATATGAATGCTTGATGTAGAAAAAATGCCTTTAAAATAAGGATTATCCGTAGTTCCTATTTCATATTTTTTGGGTATGTATTTTGTTTTATCGTTTTCTGTTTCATAAAGATATTTGATATAATCAGCATCGTGATATAAACTCATTTCTTCAATTGAAGCAGGATTTACAATAAAATTATCGTATGCGCCTTTTGAATATTTTTTAATTTTTTGCATAGTATAGATAATCCGTTCCCTTTTTAGAGGATGATATTCGGCATATTTATATTTTTCTAATTCTTGATTGTATAAAAGAGCAATTTTTTTCATTTTTTATTTTTATTTCTTAATTATTTTTATTTCGTAATTTTGAATTTTTATTTATTAACTCTTTGTTTGTATGTGTTCTCTATTCTTTGCCATCTATTATTTTATTTTCACTTTTTAATAGCCTGATGATTTTATTTATTTATTATTATATAAGATGATAAATAAATTATATAATTCAATAAATTATTAATATATACGGCGAGTGAAATTCATTATGTAAATTAATAATTTTTAAACGGCTAAATTTTTATATAAATAAAATGTGGTATAATTATAGTATGATTATTTATTATATTGATATATTTACTTAACCCAACTTCACCATAATTACCAGCAACATCATGATATTGCTATATTTATGTGGGCAACAAAAAAGTATATGGGGAATAAAAATAAAATGTAATAATATCAATGAGTTGTAATTTTATAATAATAAAAACGGTGAAATTAGGTTAATCAATTAATTTTTAATTAATTAAATTATTATTATTGTATCAAAAAGTTCCAAAATAGCAAAATCATAATAAAAAAAATTACAACACAATGGAAATAAAAACAATTTTTTTAGACATCGGCAGTGTTTTACTCACTAACGGGTGGGATACCCGCTCAAGAAAATTAGCTTCCGAAAAATTTAATTTAGATTACGAAGATTTTGCGGAGAGACATGGTTATTTGTTTGCGCTTTACGAAGAAGGGAAAATTTCGTTAGATAATTATCTTGATAAAACAATATTCTATAGAGAACGCAACTTTTCAAGAACTGATATTAAGAATTTTATTTTTAGTCAATCGCATGCCATTCCTGAAATGATCCAATTATTTCACACTCTAAAATCAAAACATAAGTTTAGGCTTGCATCTCTGAACAACGAAGGACTTGAACTTTCCATTTACCGCGTTAAGACTTTTGAGTTAGATAAATTATTTGATTTTTTTATCACATCATGTTTTGTCCATTTAAGAAAACCTGATGAAAATATATACAAACTTGCTTTAAGTTTATCTTTTTCAAAACCTGAAGAATGTATTTTTATCGACGACAGATATTTTAATGTTGAAACCGCTGCTAATCTTGGAATAAACGCTTTTCAGCATACCTCTTATAAAAACACGAAAGAAGAATTAGCGCAATACGGTTTTAGTTAATAGATACGAAATCTTATCTTAACCCAAGTTTACCGTTAATCTATAAAACTCTTGGAAAACTTAATTATTAATTACTTATAGAACTGCAAAATAATTTATCAAATACCTCTTATATATATTTTAGAATATATTAAAAAATAAGCGGTGGGCGTGGGTTGATATTTTATATTCTTTTAATTTAATTTTTCAATATAAATATAAATATAAATATAAATATAAATATAAATATAAATATAAATATAAATATAAATATAAATATAAATATAAATATAAATATAAATATAAATATAAATATAAATATAAATATAAATATAAACTTTGTAAACTTTTAAATATATTAAAAATCATATAAAATTGCTTATTTAATCAATTAATCCATCATTATTTAATGAGGAGGTTAGAGCTGATGAATGAAAAAGAGTTAGAAACTATAAATTCATACTGGAGAGCTTCTAATTACTTAGCTTGCTGCACTATTTACCTAAAAGACAATCCAATGCTCAAGGAACCGTTGAAACCGGAACATATAAAACCAAGATTGTTAGGACACTGGGGAACTACGCCGGGTTTAAATTTTATATATACCCATTTGAACAATTTAATAAATCATACCGACGCTAATATTCTTTTAATAAACGGTCCAGGGCACGGAGCACCTGCAATTCTTGCGAATACTTATTTGGAAGGGACTTTATCTGAACATCATAATGAAATTTCTCAGGATATTTATGGAATGAATATGCTTTTTAGAAAATTTTCAACTCCGTACGGTTTTCCAAGCCATGTAGGTCCGCATATCCCCGGTTCAATACATGAAGGCGGAGAATTAGGCTATTCCTTAGTCCATGCTTTCGGAGCGGCGTTTGATAACCCTGATCTTATTACCGTATGCATTGTAGGCGACGGAGAAGCAGAAACAGGACCGTTGGAAGGCAGCTGGAAATCTCTTGATTTTTTAAACCCGGTGAGAGACGGCGCCGTTCTTCCTATTTTGCATTTAAACGGATATAAAATATCAGGTCCTACGGTGTTAGGAAGAACCGACGATAAACATTTGAAAAATTTATTTTCCGGATACGGCTATAAAGTATTTTTTGTTGAAGGCGACGATCCAAATGAAATGCATAAAAAAATGTCCAAAACTCTTGATGAATGTTATAACCTGATAATTGCAATACAAAAAGATACAAGAGAAAACGGATTCAAAACAAAACCCGAATGGCCTATGATAATATTAAGAACTTTAAAAGGCTGGACTTGTCCTAAAGAACTTGACGGTTTGCCTCTTGAAGGAACATTTAGAGCGCATCAGGTGCCTATTCCGGATCCCGTTGAAAATCCTTCTCACCTTAAATTGCTTGAAAAATGGATGAGAAGTTATAAACATAATGAACTTTTTGATGAAAATGGTGTATTAATAAAAGAATTAGCTGATTTTGTTCCGCAAAAAACTAAAAGAATAGGAGCAAACATACAGGCTAACGGCGGATTTCTTTTAGAGGATTTAAACCTGCCTGATTTTACGCAATACGCAGTAGAAGTTAAAACACCGGGAACAATAACTTTAGAATCTACAAGAAGACTCGGTGAATATGTAAGAGATGTTTATAAAAAAAATCCTAAAAATTTCCGTTTAATGAGTCCCGATGAAACAACGTCAAACAGGTTTTATGGAGTTTTCGAAGTCACCGACAGATGCTCCGTTAATCCTACTATAAAAATAGACGACCACGTATCTGCCGACGGAAGAGTAATGGAAGTCTTATCGGAACATTTATGCGAGGGATGGCTTGAAGGATATTTGTTGACCGGCAGGCACGGCATATTTATGAGTTACGAAGCATTTGCAACCATTGTTGATTCAATGGTTACCCAATTTTCAAAATGGGTTGAAATAGCGCAGGAATTTTCATGGAGAAAGCCTACTGCATCTCTAAACATTATTCTTTCTTCCCACGTGTGGAGGCAGGACCACAACGGATTTTCACATCAAGGACCTGGTTTTATAGACAATATAATAAACGAAAGATCTTCCGTAGCAAGAATTTATTTTCCGCCCGATGCAAACACGCTATTATCGGTTATGAACCATTGCTTAAGATCTAAAAATTATGTTAATGTTATTATAGCGGGCAAACAGCCTGAACTTCAATGGCTTGATATGGAATCGGCAAAAAAACATTGCCAAAAAGGAATTTCAATATTTGAATGGGCAGGTAATAAAGACGACGGGAATCCTGATGTAATTTTTGCTTGCGCAGGCGATGTTCCGACATTAGAAACTATTGCCGCCGCATCTTTGCTTAAAGAATATGCTCCTGAAATTAAAACAAGGGTTGTAAATATTGTAGATTTAATGACTTTAAGCCCCTCGGATTATCATCCGCACGGAATAGATCCCGATATTTTTCTTAATTTGTTTCAAGAAAATACTCCGGTTGTATTTGCATTTCACGGATATATCAGAATAATTCACGACCTTGTTCACGGAAGACCTAATTCTGAACGCTTCCATGTCAGAGGCTATATGGAAGAAGGCGCTACGACAACTCCGTTTGATATGGTTATAAGAAACAAAATGAGCAGATTTGATTTAGCTATTCTTGCTTTAAAAAATATTCCTAATTCTAAGTCAAAATATTTAAACTTAATCGCAAAATTTGAAGAAAAAATAAGCAATAATAAAGTATATGTTACAACAAATCTCAAAGATATGGATGAAATTGAAAACTGGACATTGCAGCTATAAAATTTAATTATTTTTATAATTTTATAATCCGGAAGGATTAAAGGATAAAGTCTATATTTATTTATATTTTTTTTTGTGATAATATTATTAATTATAAAATTTTAAAAACTCCCTTTAGATTATTTTTATAATAGGGAGTTTTTTTATTAATATTTATTTTTTAGTTTTATATTTATACTTTATATTTTATTTTAATTAATTAAACTTACACAAAAAAATTACGGATAAGATTTATGGAACAAGAAAAAATTTATGATTTTTCTTCTATAGAGAAAAAATGGCAGAATAAATGGCTTAACGGAAATGATTATTCCGTTGACGATCTGCCTATTGATACCAATAAAAATAAGGAGAAGTTTTATTGTCTTGAAATGTTTCCTTATCCTTCAGGAAGAATTCATATGGGACATGTCAGAAATTATTCCATAGGCGATGCTATAGCAAGATTCAAAAGACTGAAAGGATATTATGTTTTGCATCCGATTGGTTTTGACAGTTTTGGACTTCCTGCCGAAAATGCGGCAATAAAAAATAAAACAAATCCTAAAGAATGGACATATAAAAATATTGAAACTATGGAAGTTCAGTTTAAAAAACTTGGACTTTCTTACGATTGGGACAGGAAAATTATTACATCTGACAGTTCTTATTATAAATGGGAACAGCTTTTTTTTATTCAAATGTTTAAAAAGGGACTCGCATATAAAAAACTTTCTCGCGTTAACTGGTGCGAATCATGCCATACTACGCTTGCTAACGAACAGGTTGAAAACGGAAAATGCTGGCGATGTGATAACGAAATTACTATAAAAAGTATGGACCAGTGGTTTCTTAAAATTACCGATTATGCGGAAGAACTTCTTGCCGAATTAGATAATTTAAACGGCTGGCCTGATAAAGTAAAAACAATGCAGAAAAATTGGATCGGCAAAAGCGAAGGTCTAAGTTTATTTTTTAAAATAGCCGACAAGGAAAATGCATCAGATTTACAATCAGCAATAAATAAAATAGAAAAAATCAACGGTCAAGTTAGTAACAGTCATAATTATAATATTAACGATGACGATAATGACGAAAATAACAAAATTATTAATTTAAGCCCTGAAAGCTGGTCAGATAAAAATCAAAAAAAATCGGCAGAAAAAAATGCAATGGAATTAGAAATTTTTACAACTCGACCCGATACTATTTTTGGCGCAACATATCTTGCTATTTCGCCTTTACATCCATTAGTTAAAGATTTATTAAAAACTGAAAACGCTAAAATTAAAACTGAAGAATTAATTCGAAAAAGTTTAATTTCAAAAGAAATTACAGAAAAAGAAGGTGTTTTTACTGGTTCTTACGCAATTAATCCGTTTAATAAGAAGAAATTACCTATTTATATTGCCAATTTTGTTCTAATGGATTACGGCACGGGAGCAATAATGTCTGTTCCTGCCCATGATGAAAGGGATTTTGAATTTGCAAAAAAATATAATATTGAAATAATTGAAGTTATTAGAAATCAAGACTATACTGCCGTATCATCCAATGCCGTAAATAATATTTCCGGCAACAACGATTATAATCATAATGTTATTAATAATAATTATAATAATAAAAGTTTAAACGGCGAAAGCTCTGTAAATCTTGTTAACGATTCAGAGCTAATAAGTCCGTTCAACGGAGAAGGCATTCTGATTAATTCATCCGTGTTTAACGGTTTAATATCAAAGGAAGCTAAAAATGCTATATCTTTAGAAGCCGAAAAAATGAGCATCGGTAAAAGAGTTACAAATTATAGATTAAAAGATTGGGGAATTTCAAGACAAAGATACTGGGGATGCCCCATACCTATTGTTTATTGCGAAAAATGCGGCACAGTCCCTCTAAATGAAAACGATTTACCGTTAGAATTGCCTGAAAATGTTGTATTTACAGGCGAAGGCGAATCTCCGCTCGCAAGATTAGACTCATTTATAGATACTTGCTGTCCTGTATGCGGAGGCAAAGCTAAAAGAGAAACCGACACCATGGACACTTTCGTCGAATCTTCATGGTATTATGCCAAATATACTTCAAAATCAGATTTAGTTAAATCAGATTATATAAATAAATCAAATAGTAATAGCAATAATAACTTTATTAATAATATTAATAATTCAGCTTCAACTCATACAATTCAATCACCTTTTGATAAAAAAGCTGCAAATTACTGGCTTCCGGTAGATCAATATATAGGCGGAGTTGAACATGCGGTAATGCATCTTTTGTACGCAAGGTTCTTTGTCAAGGTTTTAAGGGATTTAGGATATTTAAATATCAATGAACCTTTTAAAAATTTATTAACGCAGGGTATGGTTGTAAAAAACGGCGCTAAGATGTCAAAATCCAAAGGCAATGTTGTTGACCCTGATGATCTTATTAATAAATACGGTTCAGACACTGTTAGACTTTTTTCGCTTTTCGCCGCTCCTCCGGAAAAAGACCTTGAATGGAACGATAAAGGAGTTGAAGGTTCTTATAGATTTATTAATAAAATCTATAAAATAGTTTCGGCATACGAAAAATATTTAAAAAATATAGAAATAAATAATTTAAAAAATCTGATAATTTTAAATAAAAATTTTTTTGAAAAAACCGATATTGAATTAAAAAAAATTAATTATGAATTGAACGGTATAATAAAAAAATCTGAAACCGAAATGGAAGAAAGATTTCATTTTAATACCGTTATAAGTTCCTGTATGGAATTGGTCAATAAAATTTATGAATATCATAAAAAACAAAATAATGTAAATATAAACATTGAAATAATTAATACAACTGATACAATTAAAACATTTGAAATAGAACGACCGCAAACATACGAAAAATATGAAAGCGATAAATATTTATTAAAACATATTTTTAATTCAATTTTAATAATATTGTACCCGTTTATCCCGCATATTTGTTCAGAATGTTTTGAAATTTTAGGCAGCAGTATAAATATTGAATCGGCAGGATGGCCTGAAATTATAGATACGGGATACAAAATTGAAACATGCGGTATTGCCGTGCAGATAAACGGCAAGTTAAGATCTCAAATAACTGCAAATATAGATTCGGAACAGCAAGATATTCTTAATTTGTCATTGGAAGACGAAAAAATTAAAAAATATATTGATAATATTTCTGGGGTTAAAAAATCAATATATATAAAAAATAAACTAATTAACATTGTTATTTAATAAATTTAATAAAATATATATAATAGTTATATTCTTTGTTTAATTATTCTTCTCAATTTATTTTATTTTAACTATTTTATTTTAATTTATTTATTTTTATTTAATTCAATTTATTTTAATTTATTTATTTTTATTTAATTCAATTTATTTTAATTTATTTATTTTTCACAACTTATTTTAATTATTTAATTTAATTATTATTTTAATTTTAATTTAAAATCCATTATTATGCTTTTTAAAAGACTTCTAATTTTAATATTTATTTTAATCCCTCCGCTGCTCTTATCTGCTTGCGGATATTCGCTGCTACAACAAACAAAAGGAGCGAATAGCATCACAGGAGGCTCAAATAATAATATTTCTTCGTCCGTCTATGGCAATTATTCTAATATTAGAAATATTTACATTAAACCTTTTAAAAATATTACATATAAAAGCGGAATAGGTGTTTATTTTTCAAATAATATTGCTTATTATTTAAATTCTTCTACAAATATGTTCAGTTCAAATAAAAATAATGCAAGGTATTACCTTTCCGGCAAAATAATTTCGGTTAATAATTCCGTTATATCTTATACAGGGGTTGCGGCAGCCGTCCAATATTCAATTTCGGCAACGGTATCCATAAATTTATATAAAACAAGCGGCAAAATTCTGTTTCATAATATAACTCTGACATCAAGCGCAACATATTTTAACTATGTAAATCCCTTAGTGGGGCATAAGCAGGAAAAGACAGCTATAGAAATTATTTCAAAAAGGATAGCGAAAAAAATTATTCTTTTAATAGAAACCAGAGCTATATCTCATAACTAAAGCTTATTTTTAAAATACTTCTTTATTTACTATAATACTTTACTATACTTATAAATTAGATTATAAGCTCAATATGGAAGAAATACTGATATATTTTTTTTATGGCGAAGACGAATTTAGAATAAATAAAGAAATTGAAAAAATAAAGCTTAAGTATTTAAAAGAAAATCAAATTGATTTTAATTTTGATAGAATATCAAACCCTTCTGCAACCGATATTTTAAATATCGCCGACAGCTACCCGGTCATTGCCGACAAAAGAATAATACTTATAGACAGCTTTGAAGACGCTATTTTAAATGATGAAGATTTAACCGGATATGCAAATAACCCATCTCCGACTTCTATTATAATTTTTT
The DNA here is from genome assembly GCA_004195025.1 of Candidatus Acidulidesulfobacter diazotrophicus. Classification (GTDB taxonomy): domain Bacteria; phylum SZUA-79; class SZUA-79; order Acidulodesulfobacterales; family Acidulodesulfobacteraceae; genus Acididesulfobacter; species Acididesulfobacter diazotrophicus. The sequence goes on along the minus strand of SGBB01000011.1, from coordinate 14,273 downwards.
ATAAAAATGTTCCTAAATTAAATGAAAACAATAGCTTTTTAAAAACATTAAAACCAAAAAAATATTTTAAACTTATTAAAATAAGACCGCTTTATGATTCCGAATTACCAAAATATATATCTGAAATGTGCAGAGAAAAAAATATAAATATGGATGAAGAAACTATTTATTATTTTTTAAGAATTACAGGCAACAATCTTTATAATATAAATAACGAGTTAGATAAAATATCAAATAGTTTTAATAACGTAATAAATAATAACGACAATAATAATAACAATGCAATAAGCAACGCAAAAAACCAAAAACAAATTACTTTTAAAGACATTAAATCCTTAATTGCCGTATCTCGCGCTTTTACTGTTTTTGATCTAATAGATGCTATAGTAGATAAGGATTTTAAAAAAGCTTACAATATTTTTTGCCTGATATATGAAGAAGGAGAAGAACCTGTCAAAATAATTTCCATACTGTACACGGAAATAAAAAAAATTCACAAAGGAAAACTAATGGACAAATCAGGTATTGACTTAAATACTATATTGTCGGTAAACAACATTCAGCCGTTTCTTAAAAATAAATACCTCACCAGAATGAATTCTTATAAGCTAAAAGACTTAGAAAATATTATAAAAATAATAGAAGATACCGATATTAAGCTAAAAACCTCAGGATTTCCCGACAATATAATCTTTGAAGAACTAATATTTAAAACAAATCTTATATTTCCGGCAATTAATAATTAATAATTATTAATATTGATTAATATAAAAATAATATAAATCAAATAATAATCAATAAAATATTAGCGGAACTAAGAATTCTAACAATTTTTAATAATAATGTAAAAACCAAATAATTTTTTATCTTTAAGACTGATAAAATTAAAATTTAACTTTAATATTTGCGCTTGAAATAGTACTAAATTGTTTAAAGCCCGGAGGCGCAATTGTTTGATAGTCAAGTTCATATTCTAATACGAGATACAGCCTTTTTATAATTTTTGTAGATAATTCGGTAAATGAACTATATAAATTTCCGCCTCTGTTTGCTAAATACATCCTTAATCTTTCTTGAAATGTTAAATTTTTATTTATTTTATAATAATATTTAGCATCAAACATTGATGAAATACCTCCATAATAATTTCCGCGTATTATTTTTTCCTGCCTTATTCCCGGAGCAAATTCTAAAAAAAGTTTAGATTTTTTGGATATCTTAAATTTAAGCCCTGCGCCTATATTTTCGTTGATTATATATTCAAAACCCGTAGTTATATTTCTGTCGTATCTTGTATTTCCAAAAAAATATAACAGTTTAGTAAATTTATATTTTGAATATTCTTGTAAAACAAGTCTTAAATAGCTTAATTCACCGGATGCTTCAATGTAAGTATAATCAAGTTTAAGTTTATGCCGCCATTTAGATTTTTTATTAATGTACTTTATATAGTTTCTTGTATTTAAACTTATAGAAGGAAGCGTGCCGGTTGTATTTGATAAACCAAGACTGAGTCCTATTTTTATATTTTTAATTGATTTAATTGCGAAAACATTTTTTATTAAAATGCAATTAGATATAAGAAGTAAACTTGCAATAAATATTGTTACAATACTTAAATATTCCAATATATGTTGAATATTACAGATTATTATTTCTATTGCAATTTTTAAATTTATATTTTTCATTCTTTATAATTTATGTTATCTGAGGATATTTCTATTAGAGAACCATCGGGGAATTTATAAATAAAATAAAAAAATATATTAGCCTCTAATTTATTTATAGGAATAGATTTAAACACTATAATGAAATCAATCGGAGGCTAATATATTTTTTAAAGACTGTAGATAATTTTTAATATTTACTTTAAATTAATTGTTTTAAGCTTTATTTGTCTTAGCTTTAATCGTTTTAAGCTTTAGTTTTAAGCTTTAACTGATTTAACCGAATTATAAAGTTTAGTTATTTTAGAAACTTTTCTTGCTGCATTATTTTTATGAATTACATGTTTAGATGCTAATTTCATTATAAAAGCAACATTGATTTTAAAAAGTTTCTCAATATTGTCCATATCTTTGTTTTCGGCAGCGCTTATAAATTTTTTCATAAATGTTTTCATTGCCGAAACATTGCTGGTATTGCGTAGATTTCTTTTTTTTGTTTGTTTTACTCTTTTAATAGCAGATTTATGATTTGGCATAAATTTTGTTAACTCCCTATTATTTATTATTATTTTATTTAAGAATTATTTTATTTATTTATTTGTTTATTTTTATTTATTATTGCTATGCTGCTAAAATTATCTTATAACTATTTACAACTATTGAAATAAATATTATATCAATAGTTGTAAAATTTTGCCATATAAATTTTATAAAGTCAAGAAAATAGTTGGTTGATATTAATTGTTAATATTAATAAGTGCGCGAACAGCATAAAGAAGCCGCATTAGAACATAGGCGCAAAATATTTAAAGGTCTTATCTTTAATCCCTAATAACAAATAAATACTTTTAAATTTAATTAATCATCTTTTTGATCATCTCTTTCAGATTCTTCCTCGTCCGTTAAATTAGATTGCAAAACATCAACAGCTTCTTTTTCCGGGAGCTCTTGAACATTTTTAAGCGCCGATTGTATTTTTCTGGTTCTTGTTCCGATTAATTTATCTATATCGTCGCTTGCTTTATTAATTTTATCCTGAGCATTTTTTAATATATCGCCAAATTTATTAAATTCCGTTTTAACTGCCGAAAGCACATTTTGAACCTCGCCGGCATGCTTTTCAATATTAATAGCTCTAAAAACCATTAAGAAACTGCTCAAAATAGACACTAAAGTATTTGGTCCGGCAATAATTATTTTATAATCTCTGTAAAGACTTTCAATAAGATCCGGCTGTCTTGATATTTCTGCATAAAGACCTTCGGTAGGCAGAAACATTATTGCATAATCCGTGGTTTGCGGAGACGAAATGTATTTATTTTTAATATCCCCCGCATGCTTTCTGATTACAGTTTTTAAACCGTTAGCCGCTTTGTCTATTTCACTTTTATCGCCTATTTCATAAGCATTTACAAGAGATAAATATGCATCCATCGGAAATTTTGAATCAACGGGTAAATAATTATAAGAATTAAAATTATTATCTTGCGGTATTTTTATTGCAAAATCTACTCTTTGTTTTAAACCGTTTTTTGTAATATCAAACTGTTTTTCAAAATATCCCGCCGATAAAATATCATTCAATAAATTTTCAAGCTGGACTTCTCCTAATATTCCTCTTGTTTTGACATTTGACAGGACTTTTTTTAAATCGCCCACTCCTGCGGCGAGTGTCTGCATTTCTCCTAAACCTTTATGGACGGATTCTAATCTTTCAGATACCTGATTAAACGACTCCGTTAATCTTTTTTCTAAAGTAGCATGAAGTTTTTCATCAACGGTTGCACGCATTTTTTCCAGCTTTTCTGCGTTATCATCTTGAAGGCTTTTTATACTATTTTCAACTGTTTTTCTAATTTTCTCAAGTCTTTCATCTGTTGTATTTAAAAAATTCAAAACTGCATCATTTGAATTTTTAAATGAATTAGAAAGTTCTTCCCTTGAACTTTTAAAAGAATTAGCAAGCTCCTCTCTTATTTTTGCTAATAAAGATAAAGTTTCGTCGCGGCTGTTTTTAAACTCTGTTTTTATCTCATTTCTTATATTTGAATCGGATTTTTCTACCGCATCTTTTAATCTTAAAAGGTTAGAATTTATTTCTAATAACGATTTATTCAATAATTTATTATCATCTTCGTTCTTTTTACTTTTAAAAAAAATAAAATAAGCGTTAATAACAATTAAGATTAAACTTAAAACCAAAACAGATATTAAAATATACGTATTTATCATCTAAACCCCTGTGAAATTAAACAATATAAAATAAAATATAAATAATATAAATAAAGCTTTAGTTAATAAATTTAAAAATATTTCGATTTTATATTATATATTATATATTATATATAAATATTATTTATCTAAATTTATTATTATTTCCGCCGCTTCGCTCAAATTATTAACTTTGTAATCAGGAACAATCGTTTCGTTGTATTCATACATATCGTTTTCCACGCAAAAAGATTTAAGACCTGCGTTAATTGCAAGCTGAATATCAGTATCTTTATCTCCCACCAAGTAAGATTTGCTTAAATCTATATTATATTTAATTGCGCCGTCTTTTATCATTTTTGTATTAGGTTTGCGGCAGTCACAAGATATATTGTAAGGTTCAACCGTTCCGTCTTTATGATGAGGGCAATAAAATATATCGTCAATATAAATATTGTTTTTCTTAAAAATTGTTAAAAGCGCATTATGCACTTTTTTCAGATCATCTTCATAAAAAAAACCTTTTGCAATTCCGGATTGATTGGTTACTATAATTAGTAAAAATCCGGCTTCTTTAAGTTTTTTTAAGGCTTCTATAACTCCGGGAAGAATAATTAATTGGTCAGGGGATTTAAGATAGCCTATATCCTTATTTAAAACCCCGTCTCTATCTAAAAATATGCATTTATTTTTATTATTTATCTGCAAATCGCCCTCCTATTTTTGTTTTTATATCAATTTATCTTAATATTAATATTAATATTAGATATATCAACCGTGTTATATGTCAATTAAAAATTTAATAATATATTTCTAAAGTAAACTCTTTTTATATTTATCACAATAATACTCCACAGAAATTATATATTTTAATATTTTATATTGAGATTATCGGATTAGTAAAAAATTAAATTAATAATTGTCCAACAAGTTATTGGACAATTATTAAATAACGGATACAAATTCTGCAATTACTTTAAAATCGTCTTCAGAAACATTTTCAAGGATAATATCGTCAAAATCTTTATTGTCGGGAGAAAGAATTATCCGTTTGTGCACCCAGCGTTCGCCTTCTTCCGCATATTCATTGTCATTCCCGCGAAAGCGGGAATCCAGACTATAATCTGTATTCACCTTTTCGCTCCTATATCTTTTTACGGTATATTTCTGATTTGTTTCCGTGTCCGAGACCTTTCTTGATTCTACAAGCACAACTTTTCCGTCGCGGGAACCGCCGCGTTCAAAACGGAATATGCAATAACTGCCATCAGGTATTGTCGGCTCCATAGATTTACCGACGACTTTTGCTATAAACATATCTTTACTAAGTTTAATCTTGTTTGGCAATGGCAATGAATTTAATAAATTGTTAGAATTAAATTTATTATAATTTGAATCTTTATAATTTGAAAAATTAACTTTTTTCCATCCGAGCGTTTCTACATGCTGTTCGCCGCTAAAACCGGATGCGGCGGCTTCTAAAGAATATATAGGAAGATATTCTACGTATTTTTGGTTTTCATCTATAATTTCTTCAATGTCAATGCCAATATTAATATCTTTATCCGAATTTTGATTAGATATAATATCGTTTAAATAAATAACTTTTTCAGAACCATTTTCGTTTATTTTATCTTCATTATCCAATATTGAATATTTTGATAATTCCGAAATTATGCCGACTGATTTAACGCTCACATTTATTATCTTTTTTAATAAGTTGACGATATATTTGTAATCTTGAATTTCTTCTAAATAATCGTTAGGGTCGTTTTTAATTTTGCTGTCTTTATTAATAGAAACCTTATACCTGTTCATTATCCATTCGATGGCGGACTTGCCGTTTACAACAAAATTATAAGCTTCTAACGGTATTCCGGACAATGTTATATAATCATTATAAATAATAACAGACCTATCTTTTTCTTTACCAATCTTGCCGAATTTCATTTCATTGATATAATAAAGTTTGTCTTTGGATAAATCTTTTGCCTTATCCGAAACTGTTTCAATAATAGGATAAGGCTCAACCTGTTCGTAATTAAGATGTAAATCGGCAAGTTCTTTACCTAATTTGCTAATCTCTTTAAATTCCTTTATAAACGGAATGCGCGGAAGCATTTTTGTTAAATCGTTAGCAAATGCCGTTTTATAATCTGAATTATTTAATATCCCATATATGTAATAGAATATATCTTCTTTAGTTATGGCGTTATCCTTGTACTGCGCTTGTATTTCAGTTAGAAACTCATCTGAAATATTATCGTGGCGGGTATATTCGCTATTATCTTGTGTTTGTTCATGGACAAATAGTTCTGCATCTTTTAATTCCGTATTTTTTTCGTAATAATATAGAGGGAAGCCTTGACTTGAGCTAAAAATATGGAAATCATAAATTTTATTTACAATGATAGACGAAAATATTTTATTATCATTTTCTATGCAAATTATTAAATTTTCACAATTTTTATCCGGAAATATTTGAGGGATTTGGTAAATTTCTTCATTAAGTTCTCTTGTACCGTTATAATATAACCATTGATTGCAAAAGGGTCTATATATTGTTTGACTAATTGAATTTATATCGAATTCTAATTTTTTCTTATTTTTTAATCTTGTTTTAAGTCCCCGCGTCCAGCTGATTTTTCTAGGGTCGTTATTGACAAAACTACCTATATTTTCAGACTTATTATCTGCGTTAATATATTTGTCAACTTCACCGTTATAGAAATCAATCATTGATTTAATATTGCCGACAAGTTTCTCTTTTGAAAAATTATATGCCCATGAATCTCTTTTTGCAGCAATGCCCATTGAATATATATTAAATATCGTTTTGTTTTCTTTTCCCGTTTTATCACCCAAAGGAATAAAATCAGAAAATACGACATTTCTTTGTTTAATCCAATCTTGGGCTTCATTAGGTATAATTTCTTGCCAATCGATATTGCTTATATTTTTTAAATTGGCAATATATCTCAATTTTTCATCCATTTTAAGACTTTTGGCTATCTCATGATAAAAAATATGCATAGCTTTTTCTTTAACCGGATTTTTTATTAGCAAGGTTATAGCAATCGTCGTTCCAGATTTATTGCCGAATACATTTTCGCCTTCGTCTTTATTGAATTTCCTGAAATTACCTTTTAGATTAAAACAATAAGCGGCCAAAAAATCATCGAAAAGGCTTTTGCGGAATCCGTCGAGGGCTTTTCCATCGATATAAGAACCGTTGCTTATAAAACATATGACACCTTTGTCTTTAATTCTGTCGGTCGCCCAGCGGAAAGCGCGGATATAAGAATCATATAAAGTTTGTTTGAGTTTGGCAGTAGAGTTTTTAGCATATGTTTCGTTTATTTTTTTGTCTAAAGTGGGATACTTTTCGCTTTTATTATTATCGTTTTCGCTTTTTTGTCCTGACGAATACGGCGGATTACCCAAAATAACTCTTATATCCTGCTGCTTTTGTTTTAACGCCCTCTTGCTGTTTCTTTTTAACGGATAAAGTCTTTCTTCGTCTATAATGGTAGAACCGTGATACTGTTCCTGCTGTTCCCTGTATTCGTCTTCTAATAGCCTGAACGTATCGGTTAAAACTATACCTTTAAACGGCGCATATTCTTTTTCTTTATTTATATTGTGATAAGTTTCCTCTATATTAATAGCGGCGATATAATAAGCCAATAGCATAATTTCATTAGCATGCAGTTCATTTTTATACTTATTTTCTAATTTATCGGGGCTTATAATGCCGTTTTGCAATAATCTCGTTATAAATGTTCCCGTCCCCGTAAACGGGTCCAATATATGAACGTTTTCATTCTCTAATTTTGTGTCAAATTCTTTATTTAAAATATATTCAACGCTATTAACGATAAAATCAACTATTTCAACGGGAGTATAAACTATTCCTAATTTATCCGATAATTTCGGATTAGCTTGACTGAAAAAATTATCGTAAAGTTCTATTATTATTTTTTGCTTATCGTTAAAATTCTTAACGGCGCTGACTTTATTTTTAACAGCTTCATAAAATTTTTCTAATTTTTTTGTCTCGTTTTTTAAGCCTTTCTCGTCCAATACCGCTATCATTTTATCCATTGCCATAGACACCGGATTGTATTTAGCAAATTCAGAACTGAAAAGCGTATCAAAGACGGGTTTTGTGATTAAATGCTGGGATAACATAATAATAGCGTCTTCTTCCGATATAACGGGGCTGACGTTGTTTCTTAATTCCGATAAAAAATTATCAAATTCTTGCTTATCTTTTTCATTATCCTTGAGTATAAAATTAATTCTTTCTATATGAATATTCATTATATCTATTATGTCTTTCGTCCAGTTTCTTAAATACTCTTTATCTCCGCATTTTTCGACTATTTTAACCCTTATCGCATCTTTCCATAATTTAATTTCATCTTCGGGAAAATCAAAGCCGGGTTGCTCTTTAGATATGCTGACGCCTGTTCCTATTATATGAACTCTGTCGCTTTGTCCGTTATATTTTAATTGATTGATTTCTCTGTCCATTTTCTCGTCATGCGCTCTTAGACTTTCTAATGTTTTCCATATAATTTCATATTTTTTATTATCCTTAAGGGCTTCCTGGGGATTTTCGGCAGTTGGTATAAAAACAGGCAATATAATATATCCGAATTTTTTGCCTTCCGATTTTCTCATGACTCTACCAACGGATTGAACTATATCGATTTCGGAGTCTCTTGGATTTAAAAACATTACCGCGTCCAATGCTGGAACATCGACGCCTTCCGATAAACATCTTGCGTTTGACAGTATTCTGCATTCGTTATCTGGCACTGCGTCTCTCAGCCAATCTAACTCCTGATTCCTTTCTAACACGTTTTGGGTTCCGTCTATATGCCTTGTTTCGCATTTTAAATCGCCTAACTTATCCGTTATATTTCTAAATTCTTTAGATATTCTTTGTGAATAATCAATGGAACCGGCAAACGCAACAGCTCTTTTCATAGGATTTTTGTCAAAATATATTTCCGTTTCGTTTACTTTTTTAGCAAGTCCGTTATAACAGCCGACTATTTTTGCTAAATCCCCTAACTTTAATTCATTGTCATTATTTGTTAATTCAGACTGCATGCTTTCGTTAATATAATTACCCCCAACCATTAATACTAAAACCTGATAATCGGACAACAATCCTTCTTCGACAGCTTTTGAAAAGCTCAACTGATATATCGTGTCTCCGTATATTTCTGGATTATCCATAGAACATAATTCTATTTCTCTTCTTTGCGCTATTTTTGTTACGTTTGGACTATAAATTCTCGGCGTCGCCGTCATATACATTCTTTTTTTAGCTTTAATTTTATTATTATCGTGAACTAAAACAAAGTTAGAATCGTCTTTTATTTCGCCTGTTTTGTTTAAAGCAATTTTATTATTTATAATGCCCGTTGTTCTATGCGCTTCATCGCAAATTATTAAATCAAATTCAGGCAAACCTTTTACCTGAGCTTTTTGAATAATGTCTAACGATTGATATGTTGAAAATATTACAGTTCTTTGATTGTTTGATTTGGTGTCGTTAAAACTTTTTACCAATTTGTCGGCGTCGGTTGTGGCAGGATAGCTTAATTCGTGGACTTTCATATCTTCGCTGTCTTTTCCTATTTTTGAATCCGAACATACGGCATATGAAATTATGGGACTTTCAGCTTCATAATTCCACTCTTTTAAAGTTTGAGATAAAAGGGACAACGACGGAACTAAAAATAAAACAACCGCGTTATTTGGAGTTATGGCCTCCGCTATTTTAAGCGATACATAAGTTTTCCCCGTTCCGCAAGCCATAATAAGCTTGCCTTTATTATTGATTTTATAATAATCTATCGCATTTCCTAATGCTTCTTGCTGGTGCGGCCTTATTGTTTTTTTGGATTTTAAAGGCAGTATTTCAATATTATTTGTATCAAATTTAAGCCAATCTATAGAACTATTTTCTAAATCATTAAGGGTAATAATATTTACGGGTATAGTTTGGTTATCAAGCGATGTAACAACATTATCGCTTATACTGTTTGTCGTAACGACAATTATTCTTTCCGTAAAGGGTTTTTTGCCCGATAATGTAAAAAATGAGTCTATGTCTTCTTTTTTTAATATATGTTCTTCGCTATAAAACTTACATTGGATAGCATAAAATTCATTATTATTATCCTGAGCTACTAAATCTATACCTGTGTCTTTTGCGCTAAAATTATATTCGGAAAAGAGTTTTGCCCAATCCCCCCACATCCATATGTTTTTATATTTTTGATTATATAAGGGATCTGTTTTTAAGAATTTAATTATTAATTTTTCAAAAGCAGTGCCTTTATCTCTTTCCGTATTATAATCTTTATCTGCGTAATTACTTTTAATACGTTCTAAAATATCTGACAACATTTATTATATTTTCTCCAATTGATTTATTTATTGATTTTGTTTTTAATTGCTTTCAAAAACTCTCCATAAGGAAAGTTTTTCTATATCTCAATATAAATATATAAATAATATCAATAAAGTATAGCTATTTTAATTAGTAATGATAACGCAATTGAATTATTATTATGATATTTTCATCTATTTTATAAACAATCCTATGCTCTTCGTTTATTCTTCTTGAGCAGCACCCTTGAAGTTCATATTTAAGAATCTCGGGTTTTCCTATGCCATTATAGGGATCTCTTTTTATGTTTTTTATAATTTCATTAATTCTTTTAAGCATCTTTTTATCGGTTTTTTGCCAATAAATATAATCTTCCCATGATTCGTCAGTAAAAAGAATATTCATAATTTTAATCACTTATAAGCTTCTTTTCAAAAGTCTTTCTTTCTTTAGCATGTTTCAATGACGACAGCAGTCTTTCTTTATTATGCGGATTAGATAATAGATATTTAGTTTCTTTAAGCGCATTGTAATCGCTTAAATTCGAAATAACAAAACTCTGCCCGTTTTTTCTAAAAATAATAATTTCTTCATTATTTTCATATACTCTATCTAAGATAGATTTCAGATTATTTCTAGCTTCGGTAAAATTCACAATTTCCATATTTATACCTCTATATTAATTATAATTTATTATATGTGCTATAATATGTACATATTATAGCACATATAGGTGAATATATCATCACCAAAAAGTTACCTCAAAAAGTTATTCAAAAGTTATTCAAAAAGTTATCCGATTTATTTTATCTTCTACTCCTGATTGAATTTATAGGTAATTAAAAACCTTATTGCTTGTTTTTATATTTTTTAAAATATATATAATATACATCGAAACAGTTTTTGTTATTTTAAATTTCTGTTTAATATTTATGTTTAATAAAAAAGCTATCCGATTTATTTTATCTCCTACTCCTGATTGAATTTATAGGTAATTAAAAACATCATTGCTTGTTTTTATGTTTTTTAAAACATATATAAAATATACCTGAATAGTTTTTATTGTTTTTAATTTCTGTTTAATACTTGTTTTTAATAATATTTCTGTTTAATATTTTTTGAAATTTATTCAATTAATAAAATAAATATGTATTCAATATATATTTATTGATATAGATAATCAAGTTCTATATAATGGAATTTACAGAGGCTAACAACCAGCAAATGCAGGAGAGAGTAAAAGATAAAATAAATCGGATAGCTAGTATGAAGTTCTATATAATGGAATTTACAGAGGATAAAAAACGGCAAATGCAAGCGGGAGTAAGATATAAAATAAATCGGATAGTTTGAATAGTTGCCTTAAATTATTTTTTCAGTTCTAATCCCGAATTGGGATTACCGATAATACGAAGTTTTTGCATACTGCCTATCTATTTATATTTATATCTTTTATCTACCGCCAACTTGGTTGGCAAAATGCAAACTGAAGTTAGTATTTTTTGGATTATTCTATCCTCAGTTATATAATTACCTGCCGCACCGTAAAGCCTTATTTGCAAGCTTATTCCGCTAAACAAAACCCTTTTCTGTCCATTGCTGCTAAACTGGCACGCAAATTGCATATCTTTAAAAAATAAAACTATGCAGCATGTAATACTGTAATGCTCCCAAAAATTAGAAATTATAATAAAATAACTTAATGAGGACATGAGGATACTTATAACACCGGCGTTAAAAAAAGTCATTTAACAGCTATTTAAATAATAATAATTAATATTTGGTTTAATTATTTAACATAATTATTCAAAGAAAACCTGAAGGAGGAATTTATGTATTATTTATGTAAGTTAGTTTTAAACTTTCTATCGGAAAAAATAACCGCGGCCTCAAAAATTGCCTCTGGCATAGGCAAAAAACAATCTGCGACGCGAGGGTCTTCTAACCGCCCAAATGATCGGACTTTTTTTTCACAAGCCATACATAAACTGCTCATAACGCTGGCGGTTGCGTGCGTCATAAACTGGAGCGGCGCCGCTTGGGCGGTTAGCGGTGGAACCGGAACTGGAGCGACGAACGGAGTTTGCGCGCAGGACATTAATTATTATAACGTGGCGTGCGGGGACGGCAGCACAGCCAGCGCGGCCGGCGGGGCCGGCAGCACGGCCAGCGGGTACGACAGCACAGCCAGCGCGGACGGCAGTACGGCCAGCGGGTACGACAGCGCGGCCAGCGGGGCCGGCAGTACGGCCAGCGGGGCCTACAGTACGGCCAGCGGGACCTATGATGTTGCGCTCGGCACTTATGCCTCCACATCTGTAAGAAGTGGAATACCTGGCGGAAATAACACGGCTCTGGGTGCAAATAGTGGAATCAATGCCGGGGCAAATAACTCTGTAGCTCTTGGTCAAGGCTCGTTAGCTACTGGCAGTAATGAGGTTAGCGTGGGAAGCAGCAGTCAAACCCGCACCATTACCAACGTTACTGCGGGAGCGATCAACAGCACCAGTACCGATGCAGTCAACGGTAGCCAGCTCAACGCTACCAATACCCAACAGACTAAGGACGTGAATAATATTGCTGCAAATACTGCCAATATCTCAAGTCTCGGTACCCAACAGACTACCAACGAAGGCAATATCAGCACTATCCAGAAAGGACAAACAGCCGATCAAACATCTATCACTAACCAGGGCAAACAGCAGGCTAAGGACGTGAATAATATTGCTGCAAATACTGCCAATATCTCAAGTCTCGGTACCCAACAGACAGCCGATAAAGGCAATATCAGCACTATCCAGAAAGGACAAACAGCTGATCAAACATCTATCACTAACCAGGGCAACCAGCAGACTAAGGACGTGAATAATATTGCTGCAAATACTGCCAATATCTCAAGTCTCGGTACCCAACAGACTACTAATACCGTCACCATCCAAGCCATTGTGAACGGGAAAGCCGGCATCTGCACCGTCACTAATGGAGCATTGCAATGCGGAACAGGAGCTAAAGCAGTAGGAAATAACGCTCTTGCTCAAGGCAACGGAGCCAGTGCTAACGGAAATAACACTATAGCCGAGGGTAACGGCGCTACAGCCGATTACGCTGGGTCGGTAGCTATCGGTAATGGCGCCAAGGCTCTTGCAGATCCTACAACTGCAGTTGGCAGCAACGCAGTTGCCAATGCCAACAACAGCGTTGCTATAGGAGCTAATTCTACAGCCAATGGTGTCAACTCAGTTGCATTAGGACAAGGGTCAGTGGCTAATCGCGCTAATTCTGTTAGCGTTGGTAACACATCCAATGGTCTAACGCGCCAGATTACTAATGTCGCGCCTGGAACAATGCCAAATGATGCAGTTAATCTTAGTCAATTACAAGGAGCCATTAATAATACTTTAGGCCAAGCTGAAAATTACTCTATGAAAGTGGGTTCTATAGACGCATCACTTGCAGAAGCCGCGGCACAGGCTGCTGCCAATCCAAAATCTAACAGTATTGCGGGTGCAACTGCCGAATATGGAGGTCAAACCTCTATCGCGGTTAGCTATCAACATCGCATTAACAGTAATTGGACTGGAGGCGTATCGATTGCTATCAATGTTAGCGGCGGCAATGCTGATACTGCAGCGGCGGCAGGGTTTAGTTATGGATGGTAAACAGTGTAATAAGTCAACTATATTATTTAACTACTTTAAACCCTCTCTAATCTCTTTAAATATCTGCATTTAGGGGCTTAATGCTTTTAACGCTTTTTAGAGACCGTTCAAAATTCTGTGTCAATCCTGTATAATTAAATTATAATTAATTAAAAGGAGATTGACGCAATGGAACAGACAGATCAAGAAATCTCAAGCCGTACACAAAAATTTGATTTTAATAAAGCCGTAAAGGATCTTATGGACGGCAAGCAGCTTAACGGCAAAGACGGTATTCTCACTCCTCTCGTAAAGCAGTTAGTAGAAGCGGCATTGGCAGGTGAA
>SGBB01000010.1 GCA_004195025.1 Candidatus Acidulidesulfobacter diazotrophicus | reverse complement strand
CATATAAATATATTATGTCAAGTAAATAATATATCTATGGGGGACTACGAAAATAATTTATATAAAAACACCCGCAAACCCGCATATATTTGTTTAATAATATCTAATTTAGGGGTATTTTTAAGGATTTAAGGGATGGAAGTGGTGAAGTTGGGCTAGAATTATAGGAAAGATGGAAAACAATAGTCCTAGAATAACAAGCTGAATTAAAGCCATAAAAAGCTGAATACCGATATATAAAAGATTAAACAAAAACCAGAATATGCCCATTAAAACTGCGCCTGTTAATGCATGTAACGCTCCCGCAAACCATGATACAGGATTAAGATTCCAGCCTTTTTGAACAGAACTCGTTCCGTTTGACGATATTGTCGGCAATGAAACTGAATGGAGGCTGTTCACAATAGAGGAATTAATCTGCGAAACATTTTGCCCTATGCCTGATATATTTAGTTTAATAATGTATAGCTGAACTTTATCTGCAAGCGTTAAAATATCCTGAGCAAAATTTGACATTCCGGCAGATTTCCATGATAAAAATCCTGCCGCTATTAAAACAATTCTGATAAGTAAGCCGTAGTAATTTGAAGATTGACCCGTTAATTCTAATTTGTAAGATTCCCATAAAGAAAATATAATCCCCGATGCAAATAAAAAATAAAATAAATAAGTTGTTAATTGAACCAAACTTGAATTGCTATTGAGCGCGGAAGGAATAGAATCTATAGATAAAATAGTCAAATCTTCCCCATTATTTAATTTTGAAATTGACAGCGATGATGAATTTAAATTTGAATTATTTCCCCCCTTAGTTAAAGCCATTGCATTAGGCGTTATTGAAAATTCGGCTATAAAAACAAAACCTGTAATAAGCATAAAAATTAAAATATATTTATTTATCATAATGTTTATTGATATAATTCGATTTATTTTATAATTTTATAATTTATGTTATGTGATGTTTAAATATGTTCATCAATTAATTTTTAGCATATTTATTGTTATTAATAATTAAATTAATAATTAAAATTAACTGTTTTAATTATTGTAAAAATTCTATTTATAATGAATGTTTATTGATTTATTTTTAGCCATATTTATTATTAATTAAAATTAAATGTTTTAACTGTTGTAAAAATTTTATTTATAATGTAGTTTGATTGTAAAAATTTAAATCTGGGTTTTGGCTATTTTGCTCCAGCAATGAAGCGCCTATATGTTCTTTTTTAATTTCGGCAGCTGATTTAGATAATTCAAGCTGTTTAAGCTGGCTTTCAATATAGCCCATGTTTTTTAAATCTGCCGCATTTTCTTCCGCCATTAAAGTTAATATTGAACTTTGGTAAGCATAATAATTACTGCTGCTCCCTAATTTTCCTTCTGAAATTTCGTTCTCAAACTCGTCTCCTTCTAATTCGGCTTTATGCGCTCTTGCCGATGCAATGCCGGCATTATAAAGATTAGACGCTGCGACGTCGCTTTCAAATCCGTTTACGTAATCCATGCAATTTTGGGTATTTGAAGTGATGTTGCCGACATTATTGCCGTTGATGTTTTCAATGCCTCTGGAAGCGGCTGAATTGCCGTTACTGACGCCGCCGTTGTTGTTTGTTAAATCAGGCTGACAATTATAATTTATAGAATTAACTGACGCTGGCGCTATAATACCGTTTGAATTTAATATCATTGAATTTGCAAAACTTTGCGCATTTGCGGATAACTCTTCTTTATTCGGAGATTTTCCTGAAACTATATTTTGTATATTGCTGCCGTAGGATGTATTTTGCAATGAATTAAATGCATTATTTTCTGAATTAATATTACCTGCTATTGAATCTGCTGGCACAGTATTTACCGAAACATCATTTTGGGTTAATCCTTGAGGTATTTCACTAAATGCAGTTTTAATTTGGCTGTTTAAGCTATTTAAATTGTTTATTGCATTTTGAACCGAATTTGTTATATGAGTTAGTTTGTCATAATTTATAATTATATTTTGTTCCATTTCCTGCATTTTAGATTCATCGGCCGTGAGAGATTCAAATGATTGAAGAGCCTGCCCTATCCCGATTCCAGGAGTAGCAACAGGCAAACCTGCGGATTGAGCGGACGATGCCGCATTTCCAACGGTAGCCATTACTCCTGAAGCTGCTGATGCAACGGATTGAATCTGGCTTGTAATTAAATTTATATCAGGCAAAGGCAGTCCTAAAGCATAAACTGTCTGAACATAAGTATATAATGAAAAAGAAACTATTGATGCGGTTAAGAAAATTTTTTTAAAATTTAATTTAAAATTTTTATAAATTTTATGATTATCATTATGATGATTACAAGAAAAATTATCTGATTTATCTATTCTATTAAATGTATTGAGTTTATTAACAGTATTAAGTTTTTTTAAATCTTTATCAAAATTATTATTATGCATTTCAATATCTCCTTTGATATTTTTTTATATAAAATAAAAACATTTTTTATCTTGACTATTTATTACATAATAAAATTACGCATTATCGCAGGATATAATCCTGATGTTTATTTGTTGTTTTAAAATACCTCTTTGTTTTGTATCTTTTTTTTCGCATTTTTAATTTTGAGCGCTGTCTTTGAAGCACAAACATTGGAATTGCCTTTTTTTAAATATATCCTTATTTGATTTGTGTCTTTTTTTTTATGTTTTTTTTACTCCGTATGGTCCGTTTGGATATTCCGATGCTAAAATTTCAAGTCTTTCTCTTAAGGTTTTATCAGGATATTTATCTGCAATTTTATTTTCTAATTCTTCATCTTCCGATGATTTACAATACAGCCAGTATTCAAAGGGATCCGGTTTGTTCATTATAACCGTAGAATCTTTTCCAAACTTTAAAAAATATTCTGCATAATGTCCTTTGATAACTTTTAAATTTTTTACTATGTCAATTTCTTTTTTGGTCAAACCGCATATTGTTAAATCATCGGGCGAAACATTTGCGTCTAACTGGCAAAAAATTTTAACGGTAGAATTTTCAATTATGCTTTTCCCAGCATTTCCAGTCTTTAAAAGATCAGAAGGCTCCTGCGTTATACTCCATACTAAAGACCCCCATTTTGCCGAAGTTTTATATAAATGTATTATTAAATCTGCTATTTTAGAATCATTCATAAATTCCCAGCACTCATCATAAAAGAAAAATACTCTGGCATGTTTGTCGTACATTTTTTTAAATGATAAATTTTTTATTATAGCAAACACAATTTTTTGTAAATCTTCATGCCCTTTTAATTTTTGCAAATCAAAAATTACTATTTTATTGTCAATATTTAAACCGCCTTTTCTATTAAGCAATATGCTGTACGGTGAACTAATGTCCGTCCATTGAAAAAGATTTTTTCCCATTTCCATAGCTCTTCTTTTATCTTCTGTATCTCTTGCTTCATTATAATTGAATAAAATATTGTTGATATCTGAAATAATAGGCATATCGTTTTCATCTTTTATTGAATCGTACGAAGCCTGAATAGCTCGCGCTATAATTGTTTTATCATTTGGGGAAAGGCTGTTTTTTGGCTCTATCATAAGAGCTATAATGCCGATTAAAAAAACCATAATATCCGCATCAAATACTTCTTCTTTATTTATTCGTTTAATAATATTTTTTTTAGGCGGAAAAGGATTTAAACAATATGTTCCGTCCATATCTATTTCAAAGTAGTCTCCGTCAAATATTCTGCAAAATTTTCTGTATGTGCCTCCTATATCAACCCCGATAATATGATAATTATCTCCGGATAAAAAGAAATTAGATAAAAATCCGTTCAGCATGAATCCTTTTCCGCTTCTCGTCTTTCCAAAAATCACGCCGTGCTTTGAAGGCAGCTTATTATTGTAAAGATCTAAACTGACCGGCTCAAATCTGTTATTTTTAAGAGGTATAGAACAATTATCGGTTCCTTTAAATCCCTCATGCAGCGGAAAAAATGATGATGCCGCCGGAGATAGCAAAGTTTTAAACCTTCTATTAAAAAAAGACTGCCCCGGAAAAAATGATAAAAATAAATTATGGTGTTCCATGTTGTCTATTATTCCTTCCATAAAATTAAAATCTTTAAATGATTGCAAAATTTTCAAAGACATATAATCCAGCTCTTTTAAATTTTTAGATCTTAGTCTGATACAGAACGACATATTTACGGCTTTTTTTTGAAGTTTAGATATTTCTGCCAAAAATTCATCCATCTGAGATGTAATATTGGTACCTTTATGATCAACATAACCGCCGTTGACGGCATCTGTCAAACTTGCTTTAATATTTCTTTCCGATTGAATTTTATTAATTATTTTTTCCTGTTCAGGTATATTAAAGGCAACTTGAATATCAAACGGAAAAAAGTTTTTAATATCGTTAGATTCTAAATTTAATATTTTTGTGATGCCGAATGAATCTGTCTGCGAAGGAAGGCGGTGCATATTAATAAATTTAAAATAATATCCGTCAATATAAAAATAATCTTTATTTATTTCCGCTGGCGAAAATATTAAAGAACTTCTATATGCAGCTTCAGTTAGTATGTTATTATAAAATGGAGCTTTTACATATTGCGATCTTTCAGGATTAAGTTCATTGTAAAAATAATCAACCAATTCCTGATTTGACATTCGTCTTATTTTTATGTTTAGCCTTGAAGAAAAAAAGCTTAAATTATTTTCAATGTTTTCAATCTTTTTCAGCATATAGTCAAACTCTTTTTTTGCTTTCTCTTTTGAATTTTTATTAAGTGCGTCCTTTGGCTTAATTGTTAGCAGATTAGAGGCAAATTGAGATAATTTTGAAAATAAATTTATATTATTAATTTTCCATGGTCTAAAGCCCGACATTGTGCAAAAAAGAAATATATCTATTTTTTTAATTAAATCGGCATTTAAAGATTTAATCTTTTTTTCTTTTATATATAAATATTTTTCAGGAGGATTTGAACTTTTTGTATAATTTGATATAAAATCTTTATCGGAATCGGATACTTTGTACACCCATTGAAGCGAAATATCTTCATTTAATAAATTTAATAAAATATCGTTAATATAAGCAGTATCGTTAATTATTTCGTCATTCGCCATAAAATAATCGAATCCTCGTACCGCGAACCCTACAGTCAGCGACCCGTCAATACCTATAATAATATCTTTAAATATACTTAATAGATTTATATAGTTATTTAAAGATTCATATTGATTTTGTTTTTTTAAAACCGTATTTACAAACATATCAGATAGTTAATTTTAGTTAATTTTAATTATTATATGTCTTTAATCCAATATAGTGTTCTGTATTATCAAATTTAAATAATTTAGTTATTTTACTTAATTTTATTAATTATTATGGCTTATCTACCGTGCTATGTAATGTTATAGCTACTGTGATATCTTATGTTTTATTTATTAGTTTTATTTTATTCATAATAGCTTTCAATAATATTTTTTGTCTCTGCAATATAGCGGTGCGGCTCAAAAACAAATAGTTTTTTTGTTATAAAAAAGTAATTAATTAGTGTAGTTGTATAAAAATCAGGTTTCCCTTTTTTATACTTTTTTAAAAAAATAAAAATTAAAAGATCTAATAAAATAGTTATCAGAATTTCTTTTTTTAATAATAATATTATGAACATCGTTAGGAAAATATATAATCCCCAATCATAAAGTTCTAAACCTAATTTTGTTACTTTTTCATGAATCCCTCTGTGTATTTTAAAATTAGTAAAACTCATTTTATTTGATTATTTATTTTAATTAATAATTTTTATACATTAGTAATTTATTTTTTTTAGAATATTATATTAAGGCTGTCCTACAGTCGTTGAACCGTTTCCCGAACCTATAGTAACGCCGTTAGCTGCGCCTCCGGCATTTTGAACAATGCCTAAAACTGCGCCTGTAATTGTCGGAGCAAGCATAACGCCGGTTCCCGCAGCTGCAGTTATAAAAGCTTTTCTTGCTGCATCTGGTTTATGCTGTTTTATATCATAAAACCCTTTAATTAATCCTAACGTTAATGTTGCGGGAGCTAACCTATAGCAAATCCATGTCGTAGCTTCGTTTAATATTCCTGAAGCACCTATACCAAGCGAGCCTTGATTTAAATTTATATAAGAATAAGCTGGAGAAGCAATTGACAAAATTGAAACTGAAAATAAAAATAACGGCAAATATATATTTTTAAATTTATTACGGTAATTAAAAAAAATATTTTTTTGTTTTATTTGAAATATCTGATAAAACATACTGTTATTGTTAGTGCTATTATCGTTAGTTTTATTTCTACTCTTCTTATTATTGATATGCTTGTAATTTTTAACATTATTTATATTATTTTTTTTAATAATATTAATGTTATTAAAAATATGTTCTTTTGAAAAAAATATAAAATAAGTATAACGGTTTAATTTGTTAAATAATTGTTCTTCAAATAGTCCTGAAATAATTCCTGATTCTAATTGAATTGCAGCCTTGTCGTAAAAATCAATTATCTTCATTTTTTTACCCTCCCGTTTAAATTTCCCTTATATTAATTTAATTTATAATTAATTATATTTAAAATTTAAAAGATTATATTTGTATATTTAATTTGAATAAATTTAATTCTATTTTTTTTATTTCATAATATAAATTTATATCATTTAAACATTACAATATTATGTCAGTTTTATTTCAAATTTATTATTTAAATATTAAAGTTTTGTTTAAATACTATATATATATTTAATATTATTAATAAATATGCAATATTTGCCGTAAATTTTATTTCTATTTATTTTATTTTATTTTTAAAAATGTCATAAAAATGTAACATTAAAATGATATTATTTAATTCTTAAAAATATTTATTAAATAAAAGGAGCAACCATGAAGAAAATTAAAAAAAGAAAATTAAAAAAAGGACAGCGTAAGAGCTATCAGCAATTTATTGATGAAATAAATAATAAATTGCGTGAAAAAAAAGAAATTGAAGAATTATACAAACGTGTTATAATATTTAAAGCAAGCGATGTGCTTGAAGAACTAAGAATCCGAAAAAATAATGCGGAGGCATTAGAAAAATATAATGGAAAATTTAACAAACAACAGCAGTAATAGCGATAATAATAACAAAAATAATTTTAATAACGATAAAGATAAAATAGATAAAATTTTTAATGAAATAAAATCTTATATAAATGATGTAAAAGATTATGGGTTAAACGAAGATAAAAGAGATGCGGCATCAAGTATTATTTCTTTTACGGGGATGATTTTAGATGAAATATCAAACTCAATAAAAAAATCAAATTTATCAAATTTTAATCTTGAGAAAATTTCTAAAGAAGATTTAGAACCAAAATTATCAAATTTATTAAACCAATTAATACCCTATTTTTCTGACAAAAAAGTTGAAAAAAAATTGGATGAGATTGCGGTTTATTGCGATACGGTATTTATAGAACTTATGGCAGGACACTCTTGCGCTGTCCCTGAAAAACCATAAATACAATAAAGTAACCAATACAATTTAAGCTAAAAAAAATGCCATAAATATTATGTGAATAGTAAACATATAAAAAAATAAATATAATAAATAATATAAGCATTATTCTTTCATTAAATCTTTAAATAATTAATGTTAAATAATTTTTTATGAAATAATAATGCTTATATTATTTTCAAGTTCACACATAGAATTAATATCTCTTTAAAATCATCTTAATTTAACAATTTATTTATATATAGACGATCAAGCTTTACCTGAACATCCGAGAATTTTCATTCTTTCTTTTATTATATCTGTAACATATTCCATTGCAGGACCGAAAATTTTTCTCGGATCTATTTGAGACTTATCGGTGGCAAAGCTTTCTCTTACCTTTGCAAGAAAAGAAATTCTTAAATCAGTGTCGGTATTTACTTTATTTATGCCATATTTTATTGCTTCTTTTATTATATCAAAAGGAACGCCCTTTGCTCCTTTTAAATCTCCGCCAAATTCCTCAAATTTTTTAGAAGCTCTTTCGGGAACGGATGAAGCGCCGTGTAAAACAAGTGGGATATGTGTAAGTTCTTTTACTTTTTTTAATCTTTCAAAATCTAACTTGGCTTCGCCTTTAAATTTAAATGCTCCGTGCGATGTACCGATTGCCGGAGCTAGAAAATCAATTCCTGAAGATTCGACAAAATCTTTAGCTTCAGCAGGATTAATCAAAACAGCATCTCTGTCGGCAACAGAAACATTGTCTTCAATACCTTTTAGTCTACCGAGTTCTGCCTCTACCGAAATTCCCAACGGTTTGCAAATATTGACGACTTGTTTTGTAATTTTTAGGTTTTCTTCAAAAGGATAGTGCGAAGCATCAATCATAACCGATGTAAAACCTGCTTTAATAGCAATTAGAACTGAATTAAGATTTGAACCATGGTCTAAATGAAGAGCGACAGGTATTCTAGAATTATCCGCCATTGTTTTTGTCATAGCATAAAGCATTCCTGCTCCTGCATATTTTATAGCTCCTTCACTTGCAGCGATGATAATAGGCGCTTTTTCAGATTCTGCAGCCGAAAAAATAGCTTTCAAGAATTCCATATCGTTAATATTAAAAGCTCCTACGGCGTAATTTTTCTTATTTGCGTCATCAAGTATTTCTTTAGCGGATACCAAAGGCATATTACCTCCATATAAGTTAATCAATTTATTTTAATAAAATGATATTTACTGGCGGAAGCGTATGGGAATCGAACCCACCTCACCCTTATTGGGGGCGCCAATTGATTTGAAGTCAACGAGGAGCACCAGCCCACTATCCGCTTCCTAATATTTGGCAAATTTTTATCTCACATCGCATTACCTTTCTATTTATAAATATATGTCCATACTAACGACCCGCGACGTATCATGGTCCAGGATGTCCTGGTCCACCCGATGGCGGAGGAGGCGGTCCTTGCGGTCCTGGTCCTGGAGGTCCAAAAGGCTGTGGTCCTGGTCCTGGAGGAGGCGGTCCTTGCGGTCCTGGTCCTGGAGGAGGCGGTCCTTGCGGCCCTGGTCCCTGAGGTCCAAAAGGCTGCGGTCCTGGTCCTGGAGGAGGCGGAGGCGGCGGTCCGGGCTGTCCCGGCGGAAGCATAGGCGGACCGTAAGCTAAAGGTCCCGGCAGCATATAAGCATAAGAAGGCGATAACGGGTACCATGGTCCTTCGGAATATAATCCGTAGTACCAATTATTTGATGCCCACATATAATACATACCGTTAGCACTATAAATATAATTTTCATATGACGGAGAAAAAAAAGCATTAACCCCGCTTCCTATGCTGAAATTTATATTTGGCGTGTTTATGCTAAACATAAATCCGCCAGCATAAGCTTTTTTTAAGCTATTATTGTTAAACAATACAAAACAAAATAGTATAAAAAAAATAGATAAATAAAATAAAATACTTTTCTTTAAATATAAATACAAAGTTTTAAAAATTTTATTTTCCTCCTGGTTTACAATCAATAAATAATAACATTTATTATAATAATGCAATTTTTACATTTAATAATAACTAATAATTAAGTTCCAATTAATATTAGTTATTATATAAACTTCTATTAAATATATCACAATTAACGAAAAAGTCAAATAAAGCATATCAATCCCAAAATTGCCGATAGACAATTTATTTTAGGTTTATAATTTTACGGCTGTTTTAAAAAGTGTAAAATTTCATCATCAGGTACGGGTTTTGAAAATAAATATCCTTGAACAATATCGCATCCTAAAGATTTTAATATCTTTAACTGTTCGTCGGTTTCCACCCCTTCGGCGATAGTCTTCATGCCTAATTTAGAAGCAAGAACTACGACCGTATTAACTATTGCCAAGTCTTTAGAACTTTTCATCATACCTCTTGTAAACGAAATATCTATTTTAATAAAATCTGCGGGTATATTTTTTATATAAGATAAAGAAGAATAACCCGTGCCGAAATCATCAATAGAAATTTTAATCTCTTTTTCTTTAAAAGCATTTAATATTTTAAGGGTATCATCAAGGTTTTGTATAAATACGCCTTCAGTTATTTCAATATCAAGCAATGACGGGGTTATTTCGTATCTGTCTAATGCAGAAGCTATCATGTCTATTAATCCTTCTTTTCTAAAACTGACAGGCGATATATTCATGGAAACAGGCACAATATTAAGACCTTTTTCTTTCCACTCTTTTAAATTCCTGCAAATAATATCTATTAAATATTCTTCAAAATGCCGTATAAGCCCTATTCTTTCAAGGGGCGGAATAAACTTAATAGGGGATATAATTCCCTTATCGCCGTTGTTCCATCTTGCCAAAGCCTCCATGCCGGTTATTTTGCCTGTTTTTATGTCAAAATATGGTTGATAATAGATTAAAAATTCTCTATTTTTAAATGCGTTTATTATATTATCTTTTATCAGTAAAAAATCGGATACTTCTATGTTCATTGATGCTTTAAAAAATTCTAATCCCCCTTCCCCCTGCGTCTTTGCGTTTAAAAGTGCAATATAGGCTGATTTCAAGATATCTTCCGCATTTTTTCCGTCATCAGGAAAGATAGATATCCCCATAGTGTAAGCAATATTAAATGACTCGGGTATTATTGTATTATCTTCATTTACATTGGCAACACAGTAGTCTTTTGTCTCCGACTCGGGAGCGGAAAGTTCACCGACATACAAAGGATTTTTAAATTCCTCTTTTATTTTTTCAATTATCTGTAAAATACCTTCTTCATTTTGTAAATCAATAAATAATATTCCAAACTCATTTCCGCCTATCCTTGCAAGTATATCACCAACCCCTATAATTTTATTTAATCTTTTTGAAAATCTTTGCAGAATTTTATCTCCGATATCATATCCATAAGTATTGTTAATATAGGATAATTTATAAACATCAATTATTATAAGATAAGCACTTAATTTTTTCTCTCTGTATTCTCTACTGTTAAAGTAGATATTAATGGTAAGGATAAAGAGATTCCTATTCGGAAGTCCGGTTAAAGGGTCATAAATTGAGATATATCTTAATTCTTCTTCCAATGCTTTTTCCTGCGTTATATCTTTACCTATTGACACAAAATTTATAACTTTAGAATCTTTTTTATTTTTTACAGGAACAATCGTTGTTACTAAACTAAATAATTCGCCGTTTTTCCTTCTGTTTATAAAAATACCGTTAAAAACTTTTTCTGAATTTATTGTATCCCAGAAGTTTTTATAAAATCCTGCGCTAAGCAATCTGGATTTAAAAACCCGAGGATTTTTTCCTAATAACTCTTCTTTTTTATATCCGCTTATATTTTTTACACCGTCATTAACATATTCAATATTTCCAAGGTTATCGGTCACCATCATCCAATCGGGGCTGTTTTCTATTGCCGTGTAAAGAGTATGCATCCATTTTTCATTTGCTATGTTTTCGGTAATGTCTAAAATTATTACGAGTAAACTCTGTTTATTATTTAATTTAATCGCAGCCGCATAAGGCTGGACTATTTTTATTTCACCGTTTTTAAGTCTATGTTCAAAAGTAGTAACCCCGCTCCCCTCTACCGCCGCTGTTTTTCTGAAAATTTTAAGTTCTTGAGGGGTGTTGGAAATGTTTATTTGCGCCACGCTCATGTTTAATAATTCTTCTTTTGAATAACCGTAAAATTTTACGGCAGTATTGTTGACATCCATAAAACGACCGTTTTCAATATCAACAATAAAGGAAGGAAGCGGCAGATTATAGAAAAAAGATTTGAATTTTTGTTCGCCTGTTAAAAATGAAAGCAACTTACAAAACATATCCATTATTTATTTTATTTTTTACCAATAGTATAACTATAATTAATTTCCTTTAATCTACATTATAAAACCGCCGGGGTATTTTAGAATATTTTTAGATACTGTGCACTTACTATAGATTGCATTTTATTTTATAATTAAATAATATCATGCAAACATAAAAATACAAATATTAATAATTAATATAAAAATTAACTTTTTTTATATTAAACTATTTTTTAAAAAATTATATTGTTTGTTTTAAACATAACAGTTGCCTAATTGTTATTAGGAATTTCTATTGTACTATTGTAAATATAGGCATTTATAACTATTTAATATTACATTAATTAAATTTTATAAACTTGCAGAATGAAAAATCCAACTCAAAAATAAGCAATATCTTTTTTGCAATAGTGAAGAAAAACATATTGCAATATTGTGTAATTATATTATGCAATAACCCAAAATTGCCGATAGAGATTATTGAGAATACCGCAATGCTTCAACAATAATAGATTCCTGCCTTCGCAGGAATGACACCAAACGGGTGAACTTTTAAAACCCATCAAAGTCATTCCCGCGTGGGCGGGAATTCAGTCTATAAATTTCTATCGGCAATTTTGGGAATAAACAATATTAGATTAACTTTTTATATTATAGTATGATAATTAATTCATTAATTAATATTAAAAATTTAATTAAAACCGAATAAAAATATGATATAATGATGATATAAAATATGATATAATGAAATAATATAGTAATAAAAATTAATTAGAATTATTACAAATACAAAAAATATGGAACGCTGGACTTTGGGAGACGATAATCATCAGGAAGGTAAAGATAAAAATATTGATTTTACGTTAGATGATTTTAGTGAAAATATAAACGGGCAAAATGTAAGAAAAAAACTATCGGAAACTTCCGAAAACAATAAATTTCAAAAAAAAAATAACCAAAATAGGAAAATAAGATATAACACTGTAGGCAAGAAAATTTTTTATATTTTTTTATCTATAGCGGCGATTATTTCTATATATTATATCTTTAAAACATTTTATCCGAGCAACAATATACACATAAAAATTTTTAATTTAAAGACTAAACTTTATAGATCAAAAACATTGCCTGAAAATAATTTATTAATAACAGGATTTTTATCAAATAATAATAAATTTCCAATCGGGTTCGTAAAATTAAAGTGCGATCTGTATAGTTCTAAAAATATAATTTTAGCAACTAAGTATGTTTATGCAGGAAATTCCATAAATATAAATAAACTAAAGACAATGTCTAATGTCTCAATAAATCAGGCAACGCAAAATAAAAACGGGAATAATATGTCAGATTTAGAGATATTACCTCAACGCCCTATAAAATTTATGGTTGTTTTTCTTAATGTGCCTACAGGTACTAAAAATTTTTCAGTGAATGTCAGTCATTTTTATGTTATCAAGAAGAAATAAAACACCAGCCGATTTAATAATAGAAGATTAATAAACCATAATTGTTTTTATTTTTAAGCTTTTTTTACTTTTACTTTTACATTTCGTTTAGCCGAATTTTTTTTTGAAGTTGTTTTTCTAGTTGATTTTCTAGGCGCCGCCGATATTTTTTTAATTTGATGTTTAGCTGGTTCGGGAGTTACGTCTATTTCATCTTTCCCCGATGCGCCTCTTTTGAAATTTTTAATCGCTTTTCCTATACCGCTTCCCAGCTCAGGCAATTTACCTACTCCAAATATTAAAACTACGATTAGTAATAATACAAAAATAATTATAGGAGAAAAACCGAACATTTTTATACCTCCATGATGGCAATATTATAATATTAATTATTAAACATATAAATATATTATTATATTATTTTTTGTATATCAAAAAATAATAATACTGCATTACAAATACAATAAATATAAATAATAATTTATTTTTCAATCAAAAAATCCCATTATTGCAAAATAAATTTCATCGCTGTTATTTATTTTTATTAGTTAATTAATAAATTTTTTATCATTAAAATTATTTAAATTGTCATTAAATTTTTTTTAATAATTAGTTTAATTATTAAAAAAACATTAAAAAATCAGCTGTTTTGAATCTGGCGGAGAGGGAGGGATTCGAACCCTCGATAGACTCACATCTATACATGATTTCCAGTCATGCTCCTTCGGCCTCTCGGACACCTCTCCTTTAAAATTGTTTATTTTTAAACTGCTTATAATTTATAGATTATATTTATTGAATATAATCTATACTATAATCAATCTTTATTTGCTTTTTAATATTTATAATATATTCTGTATAGATTAACATTTATTGTTAATAAATTTCAAGTGTATTTTTTAAGATATTTTATAATATAACACTATTCTTCTTCCGTAAAAATTTATTTTCTATCGGCAAATTTGGGTTAAAGATTTATATTGACAAGTTTTTTATGTTTATTATATAATAAACATAATATGTATTTCTTTTCTCCATTTTTCCCGCGCTATTATTTATTATAATTAATTAATAATAGCGCGGGTTTATTTTTGGTTTATTTTTGGTTTATTTTTAGGGATAGTAATAATAAAATTTAATAAAATAAAAAAATAAATAAATTGATAATCCCTGTAAATTTATTTTATAATTAATTATTTTTTTCAGTTTTTAGCGGCAATAAATTTTAGAAATGAATAGAATTATTAATAATATTAAAGTCTTAAATACAATAGTCGCCAAACTTAAAAATAAATCAAAAAAAATAGTTTTTACCAACGGATGTTTTGATATTATTCATGCCGGACATGTCATATACCTTAATAAAGCAAAAAAATTAGGCGATATTTTAATTGTAGGTCTCAATAGCGACTCGTCTGTTAAGAAACTAAAAGGAAACGATAGACCGATAATTATTGAAGATGACAGAGCTTATATAATTTCAAATTTAAAACCTGTGGATTTTGTTGTTATATTTAACGATAATACGCCGTATAATTTAATAAATGAAATTAAGCCCGATTACTTAGTTAAAGGTTCAGACTACAAAAATAAAGAAATAGCAGGATCTGATATAGTCAAATCATACGGCGGTCAAGTAGTTCTTATAGATTATGTTAATGAAAAATCAACAACTAATATAATTGATAAGATTAAAAAAATTAACTCCTCGTCGTAATTATTTTAATTATAAATGTTATCATAATTAGAGATATAAAAATATAAGGCAGTAAAACTATAATAATTGACTTTGCAGTAGAAATGCCCTCCGTCTTTTTAATTCCTATTGCCGTCAGAGCAAAAAACCATGCTAAAATTATATTATAGCCAAATATAGGCATTATAGAAAAAAGATTAACCCCCGCCGTATAGCAAATTATCCTGAATGTATATCTAAAATGTTTTTTGCCTCCGAACAAACGAATAAAACCATGTAAAATAGCGCTTAATAGCAATAAAAATAAGCTGTACAAAATTCCAAAGAAGATTAATAATATTAATATCCCGAAAATTATAAATAAAGTAATAGTATCTTTATGCGCAAACAATAATGGAATCTTTGGCAAAAATGAATAATTTGAATAAAAACCTATTTTGAAGAAAAATATTTCCCAAAAAAAAGAAAATACAAGATTTACGTAACCAAAAATAACAGCATAAAAATAAGGATGTAATACATTGTCGTCGGATGTTATTTCTCCAAAAAAAATTTCAGGAGAAAAAAGAGATTTCTTCCAGGTTAAAACAAATGCTTTAAAAAAACCTTTTTCTTTAATATTATCAAAATCTATCATAAATTTTTCCTTAATTTTATCTTATGTTTAATATCCAAATTCTTATATTTATTAAGGTAATTATAAAACTTTCAGCGCAATATAATAATAAATAAAATAATTTATTAACATTAATTAATATCAAATTTAATTTAAAAATAATATTTAATAAACATTATATATATAAAATATAATAATAAACTAATTTATATATTTTCTTTTATTAATTTATAATTAATACTGTCAACTAAAGCCTGATAACTGGCTTCTATAATATTTTCGGATACGCCGATAGTCGTCCATTTAGAAGTTTTATCAGAAGATTCTATTAAAACTCTTACAAAAGACCCTGTGCCGGATTTCATATTGCTGCTATTTATTACTCTAACTTTAAAATCCGATAATTTCATTTCATTTAATATCGGATAAAATTTTAATAAAGATTTTCTCAAGGCATTATCAAGCGCGTTAACCGGACCGTCTCCAAGCGCTACCGTATGTTCAATATTACCGTTAATATCAAGCATAACTACAGCTTCACTTAAAATATTATAATTATTTTCGTTGTCTTCAATATTATTCTGCAGCGTATTTTTTTCAATTGCAACCCTGAAGGAAATCAATTTAAAATAATTATTATATTTTTTAGACGAATATTTATTGAGAAGCATCTTAAATGAACCGTCCGCGCTTTCAAAATTAAACCCATGGTTTTCCATTTCCTTAATTTTATTAAGCAATTCTTTTTCTTGTTCTTCATTTATGCGGCTTAAATCAAAACCGAGTTCTTTTGCTTTAGCTTCAATATTTCCTTTTCCTGAAAGATCCGATATTAAAAATCTACGGGCATTACCGACCAATAAAGGATCAATATGCTCGTAAGATGAAGGATTTTTAAGAACGGCATTTGCATGCATTCCTGCCTTATGGGCAAATGCGCTTTCCCCTACATAAGCTTTGTTTTTTACAGGAATATTATTAGATATTTCATCTATAAGATGTGATACTTTAGTTAAATTTTTTAATTTATTTTTGGAAATACAATGAAATCCTAATTTTAATTCAAGATTAGGTATTATAGACGATAAATTTGCATTGCCGGTTCTTTCTCCATAACCGTTTATTGTGCCTTGAACATGACTAATGCCGCTTAAAACAGCAGAAATAGTATTCGCAACCGCGCAATCGGTATCATTATGCGCATGAATGCCTAATTTATCAGGGTCAATATTATAATAATCGGATAATTTATTGATTATATTTGAAATTTCATGAGGTAATGTCCCGCCGTTAGTATCGCAAAGCACGGCTTTTTCGGCTCCCGAAGATAGTGCCGATTTAATAGTTTTAACGGAATATTCTTCGTTATTTTTAAAACCGTCAAAAAAATGTTCTGCATCAAAGAAAACAATTTTGCCGCTTTGTTTTAAGAATTCTACGGAATCGGCAATTAATTCTAAATTTTCTTCATATGATACTTTTAAAATCTCTTTAACGTGTAAATCCCATGATTTTCCAAAAATAGTTACATATTTCACGTCTAAATCAGATAAAGTTAAAAGACCCACATCTGAAGACGCTTTAGAATTTTTCTTTTTAGTACTGCCAAAAGCCGTTATTTTAGAATTTATATATTTTTTCTTCGACGACAATTCAAAAAATTTATTATCTTTCGGATTTGATAAAGGATAGCCGCCTTCAATAAAATGCACTCCAAGCTCATCAAGAATATCGGCTATAATCAATTTGTCGTCTAAAGAAAGAGAAAAACCTTCGCCTTGCGTTCCGTCTCTCAACGTACTATCGTATATTTCAATTTTTCTATTGAAATCTTTATTTTTCAAAACTTTTTCGGTTTTCATTATTAATTTATATTATTATTGCTGTTATTAATATTAATTACTTATTATTGTTATCATTATTATTAATTTTTTATTGTCATTATTTATTATTACAATCACAATTATTTTTCAATCCGAGATTAAAAGCTTCATGTAATATTCTCGTTGCAAGCTCCGCATATTTTAATTCAACTATACATGAAATTTTAATTTCTGAAGTAGAAATCATCATTATATTGATATTTTCTTTAGAAAGAGCTGAAAACATAGTAGATGCCGTTCCGAAATGATTTCTCATTCCGACACCTATAGCCGATATTTTAGCAATTTTATCATCGGACAACACTTCTTTTGCATTAAGTTGTTTGCCGATATTCTGAGCAATTTCTAAAGCCTTTTTAAGGTCTTTTTTGGTAACCGTAAATGTTAAATCGGTTAAACCTTCAACGGAGATGTTTTGAATTATCATGTCAACAACTAACCCCGCATCCGCTATGCTCGAAAATATAGCCGCCGCTATTCCCGGTTTATCGGGAATACCTCTTATAGATAATTTTGCTTCATCTTTATCGCAAGCAACGCTTGAAACTTGCAATTCTTCCATATTGTCCTCTTTACTTGAAAATTTAATTTGAGTTCCGGGTCCATCAATAAAAGTTGATTTTACAAATAAATTAACTTTATATTTCATTGCAAATTCAACGGAACGAATTTGCAAAACTTTAGCGCCTAAGCTTGACATTTCAATCATTTCATCAAAATAAACTTTGTCTAATCTTCGAGCTTCAGGAACAATAGAAGGATCAGATGTATAAACCCCTTCCACATCGGTAAAAATATCGCATCTGTCTGCATTTAAGGCGGCGGCAATCGCTACTGCGGTAGTATCAGAACCGCCTCTGCCTAATGTTGTTATATATCCTGAATCATCAATACCTTGAAAACCTGCAACTACGACTATTTTATTTTTATCTAATTCTTTTTTTATATTTTCAATATCTATAGAAAAAATTCTCGCGTTTCCATATGATCCGTCAGTTTTAATTTTAACTTGATGAGCAAGCATAGGCACGGCTTCATACCCTTCATTATTTAAAGCTATTGAAAGCAAACCTGCGCTGACCTGCTCCCCTGTAGAAATTATCATATCGGTTGCTAAGTTGTTATGGCTTCCGCCAATTTTAAGAGCAAGATCTAAAAGTCTGTTTGTTTCCCCGCTCATTGCGCTAACTACAACAACAATTTCATTATTCTTAATTTTTTCGCCGATTATCCGCGTTGCCGCGTGTTTTATTCTTTCTATATTTCCCATTGAAGTTCCGCCGAACTTCTGCACTATAAGGGGCATAAACAGACCTCTTGTTTATTTTTAATTTTTATATAATTATTTTTTAAACATTCTCGGATTATATTTATGAATAGCCTCTCCTATTGAATCCAGCACAGCTTCGGGAACTATCTCCGATAATGTAGGATGGGAATGGATAGTAAATTCTGCATCTTTTATATTTCCGTTAAAATGCATAATAGCAGTAATTTCGGCTATCAGTTCGGGCATATCTGCGCCGATGCCTGTCGCGCCGATAATTTTACCTGTTTCATCTTCCGTTAAAACTTTCAAGAATCCTTCTTTCTCTTCCATGGCAAGAGCCATACCGTTAGCCCCGTAAGAAA
Organism: Candidatus Acidulidesulfobacter diazotrophicus; assembly: GCA_004195025.1. Taxonomy (GTDB): domain Bacteria; phylum SZUA-79; class SZUA-79; order Acidulodesulfobacterales; family Acidulodesulfobacteraceae; genus Acididesulfobacter; species Acididesulfobacter diazotrophicus. The sequence continues at coordinate 64,206 of SGBB01000010.1, read as the reverse complement.
AACGGCCGACTCTATATTTTATACTTTCTAATTCTTTATCGCCTTCTTTCAGTCCGATGGTTCCGATAGGCGGATTAACATAAATAGACCATGGTAAGACGGAATAGTTTTTTTCTCTTTTCCTGCCTGCAATATTTTCAGAAGCGATAATGCCGTCATAAGATGCTTTATGAGCAAGCATAGGACCGTCTATTATATCACCGCAAGCATATATTCCTGCAATATTTGTCTCATTATGAACATCCGTTTTTATTTTTCCTTTAGAATCCAATTCTACTCCTATTTCCTTTAAACCTAAATTATTCGTATTAAGAATTCTGCCGATAGACACCAATACTTTTTCCGCTTCAATCTTTTCTCCCGTCTTTAGCGAAACAATTGCGCCTTTGCCGCCGGCCGATATATTATCCACTTCAATAGAAGTTCTAATTTCAATGTCTTTTGATGCCAGTATTTTATTGGTAAATTTAGAAATTTCTTTATCTTCCGTACTTAATATAGCCGGCAAAAGTTCAAGCATCGTAACTTTAGAACCAAATTCGTTAAAAATATTCGCAAATTCGCATCCGATAACCCCTGCTCCGATAATAGCGATATCTTTCGGTATTGATTTTATATTTAATATTTCGTCGGAAGTAATAATATTGTTATGGTCTATATGGAATGCAGGAATCATAGCAGGAGAGGATCCTGTCGCAACTATAATATTAGATGCGGATATTTCTAATTCCTTATTATTATTATTATTATTGTTATTGTTATTTTCTTGACTTTTAATAACTATTTTAATCACTCCTGAAATATTATTTTTTTTATCGGGGGCAGATACAATAAAAGCTGCACCGTTAAAAACACTGACATTCCTTGCTTTTAGCAATTTACCTACGCCGCTTACCAATGTTGAAACAACTTCATCTTTATAGTTTATTATATCTTCATAATTATAATTATATTTATCTATATGAAAACCGCTTACTCCCGATTTCAAACTATTTAAAAATTTAGCTTTTGAGTATAATACTTTTGTGGGTATACATCCTCTATTTAGGCAAGTTCCGCCTAATTTATCCTTTTCAATTACAGCAATTTTCATACCGTTAAGCGCTGATTTCAATGCCGCTACATAACCTGCGGGACCCCCGCCTATTACGCAGATATCAAAATTTTCCATAATAGATTTCCTTTATTTATTAATTAATTAATTAATTTAAACTTATCAATTTATAGTTTTTCTTTATTTTAATTTTTAATTTTCATTTCAAAGCCATTCCCTCGCAGATGGGAATCCAGCCAGTATTGCTTGTCATTTATATATCAATGACAGTTTCTATTACCGGATTAAGATATGAATCTTATATTGACTAAATATTATTATTGATTAAGGTCAAGTATAATTCAATAAAAATTAACATGTTTAAATATATTTTTTATCAATAATTATTTCTCTATATAAATTTTTCAGCGAATTTTCAGGCAAATTTACTGCATTATTATTATTTATGTTCATAGCTATGTTCTCCGTGTTTTTATTATCTATGTCTTTACTACCATCTTCTTTTGTAATTATAGTAACTTCAAAATAATAATTTTTTAAAATATTTCTATAATCAAAATCAATTTTATCTCCCCATTCCGCTATTGTAATAGAATCGGATGCTAAAGAATCAAAAAATCCAGAATTTTCAAGATCATATAAATTTTTTAGTCTGTAAAAATCAAAATGATCAATTACTATATTTTCATCGCAAAAATATCTATTTATTAAGCTGAAAGTCGGACTTGTTACAATATTATTATCCGTGTTATTGCAAAAATTTTTAACAAATCCTGAAACAAATTTTGTTTTTCCGGCGCCTAATCTTCCCTTTAAAAGAATGAAATCTCCAGAAAACACAATGCTTGCGAATTCTTTTGATATTTGTTCCGTTTCGGAAGGAAATTTTGATAAATATTTAAACGGCAAATTCACTTTTGATTTCCGCTCATCATAGATTTTATTATATCAAATCTTGAAACTATCCCTTTTAAATTATTATTATCATCTACTACCGGGATAGAATAAAATTTTTTTTCAGTAATTATGGTGGCAATATCATATATAGAATCATCTTCTTTAACCGAAACAACTTTATCGGTCATAATATCCTTAACTTTAGAACCCGTTATCTTTTTTAAATCATCTTTAAAATGTTTTGAACTTTGAAGGTAGAAAATACTGTCAAATATAGTAAAAACAGTAGGTATATGAAGACTTGCATCCTGATAAACAATATCGGTCTCAGACACTATGCCCATTAGTTTACCCTCATCGTCAACTACGGGTACTGAATTAATTTTTTTATCAATAAATATTTTAGATAAGGTTTTAATATCGGTGCCTTGATTTACAGTTATCAAATCTGTACTCATTATATCTTTTGCTTTTATCATATATAAGCTCCTATTCCTGAATTATTTATTTATTTTTATTATTATATTTATGCACAATATTTTAATTTAATACTTATTCTTATATTATTTGTTTCTATTATTATATTAATTTATTTATCATTGTATGTTTATATATATTATATGTTGTTATTATATATTAACTATGTATGTTTATATATATTATATGTTGTTATTATATATTAACTATGTATGTTTATATATATTATATGTTGTTATTATATATTAACTATCACTCTACAATTATTATTCCGCTCTGCTTATTTCTGCTTATTGTTCTATATTCCGAAGAAAGTCATTCCTGCGAAAGCAGGAATCCGGGATTTTTTAACAAATTGATAGAATGCGGTATATTTAAAGCTATTTCAACTGCTCCGGCGCCTGATTCGCCGAATTTGCATTTAAGGTTATTTGCGGAATACACTAATAAATATGAAGATAAACACATTGATTTAAATAAATCTATACCCTGAGCCGCAAATGAACCCGTTAAACCGCTTAAAACATCCCCGCTTCCGCCGCTTGAAAGCAATGAACTATGTTTATATTGAATTGCTTTATCTTTAGCGTTGTTGCTAAAAACAAACATGCTGGAATCTTTTAGAAGTAAATAGACGCCATATTCTGCAACAAACTCGCTGCCGATTTTTATAGGGTCTTTTTCTATTATTTTTCTGTCAATTTTAGTAAGTCTTTCCATTTCTTTATAATGAGGCGTCAGTATAATATTTTTCTTTTTTGCAGTTAATTTTTTAAAAAAATTCATATCTTCCGAAATTAAATTTAATCCGTCGGCATCTATGATAATAGGGACTTCAATTATTTCAAGAATATTATATAAAAAATCGGCCGTCTGCTTTTTTAATCCGAGTCCAGGACCAATAACAACTGCTGTTATGTTTTTTAATAAGTTTTTTGCTATATCGTCAACCCCGTTAATGTTAAAATAGCCCGAACCGTCGTTAATTACAGGGTAAGTCATTACTTCTGATGTTTTAATTTCTAAAATTTGATTCAGTTCGTTAGGCACTGCCAAAGTTACAAGCCCTGCTCCTGCCTTAAGCGCAGATAAAGACGACATATATGCTGCTCCGGTTTTTCCGGGACTCCCTGCTATAATTAATACATGACCGTAATCAAATTTTGTGTTAAAAGGCATTCTCTCCGGCAAAAGAGCGGCAATTTTTTTTTCATCCAAAGTTTCAATATTTGAATAATATTTTTCTAATAAATACCGTGGATGGTTTATATCTATTAATATTGTTTTATTATGTAAATTTAATTTTTCTCCTTCATTTAAATATAATCCGACTTTTAAACCGCCAAATGTAAATATTTTTTTAATATTATTCTTTATGCCCGCTCCCATATAAAAACCGCTATCGGTGTTAAAACCGCTGGGATTATCTATGCATAACACGTCATAATTGTTTTTGCTATCAATAGTTTCAATAACATTTTTATAAAAACCGGTAATTTCCCGATTAATACCGATACCGAAAACAGCATCTGCAAGAATATCTGTTTTATCTAATAAATTTGATAAAATACCTATGTCGTCTTCTTTTGTCACCGGAATTATTTCAGCATTTAATTTAATTAATATTTCAAGATTTAATTTAGCAATACCTGCATAGTTATCAGTATCGGTCGTTATAACCGTTTTTACGTTATAACCGGCATTAAATAAATATCTTGAGAATACAAAACCGTCTCCTCCGTTGTTTCCTTTACCGCAAATAACAGAAATAATACTATCGCACTTTAAATCATTATTATTATAAATTTTGACAAATTCTCTAAAGCATGCAGAACCGGCATTTTCCATTAAAATAGTTTCAGAATATCCAAAATCTGAATATGTTTTAGAATCTATTTGTTTTAAATTTTCCGAATAATATAATTTCATTTTATGTTTTTAATTTTCTAATATAACAATTGCTGCAGCAAAACCATTGTCATGAGAAATAGATAAACTAATTTTATTTATTTTAGCGTTATATTTATTTAAAATAAATTTTTTAATTTCATCATCTATAAATAAAAAAGGCGCTCCGTTTTGCTCATTAAACACATTTATAGAATTAAACGGAATAGAAAAAAGACCGATATGTAAAGACTTTAAAAAGGCTTCTTTTGCCGCAAAAAACCCTGCTATTTTTTGTTCAATTTTATTTTTATGTTTAATTTTATTAATATTATTTAATTCTTTTGCCGAAAAAACCCTGTTTAAGAATCTGTCGCCATAATTTTCTTTTAACGACTTAATCCTGTCAATGCTGACAATATCAAGTCCTATTCCGCTAATCACTTATAAAACCTTTAAGTATTATTATTTTAAATATTATTGCAATTTGCATTTTAATTTATTATACCTTTTTATTTTTTATAAATAATTATATTATATTATATTTTTTATTTATTATTTTACTTAAGTTTATTATTATAATAATAATACAATAATAAATAGTATATAAATATTCAGATATAAATTATATATTAATAAAATAAACTAGATTAAAATAGTTAATGTTATAAAATTAACTATTTTAATTTTCCGCAATTATTTATTAATCCGGCTGTTTTAATAATATCAAGCATTTCTTTAACGGCATTATCAAGGCCGGTAAATACAGCATGCGCTACGATTGAATAACCTATATTAAGTTCATAAATTCCTGCTATCTCTGCTATATCGCGGGTATTTTCATAATTTAATCCATGACCCGCATTTACTTTAAGTCCAATATTTAAAGCAAATTCGGCTGCTTTTTTAATTCTGGTTAATTCTTCATATCTTTTTAAAGGATCAAGATATTGCGCATACTTCCCTGTGTGAATTTCAATAAAATTAAATTCAGCTTTTTTTGCCGCTTCAATTTGAAGTTCTTCAGGTTCAATAAAAGCCGATACATTTATGCCTTTAGACCTGAATTTATCATTTATTTTTTTATATTTCTCAATATCAAGAACTACGTTTAAACCGCCTTCGGTGGTAAGTTCCTGCCTTTTTTCCGGAACTAAAGTAATTGATCTTGGAATTACTTCAAGAGCTATAGAAATTATTTCGTCATTTGCAGCCATTTCCAAATTTAATCTTTTTGTCTGTTCCGAGATTAATCTTATATCATTGTCCTTTATATGCCTCCTGTCTTCTCTTAAATGGCACGTTACATTAAAAGCTCCTGCTTCTAAAACTGTAAAAGCCGCATGCAAAGGGGATGGAAATTCGCCCCCGCGTGCATTTCTTAAAGTTGCAATATGATCAATATTAACCCCTAATTTCATTGCTTATCCGTCATTTTAAATTTATAAACACTTATTAAATATTTATAAATTTAAACTTAAACGCTCCCATAGGTTTATAATATAATTCGAATACTAAACTCATTTCCGTTATCTGTAGTTTTATAATATAATTTATCTATTTATTTATTTATCAGGCAGTTTTTTTCATATTATAAATTTTGTTAAAAATTTTTCAATATTTCTTCTTTTAAGTCTAATCCGATTTTATTAATTTCTTCATTGTCTTCGCCTTCCACAAGAATTCTTAAATAATTCTGCGTGCCTGAATATCTTATAAAAATTCTTCCTTTATTTTCCAATATTTTATTATAATGAATAATTTTTTTATTGAATTCAGGCAATTCATCTAAATTCTTTTTATACGGAACATCTATATTTATTAAAACTTGCGGATATGGTGTTATAATTTTTCTTAACTCCGACAACGATTTATTTAATTTTATCATAATAGTTAAAAGTTTTAAAGCTGATATTGTCGCGTCCCCCGTGTTTGCAACATCTAAAAAAATTATATGGCCCGATTGCTCTCCGCCGAGATTAAATCCTTTTTTAATCATTTGTTCCATTATATATCTATCACCAACATCAGCATAAGTTATATTAATGCCGTTTTTTTTCATTAATATTTCAAGAGCAATGTTTGACATAGACGTCGTCACAATCCCGTTATTTTTTAATTCTCCGATATCTTTCATATATAAAGCGCAAATAGCAAGAAATTCATCGCCGTACAAAATCTTACCGTTTTCATCACAAAAAATTGCTCTATCGCCGTCTCCGTCAAATGCAATACCTATATCTGCTTTATTTTTTAAAACTTCCGAGCTGATAAATTCAGGATGCATAGAGCCGCATTTTTCATTTATATTCAAGCCGTCGGGTTTTGATGCCGTGATTATAACTTCCGCTCCTAACTCGCTAAATACTTCAGGGGCTGCTTTATAGCCTGCTCCGTTTGCACAGTCAATCACAATTTTAAGTCTGTTTAACGTAAGACATTTTGGAAATGTTAATTTTGTAAAAATTACATATCTTCCGGTTGCATCATCAATTCTGTGAGCTTTGCCTATATCGGCATTTACAGGTCTTAATTCGCTTGAATCAAGTATAGATGAAAAAAATACATCCTCAATTTTATATTCAAGTTCTTCGGGAAATTTAAATCCTTTACAGTCAAAGAACTTTATGCCGTTATCATAATACGGATTATGCGAAGCAGAAATTACAACCCCTGCGTCTGCCCTCATGCTTGAAGTTATAAAAGCAACGCCCGGAGTAGGCATAGGGCCTATGAGATATACGTCGGAACCCATAGAACAAATACCTGAAGAAAGAGCCGTTTCTAACATATAGCCTGAAATTCTTGTATCTTTTCCTATGACGATTTTTAATTTTTTGCCCGGAGATTTTAAATTTAAAACATAAATCAATGCCATCCCAAGCCTTAAAGCATTTTCGGGAGTAAGCGGATCTTTATTTGCAATACCGCGAATCCCGTCTGTACCAAACAATTTACGCATTTTTTTTAATCCTGCCGATAACTAAGTTGATATTAATTTTTTTATTGTATAAAATTTTAAGGAATTTTGTAGGGTCAACTAAATTTATCCTGACTAATGCATTTCTTTTAAGATTATTGATATTTATTTTTTTTGTAGTAATAACCGAAAGATTATCTACAATATCTTTCGGTCCTTTAACTTTTACATATTGCGGAAAAAAAGAAATATTTTTTAGATAGTAGCCCATTTTCAATTTTCCTTTAAATAAAGGAAGAACTTTTATATATTTTACAACAATTCTGCTTATTATCACAGGAATAATCTTAGGATAAATACTTACAACTCTTATACTTGAAGGTAAATCTAAATAAGACTGACTTAAAATCAATGTATTTTTTTTACTTAAAAGTGAGCTTCCGTTAATTCTAAAATATATTTTTTTATTTAATTTCATAAATGAAACTTTTGAACCCCTTAATTTTACTATAATTTTTTTTGGCAGAGTATTGCTGATAGCAAGCCCTTTAGGCAAAGCATATATCTTAAGACCGGCATGCAGATTAATATCGTATTTTTTTCCGCCTATCACATATATCCATATAAAAATAGCGATAAATAAAGAAATTATTTTAAGCCATGAGTTGCCTTTTACTATATTTTTTATATTTCTTAAATTTTTATTCATTATTATTATCGTTTTTATTTGTACCAAAAATTAATTCATAAACAGATTTTAATAAGAGCTTATTTTCATTAGTTTGTTCAGAAGTATTTTTAAATAAAACGGTTTTCAACTCTTCTATATTTGAAATTTTAATAATTTTTTTAGGCATTACTATTGAGATATGCCCTGTTTCTTCGGAAATAACGATAGAAAGGGCATCGGTTAATTCGGAAAGTCCTATGGCAGACCTATGTCTTGTGCCAAAATTTTGATCTATATTTTCTTCGGTTGACAGAGGCAGATAGCAGGAAGCAGCGGTAATTCTGCCTTTTTGAATAATAACCGCACCGTCATGAAGCGGAGAAGGCGGCGTAAAAATACTTATTAATAATTCTTGTGAAATTAAAGAGTCTAATTTAATACCGATTTTTAAATAATCTCCAAGAAATACATTTCTTTCAAAAACGATTATTGCTCCTGTTTGCTTATTTGCCAATTCTATTACCGCATGCGAAGTTTCTTCTATAATACTCACTTTCTCAAGTTTATTCTGTGCGATAGCAAATGGATTTTTTCCAACTTCAATTAAAGCTTTTCTTATTTCATTTCTGAAAAGTACGACTATGACAATAATTATTGAACTTAAAAAATCTCCAAAAATAAATTCTGTAGCATAAAGTTTTAAAGCCACGGCTATTAAGAAAATTAAAAAAATAACAATAAGTCCTATTAATACCTGAAATGCGCCAGTGCCTTTTATTAGCATTAATATGCGATATATTATAAAAGTTACAAATAATATATCTGCAATGTCTTGCCATCTAAAATTTTGAAGCAATAAAGAAAGCATAAAAAAATTATATATTAAATTAAACTAAGATATGAAATTTTACAAGTTTTCTTTTAATTTTGTAATAATATTTAAAGTTATTTTAGTTTGTTCTACATCATGAACTCTAATTATATCAATATTTTTCAAAATCAGATAAGAAGCCAAAGCAATATTGCCTATAAGCATATTTTCTTTTTGCTTTCCTGTAATATTATTAATAAAAGATTTTCTGGAAATACCTGCTAAAACAGGCAAATTTAATGATTTAAAAGATGATATATAATTTAAGATATTATAATTGTCTTTCGCCGATTTCGCAAAACCGAAACCAGGGTCTAAAATTATTTTATCTATATCATATCCTTTAGTTTTTAAATATGATATTTTCTCATTAAAATATAAAATAATATCAAACGCGGCATCACCGTACGGCTCAATATTGGTCTGCATATTTTGGGGATTTTTATTTCTGGAATGCATTAAAATATAAGGAATATCGTAAGACGACAACACATCCGCCATACTGTCAGTTTCATAAGTTAAACCTGAAACATCGTTTATTATAGAAGCTCCCGCTATAACAGCTTCTTTTGCGACTTTAGGCTTTCTGGTGTCTATTGATATAGGAATATCTACACTTTCTGATAATTTTTTAATTACGGGACACACCCTGTCTATTTCTGTCTGTTCATCAATAAAATCAGCTCCGGGTCTTGTGGACTCTCCGCCTATATCTATTATATCAGCCCCTTCTTTTTCAATTTCAATTCCTCTATTAACGGCAGCGTTAAAATTCAGATACTGTCCGCCGTCTGAAAACGAATCCGAAGTAATATTGAGAATCCCCATTATTAATGGATATTTTCCTAATATTAAGTCTTTTTTATTTGTTTTTAATATCTTAAATTTTAAATCGGAATTATTTGGATCAATATGTTCAATATTAATATTGACGACATCTAATATATTCTCAATATCCGAAGAAAGTGATTTGAGTCCAAATTGTTGATTTTTTATCTTTTTTACGACGATACGCAGCTGAACTAAAGTTCCGAACAAAATACCGTCAGATATATTAATTTTCCCTGTTATAACGTCTCTATGATTTGCTAATTCGGCTCCTATGCTTAATGCCTCCTGCTTTAATATATTTAATGCCGTAGGATTAATATTTTTTAACTTAATAACGATGAATATAAGCTTATCAGACATAATAAGGTTCCCTGATTTTGAAACGCCTATTTTATCTAATTCGCTTATAGCTAATTTAGAATTAAAAACATCAATAAGATAAGCATGCATAATTTTTATTCCGCTATAGTTTCAGCAGGAATATCTTTTGAATCGCTATTTTTATAATCAGGTTTATGCGCTAAAATTATAGCGTCTATTTCTTTACCGTTGACAGTCTCTTTGTCAATCAGCGTATTTGCAAGATCCTTCAATATATCTATATTGTCGGTTAAAATTTTTATTGCTCTTTCGTGATTAGACGAAACTATATCTCTTACTTCACCATCAATAGCAACGGCAGTTGATTCAGAATAGTCTTTGTGCTGGGCAAATTCTCTCCCTAGAAAAATTTGTTCATCTTTTTTTCCAAATGTAAGAGGTCCTAATTTTTTGCTCATTCCCCATTCGCAAACCATTTTTCTTGCAATATCGGTAGCTCTTTCAATGTCGTTGGATGCTCCTGTGGTCATAGAGTTAAATATAAGCTCTTCGGCGCTTCTGCCGCCGAGTAAAATGGCTACCTCGTTAAGAAGATATTCTTCATCGTAATTATGCTTTTCGTCTATGGGAAGCTGCATAGTCAATCCCATTGCCATACCCCGAGGAATAATTGTAACTTTATGAATAGGATCGCTTCCCGGAAGCATTTTTGCAACAATAGTATGCCCTGCTTCATGAAACGCGGTTATTTTTTTCTCTTTATCGCTAATAACCATGCTTCGTCTTTCGGTTCCCATCATAACTTTATCTTTAGCTTCTTCAAGGTTTTCCATTTTAACCGTTGACCCGTTATTTCTCGCAGCCAGTAAAGCAGCTTCATTTACCATATTAGCCAAATCGGCGCCGGAAAAACCGGGTGTCCCTCTTGCAATAATTCCCAAATCTACATCACTATCTAAAGGAATATTTTTTGTATGAACTTTTAATATGCCTTCTCTTCCTTTTATATCTGGTTTCGGAACAATCACCTGTCTGTCAAATCTGCCGGGTCTTAAAAGAGCAGGATCTAAAACATCGGGTCTATTAGTTGCTGCAATTAAAATTACACCGTCGTTAGGCGCAAATCCATCCATTTCAACAAGCAGCTGATTTAATGTCTGCTCTCTTTCGTCATGTCCTCCTCCTAAACCGGCGCCTCTGTGTCTTCCGACTGCGTCAATTTCATCTATAAATATTATACAGGGAGCATTTTTCTTGCCCTGGGCAAAAAGATCTCTAACTCGAGATGCGCCTACCCCGACAAACATTTCAACAAAATCTGATCCGCTAATGCTAAAAAAAGGTACGCCCGCCTCTCCTGCTATTGCTTTTGCAAGTAATGTTTTACCTGTGCCAGGAGGTCCGACAAGCAATACTCCATGAGGTATTCTGCCGCCTAATTTTGTAAATTTTTTGGGGTCTTTTAAAAAATCAACAATCTCTTCAAGTTCTTGTTTAGATTCGTCAATACCTGCAACATCTGCAAAAGTTATCTTTTTAGCGGATTCGTCCATTAATTTAGCTTTAGATTTGCCAAAAGACATAGCTTTTCCAGCCCCACCCTGCATTTGCCTCCAGAAAAAGTACCAGAACGCAAACAAGATAAGAATCATAGGCAGCCACGATAATAAAAATGACATATACCAAGGGGAACTCGGTACAGGTTTAGCAGTTATCGGAACATTGTGTTTTTCTAATAATTTGACTAAACCCGGATGCGTAGGAGCATATGATTTAAATTTTTTACCTGTTTTGAATACTCCGATTATATTATGAGATTCAATTGTTATGCTTTTTATTTTACCTTCTTTTATATAACTTAATAATGATGAAAATATTATTTTCTGTGTTTTTGGTTTATGGTGATTAAACATTGTAAATATAAATATCATTAAAAAAATTATAAAGACCCATAATAAAATATTTTTAAATTTGGGATTCAAGTTAGAATAACCTCCTTAAAACTTAAAAGTTTGAACTGTTTATTTTATTGTTTCTTAATTATATCTTAATTTGATGTGCTGTTATTTAAAAAATAAATTAAAAAAAATTGATAAATAGCAAAAAAATAAATATTAAATAATTATTTATATAATTAAATATGGCATATTTAAATTTTTTTTTCAATAAAATTATTAAAAACAAATATAAATAATTTTAAAATTTAAATTGTCGGCAAGAATAAATATATTGTTTTTATATTGTATTGTTATTTTATTATTATAGTTAATTATTATTTTTATATTTATTATAATTAATTATTTATTTATTATTTTCACGATTCCTGCAAATAGTTATAATAATAGTTTTAAATTAATAATTTAAAATATATTACTTAATGCCTTGATTTATTATTTATTATTATTTAACAATTTCATATATCCTATGCTTTTTGTGGAATCTGTTATTTTTATCATATCGCTCATAATAATAAATCCAATCCATGCAATTTTATTATCGGACAAAATAATAGGCACGTTATGTCTTAGTAATACAGGTATTTTTTTATCTATAAAAAAATTTTTAACTTTTTTTTCATTTTGCATGCCGAGCGGAGTAAATCTGTCGCCGTTCATAAAATTTCTAATTTTTATAGGAAATGACAATTTATCAAAATCAAATAGTATTGTATTGTTTAAAGGGTTTTTAAATTTTTTTTTTATCAACTTATCCATAACAGTTTTTGTTTTAATATTATCAAATTTGCCGATTATTAAGTTTAAATCTAATTCTTTTATATTAATAATAAATTTATTAATTGTATTTATATTGCCTGAATTATTTTCAACAATATTGCCGCGGTTAATTAAATATTCATAATGTTTAAAATCTAAAGGAAAATGATGATAAGTGTTTTTTATTTTCCCAACATATATGTTGTTTTCAATTTCTTCAAAAATTATTTTTTCATAAGTTTTAATTATTCTGATATTTTTATTAAGGTTAAATAAGATGTTTGGTTTATTGCTTTTTAGAATATTTAAAAAATTTTTAAAATTGCCGTATGAAATAAAATTTTCTATATCGTTATTATTGTCTTTATTATCGTTTTTGTTAATTATAATTTCATATAAGGCAAGCTTAAAAAATCTATAAAGAACAGGTTCGGGAATCTTTAACAAGTCAAAAATATTACAGGTTAACATTCCTGAGTCTTTATATTCGGTATTTGAAACGCTACCTGCAAAAATTTCTCTAGCGCAATTTTCAATAAATTCATCATCTTTCCTAAGAACTTCAGAAGTTTTATATATAGTGTTTAAGAAAGAAGGATTTATTTTTTTAAATTCAGGAATAATATTTAATCTTATATTATTCCTGAAAATATCTTTTTGATAATTTGTATAGTCTTCAAAAAATTTTATTGAATTTAATTTTGCAAAATCAATAATTTCTTTTTTGGAAAATTTAATAAAAGGACGGATAATCATACCGTTTTTAACTTTTATTCCAGCTATTGATCCGCTTCCGCCGCCTGTAATTGTTCTCATTAAAAAATTTTCTGCAAAATCATCTAAATGATGAGCTGCCGCAATTTTATCGGCATTTATTTCATTTGCCGTTTTGTAAAGGAATTTATATCTAAAATTTCTGGCTGTTTCTTCAATACTTTTTTTATTAATTTTTGACTCAACAAGAATATTAGCTTTGTCTGTGTAAAACGGGACGGATAAAACATTGCATAAATTTTCTAAATATTCGACTTCTTTATATGACGATTCTCTTATTCCATGGTCGAATACGGCGCAGGAAATTTTAATGCCTAATAGATGCCTTGAAAAATAAAGCGAATATAATAAAGAAACAGAGTCAACGCCGCCGCTTACTGCAATAAGAATAGATTCTCCCCATTCAATAAGCTTAAATTCTTCAATAGTGCCAATAAATTTTTTAAGAAATATTGAAGTTCTTTTATTATAAGACAGCATTTATTATTAGAAGCGATATATTTAATAATCTCTATGGGCAATTTTAGAGTAAATATTATTTACAGCTATTTGCGTATCATATATTTATATATTTTTCATTTTCTACATCTAATAGTAAATGAAGAACTGTAAAGAGGAATGATATTTATATCCGTAAAACCTGCATCATTCAACAATTCTATAGTTTCATTGGCAGAGAGTCTTTCTTCTGCGGGCGGTCCCATTTTCAATACTTTATCTTCTTTATCCCAATCAATAAGAAATAAATAGCCGCCGGATTTCAGCACTCTTTTAATTTCGTGAAGATAATCTAATCTTTGTTCTATTTCATGAAAAACGTTAGATATTAAAACTATATCAATTAAGTTGTCATTTAATGCAATTCTTGATTCTCCGCACTTTGTTAAAATTACACAATCTTTTTGAAATTCGCTAAAATCTGTGCCGTCAATATTTTCTTTTATACAAGAAATCATTTCTTCGCTAATATCTAAAGCATATATTTTTGTATTAATACCTTTAATATCGGTAATTGTTTTTAATAATGGGATAGTAAAAAATCCGCTCCCGCATCCAATATCTGCAATATTAATTTTTTTTTCGCCGTTATTATGTAAAATATCTACAATTTTTTTAATTTCATCTATTGCAAGATGGGGAGGCATCAATTGATATCTTTCTTCAGAAGTTAATCTTTTATGATTTGCAGGATTAAATTTATGCATTTATAGTATTATATCCTCCGTTAGCAAGGTTAGTTTATTGTTAGTTTATTGTTAGTTTATTTCTTCATATTCAAACGATGTATCGTAATATGACCTGTTTTCTATCATAGTGTGAACAGGACATCTTTTTGATACCCGCTGCAATTCTTCAATTTGATCCTCATCAAGATTGCCTATAAATTTAATTTTTTTAATAATTTTATGAACATATCCGCGTTCGTCATCGACATTTGCGCCCGCATTTTTAAGATCTTCAACCCTCACTCTTTCATGAACTGCATCTATTTCCACATTTCTTAAATCATATTTCATTCTTTTTGCAAACATCATAATAACCGAAATTGTGCATGCTCCTTCCGCTCCCATAGCAAGTTCCACAGGATTTATAGCAAGATCGTCTCCTCCGGAACTTGTCGGCTCATCTGTAATTATCGTATGTTTATCCGTTATTATCTGATTTTGAAGATTATTCAAATGTTTAATTTTTACTGCTACTCTATCTCCTTCCGCCATATCATTCTCCGTTGCAAATTTATTTTTTTATAATCTTTTCTATTTACTCATATTCTAACTATTAAAGCTAATAAATATTTTAATTTAACATTATATTTTCATTCCATCTTTGCTTATTCGTATTCTAAAAGTTCTTTCCTGACTCTTGCAATATCGGAAGCATTTAATTCAAACGGAAAACTTCTTATGTTTCTCGGCGAAGAATCGCCGAAAGGTCTATTGCAGGCAGAAATTTCCGATTTGCCGGGGCACCCCGTGGTTCTAAATGCAGTTCCCGTTTCAACTATTTTAGCTACATCTTTAAAAGGAATTCCAAAATCAATTACTTTGCCGCTATTGTCAAATTCCATATCTTCCGCATGACTCATATCATAATCAATAATATGGCGGGCTACCTGAACCCTTCTGAATTGACCCGCCGGGCACTGAGGATGACTGTCTAATTTTGACCCTTTCTCTTGATAAAATGAAAATAAATGTGAACGCGCTCCTTTATTTCTAACATCCTGAATTCTAAAAATCATTTCTTTTTCTGTTTCTCCAAGACCTACTACAAGATGACACCCCACTTTATTTTTTCCAAAAACAGAAACGGAATAGTCTAAAGTATCATTATATTTATCCCATTTATGCGGACCTTTAACGCCTGTGCCCCTATATTCATCAAATAATTCCGGGGTTGCGCAGTCAAGCGCTACCGTAACCATATCTGCGCCGTATTCTTTAAATTTATCTATATCGGAATGTTTGAGGATAGTAGGCGTTAATAATATAGAAGTTGGACAATGAAGATTTTTACTAAAATTCCGTAATATCGCAAAAGTGTCTTCTTTAGCCTTTTCATGAGTAATCATAGATATACATATTCTATGAATAACATCTTTTTTTTCAAGCGTGCGTTTAATGATATTTTCAGTTTTAAATGCCGGCCAGTCAACCCTTATAAAACTTTTATCATTGTAATTTCCTTCGCGTGATTTTTGCAAACCGCAATAGGCGCAATTTGCTCTGCATCCGTCATTATAAGTTAAAAGAACATTAACGCAATGAAGGCAGGCATTTCTATAAAATAATCCGGGTACCATTCCAAGCGTCATCGCTGCTGCAAGGCTGACCTTGAGATATTCAGGCGAATTTTCGGCAGCATAATTATTTAAATTTTCATCTATAGAAGTTTCTTGAATAGTCATAGCCGTTTCTGGATAATTCATATAAATATTCTCCATTTCATTCATTACTTATTATCTATTTATAATTTTAGATAAATCGTTTAAGATATTTGCATTTAGCAAAGTTTCGCCGTCAAATATACCTTTATATGCGTCTTCTTCTTTTTTATAATTGTAGCACAAAGGAGAAGATATATCTATAAGCAAAGCTTTAATACCTGAATCTTTGAATGCTTTATTGCGTTTTATATAAAATTCTTTACAGCAAAAACCGATATACGAACTTATATTTGCATCTTTTAATTTATTTAATGTTTCTACAAGATTTTCATAATTAATTATAGTAATGGGCAATAAATTAAAATCTTTTGCAAATTTATAAGCAATGCCCGTCTCACAATCTCCGCATATTGAACAGTAATCGGTATTTCTAAATTCGCAATCCTTTTTTTTAGCGCAATAAGGCAGCAGAATAGCTTTTACAGATTTTATATCGCTTAATTGCATTCCATTGACAAACATAAAACGGGAAAGCTCATCTTCTTCAATTCCTGCATCTTTAAGAAAAGTTATTTTATCCGCTATATTATTTATTATATTAAAAAAATCTTCTTTTGAAACATTTTGAAATTCAGGTTTATATTTTTCAAAAAATTCATCTATTTTAAAAACTAACTCATCAATACCGCAATCTTTTAAAAAACTTTCAAGGTCGGCAATTGCTCTTTCGGGAATGACAAAATAATCGCCGGTAAAATAAATATACTTTAATATATTTCTTTTATAATCTACTTTTGCAAAAGTTTTAAATATGCCTCCGCCGCATCTGTATGTATCGTGAATCGTCTTAGTTTCTAATAGCTCATTATCTAATGAATATACCCATTCATCAGATTTATAATATTTTTGATTTTGTCTGATATAATTATTTTCTTCTTCCGTCAGCGTTCCGTAATTAAACGGGATATCAAAATATTCCGAAAATCCTCCTATAATTGCAGACTTTATAATTTTAATATCAGGAATATATCCGAGTATTTTTTTTATAGAAGTAATTCTTGCCGATATAGAGTCAAAATTTTTGGAAGTTAATTTTTCTACGGGAATTTTTAATGATTTTACCATAAATTCAGGATTAAAATCTAAAAGCAAAGTGCCTTGAAAAAAAAATATAGACGAATCATATGTTCCTCCTGTGCCGGATATTTTTTTTCCTTCAACCTCAATATCATTTCTAGGTCTAAATTTTGCATTAATGCCTAATCTATTAATGCCTGATACAAATGCATTGCATATATTTTCAGTTAAGTTTTGAAAATTTGCGGCTTTAAGAGTTTTTGAGGAAAAAACTAACTCCCATCCTAATTGCGTTTCATCAAAATATATGGCGCCGCCGCCGGTTATGCGACGGCCTATATCAATATTTTTATCTTTGCAGTAATCAATTCTGATTTCATTAAACACCGATTGATGAAAGCCTGCTAAAGTGCAAGGGTTAAATGTCAAAAAACGGAGGGTATCGGGAATTATATTATCTTTTCTTAGATCAAGCATAGCTTTATCCATAGCAATATTATAAGAAAAATCTTTAATACCTGTATCTATAACTCTAAACATTTTATTATTAATTTTATTATTTATTATTAATTTTAAAATATTCTTAATTTTGTGTTTATTTATGTATTAATATATATGATACTTAATTCTGCATTAGAAATAATTGAGAAAAATAATAATAAAATTTTAACCGCCGATATGAATAGCAGATAATGATTCTTCGGCAAAAATCAAAGAACAGCATACATCTGAATATAAAGGCTTTAACTTAAGCTCTTTACTAAAAGGAATAATGCCTTCTGAAGGATAAGCAATTCCGTTTAATCCGGCTTTAACGGCAAGTTCTTCAATTTTAAATTTATTCATTCCGTAAGGTCTTTCACACCCAAGCAGAACTGGCGTCCTGGTAAATTTTTCTCGAGCGTATATAAAAACATCTCCAATTTCTTCAGGTTCCGGAGGAGTAATATTTTCCATTTTTGTATTTCCCATAGGCATAAATCCTACAAGCACTAACGATGAAATGTTATGTTTTGATATAATATCAACGGCATTAAATTCGCCTGAAATTTTACCGTGTTTTAAACCTATTACCACATGAGGAGAACAGGGGATATTTCTTTCCGATAAATATTTTAATGAATTATCATAATCATCAACTGAGGCTTTTAAATGATAAACGGTACGAATAGTGTCTTCGTCGCCGATTATATCAAGCATAGCCGAATCAACGCCCGCATCGAGCAGACCATCGGCTATTTCTTCGGTAATTATACCGCAATGCACTATAACTTTAAGTTTGAAATCAGCCTTTATTTTTTTTATCGTGTCAATATAAGGTAAAATTTCAACAATACCTTTAGCGTTAGATCCTCCGCTTAGTAAAAAACCTTTCCCTTTTGATTTAAATATCTGGTTTGCCCTGCGATATAAATCATCAGGTATAATAACCGAATCCATAGACTTTAATATTTCGGCATTGCAGTGATCGCATTTTAAAGAACACGAATTACCGGTTATAGATAAAGGAGGGAAAGAATCTGTTTTTTCATTTTTAAAATCTTCAGTCTCATAAGCTTTAATGCTTGGTGCATAAAAATGAATAGCATTATCAAAATTATTTTTCCTTATATTAAAACCATTTATATATTTCGAACTTATATCTTTGTTAAATTCATAATAACTCATATTAATATTTCTTTCTATTCATATTATTATATTATTTATTATCATGTCTGATTTTATCTCTACTTATTTTATTTATTATCTCTTTTTGCAAACTATATCTTCTTCTTCTAATTTTTTTCTATAAGCATTAACGGCAGTTTCCCCGGTCGGTAATAAATTAATATCTGATACTGCTTCTGGAAGAGGTTTTAATTTAACTAACCAACCCTTTCCGTACGGATCTAAATTAATAATATGCGAATCTTTTTCTAATTCAGTATTGACTTCAACTATTTCTCCTGCAAACGGCATAGGAAACGGACCGACATATTTTCCGCTTTCAATAGTAGCGGCGCTCTTCCCTTTTTTTATAATTTTACCGACAGCTTTAACATCGGCATATAATATTTTTCCGGCAAGTGATTGAGCAGGATCGGTCATTCCAAAAGTAAATGTTCCATCGTCGTTTTTTTTCCCCCAAACCTGATTTTCAATATCATAGTAAAGATCTTCGGGAATATTGCATTCATTTAAAATTGCCATTATTAAATATCCTCCCGTTAAAAAATTTTATGAACCGTGTGTCTATTAAAGAAACCGCAAGTAAAAGAAACCGCAAGTAAAAGAAACCGCGTCTATAATTTAAATTATTCGCATTTAATACCGTCTGCTTCAATTTTTTTCTTATATGCTTCTACGGCTTCTTTCCCTGTAAGTAAATTTTTTTTATCGGCTTCAATATCGGCAGGTTTAATTTTGCATACCCATCCCTTACCGTAAGGATCGCTGTTAATGGAAGAAACATCAGCTTTCAAATCTTCATTTATTTCTAAAATTTCACCGCCGAAAGGCGCAGGAACCGGTCCGACATATTTTCCGCTTTCAACCGTAGCTACTGATTTTAATTGAATAACTTTTTGCCCGACTTTTTTAGGAGTAATATAAAGAAGTTTACCTGCAAGACTTGCGGCAACGCTAGTCATGCCCATTAAAACAGTACCGTCAGATTCAATTTTGCCCCAGACGTGCTTTTCAATATTGTAATAAAGATCTTCGGGAATATCACACCCGTTCATTTTAGCCATAAGTTTCTTTCCTCCTTGAAATATGTTTTTTTATTAAATTTGAAATTACTTATAAGTTTTATTAAAACTTATATTACTATATTTTTATTTATTTGACAATTAAATAATTAAATAAATAATTTTTTTTAAATTAAATTTAAAAAAAATGCCTACAATCTAATTAATAATAATTACATTAGTAATTAAAAAATAGGCATATTAACATATTATGTATATTTTATTATATAAGAAAATTAATTATAAATTATAATCTTATAAGTTAGAAGTTAAACCAATCCTTTAGATTTTAATATCTCCATAGGATTAGAAATAGGATCGGTTAATTTTAAGTCTTTAGCAGATTTTCCCATAGCAAGTCCTATTAATTGGGTAAAATAAACAACGGGAATCTTTGCATCATTTCCATGAGCCTTAACTATTTCAGGCTGTTTAATATCTAAAGCGGCACCGCATAATGGACATGGTAGAGCCAAAATATCAGCTCCAGCTTTTTTAGCAGCTGACAATACCGCAGCGGATAGTGTTGCTGCCAATGATTCGTCTTGAAGAGCATGGGCTCCTCCGCAGCATGATGCAGCAGCTTCAAATTTAACAACTTCAGCTCCAGTAGCAGCTAAAAGTTCATCTTGAAAATATGGATTTTCAGAATCGTCTCTTTTGCTTTTATAACCTGTTTTTGTTATTGTTTTAGGTCTTTCATATAAACAACCGTAATAAGAAGCGACTTTTAAACCTTTAAGCGATTTTTTTACAGCATTTTTTACTTTTTCGGGACCAACCTCGTTATAAAACAATTCAAGAAAATGTCTTACGTCTATATCGCCTTCATAAGTGCCGTAACCGACGTCTTTCAAAAAACTTATAACATCGCTTTTAGCAGCAGAGTCTTCATTCATAGCAGCGTTAGCTCTAAGTAAGCTATGATAACATCCGTTGCAAGGGGTAACAATGGCATCGACATGAAATCTGCCTTTAGCAGAATCCATAACTCTTGCAGGAAGCATATATGAAAGTTTTTCATTAGAACCTTTAGCTTCAAGAGCTCCGCAGCAGTTAAAATCATCAACTTCCATCAATTCAATACCAAAACCTTCGGCAACTATTTTTGTAGATTCATCATATGCTCTTGCCATTCCTTTTAATGAACAGCCTGGAAAATAACCTAATTTCATTGTAATTCCTCCTTTAACCTCTGAGACACTTTTTTCCAATCTTTAATTTTGCCTCCGAATAGTTTGATTCTTCCGCTTGTAAACATTTTAAAGCCTAAGGATAATTGATCTCCGCTCATCATTTCTTTAAGCCTGCCTGTTTTAGCATAAAAATCTTTTACAATTTTAACTTCGTCGATTCTTCCTTCATTGATAACTTCATCCATAAAAACTTCATCAAATGCTTCATCATTTGTAAGTTTTCCAAATACTTTTCTGTCTTCAAGGAATTTAGCAATAGCTCTCACTACTTCCTGAGTATTGACTCCTTTAGGACATCTATGTGTACATCTGTTGCATGAAACGCATTTCCATACTAATTCTTTATAATCTGATACCAACAGATCGTAATGTCCCCTTCTTACTAAATTTATAAAACCGCGGGGATTAAATTTATTAACAAATTCAGGAAGCGTGCAGCCTCCTGTGCAAGTACCGCATTGATAGCATTTTGCGATAGTTTCTCCGCCCGGCAGTTTTTTAACTTCATTAAGAAATTCCGTAGTAACATCTTCATATAATATTCTTGACGGCATAAACTCTTTCCAAATACCTACAAGTTCTACGCCGTCAATAACCATTTTATCAGTATTTTCCGCCATATTAACTCCTTATTTATTTCTTTGTTAAAATTTTTAATATTTTTTTAGATTATAAAATTATTTTAAAGATGAGGCAACTTTTGCAGCTACGGCAGCACCTTCAACTATACAATTTTCAATATCTAATGGACCTTTGTCCGCTCCTGCGATAAATATTCCTTTCCTGGAAGATTCATTCGGGCTCAAAAAATCATCTTTTGGCGCTAAATATCCATAATCATTTTGTTTAAGTCCGAGTATTTTAGCCGCTTCAATAGTTCCTTCGCCTGGTGCCTGTCCTGCCGCAAGAATAATCATATCTACAGAATGTTGTATAGGTCTATCCATAATAGTTTCCTCAGCTCTTAACGACAGCTGCTGATTCTTTAATGTAACTTCTGCCCCCCTGCCTCTTGTAAAAATAACTTCATATTCTTCCATTGCTTTTCCGTATAGTTCTTCCCATCCTCTGCCGAACATTCTCATATCCATATAATATACATAAACTTCGGTGTCAGGATATTTTTCTTTAATTTCAATAGCCTGTTTTGTTGAAACAACACAGCCTACTCTGCAGCAATACGGATTCCCAACCTGTTTATCTCTTGAACCTACGCATTGAAATATTGCAACTTTTTTAGGAATTTTTCCGTCTGAAGGTCTTTTAAGTTCCCCTTTTGTAGGACCGTTTGGGTTAAGCATTTCTTCTATTTCTGCATTTGTAACAACATCTTTGAATCTGCTATAGCCATATTCCTGCTTAACGGTAGGATCAAAATGCTCGAAACCTGTTGCAACAACAATGGCTCCAAAAGTTTCTTCCGACTCGCCTTTAGAATTTTTGATTTTAACTTTAAATTCAGGCGCATCACCTGATAATGATGTGATAGTTGAATGCTTATAAACTTTAATATTAGAATTATTCTCTACGCTTTTAATAACAGGGTCTATAACTTCTCCTGCCAAACGCATATCCGGAGCTAGTTTATAATACTTGTGCTTTGCAACTTGTCCGCCGAGATAATCTTCTTTTTCTACCAATGAAACATTGTACCCCATTTCTGCTAATTCATATGATGCCTTAAGACCTGTAACTCCCCCGCCTATGACTAAAACTGTTTTCACCTTAAAATACCTCCTTGTTAATAAAATAATATATTTAAATAAGTTTTTTTGGCATATTCCTTATACCCTAAGGCTGGAATTTATACATATTCTGATGTATATTATTTACACCAGAATATGTACTTCCTCATTCCTAAAGGCATAAATTAGGACAACAACAACTACCTGCTTTACAAAATTTAATCTGCCTATTCAATGAGAATACGCCATTCTTTATAAAATTATATAAAATTAATTTATGTATTATTTGTTAATCTTTAATTTTTTTTAGATTATATAATATATCTTAAAAAAATTATCTTAATATCTAAATATCTCTAAATATCTCTAAATATTTAGCGAAAGCAATCATATAATTTAATATAAATTAACTATATGAAATTCCCATTTTATCAAGAAGCGGTTCTACAGGGGTAACATGAAAATTCAATCCTGCTTCTTTGAACGGATGCGCTCCTAATGCCAATGCCGCAAGCTGAGAATAAAATATAACAGGATAATGATAATCTTCTCCAACGGCTTTTTGTATCCATTGAGTTTTATCAAAAGTAGTTCCGCATCCTGTACAATTAACTAATATCATATCAGGATCAACTTCTTCTTTGATAGCTTTTAATTTAATATTTTGGGCAGATCTCGTAAATTCTCTGTTAACAAGAATATGTCTAAATCCAAATCCGCAGCACATAAACCATTTAGAATATTCTTCCATCTGAACACCTAAATGCGAAGCTAATCCGCCGACTACTATAGGTCTTTTACCGCCTATTATATCATCTGAAACTTGTTTAAAGAAATGACATCCGTAATGCTCTACGGCTTTCAAACCTTTAATAGCCGCAAGCCGTTTCGGATCGGCATTTGCAAGAATTTTATCTCTTAAAGCATAAGCAATCTCGCTGTCATGAACAATTTCTTCAGGAATTACAAGCTCTCTGCCTAATTTTGCCATTATTTTTTTTACTTCGTCCCTGAGTTCTTTATTTCCGACCAGCAAATGCCTCATTTCAAGATAATTGCCGAAGCTTGTTACGCAGTGAATTGTAAAATTATAGCCTTCTTCATAAGCTCTGTGCCAATTTCTTGCTGCAACGGCCCCCAACTGAACTAAATTGCCGAGTCCGGATGCATGATAATTCCATGCGGTGCATGATGTTTGCTGCATATCGTTATAATACTTTATTCCAAGTTTATCTCTATAATAAAAATTAGATCTCGGAACGCCCGGAAGATTAGCACACTGTCCGCAGCTCTTGTGCTGATAATGCATATCTAAAGGAACCCTCTTTTTAATTCCGTACATTACTTCTTCTTCTTTGTATGGTCCTATAATATGCGCAATTTTTATTTCCCCTTCTTCTTCTAATTTTTTCATTTCCGCTCTTATATCATGTACATGATAATTCATTCCTTTTCCATGATTAATTGCGGTTTTAACATCATTTATTTCATAAGACATGAATAATGCCCTCCCTATCAATTTATTTATTTAATAGATAATTTAATATAACTTCTTTTTAATTTAAAAGATTATTTATTATTATAATTATAATAATGTGGAACTATTTTTTAACATTTTTATCTTTATCTTAAATTTATCTTAATTAAATCAATAATTAAAAACAATATTGATTTAATTAATAGCAAATTTATTATTTATTTGATGCAGCTAATTTAGCTTTTTTTTCAGCAATTTTAGCTTCCATTTCATCGGCTTTATCTTCCATATCATCTTGAACTATATCTACTAAAAAAGGAAATACGATTCCCACTTTTTCTAATGCTCCGCTTTCTTGCCAAATTTTTTGCATTTCATAAATCGTAAAATCTTCGGCCGCCCATGCTCTGTCAACAACATTCATCCCTGGAAAACCTTTAAAAAGTTCTTCTCTCATCTCCATTTTTTTTTCGGATAACTCAATCATTCTTGGACCCCAATCTGGAAAAGCGTCGGGGGATAACATATCTGGCGCAAGCTGATTTCCGCGAGTTAAAACTAGCTTGGCTATTCTTGTATATCCTGCAAGGGCTTCTCCCGCCATTCCCTCTCTTACGGCAATTTCTCTCATAGTCATAACTATATCGGCTGCCGAATTTTCTTTAGGGCATCTGTATTTACAGCTGAAACATTGAGCGCAGTTCCATATTTTGCCGTTCATGTATTCTTCAATAGTTTCTTCATCGCCTTCAATCATCATCTGACATACTTCGCGGGGAGAGTAATCATAAAAAGCAGCGGCAGGGCAATTGGCAACGCAGGTACCGCAATTTAGACAACCGTGCAGAGATTCTTTAATGCGGAAATCTTTCATGATTTCTTTATAAAAATGTCCGCCTTTAGTGCTTTCAATCTTTTCCGTAATCGGATTTTTTACTTCTTCACTCATTTTAAAATATCCTCCTTTGATAATCTTTAATATTTATATTCTAATCGTGAAAATTATCGTTAGATAATTTTAATTCTTTTAAACCACTAGCATTTTTAATATCTTTAATATCTTTAATAAGTTTGCTTATATTGGTATTTTTTAGATAATAGCGCAGTTTATTGTCTTCCCGTTTAAAATCTACCATATTTGTATTTCTTAAAACTGATAAATGCTGAGATATATTTGATTGAGATTTCCCTAATACCGAACATATATCGCTTACACTGACTTCTTCATCGCAAATTATACAAAGAATACCGAGTCTCGTAGGATTTGATAATAGTTTAAATATTTTAGATAATTCTTTGCATTTAACATTTAAATTATTTTCTTCAAAACAATAATGTTTGTCCACTTTTTAAAACCTTATTTTATAAAATTCTATAATTATAAATTATAAATAAGAAATAAGAAATAAGAAATAAGAAATAAATATTAAATTAAATAATTATAATTTTTAATATCCGTATATTCTAAATATAGAATATACTAAATATGTTTGTCAAGCAAAAAATAAAAAATATTTTATTTTTGAATTTATAAATGACTGCAAGTCACGGTAAGTTGTTGTTTTTGCAAGATTATTATTAATTAATAGTTATTAGTTAATAATGATTAAAAATGAGTATCGATTAATATAATTCTATATACAATTATAAACAACTATATATAGAATATTATAAAATATTATATGTCAGTTCTCTATTTTATTTTATATTTGCCAAACAAAAAAAATTTATAAATCCAAATTAATAATTGATTCAAAATGAGACTTTAGGGATTGATCGGAATGAAAAAATTCTGAAAATATATCAACTAAAGAAAATGGAGAATTATTTATCTGATTTTGCATCATCTCATTAAAAAATTTTTTAGTTATTTTTAATGATTGAATGGATGATTCATTAAAATCATTTAAAAACTTATCAATATAATTATCTATATCTTCATCTTCTTTATTTAAGACCTTAGTTAAAAAGTTAAAGGAATACATCTCTTTTGCCGAAAACTTTCTGCCCGATAATACAATCTCTTTTGCTTTTTGAGCACCTATCAAAAAAATAAGCTTGCTTATTAATGCAGATGGAGAAACAATGCCGCATCTGACTGAATAATCGGCAAATGTGGCATCTAATGTTGCAAATTTAAAATCACAGGCGGCGGCAATATCAAAGCCTATACCTGAAACAATTCCTTCAATTTTGGCAATAACCGGGATTTCTATATTTTCAATATGATTAATCATTTTATTTAAAACCGTAGCAAAATATCGCGCGTCATTTTTATCTAAATCTTTAATTTTTTTAATAGCCGGACCTACTGCAAAGTATTCCGGATTTGAGCTTTTTATCAATACGGCTCTTATATTGTATTGTTGTAAAACTTGTTCTATGATAACTTTAATAATTTCATTTATTTCTTGAATATATAACTCGTTTTTATTTCCAAAATTTAAGTCTATGATGCCGATATTATTTTTATTAACTTCAAAATTAACTGCCATAATTTCCTCCTGTCCGCCAAAAAAAAAATTAATAAACCTTTTGATTATTTATTGCTCGCATTAATTTTATTATTTATTATTTTTTGCATAATAATCAATAACATACATATATTTTATTTTATTATTTTATTATCAATTTTCATGAATTTCTTCTTTATGCCATGACTTTTTTTCAATCATATAATAAATAACAGGGATAACGATTAAAGTTAAAATAGTAGATGCAAACATTCCAAAAATCAATGCCCAGGCTAATCCGTTCCATACAGGATCAGTTACAAGGATTGCCGACCCGAATATAACGGCAAGAGCCGTAATTAATATCGGTCTAAATCTCATTGAACCTGCTTCTACCAATGCATCTATTATATCATAGCCCTCTTTTTTCTTGTTAGTTATAAATTCCAGCAGTAAAAGAGAGTTTCTTATAACTATTCCTGAAAGCGCAATTGTTCCAATCATTGATGTAGCGGTAAAATATACATTTATAAAAGCAAAACCCGGCATTATACCTATCATTTCAAGAGGAATCGCTCCCATTAAAATAACGGGCATCATAAATGAACCCGTATAACCGACCAAAAGAACATATATAAGCAAAATAGCTATAAGCATAGCAGCGCCTAATTGAGCAAACACTTTCAACGTTAAATGCCATTCTCCTCCCCATCTTATGTGATATCCCTCAGGTAAAGGATGTTTGAAAAAATGAAATATTAAACTCAGATTGGCGTACATAGGGCTTCTTTTTACGACTTTCCCGTAAACATATACAACGGGTTTTAAATCTCTATGATAAATCATATTTGTCAAATATGCATATTTTACTCTGACAACCGAATCTAACGGTATCAGTTTATTTGCGGCAGGCGCATAAATCCATATATTTGACAGAAAACCGATACTTTTCCTATAGCTTGCGGACATTCTCAAAAAAATATCTACCTGATTTAAATTATTTTTAATATGTAAAGTACCTGCCTGCATTCCATAGTTTAGCAAATACAGAGTTTTTGCTACCATTTCGGTATTTATTCCAAGCAAGGCGGCTTTTCTTCTTCTAATGGTAACTTCAATTTTTCTTATAGGTTTTTTATATGATGAATTTACATCGGTTACGCCTCTTGTTATTTTCATCTGTTTTTCAACTTTAGCGGAAAGCTGTTCCTGCTTTTTATAATTATTTCCGTAAATTTCCGCAACAATAGTCGATTTAACAGGCGGTCCCGGAGGGCTCTCTAAAACTTTAATCGTAGCATTATATTCTTTCCCGATTTTATGGACTATCGGTAAAGTATTTAAAACAAGTTGATGTGAAGATATACTCCGTTTATTTTCGTTTATCAGATTTACGCTTATTTCAGAAAACCAGCTTGCATTTCTAAAATCCGAACCCCTTAATAGTCCTGAAAAATTAATAACGGAAGGAGTTCCGACATCTACGGTGTAATTTTTAATTTCTTTTATTTTCTTTAAATAATTAATCACCTTCATCGTAATTAAATTAGTTTTTTCAAATGAAGAACCGGGTTTTGCATTTATAGTTATCAAGAAAGTATTAGTATTAGCAACGGGCAGCATTTTAAATTTTACCAATTTAATAATAGGCAAAGAAATAGAGGCTAAAAAAAGAATTATTATGACTCCGATAAAAACAAATCTTTTTTTCTTGCTTAAAAGTAAAGGAGTAATAATTTTAGCATATAAATTATTTTTGCCTTTTTTACTTTCAGCTTTTTTTTCCTTTTTTTTAAGAAGTTCGAAACCTTTGTTTGTGGACATTAATTTTAAATAAAACCACGGAACGATAGATAAGGCTACAAATAAAGACACTATCATCGCAATAGGTACGTTAAACGGAATAGGTCTCATATAAGGTCCCATCATTCCGGTAACAAATAGCATAGGTATAAAAGAAGCTATTACGGCAAGAGTCGCAAAAAAATTAGGGTTACCTATTTCGTTAACGGCATCTATAACGTAAGTAGGCAATATATTTCTTTCCCGCGAGAAAACTCTTTCAATATTATCAACTACGACTATTGCGTTATCTACTAATAATCCTAAAGCTAATATTAAAGCAAATAATGTTATTCTATTCAGCGTTTGATGAAATATAAAAGCTATACCTAATGTTAAAAGAAGCATTAGCGGAATAGTAAAAGCAACTACCAAAGCCTCTCTCCAGCCTAATATTAAAAGAAGTAATATTATGACGATAACAATACTTAAAATTAATTCAAACAATAAATTGTTGACGGCATTATTTGCTTTTTTGCCGTCGTTTCTTGTAATGACATAATGGACGCCGGCAGGCATCTGAGTTTTTGCAATGTGATTAAATTTCTTTAATACATTATTTACCACGGCAACGGCATTTTTACCTCGTCTTTTAGCGATAGCAATGGTTACCGCAGGGTATAAACCCTTTAATTTTTGTTTTTGTATAATTTTATCGTGCGGATTTAATTCTGAATAATTTTTCCCAAATCCTATTTCAGATAAAAAATTTAACGATTTATATGAATATTTAATTTTTGCAATATTTTTTAAATAAACGGGGTGACCGTTATGCACCGAAACAATAAAATTTTTAACAGAACTAACATGGTGAAAATAGCCGCCAGCTGTTAAAAACTCTTTTTTATTATTGTTTTGTAAAAAACCTATGGGAATAGTAATATTTGTACCTTTTAGTTCTTCAGCCACCATAAGCGGAGAAATATTATATGCGGCCATTTTATTCGGATTTAAATAAATATTAAGCTGTTTATGCCTTGCTCCGTTTAGCAATGTTACTCCTGTTCCATGAACGGCGTCTAATTTATCTAATATTCTGTCGGCAATAGTTGTTAATTTGCCGTTTGAAAAACGTTTGCTCCATAGTGTTATATTAAGAATAGGAACATGATTTACATCTATAGGCTTTATTAAAGGACGCATAACACCTTTCGGCATTTCGTTAAGATTTGAAAAAACTTTATTATATACATCTACTAAACTTTTATTTCTATCTGCATTTACATGGAATTGAACCGTTACTATAGATTCAGAGTTCATGGAAATTGAGTAAACATGTTTAACTCCGGGAATCTGCCACATCTTTCTTTCAAGCGGATCGCTGACTAAATTTTGAACTTCATTAGCGGTTGCGCCGGGAAATCGTACGATAATATTTGCCGCAGGAACAATTATCTGAGGATTATATTGTCTTGGAGTCAGTAAAATCGCAATTATACCAAAAGCGATAATAAATAATATTAATAAAAGCGTTATTTTATTTTCTATAAAATATTCGGTTATCTTAGCGCTAAAATTTTTTTCCATATTATAAAGAAGCTCCGAAATGTAAATATAATAAATATAATTTATATATTAAATATTAAAAATTAAATATTGCAAGTATCGCTTTAATAAAAATAATTTTACCTTACCGCTTAATGTTTGTATTTTTTTTTATCTGCGATATACCTTTAATCAATAAATTTTTTATTTATTTAATCAATTTTTATACATAAATTAATTAAATAAATAATATAAAATAAATTAAAAAATTAAATAATTAATAATAATAATCTCTATTGTTATTAATTATTATTATAATAATATATAAAAATTGCAAAATTTATTAAATTTAATTTTTAAATGTTGCGGAAACATAATTTCCAACCGCTAATTTATTTATTTTTGATGTTATAACAGTTAAGCCTGGCTGTAATCCATTTAAAATAATTATGTATTTTTTCTTATAAACCTGCCCTTTTTTAATCGGCTGAAACGTTATCTTACCTTGTTTATCTGCTATATAAACACCTGATATTCCAAGTTTTCTAAATACAGCCGAAGCGGGGATAATCATAGCTTTTTTTTGACCTATTTTAAAATAAGCTATTCCATACATTCCCGGCAATATATTTTTTGAAGAAGAGCTTAAGATTTTAATTCTGACCAATACCGTATGCGAATATGGGTTTGCTGATTTTACTATTGAAACAATTTTCCCTTTTAATTTTTTATTAATAGAATTAATTTTTAAATTTACATTTCTATTTTTTAATAAAATTTGATAATAATTAACATTTACATTAGATTTAAATATTATTGAGTTTACTGTTTGAATCGTTAAAAGCGTTTGCCCAGGAGAAACAAGATTTCCGATGGAAACATTTTTTTGTGTAATCACTCCTGTAATAGGCGAATAAATATTTTTATAATTAAGATAACTTAAAGCTTCATTTAAATTAGCCTTTGCCACCATATAGCTCATGCGGGCATTATCAAACGACTGTTTTGAAATTGAATTTTCTTTGTACAGCTTTTCCATTCTTTTAAAAGTAGTTTTTGCATTTAAATAACCTGCTTTTGCCGCATAATATTTAGATCCGATAGCAGGAGCGCTGATTTTAAGAAGCAGTTCGCCTCTGCGGACCAATTCGCCTGAATGAAGCGGGTTATAAACAATATAGCCCATTATGCGCGCAGATATCACACTGCTGTTTAAAGAATATATATTACCGGGGGATTTTAAATATCTATTAATTATAGCATATTTTGTTTTTATAGCCGAAACTTTAAGTATATATTTAGCTTTTTGTAGAGACTTCGGTTTTTTGGCGCATCCTGAAAAAATTAAAGGCAGCATTAAAAGTAAAATTAAAGAAAAAAATAAGGATTTTGAATTAAATTTTTTTTCGGAAATTTTCATATTTTTTATTTCTGCCATAGTTTTTACCTCAACAATGTAATATAATTTTTTTATATATAATTCTTTATAATTATAATATATCAGATTTTATAAATATATAGCGATAAAATTATTATATATAAATATAAATATATATATATAATATAATTTATGTTTATAAAAATGTCAAGATAAAGTTAGATATATATGCATTAATTAAAATAAATATTAATTAAAAAGTAATTATTATTAAAATTTTAGATAAATTAAATGAAATATTTATTTATATAATCCATTAATTATTGAATTATATATCAGATTATATCTTATTTATTTACAGG
This sequence comes from Candidatus Acidulidesulfobacter diazotrophicus, assembly GCA_004195025.1. Classification (GTDB taxonomy): domain Bacteria; phylum SZUA-79; class SZUA-79; order Acidulodesulfobacterales; family Acidulodesulfobacteraceae; genus Acididesulfobacter; species Acididesulfobacter diazotrophicus. The sequence continues at coordinate 32,219 of SGBB01000010.1, read as the reverse complement.
GGAAATAATTTTATGGAATACAATAAAGATAATTTTATAAAAATTTGGCGGCTATATCTTTCTGAGTTTATAGGAACTGCCTTACTTATTGGCGTTGGAGTTGCTTTTGTTATTTTAGATTTTGGTAAAGGAAGCCCTGTAACTGCTCTGATTTCAAGTTATGGAATCAGACGGGCGCTTACGGGATTTTTATTTGGAAGCACGGGAATGTTAATCACTTTTTCTCCTGTAGGTAAGTGGAGCGGCGCTCACATCAATCCCGCTGTTACTTTTTCATTCTGGATGAAAGGTAAAATCAAAGGTCATGTGGCGATAGGTTATGTTATAGCTCAACTTCTCGGAGGCATTACTGGCGCATTCGCTCTTCTTTTATGGGGACATATCGGGGCAAGCGTGGCTTACGGATCGACGACACCCGGAAAAGAGGGAGCGTTTGCCGCTGTTCTCGGAGAATCTATAACAACATTTTGTCTTATTATAGGGCTTTTTTTCTTTCTGGGTAATAAACGGCTAAAACACTTTACTCCTGTCTTGTTTCCATTTTTATACGCTATTATGGTTTATTTTGAAGCTCCTATTTCAGGGACAAGCACTAATCCTGCACGAAGCTTAGGACCTTCATTAGTGGCAGGAGCATGGAACGGATGGTGGGTTTATTGGATCGGTCCAATCTTCGGTGCCTTTATTGCCGTTGTCATGCAAATCAAATGGGCGCCTTGGTTAAAAATAGAAGTAGCTAAAGTTTATCATTTTGAGCATGATCCTTATAAAGTATTTAAGATTAAAGAAAAACGCTCAAACAAATGGCTATAGCATAAATATTTAAATATAAATATTAACCTTAATCCATAGAAACTATTAATGATATTTCGATGATAACTATATTGGATTACCGCTTCGCTCTCGGCTTATAGCATTGTGAACGAAACGGCACGCGGTTTCTATCTTCGAAACTTTCCTGCTTCCGCAGGAATGACATCTGACGGGTAAGGTAGCACAATAACTCCTCTAAAAGTCATTCTTGCTCAGGCAGGAATCCTGAAAATAAATTTATATCGAAGAATTAAGGATTAAATAAGCATTGCATAAAAATTTTTAAATTTAAGCTGTTATATTTACGCTAAAATCCTTTTCTTCCCATCTATCAGCCTCTATCCAATGAAATGTAAAAATTATCTTGCCGCCGGCAGGTATATCCGCAGTAGGCAGGTCGGCATAATAAACCCCAAGACCTGAATCCAGAGTTTTGGTGTCTTTAATTGTGCGCCAATTGTCATTACTCCAATGAATCAATGCAGGAGTAAGGGTTTCAATACGCAGGATTTTTCCGTGCGGCATGTTACGCAGTTTATGATTAAAACGCCATTGCATTAGATTGGATGTTATATTGTTTTTAAGGTAACGGATAACCGTCTGAGGAGGCATGTCAAATACCCTTTTTTCCGTAAGTGAACGAACTAACTTCAGGTATTCTGCATGTGCCCATACTAAAGGCATTGCCGAACCTGTGGGTTTACCGAAAAAAAGACCATGTTCCGGAATGTCGGGGCTGTCCCATACCTGTTCAGGCAATAGTCCGCTGTCACTTGCTAAACCTTCCATAGTTTCAAGCAAGCGCAATGCTTCTTTAAAATTTCCAAGAGCTACATTATAGTGTGCGCGCTCTCCCGTGAGCAAAGGCCACAGCCGACCTATGCCTGTACCGTCAAAAGGACTGCCGTCTTCATGTTCACCGTAACCGTCATCGTTATAGCGATGCCAGCAGGGGCCTGCTGGAGTTTCTACTTTAAGCAAAGCATCTATAACCTTTAATGTATTTAATATTCGCGAATCATCCGCTTTGCGCAATCCAAAACGAACTAAAGATAATATATCTCCTGATACAACATCAGAAGCAGGAATACGACTAAAAGCAGAGGGGCGGTTTTTAATAGGTATAAAATCATCGCCTTCTTCAAAATCTGCAGCCGTAATCAGCACATAATAACCTTCTACTCCTATTTTGCCTGAGAGTTCATTGTTCTTAACATAAAGCCAGCGGTCAATACAAGAATACCACGCGTCTGCCGTTTCACGCAAATAAGCGGCTATGTCTCCATCGTCAGCCAATTCGGCAAGCTCCGCTCCAGCAATAAGCGCGGCAATTTCTGCAGCAATAGTAAATGGCGTATATCCGCCGTCTTCTTCCCAACGATCTTGCTGCGTAACAGGTCCGTTTTTAGCTATATACCTGAGCGCTTTTTTTATCATAGGCCAAAAGTGACGAATATCATCGTCTAAAAGCGCATTCTCTCTGCGTGCAAGGTCATAAAGCAGAATAGGCAAAGCGGTTTCGTCCATCTGCAGGCCGCTCCAGTAAGATGAACCGTCAATCCACATATTTTGAGGCCAATGTCCGTCATATTCCTGTGTAGCTTCAAGATATATAAGCGATTCGCGTACTTCCGTTTTAATACCTGCGGCAATAAGTCCGCCTGCAGATTCTACCATATCACGCGGCCATACTAAATGGTAACCGCCAAGATCTCCGTCGCCTTTGGAAAATCCCCATGGAATTGCAAGACTGGCTAAAATAGCCCCTGTAATATTTTTGGATTGATGAACGCGAATAACCATGGCGCTTGTTGAAAAAAGTTTACGTTCTTTAGTATATAAAATTGATTTTTGCCAGAGCTGCCACGGTTCGGCATAATTATGAAGAAGAGTTTCAAATCCTTCACTAAGAGACGCTCTTGACATAAGTGCGGCTTCAACGGGATAATGGCTAAATCCAAGGGCTAACTCAAAAGTATTATTTTTTAAATCTATCTCGCCTGTAAGCGCTACATTGCCATTTTCAGCTCTTTTGTAAAACGAAGTAAGGTTGCCATGGTCAATTAAATCCTGCCATCCGTCGGAATATCCGGCAAAACCTACAGAACAAGTTTTAAAACCCTTATTACTCATAAGACAAATAGCGTTTGCCTTGCGTGAAGCAAAAAGCACGGTCTCTCCTTTATATTCATCTACCCATGCCGTATTGCCTGCACCGTGATTATCAAGATGCGAGGCGGCAATTACATAAAGCCTGTAATTACCCGGTTTCAATGGAATAAATCGTACTCTTAAAAGAACTACGGTTCTATTAGGGTCGGTGATTATGTCCTTTTCTATACGATAACGCCCATCGGTGCAGTTACTTTCAATATGATAAGCAGGCACCCCCGGATAAAGAAATGTTGTAGTATGAACGGCATGACGCTTATCTTCGGAAAAAAATCCATCGTCGGAAGTAACAATAAACCCAAGATCACGGATAGCTGCCTCATCTATTATAGGAGAGTAAACTTCATTTAAGATGCCGTGTGAAATAGTAAACCAGACAGGACTTCCTTTTAAAGCTGTTCCAACCCCGCTTTTATTTGCGCTTGTCCATCGACCTGGAATTCCCGGCCATCCGGGAGCATAAATTTCTTCCGCCATTTTCAGTCCCTCCTTTTTTTAATTTTTAGAAAATAAACTGCCTTACTTAACTTAAATATAACACTGCATCATTTTATATATTATATATTATCATTAGTACTGCAATAGAAATTATTAAATACACAGCAATATTTTAAGAACTATGAAATCCCGCATAGACGGGAATGACGCCTAACGAGTGAAAGGATAAAATCTTTCAAGGTCATTCCTTCAAATACAGAAATCTATAAATATAAAATCCAATTACAGGATTAAGAATTAATATATTAAATAACTTTTGCGATTGAGATACTTCAATAATTCATAAATTAACCGCCATGTGTAAAATTTGAATAGTCTATCATGGCTCCATCTACAAATACGGTACTTCCAGTCATGTAAGAAGCGGCGTCGGAAACTAAAAAAGCGGCAACACGGGCAACTTCCTCAGTTGAACCTAACCTCCCGAGCGGAATTTTCTTAAGAAGATCGTCAAGGTTTACAGAATTGCTCCAAACGCTTTTATTAATAGGCGTCTGAATTGCACCGGGAGCTAAAGATAATACTCTGATTCCCGAAGATCCGACTTCCTGAGCCATGGTTTTTGTTAACATAGACAATCCCGCTTTCGCAGCAGCATATCCGCTATAACCGCTCCATGGAATATTTTCATGGACAGAAGTAATATTTAATATTACTCCGCTTTTTTTGGTTATCATATATTTTAAAACTTCACGGGCACAGTAAAACGGACCGAAAAGGTTAATTTTAACTACCTTTTCCCACTCTGTTATATCTGTTTCCCATGTAAGAGAATGAGTTCCGTCAATTCCTGCGTTGTTCACAAGAATATCTACTCCGCCCCATGCTTTTACAACTGCATTTACCATTCCTGCGACTGACGTGCTGTCGGAAACATCTGCCTGCAAAGTAAGAACATCTACCCCTATTTTTTTTATTTCTTCGGCTATTTTTTCCGCTGCATCAGGATGAGAATGATAGTTAAGACCTATATTTGCTCCTGCAGCAGCAAATTCTTTAGCGATAACTTCGCCAAGTCCTGAACTTGCGCCTGTGATTAAAGCTCTTTTGCCTTTTAAATTTATATTCATATCTTTTAAACCTCCTATAATAAAATTAATCTAACAAATTAATTAGTATCCGGTTTATTATTTAATTTATTATATAATATATATATTATAACAGTTTTCTTGCAGCTTTAGCTATGCCTTCGCTACTTGCAGGATGCTGATTAGGAAGACTTGCAATTGTATGAATACTAAATATAGCAATAGATTTTAGGAAAGTCTTGATTTTTGGATTAAGAATATATAAATCAGCACTGGCGATACAGTGTTCTGCCCCCTCTATCGGAAGTATAACAAGGTTCTACGACGCATGCTATTATTATATTGTCTTCGTTATATATTTTTTCCGAATTTTCCGTAATAACTTTTACGGTATGTTCATCAATAAAAGATGCAATACTTTTTATAAGTTTTAAGTTTTCTTTAGCTTCCTCAAGTTCCTTTGCATGCTGATTGTATCTGAATTTCTTAACATTATCTTTGAATTCTATAATCTTTTATTAATCAAATCCTATATTGTGTCCTCATATATTTAATAATATATGAATTTTTATAATGGTTTTAATACATTTTTAATTATACTACATTATTGATATTTATCCAAATATTTAACAATATCTTATTTATATAAGGTTTTAATGCAAGGATAGATTCAGAAGAAGTTAAACCATTTATTAAAAACTATAATGAAATGAACTCTAATTTTAGTCAAAGAATTATATTAAAATAAATATTAGTAGAAAAAATAAAATTTCAACCTTTGTTATAATTAATTTACATATTAAGATATAGTAAGCTGCCAATAGAGGTAATATACTACGCCGATTAGTCAATATTTTAATTTTTAAAATTTACTATTTTTTATAGATTTTTCATAAATTTGGTTGTGGCTAATGTGGATAATTTTAAGACAATAATATACCATATTTTTATTAAATTTTATCATTTTTAAGAATTGCATCAAGAGAAAAAATATCGTTTGAAAGGCTTATTTGCTGCGGATTTTAATGGCTCCCCGAGACGGATTCGAACCGCCGACCCAGTGGTTAACAGCCACTTGCTCTGCCAGCTGAGCTATCGGGGAATAAAATCAATAATTTTATTTCAAAATTGCGTTTATAAAATATTATTAAATTAAAACATAATCAAGCAATTTATAAACTAATAAATTATAAACTAATAAAGCCTAAATATATATATAAATATTAAATAAATATATTTAAATATAACTAAATAAAATAAGTATAGTTAAAAAAGATTATCATGTCAATAATTTTTTTATCTTTGGTCATCAACTATTAAAATGTCTATGACAAATAAAAACCCGCCAAAAAATAGTTTAAATAATTCGGCGGGTAGGAGGACATTAAATGAGGAATTTAATAATTAATAAAAAGATGAAAACCTTAAATATAAATATTTAATAATTTATATTCCCTCATTGATATTATTGTAATATATAATTTATATAAATGTCAAAATATATTTAGCTAAATCTATTAATAGAAATTTTTAATTGACATAAATATTATATATAAATAAGATATTATATAAATGACATGAATATTATAATTATATAAATAAGATATTATATTAATGACATGAATATTATAATTATATAAATAAGATATTATATAAATGACATGAATATTATAATTATATAAATAAGATATTATATAAACAATATAACTTTAATCTAAAATCTAAACAATAAGAAATGCGATTGTCATTAATTATCGGTAACCATTAATATTTATATTAGCTATTCTTTAATTTACGAGAAGGGACATCTTCTCTTGGAGTAGGAGAATAATACGGACTTTGTCAGCAACTGCCGTTGATACCAGAATCCCCTGCCTCGTAGGCATGGGGAGTATGTCAAGTTTTTAACTCTTAATACTATATTTAATTCTTAAGGAGGAAAATATTATGCCTTTTATATCTATTAAAATGCTGGAAGGAAGAACAAAAGAACAAAAAGAAAAATTAATAAAATCTGTATCAAAATCTGTTGCCGATTCTTTAGATTTAGATATATCACATGTTTGGGTTGTCGTAGAAGATTTTCCAAAAGACGAATGGGGATTAGGAGGAATCCTTGCTTCAGAAAAAATTAAAAAATAAAACAAATTATAAAAATATAATAAACTTCCATAATAAAATATATTTAAATTAAAAATTTATATTATATTATATTATTATTGTATTAAAAAATAGTTAATAAAAATTATAAATAATAAATAATAAATAAAATTAAAATAATCATAAAATATAAATTTTTATGTTAAATAATCATTAATATAAAAATAAAAAAATAAAATAATGATATTATCCAAAATTAATAAAAAACCATGCATTTGCGCATCAATCGGAAGCATAGAAACCTCAAAAGTTATTTCTGCCGTTGAATATGCTATAAACAATAACTACTCATGCGTTGAAATCAGATTTGACCTTTTAAATGATTTTAATGAAGAGTTGTTATTTAATAAATATCTTAAAGAAATAATCTCTTATTGCGAAAAATTCAATTTTCCTATAATAGCAACTAAAAGAAATATTTACAAAGATGCTAATAATATTGAAAATAAATCAGATATAAAATCTGATATAATAATCGATAAATTATCTTTTTTAAAAAAATTGATAGATAACGGAATAAAAACCGTTGATATTGAACAAGATACAACAGACAAATATTTAATTGCCGATTTTATAGAATTTGCTCATAGCAAAAACTCCGAAGTTATTTTATCGGTACATGATTTTAACTCTTTTATTGATTTAGAAAAAGCAATGCAATTTTATATTGAAGCAAGCTATTTAAAAGCAGATTTCTTTAAAATGGCGGCAATAATTACATCAAAACAGGAATCTTTAGATATATTGTCCATTTGTGATAAAATAAATGAAATTAGAAATTCGGATATTGAAAATTATCCTGAATTTATAATTTTCGGCATGGGAGATAAAGGGAAATTAACGAGAGTTCTTTCATTAAATTATGGTTCTTTTTTGGCTTATTGTTCTGCAGACAACGGATTATCAACTGCTCCCGGTCAGCTAAATATTAATTTATTTAATAAAGTTTATAATTCTTGCAATCTTATATTTTAATTATTTTAATTTCTTTATTATTTATTTTTATTTTTTAAATCATTAATTTTAATTAATTTTAATTCTTATTTTTAATTATTAAATCAATAAATTATTAAATTAATAAATTATTAAATTAATTCTTATTTTTTTTTGTAAATATATAACATATCAACTATATAACATATAAAGTTTGTGTTTAAATTTCACTTTTAGTATTTTATTAATAAAATAATATAATATGGCAATTTTAAATAATTTGTTGAAATCAAAAAAACTTGGGGAAATTTTAGTTGATTCCAAGCTTCTTAATGCGACACAATTAGAATATGCCCTTACCGAAGCTAAGAAAAGAAATATGAGACTCGGCACTGCTTTAGTTGCTCTTAATATTCTATCGGAAGACAATATAATTAATGCTTTATCGCAGCAGTTAAACATTAAAAAAATAGAATTATCAAAAATAGCTATTGATCCTGCCGTCGGTAAAATTTTGTCAGAAACTCTTTCAAGACAGTTCAAAATGGTTGGAATTAATCTTTACGGAAATACTCTAACGGTGGTGCTGTCTGACCCTTTAAACGTTTTTGCGGTAGATGCTTTAAAAAAAGCAGTCAGCTATGATATAGAAATTGCAGTTGCGAGAGAGCATGAAATACTCAGAGCTATTGATTTTGTTTATTCTGCAAAAGATATAATAAAAGCCGATAAAAATGAACATATAAATCTCAATTTAAACAAAGAGCCGCAGAAAGATATCGGGGCATATTCAGTCTTTGGTACATCATCATCCGTCAATACCGAAATAAATAAAGAAATTATGGAATCTGAAGATATAAATATAATTAAATTAGTTAACGATATAATAGTTTCGGCATCCAAAAACAGAGCTTCGGATATCCACGTAGAACCTTTAGAAGACGAAATTTTAATTAGAGAAAGGATAGACGGCGAACTTTTTGAAACTAAAAAAATCCCGAAACAATTTATTAATCCTTTGATTGCAAGAATTAAAATAATGTCTAATATGGATATTGCTGAAAAAAGAAATGCTCAGGATTCAAGATTTAATATTACGCTTTCGGGAAAAGAACTTGACATAAGAGTTTCCGTTCTTCCCACTATAAACGGAGAAAAAGCGGTTCTTAGAATATTAGACAAATCATCTAAGATACACAAAATCTCTGAATCCGCCGATATAGATAATAAAACAAAAGATAAAATATTAAAACTCGTAAATAAAAAATACGGTTTATTTCTAATAACCGGGCCAACGGGCTCAGGCAAAACAACAACTGCTTATTCCATTTTAACAGAATTAAATAAAATAAACAAAAATTTAGTTACGGTTGAAAATCCTGTTGAATATAAAATAAAATATATCAATCAGGTTGAAGCAAACCTTAAAGGAGGAATGTCTTTTGATAGTATTTTAAGATCAGTTTTAAGGCAGGACCCCGACATTATACTTGTCGGAGAAATAAGAGATATAGACACTGCAAAAATAGCAATACAAGCTTCGCTTACAGGTCATTTTGTTATTTCAACGCTGCATACTCAGGATGCTTCAAGCACAATATCAAGATTGATAGATATGGAAATAGAACCATTTTTAATATCTTCTTCTATTATCGGCATTATAGGACAAAGACTGCTAAAAAAACTTTGCGATAAATGCAAAGAACCGTTTAGCCCCGATGTCGAATTATTAAAAGAATTAGGTTTGCCTGAGGATAAAACGATTTATTTTTATAAAGAAAAAGGTTGCCCTGCATGCAGAGATACTGGATTTAAGGGAAGAATTCCTATATATGAATTATTAATTCCGGACAAAAATTTACAAAAACTAATTTTAGAAAAAGCAGATGTTTCTATGATGAGGGATACTGCTGTTAAAAATGGTTTTACTACACTAAGACAACATGGCATATTAACAGTATTAGAGGGGCTTACTACTATAGAAGAAGTTCTTCAGGCAACGCAGGATATTTAAATAAATAATATTATATTCTTAAATCACCGCGTTAGTAATTTTATTTTCTGGATTCCCGCTAAAGCGGGAATGACTTCGAGGGATTTTAAAAGTTCATCCGTTAGGTGTCATTCTTGCGAAAGCAATAATCTAACGTTATTAATGCATTGCGATATATTTAATAATTTATATAGGCAATTTTGAGAAAAGGGATATTATTATATATAATATAATAATATAATAATATAATATAATATAATATAATATAATGCCGATTAGCTTCATAATAACTTCATAAATAATTAGAATAATAATAATATTAATTTAAAAACTAACATAATTAAAAATGTCAACTTATATTTACAGGGCAAGAGACAGATACGGAAAATTGGTTGTCGGTCAAATTGACGCCGCTTCTCTGATTGCTGCAGAAAAAAACATTGAAAATCTTAAGCTGATTCCATTATCGGTTGAAGAAAAATCAAGTATTTCAATGAGCGAACTTATACCTTCTTTTCAATCTGTATCAAAAAAAGATATAATTATTTTTTCCCGCCAGCTTGCTACTTTGTATCAATCCGGCGTTCCTATCAGCAAAAGCTTAACTTCTTTGATAGAATTCACTAGAAATAAAAAATTAAAAATTATTCTTCAAGAAGTCAAAGATGATATTGAAAGCGGTCAAACATTAGCGAAAAGTCTCGGCAACCATCCAAAAATATTTTCTGAAATATATGTTAATATGGTAGAAGTAGGGGAGTCAACAGGTCTTTTATATGATGTTTTAGTCAGAATTGCTTTGCTTATGGAAAAAGAAATGACGATTAAATCAAAAGTTAAAAGCGCTACATTTTATCCAAAATTGGTTATTTCGGCAATAATTATTGCAACTGCAATATTAATCGGATTTGTTATTCCTAAATTTGCAATGCTTTACAGTAGTTTTAATGTGCCGCTTCCCCTTGAAACCAGAATTTTAGTTGTCATTTCCAATTTTTTTGTTAATTATTGGTATATTATGTTAGCAATTTTTGCAGCATTAATTATTTCCGTTAAACTTTATTTAAACTCAGCCAAAGGAAGATTATGGTGGGATGAATACAAATTAAAAATACCTATATTCGGAAGTATTTTTTATAAATCCATGATGGGTCAATTTACAAGAATTTTTGGTCTTTTATTTCAAAGCGGCATACCCGTTAACCGAGCATTTGAACTTATAAGAAATGCCGTGGAAAATAAATATTTTACAAAAAAAATAGATGAATTGCAGGAAGAAATTGCAAAAGGCAATTCTATTACCCAGAGTTTTATAGATTCAAAAATATTTTCTCCTATAATAATCCAAATGATAAGCATTGGCGAAGAAACAGGGCATATAGACGAGATGCTTAACAAAGTAGCCGATTATTTTGATGAGGATTTAGATCATCAGCTAAGCATATTGCAGGCTTCGATAGAACCTATACTCCTAACTATTATATTCGGAATGGTTTTATTTTTAGCGCTTGCTATTTATCTTCCTATAATAGATGTTATAAATTTTGTTAAAAAATAAAAATATAATGAAATGTATCCTTAATCCTGTATTAGAAACTATCCAAACTTTTTAATGTTAAACAAACACTGGATTCCCGCGTAGGCGGGTACGGTTTAAAGCCGCCGGTATTTAGGCGGCTCATCCAGAAAATAAATTTATCAATCGGGATTTGGACTAATAATTTTAATTTTAAATTTAAACTTTTAATTTTTTCTTAAAATATTCAATAGTTAATTTTAAACCGGTTTCTATATCTATTTTTGGATTATAACCTAATTTTTCTTTTGCTAAAGTTAAATCAGGCCGTCTCTGAATAGGGTCATCTTTAGGCAGGTCTTTAAATACTATCTTTGATTTAGAATTAGTTAAAGATAATACTAATTTTGCAAATTCTATTATAGTAAACTCATAAGTATTTCCAAGATTAACAGGACCAGTAAATTTTTTTGAGTTTTTCAAAAGCATAATCCCGTCAACTAAATCGGAAATATAGCAAAAAGAACGGTTTTGTTTCCCGTCTCCGTAAACTGTCAAGTCAATCCCTTTTAATGCCTGAACTATAAAATTTGAAACCACTCTTCCGTCATTTTCAAGCATCTTTGGACCATATGTATTAAAAACCCGCGCTATTTTAATATCTGTACCGTAAGTTCTATAATAATCAAACATAATTGTCTCTGCGGCTCTTTTCCCTTCATCATAACAAGACCTTATTGAAGCAGGATTAACATTTCCGTTATAAGTCTCAGGCTGAGGATGAACAGAAGGAGAACCGTAAACTTCCGATGTAGAAGTGTGCAATACGGAAATCCTTAATCTCCTTGCGTTTTCCATAACGTTAAAAATACCGAAAACATTATCTTTCATTGTTTTAAGAGGGTCTTTCTGGTAGAATGGAACCGAAGCAGGACAGGCAAGATTAATAATGAAATCAGCTTCAATATTAAAAGATTCCGATATATCGTGTCTTATTATTTCAAAATTAGGATTATCTTTAAATTCTGCGATATTTTCCTTAGACCCCGTAAAAAAATTATCCATACATAAAATTTCATTGCCTTCGCCTAAAAGTCTTTCGCACAAATTAGATCCGATAAAACCTGCTCCGCCGGTAATCAAAATTTTCATAATATTTAATTCTCCGATATTTATACATATATTTAGTATTGGCTTTTAAAATATTCTGTTTTACAAAGATTTAAAATAATACAATCATAATAACATAGTAATTTTGCGCAGCATGAATCAATTAATTATATAAGTTATATATTGTAGATTGTAGATTGTAGATTATAAAATTGTTTTTATAAATTATATTTATTGCCGTACCCTCTTTTTGTAATCATGTAGAAATCTTTTACAAATGTTGTGCTGTTGCCAATGATAATAGTCGTATTCATACTGATTAAATCAAATTCGTCTATATGTTCGAGGGTTGTAATAACTATTTCTTCATCTGGTCTTGAAGCTGCTTTCACAATTGCGGAAGGTCTATTTTTATCAATATTTTTTAATAAAATTTCTTTAGCATTCGTCAATTCATCTTTTCTTTTAGCGCTCTTAGGATTATAAATAATTATGACAAAATCACCTTTTGATGCAAAATCTAATCTTTTTTCTATGTCTTCCCATGGAGTGAGCAGGTTTGACAATGAAATAACGCAAAAATCATTCATTATCGGGGCGCCTATAGAACATGCGGCAGCGCAAAAAGCAGGAACGCCCGGTATAAAATCTAAAGGAATTTTACCTATTAACGATTTTTTGTCTAATAACTCTAAGAGAAGTCCGCTCATGCCGTAAATACCTGCATCACCTCCGGAAACAACCGCAACGTTTTCGCCTTCCATAGATTTACTTATTGCCGCTTCGCATCTTGTAATTTCATCTTTCATATTAAAATGCAGTTTTTTCTGTTCTTCTCTCAATAAATTGCTAATTTGTTTAAGATAAGTAGAATATCCTATAATAACGCTGCACTCTTCTATTGCTTCAACGGCGGTTCTTGTTAAATGTTTAATATCTCCGGGTCCTGTTCCGATTAAAGTAATTTTGCCGTATTTTATATTAAGATTACTATTATCACTACTTTCGTTATTATTTAAATTATTACAGCTATTTTTTATATCATTACTGTTGACACTATCATTAATATTATTACAATTACTATTATTGTTTACACTTGCAGCTATATTGCCACCGCTATTGTAGTATTTCCTTTTTTCTTCTTGCATATAAATAACTCCTTATTTGTGTTAGAGGATAAAAGCGCGCACGGTTCACAGACCGAGTATGCGCCTGTGTAGCGAAAACACGCAGATTCGGTAATCATATTTATATTTAAAGCATAATCAGGATTTTTATTTAAATTTTTATCAGAGATAAAATTATTAATTTCATCTTTTGAAAAAAAATCAATATATTGAGCGTATTTTTTGGCAAATTCTAAAATCCCTTTTTCTTCTGATTTAATATCTATCGTAGCCACGTTTTTAATGCTCAGTATAGAAAAATTATTTTCATTACATATTTCTTGAATAAAATTTTCAATTTCTTCAAAAGAAGTATTTTTATTGCACCCTATTCCTATGGTCAAATTTCTTGGAAATAATCTGCATATATTAACATCATGCAATCCGGCATATAATAATTCATCTAACGCAAAATCAGATAATTCCAGAGCGTCTGTTTTATAAGAAATGACTATAATATTTAACTTATTTATATTTATATTTATATTTTTTTTAAATATTTCTTTTATCTCGTTTTCAGTATATACCAATTGTATTTTTGAATCAAAACCTGTAAAATATTTTTTAATTTCATTTTTAAATTCTTCGTTTTTACTTAAAATACAGTCGGAATCAGGAATGAAAATTATAAATTGTTCGTTATTTAACGATGATTTATTAATATATTTTATACAATTTTTATTTTCAATATTTAAATTAAATTTTTTTGCAAATAAATCAAACGAAAACTTATTTGAAACATCGGTGGCAGTCGTTATTACAGGGGTTGCGCCTATAATTTCGGCTATTTCGGCGGTTAGTTCATTAGCTCCTCCTATGTGTCCAGAAAGCGCACTTATAGCAAAATTGCCTTTTTCATCAATAACTATTACTCCGGGATCGGATAACTTGCTTTTTATAAATGGAGATATAAGTCTTATAGCTGCTCCTAACGAGAGAAAGAAAATCAAAAAATCATATTCATTAAAAGCATATTCTATATTTTCACGGTAATTAACATTATTGTAGTTAAAAAATTCAATACCGCCTGTATAAAAACTTTTATAACCGCTTTCATAATGTTTATCATAATTATTATTGCGGTTACTTTTGCAATTACTTTTACAATTACTTTTGTAATTACCGTTATAACGACTATGCAGTTCGCAGGATATTTCTGATGCTAATTTTATGCCGTTTTCGGTAAATGCAAATATAGCCGCTTTATTTATAGAATTGCCAAAGTTATCGGCTTTCCTTTGCTTTCCTGAATGAGTGAAAAAAATTCTCGTCATATAATTTAGATTTATGTTCTTTTAAATATTTGCCCGCCAGCGCATTTCCCACTATTAAAACAGCCATATTTTTAATAGATTTATCTTTTACAATACTTATGACGTCTTTTAATTTACATTCTATAAGTATTTCCGATTTTAAAGATACGTCTTTTGCAATTAAACAATAAGTATTTTCATCATAGCTTTCCAAAAGATCCGGCACTACGGAATCTATCAATCCGAAACTTAAATATATAGCCATAGTCGCTTTATGCGAAGCAAGACTTTTTATATCCTGTCCTTCAGGTAATTTTCCTGTTCTGCCCTCTGCCCTGCAAAAAATAACCGCCTGAGAAATATCAGGTAATGTCAATGTAGATTTGTTTGATGCGCAAGCGGCAAAAGCGGCGGTAACTCCGGGAACAATTTCATAACTTATACATTTTTCTTCAAGAGATGCAATTTGTTCGCTTATTGAAGAATAAAGCGATGAATCGCCTGCATGAAGAACTGATGTTAAATTGCCTGTTTTATACATTTCTTCAATTTTTTCGGCAATTTCTTTAAAATACATACCGCTCATATCGTACAATATGCAGTCGCATTTTAATATTTGCAATAACTCTTTATTAATTAAAGAACCTGCATAAATAACGCAATCGGATTCCCTTAAAATGTTATAAGCTCTAATGGTTAATAATTCAGGGTCTCCCGGACCAGAGCCGACAAAATAAATTTTATTTTTTTCAATATATTTCATATTTTATAATTTTTATTTTATAATTTTTATGCTTATATTTTATTATATATTTTATATTATAGTTTTATTTTAATATTATAGTTTTATTTTATATTTTAAATTTTTCTTTTTATTAGACTTATTTTTTTATTTTAATTTAATTGCATTTATTTTGTTCTAATTTAGTTTATTTATATATATTTATATTTAATATTTATATTTTTTATTTTATGAAATAAAAATCGCAGCTAAAATAGAAAAATAATCAAATGGACTGAAATCATCTGAAACTAAAACATCTAAATCAATGTTATCATGTAATTGTGATTTTTCTAATATGTAAAATTTTAATTTACCATTTTTAAAATCATTATAAAACATCTTCTTATAAATATCCAATATACCGTATATATAATTTCCTGCCTTCATATACATTATTATAGAAGGTTTATCTTTGGCAGAGTTAATAAAATTAACTTCAGATTCTAATTCAGAATCGGTTTTGCCAATAGGCACCGTAATTAAAACTGAACTTTTTTTTATTATATAAGGTTCTTTTATTAAACTTAAAAAATAGCTTAAAGATGAAATTCCAGAAATTATATTAATATTTAAACTTATATTTTCATTATTCGCCAATTGCTTTAAAGATTTATACAGTTCGGCGTATGTGCTGTAAAAAACAGGGTCTCCTATGGTTATATAGGAACAAACATAATTTTTTTTCAGTTTTTGAAAAATTTTGAGCGCATTTTCATCATAAAGTCTTTTATTAAGGTTAAAATTCTTTTTCATTTCTATTTCTAACGGTATCAGCTTGGAATCATCAATATTAATTAAATTGTCTTTAAGTATTTCTAAAGCAAAATTATTATTTGAATATAAAACTTTAGGATAAAAAACATAATCGCTGCCTTTTAAAGCTTTAACAGCTTTAACGGTAATCAAATCAGGGTCTCCTGGCCCCACACCGACAATATTAAGCAAAAAATTATTTATTATCATAAATTTATTATATATATTTTATATATATTATTGTATATTATATTATTTTTTTATATTTTATATTTTATATTTTAATCTATACTTTAAATTAATTTCATTAAACTTTAATATTATTCTCTTCTCTTCTGTTTTATTTTATGCTATTTTTAGTTATTTTTTATTATTTTTATCAGATAAACTTGATTTAATGCTTTAAAATATGAGCTGTAAGATATTGATTCTAAACGAGAAATATTTAAAGAAATTATTTCATATTTTATTTTTAATTTATTATTTTCTATAAATGACATTGCTTTATTTAAAGTATCTATCATAACGCAATTTACTACTATAATGCCGTTTTCTTTCAATAATTTAAGAGATGCAGCTAAAATTTCTGAAATAGACGACCCTCCTCCGCCTATAAAAATTGAATCCGGTTTAATATGCTCTTCCGTAAATTTATCTTTTAAATTATTAAAAATTGCAGGCATTTCGCCTAAAATAGGTTCAATATTAGGTCTTTTAAATTTTTTAATATTCTTTAACAGATTATTTATTTTTATTTTATTTTTATCTATAGAATAAATCATTCCGCATTCCGTAATAGCAGCAGCTTCAATGCTAACGCTTCCGCTTCCGCATCCTACATCTATCATAATACTGTTTCTTTCAAGTTTCAGCATGCTTAATGCAACGGCTCTTATTTCTTTTTTTGTCGGTTCTCCCTTGCCGTGAATAAAATCATCATCATTTATTCCTAATACATTATTACATTCTTTATTGTTATCGTAATTATTATAGTTATTACTATTTATAATACGCTCTAATATTACTATATTATTTGTATGATTAAATTCTTCTAATATTTTTTTAATATTTGGATTTTCTAAGTTTTTATCGGATTTAATATTTAAAGACAATATTTTTTCGTTCTTAAGACATAAATTGCTCAAAACATGAAATTTATAATAGCTTTCAAAACCTTTGTCTACTAAAATTTTATAAATTGAATATGGATTATTAATTTCATCGGTGTATAAACCTATATTTTTAAATGTGTAAAGAGCTTTAAACAGATTAGAGGCATTTCTTCCGTGAAGACTTATTATTTCAGAATCGGACATAGATATTTTAAGAGATGCAAAACCTTTTTGCATATAGCTTATTGTAGGAATTACTTCTATATATTTTTTTAGTTTTTCTTCGGTATTGTTAAATATAGCTCCTGCTATTCCAAAAAAATTAGGGTCTCCGTTAGCCAGAATTAATATATTTTTTTTAGCTATATTTTCGTTTATATAATCTAATATAAATTTTATTTTGCTGCCGTAAAAAATTTGAGAACTTTTTATTATATTATTTTTATTCTTAATTTCTTTTAAAACAGGCTCGTCTTCTTTTCTTGCAAAAATAGAGTCAATATGGGCAAGTTTTAATATTGACTGTTCTAAATTAATATTTGCGCCATAACATTTTGATATGCCTATTATGTAAATTTTATTCAGTTTCAAATATTTTATCTCCGTTATATGATAAAAGTATAATTTTGCATTTTATTATACCGTTATTTATTTTTTCTATATTTTTTTTAGCATTAAAAAGTATTTCATTAATAATTTCTTTTTTAACATTTCCGTTTTTTATGCTTGAAATATATAAAAATGCTTCCCTTGAAGTGTTTGAGTTTATAACTTTTTCGTATATTTCGCTTAAGTCTGATATTTCATTTTCAAAGGCATAATTCAGCTCTAAATTAGATATATTATTATTTAAATTATTATCAAAACTATTATTTCTATTAAAATTATTATCTATTAACTCTTCATCATGATAAGTAAAACTTTCTGAAAGATTATTATCTAGATTATTATATAGATTAGTATCAGTGTTTTTTTGATTATAATTATTATTTAAGTTATTATTCTGATTTTTATAATTAAAATATTTTTTAATTATTTCCCCAATATAATTAAGATTTAAATTGCTATATTTGGCGTTAGTGTTTCTTTCCCCCTGAGATATTTTCACAATTTTTCCGAACTGACCGGCTAAAATTATATTTTTAATTCCGTAAACTGCCGCTTTTCTTATAGAATATGACACAAAATCGCCTATTTCTATAAAATATTCTTCGGAGAAATTTTTAAAAATTTTTATAGCGCATTTTTCGCTAAACCTTCCCGGCGTAAATACACATATATCAATATTGTTTTCATGCAAAAAAAGTAATGACGATTTAATAGTGTCAAGCCATGCTTTTGCCGATATAGGAATAACATATCCTGTTGTTCCGAGAATACTTAATCCCCCTTCTATTCCTAGTCTTGAATTTAAAGTTTTTTTTGATACATCTTCTCCGTCGGGGATATATAATACTGATAAAAAAAATTTTGCATCGTTTACATTTACATCTTTTGCATTTTTTCCTATATCGGATTTAAGACTATTTCTAATGTATCCGTCATATCCGTCATTGAGAATAATATTTTTAAATTCATTTAAAACATTTTTTTTTATCATATCAAGCGGAACAGGGTTGATAGCAGGAGAGCCGATATTTACAGGCAATCCATGCTTAGTTGCGACACCTATACCTTCCGCCGATGAAAACAAAAAATCAGTGTTATCGGCAAATAAATTAAAATCTGTTCCTTGAATAATTTGATTTTTAACATTTTCAATAATATCATAAAAAATTAATTTCTTATGATAAAATTCATTAAAATAATTTTTTAAATAATCTTTAATATTTTCAGCATTAATTTTATCAAAATCATTATTACTTCCATTATCATATTCATGGCTGCTTAAACCCTTTAAATCATTATAATTATCGTTATCGTTATCGTTAACATTACTTATATTATCATTATTGACATTATTACTGTAATTTATGCTTGGAGATTTTTTGATATATTTATATTGATTTTTCTTGCCAATAATCATAAAATCCGCATATATTTTAATCCCGCCGGTAACATCAATATCGTCTCCCGAAAATTTTTGAATAACGGCAGTTGAAATCTTAGTTCCGTTTTTTAAAAATCTGCAAGATAAATCTGCAACATCAATATTAACCGATTCGCCTCCCGGCATATCAACAGATATAGTTTCAAATTTTTTTTTAGAAAAATAATACCTGACAGATGATTTTATAGCGCCCGCACTTACAGTTCCCGTTGAAAAACCTTTTTTGAGTCCTCCTTTGGAATACAATAAATCCATTTTTAAATATTCCTTAATTCTGCAATAGAAATTCTTAATTTACATCAAAATTATATTAATACCTAATTTAACAAATATAAGCCGATATTCATTCCTTTATCTGTCCAATAATGAATAGTATGTTAATTCTTCGCTATTTTACATAATCTTTATATGTAATTTATTGATATTAACCGATTTTATTTTATGTTTATTTTTAATATTATTAATTTAATTATTAATTTAAAAAGACGTCCCTATCGTAAAATTAACTCCTCCCGCAGGCCAGTACGGCTTTCTTGTTAAAATAAAGCCGTATGAAACACTTATAGGTCCTATAGGAGACAAATACATTATACCTGCGCCGGCAGACTTATATAGAGCTAAAGGTTTAATATCGGAAGGAGTTAAAAAAACATTGCCTCCATCCTGAAAAACAAATAAATCAATATTATGATATGCGGGGATATTTAGCTGAAGATTATAATTTTCCATTACATCTCCTCCTACCGCATAGCCGTATTGATTCATTACACCTATTGAATATTGCGGAAAGCCTCTAACCGTCGTCCTGCCTCCAAGAAAATATCTTTCGTTAATAGGAACCTGCACTGTCGGCGCAATAGGTTTTATATAACCGAATCTTAAAGAACATTCTAAAACCGTATCATAGATAAAAGGTATAAATTCTTCAGTATGCGCAAACAGTTTAAGAAAATTAATCTGCGAATCTAAAATGGCGGACGAATAGGTCAATCTTATGTTGGTAAAGTTACCAGATGTAGGATTAAATATATTATTCTTTGAATTGTAAACAATAGATGCTTCAACCGAACTTATTCTTGTAAAACCGATATCGCGTGGCGTAATTTGAGCGCCGGGGTTTAAACCTGAGAGATTATCGTAAAACATACCGTAAGACAATAAACCTTTTAAATTATGATTAAATTTTCTTATCAATGAAAAAGATGTTCCTTCTTTATGTAAAGTATAATTCAACGTAATAATATCCAAATCTAATGCTTCAGCGTTAAATGCCAGATTTTTGTAATTATAAATAGAAGGGTCATAATAATCAAATAAAAGATTCGTATATATAGCGCTTTTTGAAAGTCGAATAGATAAAGATTTTCCTGAACCAAACAGGTTGTCGTCGCTAATTTGAAAAAATCCTCTATATCTGGTATATGTTCCGTAGCCAGCTCCGAAGCTTAAGCTTATAGGCTTTGAATCTTTTACCTTAATTAGTATATTTTTATATTTTTTTATATTTTTTGAATTTTCTAATTTTATAACAACAGAATTGAACAATCCTGTTTTATATAAATCGTTTTGAGTTTTAATTATCTTGCTTTGATTGTATGTCTGACCTTTTTTAAATAAAATAAGCGATTTTATATACCCTGTTTTTGTTATAGTATTTCCGGTAATAAAAATATGTTTAATTATAACTTTTTGACTTTTTGAAGTGGAATAATAAAGATAACATCCGCTTTTATTTTTTGAATAAATTATTTTCAATCGTGTTTTAGAAAAAATATAGCCCGAATTTGAAAGTTCCGTTTCAATTAAATTTTTTCCGTTATCAACTTTTATTATTTTAAGCGGTTTATTTATCAGTTTGTTAAAATAATTTATAACTTTATTTTTTACGTTTAGAGGAAGACCTTTTATGCTAACGCTTTTTACATAAGTTCTTATATTTTTTATTATATTTATATAAATTATTACCGATTTTTTATTTTTACCGAATTTTAGTGTATAATTTGTTTTAGCGCTTAAATAGCCCTGATTATTATAAAAATTTGTTATATTTTCAATATCTCCTTTTAATCTTCCTTTGTAAAAAAACTCGTAAGAAAATAAAGAGGATATATGCGTTCTCATAAGATGACTAATTTTTGCAAGACTGAAAGGATAATTGCCTTTAATTATTATATTTTTTACCGCTACTTTATGTCCTTTATTGATTTTATAAAATAAGTTAATTATTCTGCTCTGTCTATTTTTTATTTCCTTAAAAAATACTTTATTAAAAAAATAACCTTTTGTTGTATAAAAATTGTTTAAAACTTTTTTAAACGCCAAAAATGTGCCTCTGTCAAAAACAAAAACATTCTGCACGTTAAGAACTTTATTTTTTATAAAAACTGAATTATAAGGTTTAATTCCTTTGAAATGAAATAATATTTTATAGCCGGGATGAATAGAAAACATCAAAATAGTTTTATATTTGCTTATATATTTTATAGCAGGAGCTTCTATAATAGGAGTTAAATAGCCTTGCTTAATATAAATATTCCTAATATGTTTTCTGAATTTTTTAATCAATGCCTTACTTAACGGTTTGCCTTCAATTTCTTTAATGGCGGAAGAAAGAATTTTTGCAGGATAAAATGTCTTCCAATGGATGAAAACTTTTGAAATTATAACAGGTTTATTTAAATTTATATTAATATTTATTGCATATTTTTTGTTTACTCTAAGCACATAAGAATTAATCAAAACATTTGCAGAGGGATAACCTAAATCTGCAATAAATTTTTTTATTATATTGATAGATTCTTTTTTGTACGAATATAAATATTGTCTGCCGATTTTCAGCGGAATCTTATTTAAAATTAATTTTTTATTAATACCTGAATTTTTCAGACCATTTATAGTTATTGTTTTAATATAAACTCTCGGAAATAAAAAAAGATTCAAATATATTTGTTTATTTTTGTATTTATAAAAAACCATTACATTTGAAAAAAGTTTTGATTTATAAAGAGCTTTAATTGTCTTTTCAATGTTATACATAGAAAAATATTGCCCTTTTTTTATATAAATATTATATTTTATTGATTTAAATTTAATATTTGACGGCAAGCGGTAAGATATAGATGCTATTTTTGTTTTTAAAGGCAGAGAGTAAATTAAAGGGACTATTGAAGAAACTGCGGAACCTGAAGAAACTGCGGAACCTGAAGAAACTGCGGAACCTGAAGAAACTGCGGAACCTGAAGAAACTGCGGAACCTGAAGAAACTGCGGAACCTGAAGAAACTGCGGAACCTGAAGAAACTGCTGCGCTGTTTTTATTTGCAGTTTTTTTGTTTTTAACATTTTTAACGCTTAGTCCATAAGAATTAAATGAATTAAGAAAAATATAGGCTAAGATTAAAAAAATTGACAAAAAAATTAATAATGCATTAGTTTTTGGTATTATATAATAATTTGTATATTTTTTCACATTATTGTATTAAATTCGTATAATTGTATTTTTATTTTATTTTATCTTTATAGCTTATAAATATCAATAATTATCAATAATTAATAATTAATAAAATCTAAAATGAAATTCTATATCCCCGCCTATTTCGCTGTAAATATTAGAATTGTTTGGCGCAAGTTCGTTGTTTTCCCATTCCCCTATCAAAGATATATGCCTGGCAACTTTGTATGTAAGTTTAACAGTTTGCGACGATTGCGACGATATAATATTACTATAAGCAATAGATAATTTATTAGTAAGCTGTTTTGTAACGAGAACTTGAGGCGCCGCATTATGTGTTATATCAGAATACGATGGCGTTACCGACAAATTTTTAAAACCGAAATAACTTGAAATAGTTCCTGTAATACTGCGTTCAAAACCTCCTCCTATTGCGGAAGCTGCCTGGGAAGCGGCAATACTTCCGGCAGAATTGGCGTAAATAGAATTACTGGTAACTCCAAGCGCAAGCATTGAAACTATAGAAAGCTCTGAAAGCGGAGGCGTCGATGAAAAATTAACGTTAAAATTTAAAAGCGAACCGTCCGCATTCAATCTTATAATATACTGGCTTATATGCGTATAAGCCGATACGGCAAAGGAAGGAGATATTTTATAAGGATTATTAAAATCTATATTAGCGTAATAAAGTTTAAATTGATCTCCTCTAAAATAAATATCGCCTTTTTTAGCAGTTACCGAACCCATTATTACAGGGTTATAAAGCTTACCTAAAACATTAAAATCAGCGTTAAAAACGGCATCGGCTATATTATTTTTAATGAAAATAGTGTTATCCGCTTTTACCTTAATACTCAGGGTAGGATTAAAAATATTTTTTTTGGCTGCAGGTCTGATAAAATCATATCTTTTATATTTCGTAAGGAAAGACGTGAAATTAATTTTCTTATCGTAAATAGCTTTTTTAATTTTAATATGTCCCGATATAAGTCCCGTTTTGTTATTGCCGTTATATCTCAAAACTCCGCCTGTAATTGCATAAAAATAGTTGGATTGGCGGTAAACCGCAGAATAAAATTGAGTTGTTAAATGATAAGAGTCAGGCTTAAAATCTTTCATACTTATAAAACCGTTTACCGAAAAAAATCCGTTAAGCAGCCTTAGATGAATTTTATTGAGCATAATTAGATTTTTATTGAAAGTAATATGTCCTCTTAAACGAGATACGGTATATTGAGGATTTGCATAAGTTTCAATTAATCCTTTTTTAATATTTGCGAATCCGTAAATTTCAGGATCGTTTACCGGACCGAAAATAACGGCGGAACTTGAAATAAATCCTGAAGAATTTAATATTTTGCTTGACAGTAAATCTAATACTGAAAGACTCGTCTTATCATTAACTACAATATTATAACGCTTACCCGTAATATTTCCTCTTATCTGGAAATAATTAGAATCCCCTTTGAGTTCAAAACCGCTAATTGTTAATTTGCGGTTTATATATGCCAAGCGTATATCTTTCGCGTTTTTTAAAAACATTGAACCGTGTTTTATATACGCATAATCAAATTTACTAAAAACATCGGAATTTTTAAGCGAATCTAATTTCCCGCTGCCGTAAATACTGCCATTTAAGGCAGCCAATGTTTTTTTATAATTTATACTCGCATCTTTTATTTTAGACAAGAACTTGAACGGATATCCTTTTTTTAACCCTATAGAAGCAATCGTATCTATTTTTCCGTTTAAAGCGTTTATATTTATTTTTATTTTTTTATTTGAAGATAAAAGCTTTGCGCCGACGGTATTTAAATAATAATTATTTAAATATATTTTTTCTGCGTTTATATTGCCGCTAACCGTCGGCAATTTGAAAAAACCGCCTATATGGAGATTAAAATTTAGTATGCCGCTAATGTTAATATTTTTATTTTTAATTAAATTTAGACTTGAAAGTTTTATATTGTTTGCATAAATATTTGCGTCATAATTATAATTTTTTGTTTTTGAAACCTTAAAGTTAATAATACCAGAACCGTGAATAATAGATGAAACAACAGACGGCTTAGAAGGTTTAACGTCGGATGTACTAGAAGGCTGACCTGCCTGCTGATTTACATTTAGATTATTAAGATTATTTATAGATGTAGTAGAAGGTTTAATATAAGGCGCAATAAGATGTCCTTTTTGTGTAAAATTTTTATATACTGCAGATAATGTTTTAATTTTTAAATTTCGTTTATTTATTATTAAGTTTGAATTTATATTATATAAATATTGTCCATAAATATTTACTTTTTTAGAAAATAAAGCAATATAAATATTAGGATTTGAAAAATATCCGCCTATCCTTCCTTTTGCGTTCAGCATACCTGCAATATTCTTAGTGTAAAAATGAATATTTAAAGCATTAAAATTACCTTTTATCATGCTTGTTTTATTAGCTTTAAATATTTTACCAGAAAAACTGATTATGCCTCGATTATTCAGATTATTATTTCCGATATTCGTATTTGTATTCGTATTTGTATTCGTATTCTTCATAATCGGCAATTTTACCGCTGTTTTATTTGTTATATTTCTGTCGTTTTTACCATTAACAATATTGCTATTGTTATTTCCGCCCTGTTTTTCTTTTAATAAGACTTTTTTAAAATAAACCGCTCCGTGAGGCAAGATATTTATTATACATTTCCCGCCGTAGTTTTTAAAATATTTATTGATATATAGCGATTTTAAGTTCCCTGTAATAAAAAAAGAAATTGCATTAAAATTTCCTTTAAAATGCACTTTTACATTACCTGAAGAAGCAGGGCTGAAATAGCGGCTTTTATATTTGCTGAATAAACTTACTTTAGGCATAGATTTATATTTTCCCTGTATTAAAATAGATAAATCTTTGTTTTGATATGATATTTTACCGGAAGAAATTACATTTTCAGTTTTTGAATTTCCTCTAATATTGCTTAGCACAACCGAATTATTATTAATTAAAGTATTTCCGGATATATTAATATTATTTAAATAATTAACAGAAATAATCTTTCTCACGCCTTTTGACCTGTATTTAAATAATTCAACAGGTTTTTTAACTATAATATGTTCTAAATTTGCAACATAAAAATTTTTTCCTATTTTGATAAACGTTTTTACTTTTCCGTAAGCATTTCCTGTAAATTGTGGAGTCTTTTCAGTATCATAAAAATCTATAATATCCCCTATAGATAGCTTATTTAATACAGAATTAAATTTTCCCTGCATATCTCTTAAATTTATTTGCCCTTGTGAATAAAATTTGCCTTTAAACATTGTTAGTTTAATTTTAGGAAATTTTATTACGCCTCCAAGAGGAAAAATATTTCTATTTGCATTATTTTCATTTTTATTTATTTTATTTATTAGATTTTTATTATTTTCGTTTTCTTTTACTTTATTAACGGAATAATTTGCAAGTATAAGTCCTTTTTTAATATCTGCTCCAGAAAAAACAAAATTTGTCAGCTTTATTTTGCTGCTTATCTTTAAATTATTATATAAATTTCCTGCCACATGTATTTTTAAATTTAATCCGCCGTTAATCAAAAACGGTTTTATATTTTTGGGAAGTTTAGATAAATGCAGAATATTTAAATCCGAAGTAATATATAAACTATGAATAGGAATAGAATTAATAAATGATAAGTATGTATTGTTTATACTATTTTTATTATTTTTTTCCAAATACTTATTTAAATTTGAATGTTTTTTAAAATAAATTATTCCGCTTGTAGAAGTTTGAAAAAAATTTGCGCTTAAAGAAAGATTTTTTACTTTAACAAAATTATCAAATATATGAATATATTTTGAAGACGATGAAAATAATTGATTATACCTTGCTGTTTTTAAATGGATATACGGGGCATTATAGCTTAAAAATTGTCCGTAACCGTCTTTAAAAAAAGCGCGGCTGCCTTTTTTAACGAAAAAATTTAATGTGAATTTTTTTACGGTTAAATTAAGTTTTTTGCTGACATCGTTAAATTTTAAACCGCCGTTATGCACCGTTATATTATTAACAGATGCCGAAATGAACGAGAAAGAAGATTTTTTGGAAAAAGCTTTTACGGTTTTTTGAAAACCTTTATAATTAAGTATTTTATTATTGTTTAAAATTACTTTTACGGCAGGATTATCAACATAAATTTTGTTTATCACTATCTTTCTGTCAAAAAAATTGAATCTTCCGAAATATATATTTATATTTTTTATAGACGCAAAACCTTTTAATTTTAAATCAGTAATTGAGATTTGAGGAGCAAAAAAAGAAATCTTTAATTTTTTTATAGTAGTTTTTTTATGTAAAATTTTCGTTAAATAATTTTGCGTATAATTTTTTACTATATTGTCAAAATATGGCGAAGTTAAAAATAATATAGAACTTAAAGAAAATATTATTATAAGTAGAAAAAATAATAATATTATATTGCGCCTTTTGTTAAATAATGAAAATAATTTCATAATATTTTAATATTTTACTGTATATGAATATGACTTTACGTGAAGGATTGTATCGCCTGTTTATAATTTTATTATAGTCGTATTATAACTATAGTTATAGTTTAATTATAGTTATAGTTATAGTTATAATTATAATTTAATTATAATTTAATTATAGTTTAATTATAGTTATAGCGCTAAATCTTTATTCTGTTTACTGAATCGTTTACCTAATATTAATTTTATTACTCTATATATAATATATTACATTATATATTTATATATAATGATATTAGCGCTTAATCTTGCTTGTATTTACTAAATATAAATTATTATACTTATTTTTAATTAATATTGCATTAAAAATTATACCTTAATCCAGCAATAGAAACTATTTATAAGTTATATTAATAAATAACTCTGGATTATATTTCACTCTCGGCTTATATCCTCGCGAAGCGGTCATCCAGTATATAAAATTTTATTGCTGAATTAAAACTATATATAATAATAAACCATCCGAAGGCATTAAGTATTTTTATTGTATTCTACAAGAAACGTTTATCCTGTACTGCATTGAATATATTGAATATATAGATAAAATATTTTATTTTATTCTTGCTTTTTTAAGTTTATATTATATTATATTATATGATATTATATTATAAACTTAAATTTAACATATAAATAATATTTCCTAATATTATTTATATGTTAAATGATTTATCAAATTAATTTAACTTAAGGAGGATGAAGCAATGGTCAAAAAAATGCTGATGATGATGACAATTGCCCTATCGTTGTTATTTTATGCAGCTATAGTTAAAGCTAGCACTAACAATGTTAACGTAATACCGTTTCCAAATGTCCCTGCGATACCGCAAAATCCAAAATTGTCTTTCGGAGGCTTCTTTAAACACCATCAGCCCGTGAAGATTCTTCTTGCCGTGGGTGCAGTCGGTCCGCAATTGAAAGAGGTTCTTTTGAACGCCGCTATGATTATTCGCTATCTAAAACCTAAAGGATACCGATACAAAATACATATTGTGTTTTACGGCGGAGGTGTTTTGGCGGCAGATCAATTTAATATGAAATATGATGTATGGGCTTCTCTTTTGCGCGCATTAAACAAACAAGGAGTTACTTATACCGTATGTCATAATGCAATGGAGATGTTTCACGTAAAACCTGGCGACGTTTATCCTTTTATGCACATCATACCTGCAGGCGTTTTGTCGGTGACAGAGTATGAGATGCGGGGATATGTTCCTATCTTTAATCCCAACTCGCGATAACTGTACAAACAGCATAAAATAACGACCAGTATAACTGATACAAACTTAAATATTATTATCTTCTTTTAAACATATATATATTATATTTAATAAATATATATGTTTAAAAGAAGTAATATTAAAGGCAATAAAAAGGGATAAATAAATATAATGAAAGTTATTTTGTTATAAAAATTATAAAAAATTATAATAGTTAATGACATTTCATTTTAAAGTAAATACGTTTTTTATCTAGAGTTAATATATCGGTTAAACTATATTCTTTCATAAAGAACGCATTATAAGCATCCACGAAATCTATATTTTTATATAAATAAAAATTCAGCGCATCTAAAATTAGACCGGAATCTTTCACCTCAAGCCCTTTAGTATTTATAATCTTTAAAATTGCTGCCTCTATTTCTTTTTTATATTTATCGTAGTATGACTCTAAAACAAATATAATTTCTACGATTACAAGCGAATTGGTAATCAATAAAATCTTTCCGGAAGACGCCTTTTTAAATATTTCCTCTATTTTATCCGAGATAGAAATATTGTCGTTTATAAGGTATCTCAGAAAAATATTGGCATCCACAAAAATCTTTTTATTCATTATCTAATGACTCTTCGATAATTTTTTTTGCAACGGATTTTCTTGTGATACTCCTAATCTTTTCTAAATCTTCGGGTTCTTTTCTCGCTTTTAAGCTACCCCTTATCAAAAATATCTCCTTTTACATGTTTTAGGATTATATCGCCGTCTTTTTTAATAAATATTACCCTATCATGCTCTTTAATTCCCATAATATTTCTTATATCTTTCGGTATAGTAACCTGACCTTTCTTTGTTAAAGTGCTTATAGACATTTAATGCCTCCAAATATTATAATTCCTACTTATTTATTTTAGTATTACTTTTATTAAAAAGCAATAAAGAAACCTTTATTTTTAATAACCTGTGCCGCTATCACGCATAGTGCAACTTACAGATAAAACTAACCGCAGAAATAGGACGGGCGAACAAAACAGGTAAATGTAGGCGGGAGTAAGGGAATAAATAAATCGGATACCTTTATCTGATACCTTTATCTAAAAATAAATTAAATATCTTAACTTTGTGTCCCAAAAAAATGTAGCAATTCCACTCTCAAGCTACGTTCGCACGTAAAACTTTACCAACTTCTTCAACCTTTAAATCATGCCTCATCAACTTGATCCTTGTTTCTTCTATTTTCCTCATGGTTTTCCGATCATAATACCTTTCTCCACAATTCAGACAAACTAAAACCTCTACGGGAATCAATATAATATCGTCTCCAATTTCAATTTCTTCTTCCACTTTCTTCATTTGAATATCTGAACTTTTACATATAACGCATCTCATTTTTTTCTCCTTTCAAAATCTATCCATTTATCAGGGTTAGGTTGATAAACTGTTATTACTATAGCTAAATCGTCATCTTTGTCGTAAGCGCAAACAATATGTAAGGGTTTATTTGAATTTGTTTTCCCATTTATAAGACAGCTCGGATAAGGTTCATCCTCGGTATAACTCTCTATAATATGACCTTTCAATATAGCCTCAAAAACTTCTATTTCCCTAATTTCGCCAAACTCTTCCATCCTCATTTCAACCATTGCATGCTTAGTATAAAGTATGTTTGCTGATTTAAAGCAATTTCGTATGTTATCTATCATTAAATTAGTCTTATAATTTTTATTTCTATAATAAAATATATTTTTTATTATAAACGAATTTATATATTATCACATTAAAAAACAATGTATAATAATGTTTGAAATTAGGTCTATTTAAGTCTGCCGTAAACCGTTGTAATTAACAATAAAAATTATCAATATTTAATTTTGTTAATATACGGCAGGGCTGCTCTTTGATAATAAAACATTAAATTTTTTTTAAAAATGATCCTTATAAATAATTATACCAAATTATTTAAAAAAATTCTAACAGAATTTGTAATGGTTTGCTTAGCATTTATAATTGAACTGTATGGATGATTTTACAAAAAAGCAAAGAATTAATTTATTATCCTTAAACTATTTTATTATCTTAATCCTTTAATAATAATAAAAAACAGGCAAATGCAGGCGGGAGTAGGAAAATAAATAAATCGGATACTTTAAATTAATTAAAATTATTTCAATAAATTAAGAAATGCAGTATAATAAATATAAAACTATATAAAGTTTAAAAAATTAAAAAGTAATTTATAAATTATTCATAATAGCAGCTAAAAATATTAACATTATTGTTATTGTTTTTATGGCCAATACAACATGAGCAATAAGTCGCTAAAATTAACGCTTTACCTCGATTTATGTGTTTACAATAGACCTTTTGATTATCAAGGACAAGAGCGAATAGCCCTTGAAACAAGCGCTTTTATTTACATTCTTGAAAGAATAGAAAATGGGTTTTATAATCTTGTTATTTCAGATGCTTTAAATTACGAAAATAATAAAAATCAGGAAGAAGATAGAAAAGACAGAATTTTTTCCTATTTCGGTTTGGCAAGCGAACTTATAGAAATAGATAATTCAGATATTAAAAGGGCGAAAATTCTTAAAGATTTGGGTTTTACCGATATTGACGCTTTGCATATAGCACTGGCAGAAAAAGGTAATATAAATTATTTTGTTACATGTGATGATGGAATATTAAAGTTATATAATAAAAATAAGAATGCAATAAAAGTAAATATTGTTAGCGTAATTGAATTAGTTAATAAGGAGAAATAAAATGGGATATGCGCTGCCGGAAATAAAAAAGAAAGGCTGGACGGCGCTGGTAAAGGAATTAGGTTATGCCGGCGCAACGAAATTCATCTTGATTTATGAAGCAGGCGATGGAAACTATACCCGTGAACGCAAAGAACTGTTTAAAAATGAGAAGATAGACGCAATATATAAAGAGATAAAAAAATAAAAGCTATCAAATAAAAGCTATCCGATTTATTTATTCCCTTACTCCCATCTGCATTTGCACATATTCTTAACCTCAAAGCAACATAAATTTAATCTATTTGCAACATTTACGTCATAATACCCTAACAATCGTTATGATATTATATTTTTAAGGTTATATTTTCCATATTGAAAATATCAATCTGAATGTTATAATAAAAAGGAGCGATTATAAATGGAAGAAATTAAAAAAAGCGAAGATTATATGAATATGAGTTTATCGGTTTCCCCTGAAAAATATTTTGACAGCAGGTTCGACGGTCAAGAAAAACTCTTTACCGAAAAATTTAATGGGCAAAAAGCGCAGTTTGACGAACGGTTCAACAGTCTTGAAACAAAGTTTGATGCGCGGATTGATAGCCTTGAAACAAGAATAGACGGCTTAGAGATTAAGTTTGATGCGCGGATTGACAGCCTTGAAGCAACTATTAATGATGTAGATAAAAGGCTTTCGTCTAAAATTGATGATGTAGATAAAAGGCTTATGCTGGGGTTTTCTTTAATAATGGCAGTTCTTGCCATTTTGGTGGCACTGCACTTTTTAAAATAGCTATCCGATTGGGAGTGTTCAATATTTTGTGTCAACCTGATGTGTTAAAATAATATTTTGTTATATTAGAACATAGTTTTAATGTTTTGTCAATATAAAATTTGACCAAACTTTAAAAGTTTTTCGTATTTATATAA
>SGBB01000009.1 GCA_004195025.1 Candidatus Acidulidesulfobacter diazotrophicus | reverse complement strand
TAAATAAAAGCTCACATCGGAGCCTAATTTTATTGCAATATTATTCAATTCATTATAATTTAACGGATTATTGTATATTTTATTTAAAATATTAAGCATTCCAGCCGCATCGCTTGATCCGCCGCCTAAACCTGCCTGCATAGGAATATTTTTTTCAATAATAGCGTTTATATATTTATTTTTTAAATTAATTGTATTAAAAAATAAATTAGAAGCTTTAATGATTAAATTTTTATCAGTTGACAGCTCTTTTTCAAGAATTTCTGTATATTCTTGTAATTCTTTTTTAGTCAATTGGATAGCAACAGCTTCTCCCGGTATATTTTTTAATTTATTTCTATCTTCATTTATTTCAAATGTTACTTTGTCAAAAATTGATATTCTTCTAATTATTGAAAAAATATTATGTAAATTATTGGCAGGATTTTTTTCGCCGATTTTTAAAATGAAATTTACTTTAGCAGGGGCTAAATAAGAATATCTTATATGTTCCACAATGATGTTACCGATTTAGCTGCAAAATTGATAAACGGCTGCGGAAATACGCCGAGTAATAAAGTAAAAATTAGGCATAGAATTATTACTATAACTAAAGCAGAAGTTACATGATTTTCTTTTATAATTTCCATTTGACCGTTATTTACGGTTACATTTGAATTATTAATTACATCAGCGATAGAATTATTATTGGACTGATTATCTACCATATACATTTTAACAATTATTTTAATATAATAATATGCTGCAAATGCACTATTTAATATAGCTATAAAAACAAGCCAGTAATATCCTGATTTAATAGCAGCGGAAAATACAAAAAATTTTCCCATAAAACCAGACGTTACCGGTATTCCAGCCAACGACAAAAGAAAAAAAGAAAATGCTGCTGCGGTAAGCGGGTATTTAAATCCAAAACCGTAATAGCTTTTTATATCAACTGAAGCTAATTTTAAATTTTCAAACATAATGACAATACCAAAAGCGCCTGCAGTCATAAAAATATATGCCAACAAATAAAATAAAGTTCCAGATATACCGTAATAGCCGCCTGCAATAATTCCCATTAATATATAACCTGCCTGTGCAATAGAAGAATAAGCTATAAGACGTTTTAAGTCAGTCTGCAATAATGCGGCAAAATTACCAAATGTCATAGTCAGCACGGCTAAAATCCATAAAATATTATAGAAATTTAATATATTAAAACTATATATAGAAGTAAAAACTCTAATAAATATACCGAAGGCTGCAACTTTTATTCCTGTTGCCATAAGATTTGTAACAGGCGTAGGTGCTCCGTCGTAGCTGTCAGGTGTCCACGCATGAAAAGGAAATAAGGACATTTTAAATGCTAGACCAACTAATAAAAGAACTAATCCTATTGCTAAAAAAGTATGCGAATTATAGACGTAATGAACTTTAAAGCTTTGCCGAAATATAAAATTATGTATTTTATATAAATTTAAATGCCCTGTCGCAGCATATATAAAAACAGACCCGAATAAGAAAAAAGCTGAAGCAAAAGTACCTAGTATAAAATATTTCATAGCACCTTCGGTACTTCTTGATTCGCCCTTTAAATAACCTGTTAAAATATACGCAGCTATAGACATAAATTCAATTGACAGAAAAATCATAATAAGATTAACTGATGACACTAGAAGCATCATTGCGGAAATAGAAAACAAAACAAGACTGTAATATTCAGGTATTAGAACATTACGCGTATCAAAATAATTTTTTGATAATAAAACAGTAAGAAAACCGGATAATAATATTACAGTAAAGAAAAATACATCAAATTTATCGAAAATAATTGAACCGTAAAAACCATGTATTGTATGATTAGATAATATAAAAAGATAAAGAAAAGAAAACACAATCCCTATTAAAGCGATATAATAAGAATTTTCGCCGTTCTTTATACTCTTAAACAGTCCTAATAATAAAATAATAAAAGCAAAAATTATTAGTACCGCTTCAGGCATTACACTCAATAAACTTTTTTCTAAAAAATATTCGCTATACATTTGTGATAAATCAAGCATTGAATAACCCCATTTTTGCTTTAATTAGATTGTAAGCATATTTATTATGTTCTATTATATTCACAAAATGTACAACCGTTGGATTTATTCTGCTCAGAAGTACATCCGGATATAATCCTATAAAAAACATTAATAAAATTAACGGTAAAACGGTCATTATCTCTCTTAAAGTCATATCTTTAAAATTTTCATTATTTTTATTTGTAATATTCTGGAACATAACCCTTTGGAACATCCATAATAAATAGACTGCCGTAAAAATAATACCGCTCGTTGCAAATATAGTAAATATAGTGTATTGTTTAAATGACCCTACTAAAATTAAAAATTCCCCGACAAATCCGTTTAATCCAGGCAAACCGACTGATGATAAAACCGCTATCATAAATAAAGCAGCAAGAATTGGAGCTTTTTTAGCCAAACCCCCAAAATCTGCAATTAGTCTTGTATGACTTCTTTCGTAAAGCATTCCTACAAAAAGAAAAAGCGCTCCAGTAGATATGCCGTGATTAATCATTTGAAGAACTGAACCGTCAACGCTGACTGCCGTCATTGCAAACAATCCAAGCACTATAAAACCCATGTGCGATACACTTGAAAAAGCAACTAATCTTTTTAAATCTTTTTGAACTATTGAAACTAATGCTCCGTAAATTATACTGATTACTGCAAGGACAAGTATAACGGGCGTAAGTAAAATAGACGCTTCTGGCATCAAAGGGATTGCAAATCTGAAAAAACCGTAAATACCAAATTTAAGAAGTACACTGGCAAGAATAACGCTTCCTGCCGTAGGTGCTTCTGTGTGAGCATCCGGAAGCCATGTGTGAAATGGAAAAAGAGGTATCTTTACGGCAAATCCTAAAAATATCGCTATAAATAAAATTATCTGCAGCGTTAAAGGGATATTTGTATGGTAAAGCTTTAATAAATTAAATGTGAAATTGCCAGTCTGGTTATAATGCAATATAAATATTGTAATTAGACCGAAAAGCATTATAAGCGAACCTGCCAGAGTATATAAAATAAATTTGACCGCTGAATAAACCTTCCTGCCCGTGCCCCATATTCCTATAATATAATACATAGGTATAAGCATAAACTCCCAGAACAAATAAAATAAAAGAATATCTAGAGAAGCAAAAGCCCCAAGCATAAATGTTTCAAGTACAAGCATTAAAATCACAAATTCTTTTACATGTTCTTTAATATATTTATAGCTTGATAATAATGCTATAAATGTCATTAAAGTCGTAAGCAATATCAAAAATAAACTTACGCCGTCTATGCCGAGAAAATACGTTGCCCCAAATTCGCGAATCCAGCTGAATCTTTCTACAAATTGAAATTGATATGTATTTGATTTAAAATATATAAATAAAAAAATAGAAATTACGAATTCTGCCAGAGATAAAATAGTGGCAAGGTTTCTCAATAAACCTTCCGCTTTTTTATTTATAAAAACCAGCATAAGGGCTGATAATAGCGGGAAAAAAATTATTATAGATAAAATATACTTTAAAAAAATACTCATAGATTTTCCTATTAAATAAATAACATATTTATTAATTTAATTAAGTTTTAAATATTTATCATTATAATAATAAACTAAACAATAAACTTGCTTTGCTATATGAAATTAATATTTAGTATTGTATTTGAAGTTTAATTTTTATCTTGCAAAATAATAAGCTAAAAGCGCTATAACTCCGACAGTTAATGTAACAATATAGCTCACAAGCATTCCGTTTTGCAATTTCCTTACTTTTGACGAAGTAATACTTACATATTGCGCTATGCCGTTAACTGCTCCGTCTATAATCAAAATATCTACGATTCTCCATAAAAAAATAGCAAAATTTTTCATGGGGGTCACTATTAAAAAATCATATATCTCATCAACGTATAATTTGTTATATGAAAGATCATATATAGGTTTAAATTTATTTTTAAGTTTTTCAAGATCAAATGATTTTTTTATATAAAAAACATAGGCGATATATATTCCGCCTAAACCGGCAACTACAGAAATTGCGCTTAGCAAATACCACGGGTAATTATTTACAACGGGAGCAAAATTAAATGAGTTTGCAAAATCTTTATTTATAAATTTATAAAATATAGAATGGTTAAATGGCGGAAACCCGATAAAACCGAATATGCTTGCTAAACAAGCAAGTATTATTAAAGGTATAGTCATAATTTTTGGAGATTCATGAACATGTAAATCTTTATCAACATGAGATTCTCCGAAAAAAACATTAAAAATAAGCCTGAATATATAGAATGCTGTCATAAAAGCCACAAGCACGCCGATAATCCAGAAAAAATAATCTCCTTTATTAAATAAATCAGCCAGTATTGCATCTTTGCTGAAAAATCCTGAAAAAGGAGGAATACCCGATAATGCTAACCCTCCCACGATAAATGTTATAGCTGTTATTTTCATTTTTGAATATAAGCCGCCCATTTTTCTCAGGTCTAACTCCCCGCTCATTCCATGCATTACGCTGCCTGCAGTCAAAAACAAAAGTCCTTTAAATATAGCATGCGATAATAAATGAAACATTCCCGCGGCATAAGATCCTATACCCACTGCCATAAACATATAGCCTATCTGACTGATAGTAGAATAAGCAATTATTCTTTTTATATCAAATTGAGTTAAAGCACTGAAGGCGCCAATGAAAGCAGTAACACCTCCGATTATTAATACTACATTTGAAGCATCCGGAGAATAAGAAAATATAATGTGGCATCTTGCTATAAGATACACTCCTGCTGTTACCATAGTTGCAGCATGTATAAGCGCGCTGACAGGAGTTGGTCCTTCCATAGCGTCGGGCAGCCATACATGAAGCGGAAATTGCGCAGACTTACCGACTGCTCCGGCAAGCAGCAGTAAAGCAATAGTTGTAATTAAATAAGGAGGTAATGTATGTATATCGGAAAAAACAGTGGAATAATTTAATGTGCCGATAGTTATAAATATCAGCATAACTCCCAATGCAAATCCAAAATCGCCAATTCTATTAACAATGAAAGCTTTTTTGCCTGCATCTACCGCAGATTTTTTTTCATACCAGAAACCTATAAGAACGTATGAACATAATCCGACAGCTTCCCAAAATACATACAATAACAGAAAGTTATTTGCCATAATCAGCATTATCATTGAAAAAACAAATAAGTTCATATAAGAAAAATATCTCGCAAAACCTTTATCGTCTTTCATATAGCCAATTGAATAAATATGAACTAAGGCGCTTATACCCGTGACCATAACTAACATTATTACGGATAATCTGTCAATTGTAGTTGATACATTTACCTTAAAATAGGAAGCATCAATCCATTGATAAAGAATAGAAGTAAAGCCATGCCCATAAGCAACAATAAAAAATATAATGACTGAAAGTATAAATGAAATTATAATAAATATACTTCCTAAATATCCGGAGTAATTTTTGAAATACTTTCCGAATACTCCCCATAAAATTGCGCCTAACAGCGGGAAAAAAGGAATAAGCCAAACTATTAAGTCTTTTGAATTCATATAATATAATATACCTTTTAAAATTATATTAATTTTATATTAATTTATATTAGTCACTAAATATATTATTGAACAAATATTTTCCGAAAAAATAATAATGTTTTAATTATAAAATACAAGTATTTGTTTTTAATATCTTATTATTATTTAAATTTTTAAATTAATAAAAGAATTTAAAAATATGAAAAGATTAATAGATTATATTTATCTAAAATTTTAATTCATTTGCATCATCTATATTTATTGTTCCTTTTTCTCTATAAAAAGCGATAGCGATTCCTAACAAAATTGCTGCTTCAGCAGCGGCAACAACCATAATGAATATAACAAAAATATCTCCGCTAATTAAATTTAAATATTCGGAAACAGCAACAAAACCTAAATTTGCGGCATTAAACATTAATTCTAAACTTAAAAAAATAGTTATAAGATTTTTTCTTATCAAAACACCTAACGCGCCAATACAAAATATAATTGTTGCCACTATTAAATAATCATTTACATTCATATTTTTAAGTTCCGATTTATAAATTTGTATTATTTTATTTTATTACTTTATTTATTTGATGTTTTATAAGTTAGAATTATGTTATGCTAAATTTATTTTTTAGCAAAAATATAAGCGCCTATAACTGCAACCAGCAACAAAATAGAAGCTACTTCAAACGGAAAGACATACTTAGTGAATAAGAACTCTCCTATAATTTGGGTATTGCCTATTTTATTAATTACTGCATTTGTATAAATGCCCGTGGGCTTTTTCTCGCCCGCAGCGTTAAGATATAATATAACTTCTAAAGCCAATAATCCGATAGCTATTATACTTATAACTATTTGATGAAAATCTTTAATCGCGCCTTTAATTTTAGCTAAGTTAAGCAGCATTATAACTAAAACTATAATAACAGCGATTGCGCCTGCATAAACCATGATTTGCATAGCAGCCAAAAATTGCATATTAAGAAGTATATAAAATCCTGCCAGTGCAAAAAAACACAAAATGATGTATAATGCTGAAGTTAATGGATTCTTAACCAGTATTACCATCAACGCAGAAACAATTGCAATGACTGAAAAAATATAAAAAAGAGCTTCCAAAATTAACCTCGCAAATTTGCTTTATTGTATATAATAAATATAATAAATTAAAGTTTTATAAGTTTATCTATTCCAAAGACCCCTTCATCTCTAGTATAAAATCCAAATTCAAACTTATCCGACATACTAATTGCCTCTTCGGGACAAATTTCTTCACAATATCCGCAGCATATACATCTCAGTAAATCAATTTCAAATGTTTCAGGATGCCTTCTCCCGTCATTGTAAATATTATTTTCAAGTTTTTCAAGACTTTTATTTTGTTTTTGCCTCTCGGTAAGCTCATGTTTGTTTCCATAATCTACATATCCGAGTTTAATTTTGATAGCTTCCGAAGGACAAACCGTCTGGCATAACATACAAGCTACGCACCTTAAGGAATTATCTTTATTAATGTTAAGTTTTGGGACACCTCTAAACCGTTCAGCTAATTTAAGTCTTTCTCTCGGATACTGAAATGTTACAGGTTTTTGAAAAAATGTAGTTAAAGTAGTTTTTAAACCTATAAGTAAGTTTTTTGTTATCAGAATTAATGAATTTTCTTCTTTTTTAGTATCCATAAGATTGCAAACAACTATATTATATTATATTATATTATATTATTTATATTATATTTATATATTTAAACCTATATTGTTAAACTTTTATATTTTTTTATTTTCCCAATAAAATCATTATAAACCCTGTTACTACAATATTAGCCAATGATAAAGGAAGTAAAATTTTCCAACCAAGATCCATAAGCTCGTCATATCTCAGTCGAGGGTAAGTCCATCTAAACCAGAGATAAATAAGTATTACTAAAAAAACTTTTATCACAAACCAAAGAACCGACGGAAGAAACGGTCCTTCCCATCCTCCCAAAAAAAGTGTAGTAATAATTGCTGAATTAATAACTATTTGACCATATTCTCCAATAAAATAAAATGCAAATTTCATACTTGAATATTCTGTATGGAAACCCGCAACTATTTCTCCTTCCGCCTCGCCAAGATCAAAAGGAACCCTGTTCATTTCAGCCGTTGAAGCAATTAAATAAATTAAAAATCCGATTGGCTGATAAACAATGAACCACATATGCGCTTGCGAAGAAACTATTTGCGCCAGACTTAAATTGCCTGCTATCATAATTACGCCTATTATCGAAAGAACAAGTGAAAGCTCATAGCTTATCATTTGAGCGGCAGTTCTTATAGCTCCCAATAATGAATATTTACTGTTTGATGCCCACCCTCCGATTACCACGCCGTATATTCCCAATGAAGAAAGCGCCAAAACAAATAATATTCCTATATTAACATTTGTAATTTGAAGCGGGACAATGTGCCCAAATATTTTTATCGGAGCGCCAAACGGAAT
The DNA here is from genome assembly GCA_004195025.1 of Candidatus Acidulidesulfobacter diazotrophicus. Taxonomy (GTDB): domain Bacteria; phylum SZUA-79; class SZUA-79; order Acidulodesulfobacterales; family Acidulodesulfobacteraceae; genus Acididesulfobacter; species Acididesulfobacter diazotrophicus. The sequence continues at coordinate 80,770 of SGBB01000009.1, read as the reverse complement.
AACCGCAAATGTTGTTAAAACAGGGATAACAACAATAATAGGCGCTAGAATAAATAATAATTTATTTGCATCCGCAGGTATGATATCTTCTTTAAAAAACAGCTTTATTCCATCTGCTATAGGTTGAAGATATCCGTGAAAACCCGCCTCCATAGGTCCTAACCTATTTTGTATGCGGGCTGCTACCTTACGCTCTAAAAGTGTCAGATAAGCAGCGGATAAAAGCAGAACGCCAAATACTATCAGTATTTTTATCAATGTTGTAATCAGCCAAAAAATCATGATTTAATAATTTATATTTTTATAGTTAAAATTTAAATAATTAATAATATACTTTCGTTTTATCGTTATAATAAAACTTGCTTCTTGTCTTTATCTTATTATGGTAAGTTACATTTTTTGATTTAATCAATTCAATAAATTTATCAAGTTCGTCTTTAACATTGAATTGAGCACCAAACTTAGATGCGAGGTCGGACAAAATAGTTGAAATACTATTCCTGTATCCATCAATGTGAAATTCATTATTTACATGAGTAATCCTTCCTTCAAAATTTTCATAGAAGCTATCCTTTTCTTCAAGAAAATCAAAAATAGGAAAAACAATATCGGCGAAAGGCAATAATTTATTTGTTTTAGATGAAAAAACGACAAGCATTTCCAGATCTGAGACATATTTTGTCAATTTTACAATTCTATCTTTTTCTTCGTAATCGCCAAAATAGATTAAATTTTTAATATCTCCTTTTTCAATCGCCTCAATGATACCTTCAAACGGCAGCATATTTTTTTCCGGCATAACTCCTGCGAAATTAAGTCCTCTATAATTAAAATGTTTTATAAGCGGATAAACATAGACAATTTTCTGTTCATCTCTAAGAAATTCAACAATCTCTTTAATAATTAGAAGGTCTTTATTCATATTAAATGAAGATGAAAGACAATCGCCAAGAATAACCGATATTGTATTAGAGTTAAGAATAGAATCAATAACAATATCTTTTTTTTCAAAATTATGATTATACATATCATGCCTGAATTTATCTAAATAAGAACGCAGTTCTTCAATTTTTAAATCAAACTTAAATGAGGCTATATCTTCGAATCTTGAAAATGCATTTACTTTATCTATATGTCTCAAAATATTTATCAAAATTAATTTGCCGCCGTGTTCTCTACGGTTTTTCATTATATTATAAGCAACATAAGGTATAGTGTTTTCAATAGATCCTATATAAAAAATAACTTCGGAATTTTGAATAGTTTTAATATCAAAATCTTCTTCAGATTTAAATATTTCTTTAAAATATAAAAAATTATTTAAATATAGCGAAGGCTGGTCAATATCAAACCCAAGCGGATTTAACAGCTCTTTAGCAAATTTAGAAATTACAAATCCATCAGTCATAGAAACTGAAGGAGATACAAGAATTGCGGTTTTATCAGTTATCCTGCCGTTTACGGTATTAATATTTTTAAGCCTCAAGTTAAATTGTTCTAAAGCCTCGCCGTAAGTGCATTCTTCAGCTTTTGATTTCTTTTTTATCATTGGAAATTTAATATAATAATCACTGTTCTCATTTTTACCAATTGATTCATAAAAAAAACCGTCTTTACAAAGATAGCCGCCATGTAAAGCAGCAGTTCTAACTAAAGTTTCTGATGCTGCGTATCTATAAAACTCTATTCTGCAAGCAGCAGAACATTTATCGCAAATAGAGGAAAACGGCGACACTTGCCAGTATCTTTCTTTAAACTTAGACGGTTTTGAAATTAGTGCACCGACAGGACAAACTTCTACGCAATTTCCGCAATAATAACAATCTAAATAATCAACATCTTGCTGAATTTCCATAAACGAACAGTTCTCTGACGGAGTTGACCCAGTTTCTATCTTATCGTCACCTTTTAAGCCTATATAAGCGTTAAATCCTTTATCTTTGATTTGGTAAAACGGGTTACCGTACATATCGGTACATACTCTTATGCATCTTGAACATAACACGCACCTTGTTGCAGTATATTCTATGAGGTCGCTTTTAAATATATGCGTTCTATCGGGAAATACCTTTTTATCTTGTTGAGTCGTAAGTCCAAATTCGAATGAAAGATCCTGTAAAATGCATTCGCCTGATTTATCGCAAACAGGACAATCAAGAGGATGGTCTAGCAAAAGATGCGACAATACTTCTTTTCTTATATTCCATACTTTTTCTGTATCGGTTAAGATTTCGTAGCCTTCTTTTACTTTTGCAACACAAGACGGAAGAGGATTTTTAACCCCTTTAACCTCAACCACGCAGATTCTGCAAGAACCAATCGGTTTAAGACGTCTTAAATAACATAAAACAGGAATTTTTATACCTACTCTAGACGCAGCCTCAAGAATAGTAATGCCTGATTCAGTTATAATTTTTTTGCCGTTTATTGTAATTTCAATATCCACTTGATATAATCCTTATTATATTCAAAAAATATAATTAAAAAAACAATCTTAATAATCAATAAAAATAAACATCAATAAACATATAATATTTAATATAATAGTTTTAGTAAGCGATTTCCAAAAATTTTATTCAAACTTTACAAGCATAAGAAAATAACACCTCATACACCTTGTGGATTCATAAATAACGTCATCGCTTGTTAAACCCTTATCAATCTCCGTAAAATTATTTATAAGCTTTTCAACAGGCTCTTCCATTTGTTTAGCCGCAGGATTCCCTTTTGGAAAATCAGTATAATCTATAATCTCTTTTTTGTCATAAACACCAATCTCTTCAAAAAAATATTCAAAAAGGCAATCGTCTGTTGCTTCAAACAAACCTGTTCTTATATATTGGTCTATTCTTCTTGCGGCATTTTTACCATCACGATTTGAATCAACTATACTAATAGGACCGGTAAACGCGTCGCCTCCGACAAAAACTCCTGGCATATCGGTCATATGCGTAAATTTGTCTGCTATTATTGTTTTACCTTTATTTGTTTTAATCTGCGGCGTATCTTTCAAAAAATCAAAATCGGGAACTTGCCCTACTGCCATAATAAATGAATCGCACTCAATATCAAAATCACTACCTTCTATCTCGACAGGACTTCTTCTACCGCTTGCATCAGGGTCTCCAAGCTTCATTTTTATACATCTTACCCCTTTAACGACTCCATTTTCTTGAATAATGCTTACAGGATTGGTTAGGAATTCAAATTTAACACCTTCTTTAATGGCGGGATCAATCTCATAGTCCGCCGCCGGCATCTGCTCTCTGGATCTTCTATATACAACTATAACTTCCTTAAACCCTAGTCTGATTGCAGTTCTGCAGCAATCTATAGCAACATTGCCGCCGCCTTCTATTATCACTTTATTGCCGATATCTATTTTATTTCCAAGTGTAACATCGCGTAAAAACTTAACCCCTTCATAAAAACCTTTAAGATTGTCGTTTTCTCCCGGTAAACCTATATTTTGCCCTTTATGAGCGCCAACTGCAACGAATACGGCTTTAAAATTTTGCTCAAAAAGATCCTGTATCTTAAAATCCGTTCCAAGCCTTTGATTTAATTTATAATCAATTCCTGTTGAAAGAATATAATTAATTTCTTTATCTAAGAATTCTTGAGGCAGCCTGAACTTTGGGATGCCGACATTCATCATACCGCCCAAAACAGGTAATGCTTCAAATATAACAGGCTTATAACCCATTAGACGCAAATAATACGCACAGCTTAAACCGGCAGGACCTGAACCTACAATTGCTACTTGAATTCCATTATCTTTGATTGTAAACTTTGGCTTAATATTAGAATAAAATTCATTATCGGCGGCAAATCTTCTAATTAAACATATCTGAATAGGCTCATCTACATTTGCTCTTCGGCAATTATCCTGACATGGATGAAAACAGCTTCTACCTAAAATACCGGCTAACGGGGTGCTTCTTCTGGCGGATTCAAGCGCATCTTCAAATCTGCCGTCTCTGACTCTTTCAATCCAGTTTGGAATGTCAAGTTTAGACGGGCATCCATTAATACAAGGAGCAGTTATATGAGTTATATAATTTCCTTTTGGTATAATTTCTTTATTTATTATAGCTTTTTCAAAATCTTCTCTAAAATTATCAATTAGCTCGGTGACAGCCAGTGGTCCCATATTCCCGACAGTACACTTAGAAGATGATAAAATCCAATCGCATTGATTCCTTAATCTATTCAAATCTTCTAAAATAGCGCGCCCATTACATATATGTTCAAGAATATCGGAGGCAACCGAAGTGCCGATCATGCATGGGGTGCAAACGCCGCAGGAAATCTTTTGAAGCTCCTGCATATAACACCTTGCAAGATCAACTTTATTATCCTTATCATCAAGCAAATCTATGCCCTTCCAGCTAAGTATAGAGGATATTTCAGTATGACCCGATCTTTTAAAGTATGAAAGATCTAATTTTGGACTAATTTTATTAATTAATTTCATATTTTTGTTAAAATAAATTCATTGAAAAATTAATTTTTTAAATTTTTTTTACCTATCGCTTTCTCCTAATAAGAAATCAATACTTCCTATAATTGAAACAAGATCTGCAAGCAAATACCCTTTGCACATTTTGCATATTGCGCTAATACTGCAAAAAGACGGAGGTCTGACACGCATTCTATATGGAAAAGCCGAACCGTCAGAAACTATATAGTACCCTAGCTCTCCGCGAGGATTTTCAATAGAAACATAAGCTTCCCCTTTAGGAGGCTTTATTCCGTCCATGCCGTATTTAAACAATGAAATCATTCCTTCCATGGTAGTTAGAGCTCTTTTTTTAGGAGGTATAACATACTGCGGATACTCATCGTAACTTAAATACTCTCCTTCAGGAATATTTTCAACTGCTTGAGATACAATCTTAAGACTTTGCCTCATTTCTTCAATTCTAACTAAATAACGGTCGTAAACATCTCCGATATCCCCTACTGGAATATCAAAATCAAAATCTTCATAGCTTGAATAAGGATTATTTTTCCTGACATCGTATTTTAATCCGCTGCCTCTTAAATTAGGACCTGTAAAAGCAAAACTTACAGCATCTTCAGCTGAAATTATTCCTATATTTTTAGTCCTTTCAAACCATATTTTATTTTTTGTAAGCAATGCCTCATATTCGTTGATTTTTTCAGGGAATATTTTAATGAAATCGCGTATTTTATCTATAAAATAATGGTGAATATCCATTGCAATACCGCCTACTCTGAAAAAAGAAGGGGTCATCCTTGAGCCTGTCATTGTTTCAATAATATCAAGTATAAGTTCTCTTTCGCGAAAGCAGTATAAAAATTCCGTTAACGCGCCTATATCAACGGCATGTGTTCCGAGCCAAACTAAATGAGAACTTATTCTTGTTAATTCAGCAAGAATAACCCTCACATACTCGGCTTTTTTAGGCGGTTTTACTCCGCATAGTTTTTCTACCGTAAGTATATATCCAAGATTATTGCCCGCTCCTGAAACATAGTCCATTCTGTCCGTGATAGTCTCAGCTTGGTGATATGTTCTAAATTCCGCAAATTTTTCCATACCTGTATGAAGATAGCCTATAATAGGCTCGGCGCTTATTACAGTTTCGCCGTCTAATTTCACAAAGATTCTTAGAACCCCGTGAGTGCTGGGATGCTGCGGACCGATATTAATGGCAAAATCGCCGACATCAATTAGAAAATCTTTATATTCAAGCATAGATTTAGTATCCAAAAAATATAATTTATTTGTTTATAAAAAAACTTTATAAATAACAACTAAATAAAATGAATAACAACTAATTCTGCTAAATATCCATTAATCCTGGCGTGTCATAATTTAAACTTTCAACAGAGGGCCGCTTTCTGAGCGGATAATCTTTAAGAAGAGGATGTCCTTCCCAATCATCAGGATTTAATATACGTTTAAGATCCGGATGACCCTTAAATTTAATGCCGAACATATCGTAAATTTCTCTTTCAAACCAATTTGCAGAGTCATAAATAGATGACAAACTTGGGTAATCTGTTTCATCTATTTTACTATGACATTTAACAAACAATCTAAAATTATTTTTTGTAGAATAAAAATTATATATAATCTCAATCCTTTCTGAACTTTTTGGATAATCAACTCCAAAAAGATCGTTAAGCATATCAAAATTAAGTCTTAAATCTTCCTTCATAAATCTGACTAATTCAATTAAATTTTCTTTTGCCGTTGTTATACGCACATCATCATTAGAAGTATCGGTTGAAATAATATTCTTCTGCATCGCATCTTTAATTACGCTTAGCGCAAAAAACGGGTCCATATTTTTGCTTTTCATATATAATATATAAATAATGAATTAAAATTGTTTATTGACATAAAAAAATTTACAATTACTTCTATATCTTCTATATCCTTAATGTTCCTTTTTCAATTTTCTCCTGTAATTTCACAATGCCGTAAATAAGAGCTTCAGGGCGTGGAGGACATCCAGGTACATAAACATCTACAGGTATAATTTTATCTACACCTTGAACAACGCTATAGACATTAAATAACCCGCCTGAACATGCGCAATCGCCCATAGCGATTACCCATTTTGGATTAGGCATTTGATCATAAAGCCTTTTTACTACAGGTGCCATTTTATATGAAACTCTGCCTGATACTATCATTAAATCAGACTGTCTCGGCGTTGAACGGAATATTAGCCCTAAACGGTCAATATCATAACGGGATGAAGCAGCGGTCATCATTTCAATGGCACAGCAAGCTAAACCGAAAGTAGCAGGCCATATTGACCATTTTCTTCCCCAAGAAACCAATTTATCTAAAGCAGTCGTAAGAACATTGTCTCCTAACTGATCTTCTAATCCCACTTAAGCGCTCCTTTTTTCCAAATATAAATAAGCCCGAAAACTAAAATGGCTATAAATAAAAACATTTCAACAAAACCGTATAAACCTAAACTTGAAAATACAACTGCCCAGGGAAATAAAAATAACGCCTCTATATCAAACAGCAAGAAGAATATTGCGATTAAATAAAATTTTATGTCAAATCTGACATGCGGTTCGCCCACTGGTTCTATGCCGCATTCATAAGCCTTTAACTTTCCTTTTTCAAAAGTTTTCTTACCTAAAAGAGAAGAAAAAACTACTGTAAAAACTGCAAATAGTATTGCTATTACAAGCATTATCAGAATAGGCAAAAACGAGTTCTGTTCCATTTATTATTATTAATTTAATATAAATATATTTTTAATTTTTATAATTATAATTAACATTTAACAGTTTTACAATTTAATAAATTTTCAATAAAAAGTCAAGAAATATTTTCAAAAAAATGCTTACTATACAATGATGGTTGTTATAAATTAGTATTATTACATAATCTAAATCACTATTTAAGTATAAATTATAAAAACAACAAGTATGCAATAAATATAATTTGTATTTATTAATTTATTTCTTGCATTGATTTAAATAATATAATAATGTTCTTACGCCTACACCGGTAGCGCCTTTTGTATTATATGCAAAACCTGTTTTAGTAAATGACGGACCGGCAATATCTATATGGCACCATTTAATATTATCGGAAACAAATTCTTCTAAAAACATACCTGCGGTTATAGCTCCGCCGTATCTATTGCCGACATTTTTCATATCTGCTATGGGGCTCTGCAGCTTTTCTTTCATGTTGTCGTCAAAAGGCAGCTCCCACATTCTTTCTCCTGCCGTTTCGGAAGTTGAAAGAATATTTTTAATAATTTCTTTATTATTACCCATTACGCCAGAAGTATATTCGCCTAATGCCACAACGCAAGCTCCAGTTAAAGTAGCCAGATCAATTATCTCGTCAACGCCTAGATCGCAGGCATACGATAATGCATCTGCAAGCGTAAGTCTGCCCTCTGCATCGGTATTGTCAATCTCTATAGTCTTTCCGTTCATTGCTTTCACTATGTCGTCAGGTCTCTGCGCTCCGCCGCCGGGCATATTTTCGCATGCGGGTACAATACCGTGAACTTCGGCATCAGGAGAAATTTTATTTATAAATTTCATAACGGCAAGAACACTGCATGCTCCAGATTTATCCGATTTCATCGTCGTCATATAATCGGCAGGTTTTAAAGAAAGTCCGCCGCTGTCAAATGTAATACCCTTTCCTATAAGAGCAATTTTTTTAATTTTATCTTTTTTGCCGTTTTTATTATCTTTATTTTTTTTATCATTATTGTCATATTGAAGATGAATAAATCTGGGAGGATTTTTAGATCCCCTCGCTACCCCGTAAAACGCATTCATTCCTAATTCTAAAATCTTATTTTCATCAAATATTTTACATTTTAAATTATTATCTTTAGATATTTCTTTAGCAACAAATGCAAGATATTCAGGATTAATTACATTGCCAGGTTCATTAACTAAATCTCTTGCAAAATTAGTAGCCGAAGATGTAATTTCTCCAAAGGCAAATCCTTCTTCTACATCTTTTATATCTGATTTATTTAAATTTAAATCTTTGAAAAAAACTTTTATTGCTTTTATAACAGTATCATCATTATTATTGTCATTTTCTTTTTTGTTTTTACCTTTAGACTTATATTTTTTAAATTCATACATCCCTAGTTCTGCGCCTTCAACAATGGAAGCGCCTGCATAAAATAAATCATTTTTTTTAAATAAATTATCCGGCATAACAATTGCAATTTTTTCTAAAGCATTGCTTTTTGCAGTCTTACATGCTGTTGATATCAAAATTCTAATAATATCAGAATTAAAATTACTTCTCTTTCCTAATCCTGCTATTAAAATATATGATGGATATTCAATCAATAATTTTTTATCTTTTTTAGCTCTAAAATCAATTTTTTTAATTCTTTCATAAATTAAATCTAATTTTTCAAAAGAACTATTATTTAAAAAATTTTTTTCTTCCCCTTCAAATACTCCGAAAACTAAAATATTACTGATATTTTTTATATCTTTTTCATTTTTTTTAATAAGTTCTAATATTTTTTCTTCCGTTTCAATTATCTTAAATTCCAATTTTCATCCTCCTTAATTTATTTATAATTAAAATATTATTAATAATATTTTCAATCTTCTTCAATTGTTGAAATATCCCCTTCGCTTATACCCATTTCTCGAGCTTTTAAAACCCTTCTCATAATTTTGCCGCTTCTCGTCTTTGGCAAAGAATCTACAAATTCAATCTCGTCGGGTTTTGCAATAGGTCCTAAATGGGTACCTACGTTATTCCTTATATCTTCTATCAAAGAATCACTTTTTTCAATTCCCGATTTCAATACGACAAACGCCTTAATAGAATTTCCTTTTAAATCATGAGGCTTTCCTATAACCGCGGATTCGGCGACTGAGCTATGAGTAATTATAGCACTCTCTATTTCGGCTGTTCCAAGTCTGTATCCCGATACTTTAATAACATCGTCAATTCTGCCCATAACGTAAAAATAACCGTCATTATCGCGCTTTGCGGTATCTCCGGCTAAATATACGTTTTTACCGAATTTAGAAAAATAAGTATCTTCATATTTTTTGTCGTCATTATAAATTGTTCTCATCATTGACGGCCATGGTTTTTTAATAACTAAATAACCTCCCTTTTCAGATTCAACGCTGTTTCCGTTTTCATCAAATATATCTGCGTCTATACCAAGGAAAGGCTTACCGCAAGAACCGGGTTTAAGCGGCATTGTCGGAACAGGCGTAACTAAAAAAGCTCCCGATTCGGTTTGCCACCATGTATCCATTATAGGGCATTTTTCTTTACCTATATGTTTATAATACCATCTCCAAACTTCCGGATTAATAGGCTCTCCGACGCTGCCCAGAATTCGCAGCGAACTCAAATTATGCCTGTTTGGCCATGCTTCGCCGTATCTCATTACGCCTCTTATCGCAGTGGGCGAAGTATAAAAAATATTTACGCCGTATTTTTCAACAATTTTCCACCATCTGTCTGGATACGGATAAAAAGGAGATCCCTCAATCATTAAAGTAGTGGCTCCGTTAATAAGCGGTCCGTAAATAATATAAGAATGCCCGGTTATCCATCCTGGATCGGCTGCACACCAGTATGTGTCTGAATCTTTTATATCAAAAACATATTTAGACGAAATGTAAGTTCCTACGGCATATCCTCCGTGGACATGCAATATACCCTTAGGCTGCCCGGTAGTACCGGAAGTATATAAAATAAAAAGCGGGTCTTCGGCGTCCATTTCCTCCGTCTTACAATAACTGCTCGCAATAGGAAGTTTCATTAATTCATCGTAATAAAAATCTCTTGTAGGGTCTATATTTATATCATGTCCCGTCCTTTTAACCACAATGACGGTTTGAACTATAGGAGCTTTTTTAACGGCATCATCGGCTATTTTTTTTAATTCTATGATTTTTCCTGCTCTATATGCTCCGTCGGAAGTAATAAGTATTTTACTCTTAGCGTCTAAAATTCTGTCTTTTAATGCATCTACGGAAAAACCGGCATAAACTACACTATGAATTGCGCCTATTTTTGCGCAGGCAAGCATGCAAATGGCGATTTCAGGTATATTAGGCAGATAAATTGTAACTCTGTCGCCTTTTTTTACTCCAAAACTTTTTAAAACATTGCTAAATTTATTAACTTCTCTGTAAAGGGCAAAATAGGTATATGTCCTTTCTTTGCCGTCTTCGCCTTCCCATATAATTGCAAGTTTATTTTTTCTAAATGTATGAATATGCCTGTCTAACGCATTATGAACTATATTTATTTTGCCTCCCGTAAACCACTTTGCAAAAGGAGGATTATAATCTAAAACTCTATCGTAATATTTAAACCACTCTAATTGTTTTGCAATTTCGTCCCAGAATTTCTCGTTTTCATTGATAGAATATTTATAAAGCTTATCATAGTCTTCTACGTAGGAATTTTTTATTATTTCTTTAGACGGATTAAATAAATCTTTTTCAGATGTCAGCGTATCAAAAGTATCCATAATAATATAAAATCCTCCTTATTGATTGTAAATTTTTATGAATAAAACTGCTTTTTATTATTTATATTTGCATATTATATGTATTTTGTATTTCAAATTGATTAATATTTAAATTTTTTCATTACATTAATTAATTTTTCTAATTCATTATACACGGAAGCTGATTCTTCAGTAGCATTTTTAGCCTTGCCTGAATTTAACAAAGCAAGATTTGAAACTTTTTCTATATTTTCGGATATTTCTGAAGTAGCGGCAGTCTGCTCTTCCGAAGCTGCAGCAATTGAATCAATCTGATCCGCTAAGCTTAAAATATTTTTTTCTATATTACTTAGCGATTCACCTGCCTGAGAAGCTAACCCAACTGAATTATTAACTTCTTTAAGAGTTGAATCCATCGACGATTTTGTAGCTTGAGTATTTTGTTGAATAGTCTGAACTTTAGAAACAATTTCTTTCGTAGCTTTGACTGTTCTTTCCGCTAATTTTCTCACTTCATCCGCTACAACTGCAAAACCTCTGCCCTGTTCCCCAGCCCGCGCCGCTTCTATAGCCGCGTTCAACGCTAAAAGATTGGTTTGGTCTGCTATATCATTAATAACGGATATAATTTCCCCTATTTCTAACGAACTTTTTTCTAATCCGTTAATCAAAGAACCTAAATTTTCCGTCAGCACTGCAACATTTTTAATGCCTGATATAGCATTTTCTACTATATCAAAACCTTCTTTTGCATTATTCGAAGCTTTCTTTGCAACATTGCTGACTTTTTGCGTATTATTTGCTATCTCCTTGATAGTCTGCGACATCTCTTCGGAAGCGGCGGCTACATGAGTAGAAAGTTCTGATTGTTCTTCCGCTTTTTCGCTAATCTCGGCAACACTAGTTTCTATAGAAGTACTAACATCAACGATAGCCATTGCTTGTTCGTTTACCGATTGAACGGTGATTCTTAAATCAATAATAAATTTATTAATTTTATTAGCTACGGCGGTAACTTCGTCATATATGGGATATTTGTGAACCTTGCATTTTTCACAAATATCCTCTCCTTTCTTGCCAAAACGATCTATTTGTTGATGCCAGCATAGTTCTTCCAGCTCATCTACACTTAACATGCAATCCTTATGCCTTTTCTTGATAATATTCGGCATATCGTAATAATCCAATGGAATTAGCTTGTTTAAACCTCCTTCTAATCTAATCTCCCGCATTCTATTAAAAAGACTTTTCATAGGTTTGATAAAAATAAACTTCAAAACAATATATATTAAAAATATAGCAAGAATAAGAACGATTAATGCGGATATTATAATAATACTTAAAAACTTATTAGAAGAGTTAACGGTATTTTTAAGGGAATAAAGTAATTCTACGCCTCCAAGCGTAGTACCTGTTTTCACGGTATGACATTCAAGACAATTGAGTCCGCGCTCTTTCGTTCTGGCAATAAAAGGAACTCCGACCATAAGATAAGGCTTTCCGTCTTTATAAAACTCTTGAGTTATAGTCTTCTTAGATGACAATATTTTTTTATCAAAAGGCGTGGTAGGAATTTCCTGTTTTAAACCATGTCCGAATTCTTTATCTACAGGTTCTCCCCTTAAAAGTTTAAAAGCATCTATTCCATGTATTTTTCTATATATTGAAAAAAGTTGTTTCCTGTCGGTTTTCTTTGAAATCGTGCCGTTAATCATCATTGCATTTAAGCTAGACAGCATTGTATTTGCGGTTATTATCGCATTGTTTTTGGTAGTTTTAATAGCAAGATGTAATTGGGTCGTATAGGCATAATACGAACCGCCCAATAATATGACGACAAATAAGGCTGAAATAATTGTAAGCAATTTAGTTTTTATTGAAATCTTTTTTAATCTTGATAAATCAAACATTATAGCCCCCCCCTTACTGTCAAGTTGATTTACTGCGATGATATAATTATAATAATATTGTTAAATAGCGAAATTAAATGAATTAATAAATACAATATTTCCGATTTTACATTATATATATTAAATAATAAATAAGGTTAGTTAAGCAAGAAAAAAATTATAAAATAATATCGATAAAATTATTATTTTTTATTTATTTAATTTAATTTAATTTAGTTATTTAATATTTACTTAATTAATGCAATCTTTCTATATAAATTTCTTTCGCTGATACCTACTATATCGGCAATTTCAGACTTGCTGAAACCTTTATGCAATAAATACCTTAGATATTTTTTTTCAATTTCATTTAATGAAATATGAGAATCAAATAAATATGTAAAATCTGCATTATTTATTTTTCCGCAGGCGTTAGATGAGACTGTTTCTACCTGAATATGTTCAGGCATTATCCGGTCTTTTCCGTCTGATAAAACTATAGCTCTTTCAATAACATTTTTTAGCTCTCTCACGTTACCCGGCCAATTATAGCTTAAAAGCTTATCTGTAGCATCTGAAGAAATAATTTTTGTCGTATTAATTTTATTTTTTTTTGTCATAAAAAAATGTGCTAAATAAGGAATATCTTTTTTTCTGTCTCTTAAGGGAGGCAGTTCTATAATAAAACCGCTTATTCTATAATACAAATCTCCTCTGAACTTATTTTCTTCAATCATCTTCCTTAGATTCTTATTTGTAGCGGTGATAATCCTGGTATCAATTTGAATATTTTTAGAAGATCCGACTCTTCTGAAACTTTTAGCGTCTATTATTCTTAACAATTTTGATTGTATGATATTGCTTATTTCTCCAATCTCGTCTATAAATAATATACCTTTATCGGCATACTCCAAAAGCCCTTTTTTTAAAATATCGGCGCCTGTAAAAGAACCTCTTTCATGCCCGAACAATTCAGATTCAAATAGATTTTCGGAGAGGTTGCAGGAATCTACTATTATAAGAGGATTGTCTGCCCTGTCTGACAATCTATGCAGAAGATTTGCGCTAAGTTCCTTGCCTGTGCCTGATTCACCGAGAATCAACACATTAATATCCGATTTAGCAGCTAAACTGATGTCATCAATAACTTTTTGCGCTGCTTTAGATTTACCTACAAAATATTTCTTGGAAATTTCTCTTTTAAAATAATCTGCTTTGACTTTTAAATTTATATTTTCAACCAATCTTTTAATGGTAAGGCTAAGTTCTTCAAGGCTTAGCGGTTTAACAAGATAATCATATGCTCCTATTTTCAAAGCGCTCACAGCGCTGTCTATACTTCCAAACCCTGTCAGTATTATAACTTCGGATTCTTTTGTTTTAGATTTGATTGTTTTTAAAAGATCTATTCCCGACATACCGGGCAGTTTTAAATCGGAAACCACAATATGGAAATAATAATTTTTAAGATATCCTATAGCTTCTTCTCCGGAGGATGCGGCAACAGCATCATAACCCTGATTTTTCAAATAACCCATTATTATGTTTCTGTAATTTATATCGTCATCAACTATTAATATGGATATTGTATTATTAGACATTGAATTATTCATAGGGCACTTTTATAGTAAATTTTGTTCCGATATTTTCTTTTGATCTGACATCTATTGAACCGCCTAATGATGTTATTATACTTAAACTGATTGACAACCCCAGGCCTGAATTACTGGTGTTTTTATTTTTTGAAAAAAACGGATCAAAAATTCTTTTAATATCTTCTACCGAAATACCTTTTCCGTTATCTATTATAAAAATCAATATATAATTTTTCATTTTTTTAGTTACAAAATAAACTATTCCTAAATTTTCATTAACAGCCTGGATAGCATTAATTCCTATATTTAATATAACCTGTCTTAATCCAGCATCTGAAAAATTAATAACTGGCAAATCTGCGGCAAATTTTTTTTTAATCATAACATTTTTTTGATTTGCAAGGAACATCAAAAGAGATACGGTTTCGTTTATTGAATTATTAACATCTATTATATCGGTAGGTTCGGAAACAGGTCTTGAAAAGAGAAGCATCTTTTGCGTTATTGATTTACATCTTTCTATTTCGCTCTGCATTAATTCAAAATATTTTTTAATATCGCAGCTTCCGGGTTCTATTATTGTTTCAGAATTGTTCAATTTGTGCTCTAATTCTTGATTTCCTGCAATGCAGCTTCTGATCATATCAATAGATGCAAGAATATTGTTTAACGGATTGTTTATTTCATGCGCTACTCCTTCAGCAAGATACGCAACTTTAGCAAGTCTTTGGGATAAATTAAATTTTGTCTCGCTGCTTGAACCGGAACTTATTTGCCTTACTACCTCAACCGCGTAAACTTTCCCCGTATTGCTGTCTATAAAAGGAGCTGAACTAATTTCAACTGCTATTTCCTTATTTTTGCATCCAAAATGACCATGGATAACTTTAACTGTATTTCGCTTTTTAATAACTTCTTCTATAGAACATGATTCTAACATAGGATCACATGGATTGTCTCTCAGGTGCGATACTTTATAACAATAATTGCCGACTATTTCGTCCCGAGATAAATCTGAATTATTCACAAATGCTTTATTGGCATAAATAATCCTGAAATTTTCATCAATAACTATTATACCGTCGCTTATACCATTCAAGATATCATAATAATTTAATGAAATTGACATAAATTTACGGACCTTATCCAAATAATACAATATAATACAATCTAACTAACATTTAAAATTGTTAATTTTTATTATATCATTTTTGAAAATTGTCATTAATAATAATGTATATAAATTTTAATTTTTTAGTGTATTTATTTTAATATTATTATATATTATACTTAAACATAAACCGTGCGGAACCGTACAAAAAAAAATTATGAAACTAAACAAATATTTTTTAAATACATTTTATAAAGATAAATTTTTCTTGACTATATGAATTAATTTTTATAAAATTATACGTCATTTAATTTATTAATAATTAATGATAGTTTAGTTAAGTGTTTAGATTAATGATTATAATATACAAAAATTCTGCAATATAATATTATATGAGTTATAATATTATATTGATATATTAACAATATATTTAATATAAATATCATATAATATAATAAATAAAAACTAATATAATAAAAACTCCAAAATAATATAATAATATATATAGAGGTATTTCATGAACGATTATGCAATTATTAATTCAGGTTCTAAACAATATAAAGTATCTATAGGAGATACTATAAAAACAGAAAAATTAAGCATTGAAAAAGGCGGCGAGGTAATTTTTAGCGCCAGTATGACAAAAAAAGACGATGAAGTTATTATAGGAAATCCTATTATTGAAAACATAAACGTAAAAGGAATCGTCATTAAAGAAGAAGGTAAAGCAAAAAAAGTTATAGCTTTTAAGATGAAAAGACGAAAAGGCGAAAGAAAAAAGATTGGACACAGACAAAGATTTTCTGAAATTAAAATTACGGAAATTTCTTAAAAAGTATTTAAATTATTAAATAACCGTAACTGTGATTATATAAATATCAAGATATAAATATAAGATGATATGGTTTAGATAAAATAAACAATAAAATAATTTTAATAATAAAAAAATAAAAGGGTGTTAAAATGGCTCATAAAAAAGCTGGAGGCAGCTCAAGAAACGGTAGAGACAGTCAAGGTCAAAGACGCGGCGTGAAAAAATTCGGCAGCGAAAAAATAAAAACTGGACAAATTATTGTTAGACAAGTCGGTTCTACGTTTCATCCCGGAAAAAATGTTAAATCTGGCAGAGATTATACACTATTTGCCATAGCTGACGGTTATGTCAAATTCCATTATGGGAAAAATGACAGAAAATTTGTAAGCGTTGTTAACGAATTATAATCTGTGATAATAAAATAAAATTATAAGAAGTAATATTTATTATATTATTATAATAATATATCATTGGTTATAGGTTATAAAATTATATTTTTAAATAACTTCAAGCTTCGTCGTATAAATTTATCGGTTGTTATCTACAGATAGCAACCAAATATATCCTACCCATAACGGCTATGCAATTTATTATTTTTATGTAAATTGCAAAGAACTCAATTTTATAATTTAAAAAAATTTAAAAAAATATTTAATAAATAATACTTTTTATTTTACATGAAATTTATAGATAATGTTTTAATAACCGTTGTTTCAGGAAACGGAGGGAAAGGAGCCGTTAGTTTTAGACGAGAGCGGTTTATCCCGAAAGGAGGACCCGACGGCGGCGAAGGAGGCGACGGCGGAGATGTTATTATTATCGCAGATCACAATGTTTTAAGCCTTCTTGATTTTAGATATAAACCTAAATATCCTGCTGAAAACGGAAGGAGCGGACAGGGTGCAAACAAAAAGGGAAGAAACGGACATGATATTAATATAAAAGTTCCGGTAGGAACATCGGTAATTGATTTTGAATCAAACGAAATTATAGCAGACCTTACTGAAGACGGTGAAAGGTTTATTATCTGCAAAGGCGGAAGGGGCGGCAAAGGAAATGCCTTTTTTAAATCATCAACCAATAGAAGACCTCGTTTTTCACAGCCGGGAATGCCCGGAGAAACTAAAAAAATATACCTTGTTCTAAAAAGTATAGGGGACATTGGAATAATCGGTCTTCCTAACGCAGGGAAATCTACACTGATTTCTAAGTTGTCTAAAAGTCATCCTGAAATATCTTCTTATCCTTTTACTACAAAATCTCCTAACCTCGGCGTATCTATAGATGAAGAAACAGGTAAATCTTTTGTTATAGTCGATATACCGGGTATTATGGAAGGAGCCTCGGACGGATATGGATTAGGTATAATTTTCTTAAAGCATATTGAAAGAGCTAAAATTTTATTACATTTAATAGAAATAGGCAAACCTGATGAAATTATAAATAAGTTTAATATCGTCGTTAACGAAATAAATAAATTTAATAAAGATATATTGACAAAAAAACAGATTGTCGTTATAAATAAAATTGATACAATAAAAAATAAAAAGGAATATAATAATATTAAAAATAAAATAACCGAATATCTAAAACCTTCAGGAATTGAACTATTATTTATATCCGCTTCTCAAGATATAGGACTAGATGAATTAAAAACAAGATTGAAATTATTAGTAGATTATTAAAATATAAATTAAGCTTGAATTAAAAATTTAAAATAATGACTGAAATTATTAATCAAAATAATGATTTCTTTAATTTAAAAAAAAGAATAGTCGTAAAAATAGGAACTCAGGTTTTAATTAACAGCGAGGGTAAATTATCCCCTGCATCATTTAGAACTATTACAGAGTTTATTAATGCTTTAAAATTAAAAAGAAAAGAAATTATTTTAGTTTCATCCGGGGCGATCGCGGCAGGAAGAAATGTTCTGAATATTGAAACATCTGCAAAATTTTTGACTATTCCTCAGAAACAGGCTTTAGCTTCTTGCGGACAATCTCTTCTTATGAAAACTTATTCATCCTATTTTAAAAAATACAACATAAAAACTGCTCAAATTCTTTTGACAAAAGACGATATATCGTCAAGAAAAAGATTCACCAATGCAAGAAATACTATTTATGAATTATTAAAAAATGATGTTGTTCCTATTATTAATGAAAACGACACTATAGCAACCGAAGAAATTAAATTTTCAGATAATGATTATCTTTCTGCGCTAACGGCAAATCTGGCATGCGCAGATCTTTTAATAATCTTATCTAATGTTAACGGGGTTTATGATAAAAATCCATCTTTAGATAAATTTGCAAATCAGATAAAAATAATAGACGACATAAAACATTTTATTTCTGATTTTAAAGATACTTCAAAAAGTATTCACGGAACCGGGGGTATGAAATCAAAACTTGAGTCGGCTTATATTGCTTCGGAAGCAGGAATAGATACCATTATTGCTTCAGGAAAAAACAAAAAAGTCCTTGAAGATATCTCAAACGGTAAAATCACGGGAACATTTATTTTATCTTCAGGCGAAGATACTAACAAGAAAAAACACTGGCTTATATTCGGCATGAAAAAAAACGGTTCGTTAATCTGCGACAAAGGCGCGGAAGAAGCCATTCTTCTCAATCATAAGAGTTTGCTTGCAAGCGGTATTATAGACGTTAAGGGTAATTTTAAAAAACATGACGGAGTATATATAGCTAATGAACAAAATAAAATTATTGCCGCCGGAATATCTAATTTTGATGCTGAAGAAATAAAAAAAATTAAAGGATTAAAATCAAGCGAAATTCAATTAATATTAAACAGCATAAATGCCAAAGGAATAGGAATAGCCGTGCATAAAAATAATATGGTACTCCTATAGAATTTTAAATATTATTAATAATTTTTTAGAGATAAGCGATCACTGATTGAATTATTATTATGCTTACGGTGTATTATAAATTAATATTACATTTAATATCTTAATATAAATATAAGGTTACAAATAATTATGGATAATCAAAATATCAGCATAGAAATTATTGCAAAGCAAACATATGAAGCAAGCAGATTTATTGCAAATTCAAGCAGTGCAATTAAACTCAGCTTGCTTAATGATATTGAAAAATTACTGATCGATAAAAAAGAATTTTTAAAATCGGAAAACTTAAAAGATATAGCAAACGCAAGAATTAATTCGCTTAAAAAACCATTAATAGACAGGCTGACTATTAGCGACAACACTATGGATTCAATGATTAAATCCATAGAAGACGTCAAGAAAATAAAAGACCCTATAGGTGAAATTGAAAATATATCCATAAGACCTAACGGTCTTATGGTCGGAAAAATGCGGATTCCGCTTGGAGTAATAGGTATAATTTATGAATCAAGACCAAATGTCACGATAGACGCTTCTATACTCTGCTTACTATCAGGCAATGCGGCGATTTTAAGGGGAGGCTCCGAAGCTATCAACTCTAACCTTGCTTTAATTTCTATAATAAAAGAAGCCTTAAGAAAAAACAAATTGCCTGAAGAGACTATATCAATGGTTCCTTATACCGACCGATCGGCAGTACTGGAACTTATATCAAAGAAAAAATA
Organism: Candidatus Acidulidesulfobacter diazotrophicus; assembly: GCA_004195025.1. Classification (GTDB taxonomy): domain Bacteria; phylum SZUA-79; class SZUA-79; order Acidulodesulfobacterales; family Acidulodesulfobacteraceae; genus Acididesulfobacter; species Acididesulfobacter diazotrophicus. Next base: position 60,776 of record SGBB01000009.1, on the reverse strand, counting down.
TATAGATATTATAATACCGAGAGGCGGCGAGGGATTAATTTCATTCGTAACAGAAAACTCAAAAATTCCAGTGATTAAACATGATAAAGGGGTTTGCCATATTTACATAGATGAAGCCTGTGATATCCAAAAAGCCGTTAAAATTGTTATAAACGCTAAGGTTCAAAGACCTTCCGTATGTAATGCTCTGGAAACGCTTTTAGTCCATGAAAAAATAACGGACGAATTTATGCCGGTTCTATTAAAAGAATTACACAGCAAAGGAGTAGAAACAAGACTTGACGGCAATCTTTTAAATATATTTAAGAATAAATTTAAATTTATAACTGCCGCTTCCGAAAATGATTGGAATGAAGAATACTTAGACCTGATTTTATCGATCAAATCCGTAAACAGTATTGAATCTGCTATTGAACATATAAAAGAACACGGGTCAAATCATACTGAAGCAATAATAACGGAAAATTATACAAATGCAATGGATTTTATTAGAAAAGTTAATTCTTCCTGCGTTTTAATAAATGCATCTACAAGATTTAATGATGGATTTGAGCTCGGACTTGGTGCAGAAATAGGCATATCTACGTCAAAAATACATGCATACGGTCCGATGGGAGCAAAAGAACTTACTACAACAAAATTTGTGGTTTTCGGAAATTACCAGACAAGATTATGAGGATAGGAATATTCGGCGGATCATTTAATCCTATTCATTTTGGTCACTTAAGAACATGCGAAGAACTTATTGAAGGAATGCCCCTTGATAAAATAATATTTATACCGTCCAATATTACTTCAAACAAGAATGAAACTGCAAAAAATTCTAAAAATAGATTTGAAATGGTAAAAATTGCTATAAAAGACAATTCTAAATTTGAAACGTCCGATATTGAAATTAAAAGGGGCGGAATATCTTTTTCTTACAATACTATAAAAGAATTAAAAAAAAAATACCTTGACGATGAACTTTTTTTCATTATAGGGTTTGAAGCTTTTACTGAAATAAGAAATTGGAAAAATAGCCCTTTGCTTTTTGAGATGGCTAATTTTATAATTATTAATAGAGGCATAGATATAAAAACAACGTATGAAAATTTAGCTGCCGTTACAAAATATATTCCTGATGCCGTTCAGAATAAAATTACAATCGATATAGCGCGCAATAGATTAATAATATCCCCTGAAAATAAATTAATAATATTGTTTGAGGTTACTAAACTAGATATATCTTCAACAAAAATAAGAAATAATTTTAAAAAAAAATTATCTAATCGTTTCCTCTTGCCAAATGATATAATTGAATATATAATAAACAATAATATATATATGTAATTTGCATAATTAAAATTAAACGTAAAAATTTTTATATACTAAATAAATAACAAGCTAAACTATATAATAATAAAAAATAAAATCTGTGAATTCAATTACATTAGAAAAGATTGAAAGTAATATCGAAAGTAATAAAAAAAGTAATAAAATAATCCTAAGGGAAAAATTTAAAAGGACTAACAAAGAAATAAGGGCCGTTATAAATTATTTATCCGATAAGAATGCAAAAAACATTATAGTTCTTGATATTAGAAAAGTCTCCCAGCTTGCAGATTTTATCATTATTGCAAGCGGAACATCCGATAGACAGGTTTCAGCTATTGCCGATAATGTTTTAACGTCAGTAAAAAGAAAACCTATAGCAGTTGACGGAATTGATACTTCAAGATGGGTTGCAATGGATTACGGCGATATGATAATACATATTTTTCTTGAATCTTACAGATCTTTTTATAATCTTGAAAATTTATGGCCTGATGCTAAAGAGCTTATCGTAGAAGACAAAAACTGATTATTACTAAAATATGCCTGCAAATATTTATACATATTCATACAATAGTTTATACATTGATAGAATATTAACAATATACTCAAGTTATAATAATATTATATTATAAAGATGCGTTTATATATAAATATTAATAATATACTTAAATATATCAACTTTAATAAAATTAAAAAATAACCTTTTTTCTTTTTAATGTTAATTATTAATTTAAAAATAATTAAATAAGAACATAATATATAACAAAATTTATATGTATTTAATAGTCCTTTTTGTATTAATTTTAATACTCGTTGCTTTTTTTGAATATCTTTATGTTTTAAATCCGATAAAAATCCCGCTTCATTATCTTCCCGGAAGCCATAACGCAGTAGATTATTATTTAATTTTTTACATTTTTGCCGCTTTTTTAATAGGTATTCTGTTATTTCTTATTATTACTCTAATAAAAAATGTTACCGTTTATCTAAAAAATTTGGTAAAAAACAAAAAACAGTTTATTATTACAGAAATAGATAACTCAATAGATAAAGCTGAAGATTTATACATTAAAGCCCAATACGATAAAGCAATTGATATTTTAAAGAGATACATGTCCAAATATGAAAATAGTATTAAAGCATATCTTTTATTGTTTAAAATATATAAACATAAGGGAGATTTTAAATCTGCCGAAACATTTATTAATAAAACACTTGAAATAGATGGAAATAATGTAAAGTCGCTTAATGAAGCAGGGAATCTATATAAACTTAATAAAAATTATGAAAAAGCGGCATCTTTTTTTAATAAAGCTGTCGAAATTGCTCCCGATAACCTTTACGCAGTACTGCAGCTTAAAGATTTATACATAAAAAATTCAGAATGGAAAAATGCTTATAAGATGTCAAAACTTTTTTTAAGCCAATCCAAAGATAAAAATATTAATAAAAAAGAAGAAAGGGATCTTACTGGATTAAAATATGAATTTGGGAAATTTCTTCTTGAAAATGAAAATGATTTAGAAAGGTCCGCAAAAAGATTTAATCAAGTTATCTCTCAGGATAAATATTTTGTTGGCGCTTATATATCGCTTGGCGATATTTTAGTTAAAAAAGATAAAACAAACGATGCATTTAAACTATGGGAGAAAGCTTTTTTAAAAACAAACAGTTTTGCAGTGATTATAAAAATGGAAGATGTTGCGATTAAAATAAACAGTCCTCAAAATATAATCAAATTTTATCAGGAACTTATATATAATAATCCAGAAAAATGGGAATACAGGTTGTTTCTTGCAAAATTTTACGTACGCATTGAAATGGTTGATGAAGCCATATCTAATCTCAAGACTATCCCCGCTTCTATATTTAAAGACAGCTCATTATATCTTCTTCTCGGCGAATGCTATTTAAAAAGAGGAAAAATGAACGAAGCATCATCTTCTTTCAGGAAAGCGTTAAAAAATCAGTATCCCGTAAAATTACCGTTCGTATGCTCTAAATGCAATTATAGTTCATTAAACTATACAAGCTTATGTCCTTCTTGCTTTTCATGGAATACAATGAATATCAGATCAAATTCATTATATGAATCTTTTGCAAAAGAAGAATCGCAAAATATTTTTAATTTATCATAATTTATTATTATTTATAATTATTAATAATAAATTTTATAAGACTACTAAGTAACTAAGTAAACAAAACATTAAAATCATCTTAAATTCTATCTTAAAATTCATAAATCATATTATAAATATAAAATAATAATTTAATGAAAAAATATAAAAGCGCTGCTTTAATAATACTTGACGGATTCGGTTTATCTGATAAAATGTATGGTAACGCTATAAAAAATGCAAAAGCTGATTTTATAAACGAAATTTTTCAAAAATATCCTTTTACTTCCTTAAAAGCTCACGGAAAAGACGTAGGGCTTCCTTATAATACTATGGGCAACTCGGAAGTCGGTCATTCGAATATAGGAGCAGGAAGAATATTAATGCAGGATCTGACTAAAATAGACGAAGAGATAGAAAGTAATACTTTAAAAAATAACAATGTTTTGTTAAATTTTTTAAATTCAGTCAAGCAGGGAAACGGAAGAATCCATTTAATGGGTTTGATTTCAGAAAGCGGAGTCCATGCCGAATTGAGTCATTTATTATATCTTATAAATTTTTTTTATGAAAATAATGCAAAAGAAATTTATATACATGGTTTTTTAGACGGCAGAGATTCACCGCCTAAAAGCTCTGAAACTTTTCTAAAAAAACTATTGAACTTTATTAAAAAAACCGGAGGAAAAGCATCGGTTTCAAGTTTAATTGGCCGTTTTTACGCTATGGACAGAGATACAAGATGGGATAGAGTTCAAATTGCCTTTAATATGCTTACAAAGTTAGAAGGTGAAAAATACAATGATGTTTTTGAAGCAATAAATGATAACTATTCGCAAGGAATTACCGATGAATTTATAAAACCATCTATAATAAAACAAAATGGCGATACTAATGACGGCAGGATTAATACTGAAGACGGGGTTCTTTTTATAAATTTTAGAGCAGATAGAGCAAAAGAAATAACAGAAGCTCTTTCTTTAGAAACATTTAATTTTTTTGACAGAGGTTCATTTAAACCGGTTAAAAATTTTATATCTATGACAAAATATGACGATTCCTTTAAAAATAAATATATAATTGAATCGCAAAATTATAAAAATATATTGGGTGAAGTAATTTCCGATAATAATCTAAAACAATTTAGAATAGCAGAAACTGAAAAATATGCGCATGTAACTTATTTTTTCAATTGCGGGCGCGAAGAACCCTTTAAAAACGAGGACAGACTATTAATACCTTCTCCTCGAGAATATAGAACATATGATTTAATACCTGAAATGAGCGCTTATAAAATTAAAGATGCTTTAGTTGAAAAATTAAAACTTAATGAATATTCTTTATATGTTTGTAATTTTGCGAATTGCGACATGGTTGGGCATACCGGAAATTACGATGCTGCAGTTAAAGCCGTAGAAACCGTTAATTTTGTTCTTAAAGAAGTTATTCCCGTTATTTTAAAAAATGACGGTGTTTGCATAGTAACCTCAGACCATGGAAATGCCGAAACTATGATAGACGGAGATAACGACACTCCTATGACTAACCATACGCTTAATCCTGTCCCGTTTTGTATAATTTCAAATTATACAAATGAAATTCCGAAACTAAAACAGGGAAGATTATCCGACATAGCACCCACAATACTTAGGCTTTTAGATATTAATATACCGACAGAAATGACTGGGCGCGTTTTATGGGAGTAAAATATAGATATGGTATTGAAATCCTTTTATTCTTCTAACGAAAAAATTAGATTAGATATATTTCTAAAAAATAATTTAAATAATTTTACAAGATCATTTATTAAAAAATTAATTGAAGCAGGCAATGTATCCGTTAATAATTTAATAATAAAAAAACCTTCGCTGATTATTAAAGCGGGCACATTGATTAGCGTAGAAGAACCTGAAATAAGAAAAGATACATTAAAATCTTTTGATTTTCCTATAGATATTATTTATGAAGATAATATGATTGCAGTTATAAATAAGCCTGCGGGTATTAGCGTACATCCGTCTAAAGGAGAATACGAAAAAACCTTAGTTAACGCTTTAGTCGGTAAAATATCTAATCTTTCAGGCATAGGGGGCATTGAAAGACCTGGTATAGTTCACAGATTAGATAAAGACACGTCGGGAATTATGCTAATCGCAAAGAATGATGAATCGCATAATGCACTTGCGATGCAATTTAAAAATAGAATTATTAAAAAAACTTATATAGCTTTTGTTTACGGTGTTTTTCAGGAACGTACCGGAAATATTGAAGGATTTATTGAAAGAGATCCTAAAAATAAAATTAAAATGAAACTATCAAAGACTAAAGGTAAACATTCGGCTACTTCATTTAAAACGGTAAAAACTATAGACGGCATTATAAGTCTTTTAGAAATAAATCCTCTTACGGGCAGAACTCATCAAATCAGAGTCTCTATGTTAGAAGCAGGTCACCCGATATTAGGAGATAAGGTTTATAAGAAAACCGAAATTAGAAATAAAAATGAATTTAAAAAATTTAACTTTATTGATAGACAAATGCTTCATGCATATAAAATATCTTTTTTGCACCCAAAAACCAGTGAAATTATGATTTTTATTGCAAAACCTCCGCAAGATATGTTATGGGGACTTAAAGATACCGAATATAATATGATATGATATTTTTAAATAAAAAATTTAATATTAATGACAACCTTGTTTTTGGTTTTGGAGATAAAAAAATTGATTTTCAAACAAAAAACATAAATGAAAGGTTTAATCTTTTAAAAGAAATAAAATTAAATTATTCTATTAAAAATGCAAACGATATAAATATTGCAGAATTAAATCAGGTTCATGGCAATACCGTTCTTTCTATTGAAGAACAGGATATAAAAAAATTTTCGAGAAAAAGTGGACTATGCGATGCGGACGGGATTTTCACATCTTTAAAAAATTACTTGCTGTGTATAAAAACTGCAGACTGCATACCTTTATTATTTTACGATAAAATTTCAGAAACTATTGGGGCTATTCACTGCGGATGGCGCGGAACATATAACGATATTCTAATCAACGCTAAAAATATGCTTGCAGGCTACTACAATTTAAATCTTGAAAATATTATAGTCGTTATAGGTCCCGGAATTTGCAAAAATTGCTATACCGTTAAGGAAGATTTATATCAAAAATTTATAAATATAAACATAAATTATAAAAATTATTTTAAAGCAAGGCAAATTAATACCAAAAATTATAATTATATATCTGAAAAGTTTGAAGAATATTTATTTGATTTAAAAGGTCTAATTTCTGATATTCTTTTAACTTTAGGATTTCGTAAAGAAAATATATACAATATAAATCTATGCAATTATGAAAACGATAATTATTTTAGTTATCGGAAAAATAAAACTGATTCAAGGTTTGTTTCGTTTATCGGAAAATTATGACATTTAAATTAATATAATATATTATATATATAGATATAAATTAATAATAGGAAATTAAAAAATTGTTAAAAATAGGTTTAACTGGTTCTATATGCTCAGGTAAAACGACTGTTTTATCTTTTCTTAAAGAAGCAGGATTTCTTACAATAAATCTTGATGAACTATCAAAATCGCTATTAAAAAAAAATACCGACGAATATAAAAAAACAGTTGATTTTTTCGGCAAAAACATTTTAAATAAAGATGAAGACATCAACAGAAAAATTCTTGCGCAAATTGTTTTTTCAGATAAAATTAAAAAAAAAATTTTGGAAAATATTATTTATCCTGCATTAAGAAAGAAAACTAAAGAAATTTTAGATTTAAATTGCAACTCAAAAGTAGCTGTTATTGAAGGAGCTGTCATATTTGAATCAGGATTTTATCTAGAAATGGATAAAATTATTCTCGTTGTCTGCGATTATTCAAAAAGATTGAAGAGAGCTATCTTAAAATTTACGTATGAAGATTTTGTTAATCGGAATAAGTTTCAATTTAAGCAGCCTTATAAAATTTCTAAATCTCATTTTATAATCAATAATAGTTACGGTTTAAATTTTTTGAACCCTCAAATATGCTTATTATTAAACTTTCTTAACAATATTAATAATACTAATAATTGATATATTATCTTAAAATCCTGTTATATACTGTTATATAACTTATATATTCGTATATATAAGTTATATAACAGTATATAAATAAAATTATTTATTTTAATCTAACTTTAAATCTAAAAATAATTATTTAGCAAAATATAATTACTGTTTAAATGAAATATTAATTTAAATCACCGTCAGAAATTATTAAAACTATTTCAACATATGATAAATACTGGATTATGCTTTCACATGAATGATATCTAATAGGTTAGCTTTTGCAAAGTTATTCCTGCGCAGGCAGGAAAGTTCCGAAGATAGAAAAGCATGTCGTTTCTATTCACGAGGCTATAAGCCGAGAGCGAAGCGGTCATCCGGAAAAAAATTTCTAACATGTTATTTAAGGTATTATATAAATCATTGTAAAATAAAATAGAAAAATATAAGCATAGCATATCAAAACATTATTTAATCAAATACTTGCTAAATCAATAAGGGGGTTTTATATATGGAAAATAATAATATAAACGGTCGTGAACATTCTGGTTTAAAATTTATTAAAGAGCTTACTGAAGCAGTTAATCAAAATAAAACTCTGGAAGAAATTTTACACTTTGTAAACATCAGTTTTGATCTTGTTTTTGGCGCAACGGCAATTATGTTTGTAAGTATTAAGAACAATAAAGAAATTAAAATTATAATTTCAAGGGGTATTTCTCATGAATATACCATAAAAAATCAATTAGACCCTTCCGAACAGCTTATTAAAACACTTATTGAAATTTCAAATAACAATAAATCTTTTTATACCGACTTTAAAGAAAATTTGCCTGAATTAAATAGCGTAAAAACAATAAATTTTGAGCACAGTAATATTAAAGAATTATATATTTATCCATTATTTATCAATATGGAAGAACATAATAAAAATAACGAATCAATGAGCGTTATAATCTATTCCGTGAACGGTTTTAAGAATTATGCAGAAGCGGACGGCAGTATAAAAAATACTTTTGATATTATTTTTTCAATACTCTCATATATAATTAAAGCAAAAAAATGCGACGAATCTATATTGGAATGCTCTAAATTTGATCACACCTCAGGTCTTTACAATTTTAAATATTTTCATCAAAGATTATTTGAAGAAATGCAAAAAATTAATTCTGAAAAAGGTATCATGTCAATCGCTTTAATGTCAATTAATAAATTAAATGAATTTAATTCTTTATCAGGACATGCGGCAGGTGATGCCGCTATCAATTTTATTGGCGGCTCAATACAAAAATACGTAAGAACTTATGATATTGCCGCAAGGTTTGGAAACAAAATCATTATTTGCTTTCCGGATTTAAGCAAAACAGACACAAAAAAAATTATTGAAAATATATTTTTAGAAGTTCAGGATCATTTCATAAAACAAAATAATAACATTATATCTATGAATGCCGGAATTGCCCAGTATCCCGATGACGGCAGCACAGAAAGAATAGTAGTTGATTTAGCAGAATCAAGAAGATTTGAAGCAAGAAGAAATTTAAAATGGAATATAATTTAATTTAATTAATTAAGATTAAGGAAAGAGGAAATTATGAATGTAAAAGAATTATCTACAAAAAAAATATCGGAACTAATGATAATTGCTAAGGAATATAGTATAGAAGGCGCCTCCGGAATGCGTAAGCAGGATCTGATTTATGCGTTATTGCAAGCCGAAACCGAAAAAAATCAAACAGCTGAAAAAAACGGGTTAATCACAGGCGAAGGTGTACTTGAAATATTGCCTGACCAGTATGGATTTCTAAGATCATTGGAATCTAATTATCTGCATGGACCGGATGATATATATGTCTCTCCTTCGCAAATCAGAAGATTTGGGCTTAGAACAGGAGATACGGTTAACGGAATAATAAGGCCGCCTAAAGACAATGAAAGATTTTACGCCTTATTAAAAGTTGAAAGCGTAAATTTTGAAGATCCTGAGATTGCAAAGGAAAAAATTTTATTTGATAATTTAACCCCTCTTTACCCGCAGGAAAAAATAAAATTAGAATTTGATTCAAAAAATATTTCCACAAGAATGATGGATTTACTTATTCCTATTGGTAAGGGACAGAGGGCGCTTATAGTAGCTCCTCCAAGAACTGGTAAGACTATTCTTTTAAAAGACATTGCTCATGCTATAAATGCTAATCATAAAGAAATATTTTTAATGGTTCTTTTAATTGACGAAAGACCTGAAGAAGTCACGGATATGCAAAGATCTATCAGCGGAGAAGTTATAAGTTCAACATTTGACGAGCCGCCTCAAAGACATATACAAATAGCCGAAATAGTTATTGAAAAAGCAAAAAGGCTTGTTGAAACAGGTAAGGACGTAGTTATTTTATTAGATTCCATAACAAGACTTGCAAGGGCTTACAATGTTACAATTCCGTCTTCAGGAAAAGTTCTTTCGGGCGGTGTTGACTCAAATGCATTACATAAACCTAAAAGATTTTTTGGGGCAGCAAGAAATATAGAAGAAGGCGGAAGCTTAACTATTATTGCAACAGCCTTAATAGACACAGGCTCTAGAGCGGACGAAGTAATATTCGAAGAATTTAAAGGCACAGGGAATCTTGAAGCCAATTTAGATCGAAAACTTGCAGAAAAAAGAATATTTCCTGCAATAGATGTTAATAAATCTGGGACAAGAAAAGAAGAGCTGCTTATAGATAAAGATCAATTAAAAAAAATATGGGTTTTAAGAAAGGTTTTATCTTCGATGGACACTTCGGATGCTATGGAATTTTTGATAGAAAAAATAAAAAATACAAAAACAAATGCCGATTTTCTTAACCTTATGAATCAATAATTATCAAAAATTTTAAATTTTATTATTATAAAATAAATAATAAAATAAAAATTATTATTTATTTTTTATTTATAATTAATATAATATCTAAGATTAAGATTAAAATTAAGATTAAAATTAAAATATTAATTATAAATAATATTTTTAACATTTAAATTATATTGCCAAAATTTATTAATAAATTTAAATTTTTAACTGATGAGCCTTGATTTCTTTCTATAATATTTAACGCCTCCATGGATGCTTTAGACGATTTTTTTTCATCATTAATAAAAGTATAAATAGCGTTAAAAAGTTCTTCCGGATTTGCAGCCATAACGCCTGCGCCGGAAGATATAATTTCATCGGCAATTTCTTGAAAATTTTCAACAAAATTTCCGAAAACAACAGGCACTCCAAAAGCTAGAGGCTCAAGCATGTTGTGCCCTCCGCCCGGAGTTATCATGCTACCGCCTATAAATGCAATATCTGCTATGCTGTATAATGAATTTAATATTCCCATTTTATCTATAATTATAATATTATTATGAGATTTTAACTTTAAATTAGAACTAACTCCGTTATTATCATATTCTGCGATAACATTATTATTTTCACAAACAATATGGTTATGATTTGCTTCTATAATGTCATAATTAAAAACTAAAGAGGAAATTTTAACATAATCTAATTTATATTTTTTAATTAATTCAGAAACATATTTAAATCTTTCAGGATGCCTCGGCGCTATTATCAGGCAAAGTTTTATATTGCTATTATAATTATAATTTCCATCATTAATATTTTTAACTAATTTTAAAAATATATCTAATATTATTTGTTCTTCTCTTTCATGCGTACTGCCTGCAATTATTATTTTTGTAATATAATTATTATTTGATTGATTTTCTGCGCTATTTGATTTAATGTTGTCGTTAACACTCATGTTATGCCGACAAACAGAATCATTTATTATAGCATTTTTATATTTAATACCTTCAATTTTAAGTTTTTCTATTTCTTCTTTTTGTACAGTATCAAATTTCATGTTGCCAGTAATATATAATTTGTCTTTGCTTATTCCTAAATCCAGAAATTTATTATAATAATCTTTTGATATACAAGCCGCTAAATCAATGCACTCAAATATATATCTGAAGAAAAATTTAAATTTATAATAATTTCTGAAAGACTTATCCGACAGTCTTGCGTTTAAAATAAAGATAGGTATATTAGATTTTTTTAGTTTACTAAACAAATTAGGCCATATTTCAGTCTCTATAGATATAAAGCATACAGGATTTATTAAATTGATAAAATTTTTAACCGAAAATAAAAAATCATACGGGAAATAAATCACAAAAATAGGCATTCCTTTAAATTTTTTGATTGCATTTTCGTATCCTGTTTTTGTCACTACGGAAAGGTATATGTTTTTCTGCTTTTCATTGCTATTAATATTATTATTAATGCGGTTCAATAATAAATTAATAAAATAAAATGACGCATTGACTTCACCTACCGAAACTGCGTGAATCCATAAAGATTTACTTTTTTTATTATTATTCTTATTGTCTTTGGTAAAACTTAAAGAAGGTATTAATTTATGGAAAAAACCGGAAGCATGTTTATTTTTAATTAAATATAAAAAAAGCATAATAATTAAAAAAAAAGGCAGGCTTATATATAAAATAAGATTATAAATAAAAAAATATATTCGCTTCATTATTATTGCATCTGCTTAATTAGAAGATTCTTATAAATACCGTCTATTTCAATCAATTCTTCATGATTACCTTGCTCAACAATTTCTCCGTTTTCCATAACATATATGTTGTCTGCTTTTTTAACTGTTGAAAGTCTGTGCGCTATAACGATAGCAATTTTATCTCTGCAAAGATTCAAAAGCGCTTCTTGAATATGCCTTTCCGATTCATTATCTAATGATGCCGTTGCCTCGTCCAGAATTAATATCGGGGCATTTTTCAAGAAAGCCCGTGCCATTAGAATCCTTTGCTTTTCTCCACCCGATAATCTTAAACCAGATTCATCTACTAAAGTATCATATCCTTCAGGAAGATTAATCACAAAATTATGCGCATATGCAAGTTTAGCAGCATTAATAATCATATCGCTATTATCGCCGTTATACTCGCTGCTATTATGTTTATTAATATTTTCTTTATCTATATTATTATTAATATTTTTATTTTCAAAAGAAGCGCCGTATGCTATATTAAATTTAACGGATTCATTAAATAAAGAAACTTGCTGAGATACATAAGAAATATTATCTCTTATTTCTTTCAAACTATATAAATTTATATTCTTACCGTTAATTAATATTTCTCCTTCATTAGGTTTATAAAACCCTGGAATCAGCATAGACAAAGTACTCTTGCCGGCTCCTGAGCGCCCTACTATCGCAATTATTTTACCTTTTTCAGCATCTAAATTTATATTTTTAAGGTCAAAACCATTTTCTTTATTATAACTAAAATATAAATTCTTAATCTGCAGCCTTTCTATGTTTTTAGGCAAATTCTCGCCTTTAGAAATATCTTCAAAATTATCTTCCATTATTTCGAACACCCTTGACGATGCAGCTATTCCTTCTTGAAGATTGTTATTAAGTCTTGAAAGACTTTTTACAGGTTCGTATAAAAGTAAAATGGCAGTTAAAAATGAAAAAAAACTGCCTGGCGAATATCCATATTTTATAACCTGCAGACCGCCGAGAAATATTATTGAGGAAACTGCAATGCCCCCGACTAATTCAACAAACGGAACGGTAATACCTTTAATTTTAGTCATTCTGATAAGAAATCTGTATAATCTGTCGGAAAGTTTTTTGAACCTTCCTATTTCAAATTTTTGCATATTATACGCTTTAACTATTCTTAAATTTGAAATAGTTTCATCAAGAAATTTAGTAATATTACCCATTTCGTTCTGCGTATCAATACTGGTTTTTCTAGTTTTTTTTCCAAGAAGAGAAACAGGAATTATTGCTATCGGAAAAAGTATAAACACTGCAATAGCTAAATAAAAGTCCATATAAAAAATAACTGCAAGAAGAACTATAATAGTTAGTATATCTTTTGCTATTGCGCTTAAAGCATTTGATACGGTATGCTGAATAAGATTAACATCATAAGTGATTCTAGCTATAAAAACACCCGTGGGTATCTTATTCAGCTTAGTTACGGGAAGATTTACGATAGATTTATAAACATCGTTTCTAATGTTTTTTATTATATTTTGTCCGACATATCCCGTGTAGTAAGCTTCCATATAATAAAAAATTCCTTTTGCAATAAATATGGCTATCACTAATAACGGTATTAATATAAGTTCCTCAAAGCTTTTAGAAACAAATATATCATTAATAAGCGGTTTAACAATATATGCAAGTATTCCCGTCAGCAAAGAAACTATGCTCATACTGATCAAAGCCATTATCAGCCTATTTTTATACGGCCGCATATACGGCAAAAGTTTCTTTAATATAATAAAGGATTGTTTGGTTTTTTGCTTATTTTTTTCTATTTTTTTTTTATTTTTAAACATAAATTTAAAATATTTTAATACTTAAGGCAGCCTGATTTTTAATATAATATATCATATAGATATTATATTATAATTCTTAATATTATAATATGCCATATACTATTACTGTTTTAATATTTTATATTATTTTAATAAAATAAATTAATTATTTATTGCTTCGCAAAAATGTTTTTATTTATAATTTCTGCAGTTTCTTTGAATGGATTTTTAGTAGAATCTAGAGTTGAAATAGTTTTTTCTATTTCTGAAATTACCGTTCTGTGATATTCATCATTTTTTAGGTACTTTATTGCTTCATTATACACATTTTCAGGAGTAAATTGAGACTCGATCAGCTCCGGCACTATTCTTTTCCCTGCTATTATATTTATTAATCCTATATCTTTTACTTTAACAATTATTTTTGCGATTAAATAAGTAAAATAATTTAAATAATATACTATTATAACTGGTTTTTTAAACATTGCGGCTTCCAATGAAGCAGTTCCGGATGCAACAATTATTATATCGCTTTGCAAAAGCGACTCTTCAAAATAATTTGATATATTATAACTTTCTTTTGGTAATTTAGATTTATCCAACTCTTTTTCTAAAACTGATATGTCAATACCTTTTCTGAAAGGAAATACAAATAAAGCATCGGGGTAATTAAAAAGTATAAGTTTTGCGGATTCTACAATCCTTGAACTATGATATTTTAATTCTGATTTTCTTGAACCCGGTAAAAACGAAATTACAGGATAACGCTTTTTTTTTAAATTTTTATTATCTATATCATTTATTTTTACGGTTTTTTGTAATTTATTTAATCTGAATTGAAGCGGATTCCCGCAATAATAAACTTTTATATTTTTCTCTTCATAAATATTTATTTCAAAAGGAAATATAACTATCACAAATTTTATGTATTTTTTTATAAAATATATCCTTTTATATCTTGAAGCCCATATCTTTGGAGGGACATAATATACAACAGGAATGTTTAATTGATGCGCATACTTCGCAATTTTAAAATTAAACGTAGGAAAATCGACTAAAATTATCAAATCAGGTTTGTTAAGTTTAATCCATGCTAAAATACGTTTCAATATTTTTTTTATAACTGATATTTTTAAAACTACTTCAATGAAACCCATAACAGCAAGCTCATTTAAATCTGCAATAATTTCCGCTCCTTCAGATTTTAAATTTTCGCCGCCCATCGCATAAAAATCGGCATCGGGCTTAACCTTCTTAAATTCTTTAATTAAACCTGATGCAAGCCAGTCTCCTGAAAGCTCTCCTGAAACTATTAATATTTTTCCCACTTATTGCTTTTTTGAAATTAAATATATTTTGAACATAAATTGATTTGACATAAATTAATTTAAAGATTTTTATTTAAATTAATAATTTAATATTTATAGGCAAATATTTAATTTATATTGTTCTTATAGGAAATTAAATTAATGTTCTTAAAAAATAACTATAAAAGTAACTAACTACATAAAAAGTAACTAACTACATAAAAAGTAACTAACTACATAAAAAGTAACTAACTACATAAAAAGTAACTAACTACATAAAAAATAACTAACTACATAAAAAATAACTAACTACATAAAAAATAACTAATTATATTATTGATTAATACATTAAATTACGTAAACCGCTATACCATAATTATTAGATTTCTTAATAAATTCCTGTTTATTAATTATTATTGTATTTTTTTCAAAAGCTAAACATTTACATTGTGAATCGTTCATCACATCTAATGTGTCGGCTCCGACCGCCGGTATGTCAAATCTCAAGTCTTGGTTCGGCTTATTTACCTTTACGACAACTGCACCGCCGTTAGCTAATTTTCCGCCTCTTAAAATTGTTTCGTCTGTTCCTTCAATAGCTTCTAAAGCCATTACCGATAGATCTTTAACAACTGCTGTCTGTCCTATGTCGGCTCCCGCTATCAATTTTGCGGCATCATATCCAAAATTAATATCTGCCAACTCTTTTGATGACGGTTTGCGGGCTGACAATATTCCTTTTTCAGGAAATATAGAAGATAAATAATTAGTTTGGGGTACTATAGTTAAGCCTTCTTTCTCTAAATATTTACATATAGCATTTAAAATAGTATCGTCTTTTCTGTCTTTAAGTGACAAAAAAAGAGTGATAGCTTTTAAATCAGGCTTTATTTTTTTAAACATTAAAGTTTTTTTAACCTTGCCTGCCATAATAATTTCATTGACATTTTCAGATTTAAAAAACTTTATAAGTTTTCCAAGTTCGCCGACGCTTATATAAATGATAGAATCTGCATAGTCACTTAGTCTTTCCCCTGCTTCTTCTTCAATGGCGCAAACGCAAACATAGAAACCTAAAGATTTAAGTTTTTTTATATATAAAAGGGGAAATTCTCCATATCCCGCTATAAGGCCTATTCTTTTTTGATTGATCATTAAAATTATAGTTATTAAATTAGCTAATGGATACCATATGTAAAATTAAACTCCGTCAACATTAATAAGCGAACACCTCATATTTTAATCCGGCAATATTATACTTATCTAGTTATGCCTCGTTTAGAATTTAATATGAATTCAATAAATTTTTCTACAATTGTATTTGTATTTATTTCACTTTTAATTTTACTAATAGCGTTTTTAATTGTCAATTTAGATCTATATACTATTTTATATGCATTTTTTATAGCATCTATTTCTTCTTTTAAAAAACCTCGCCTCTCAAGACCTATTTTGTTAATACCGTAAATCCTAGCTCTATCTCCTGATGCAATCAAATAAGGAGGAATATCCTGAACCACCATAGTGCCGCCTGAAATTAACGCAGATTCACCGATTTTTGTAAATTGATGTACGGCGCATAAACCTCCAAGTATTGCAAAATCGTTAATTTCCACATGTCCTGCGAGAGTTGCATGATTAGCCAATATTGCATAATTTCCTATAACGCAATCATGGGCTACATGAGTTGACATCATAAAGAGATTAAAATCGCCTATAACGGTAGCTGAATTACCTGTTATTGTACCAGGATTAAATGTAGCATATTCTCTAATTATATTATTGCTGCCTATTATAAGTTTTGTATTTTCGCCTTTATATTTAAGATCTTGTGGGACAGAACCTATTGACGCAAATTGGAATATCTTGTTATTATTCCCTATCTCCGTATTACCTTCTATAACAACATGAGAAGCAATTTTATTATTTTTGCCTATTTTTACATAATCTTTAATTATACAATATGGACCGACATCCGTAGAATTATCTACGGTTACATTTTCTCCTATTATCGCAGTTTTATCTATCATAACTTAATAAATATTTTTAATTTTAATTAATTTATTTAAATTTATCTGAATTACATTATTTATTTATTATGTGCAACAAAAGATGCCATAAGATTTGCCTCGCAGCATAATATGTTATCAACTAATGCCGTACCGCGAAATACCCATATCATTTGTTTTTTTTTAATAAGTTCAACATTTAAAATGATTGTGCTTCCGGGAAATATAGGTTTTCTAAATCTTGCTTTATCTATCCCCATAAAATATGTGAGCATATCTTTCATAGTATCATCTTCGGCAGTTTTATAAGCCAAGATACCGCCTGCCTGGGCTAAAGATTCTAAAATTAATACTCCGGGCATAACAGGATGATTAGGAAAATGTCCTTGAAAAAAAGGTTCATTCATAGTTGTATTTTTTATAGCTTTAATAGACTTTCCTTTTTTAAGATCAACAACTTTATCTATTAGCAAAAATGGAAATCTGTGCGGGAGAAGACTCATTATCTCTTTAATGTCCATAGCACAAGAAGATGTCTCCTTTGCAGTTTTAATGTCCATAATTAGATTACCTTTAAATATAAATTAATATTGCTTATTGCTTAATATTGACATAAAGGTTTCTGTAAAGTTTTGTCTAAACTATAGTAAATAATAAACTACTCTGCCGATTTATTGCTAAATATTATTTTAAAGATTTCGCAATATTTTAAAAAAAATAAATTATTAAAATATATTTTATATCTTTTTTATTTTATTAAATAATTCAGGTAGCTTTTTAAATAAAACCATTGAAAGACGCCACTCTTTAATAGGTATAGCAGGAGAACCTGCAACAACTTCATTATCTTTAATGTCGTGCGATATACCAGATTGCGCTGCTACCATTACATTGTTTCCGACAGTTAAATGTCCGGCTATCCCGACTTGACCGCCCATAATTACATTATCTCCTATAGTAGAACTTCCTGCAATACCGGTTTGAGAAGCAATAGCACAATTTTCGCCTACTAAGACATTGTGGGCAATTTGAACGAGATTATCTATTTTTGTTCCTTTTTTTATAATCGTAGAACCAATAGCTCCTCTATCTACCGAAGTTAAAGCACCTATCTCAACATCATCTTCTAATACGGCATTTCCAGAGTGCACTATTTTAACATACTCTTTTCCGTCTTTAGCATATCCAAATCCATCGCTTCCAATAACTGATCCAGCATGTATAATACAATTATTACCGATATTAGATTTATTATAAACGACAACATTTGGATAAATAATAACATTATCCCCTATATTTACATTTTGTCCTATAAATACTCCGTGCATTATTTTACAATTTTTCCCTATTTTGGATTCTTTTTCTATACAAACGTTAGGGTATATTATCGTATCGCCGCCGATTATTACCGTTTTATCAATAAAAGCATCATCAAGCAAAAATTGACTCGACGAAGAATCGTCATTATTAGAGTTATAAAACAATTGTGAGGCTCTTGCAAAAGCCAGATAAGGATTTTTTGTGTCTAAAATTATGAATTTAAAATTTTCTAACGGATAATCTTTTAATAATGAAAAATCCATTATCAACGCAGCGGCTTTTGTTTCATTTATATATCTTATATATTTACGGTCCGAAATAAAACTAATCTCGTCTTTACCGGCATCTTTTAAAGAATTTATACCCTTTATTTTTAAATCGGCAAAGTTTCCTTTGCCGATTATATTTAGAGATAATAAATTTGCAATTTCTTTTATAGAGTAATCCATTATAAATATGTTTAAATATGCGCAAATAAATTAAAATTCTTATTTTTTTATATTTTTTTAATAAATTTATTTAATATTAAACCAGCATAGTTAATTTAATATTTTATTATATAAAATATATTATATTAACTCTAATTATTTGGAATTCATCTGACTTAAAACCTGATTAGTAATATCAATTGAATTGACTCTGTAGACGACGTCCGGACGATCAATAACAATTATATAACCTTTTTGTTTTGCAATATTGTTTATTATTACGTTAATTTTTGCAACAATCCCTTTTAATAGATTAAATCTTTTTTCGGAAATCACACCTTGAACATGTTTTTCCTCAGAAGAAAAATTAGCAATATCGGTTTCAAATTCTTTTGTTTTTTTAAGTTTTTCAGACGAAGACATTATTGATGAATTTTGCTTTAAATCATTATGAAGCGTTGTTATCTTTTGTTTTAAAGCGCTTAACTTTGCTTTGTATTTTACCACCAATGAATGAAGAATAGAATTAGCTTTCTTTCCCTGATTTGACATTGCGATTACTTTCTGCATATTTACGACTCCAATGTTTGAGCCGGCAGCTTCGGCTTGTGAAGTATTACTTAATAAAATTAATGCAAGCAATAAAATGAAAATAGAAAAAATTAAACTTATTCGTTTCATAAAACCTCCGATTGTTTTTTTGTTTTATATAAAATTTATTTATTTATATTTTATTTTAATTATTCAATAAAATAAACGCAATACGATATTTAATTAAAACAACTTGAATATTATTAATATTTTTATATCAAATTATATATTTAATGCAAGTTATATAACTTTAATTTATTTATAATCCTCCGAAACCTTCACCCATACTGAATTGGATTCTAGTACTGGCATTTCCGTTAATAGGCGCTCCTAATATTTTACCGTATGTTATTTCAATGGGACCGAACGGAGAATACCAGTTGAAACCTATACCCGCTGCCTCATCAAGATTAAATGGATTAATTGTCTGCGATGTTGTCCATGCGTTACCAGCATTCCACCATAAAAAACCATAAAATCCCATTTTTTTCATAATAGGAATAAGATATTTTGCTCCCACGGTCATCATTCTTGTGCCGCCATAAAGCAATCCATTTTCTGTAGGTCCGACAGAATCGTACATAAATCCTAGAAGAGGATATGTATTGGTAATACCGCCGACAAAAAACCGCTGATATATAGGCAATGGAGCATTAGAATTTGTAGGGTCTATATATCCCCCCTGAATGCTCGTCATAAAAGACGTTCCCCACCATAAAGGAATATAATGATTTTCCTGAGCGGTAAATTTAATAAAATCATCATTTCCTCCTATAAGGGAACCTGCTAAACTTGCTCTAAAACTTGCCATATCTCCTGCCGTAGGAACCATAGGATTATTGAGAGTATTATACACAGTTGTAAAAGATACCTCGCTTGTTATAAGCTTACCCTGAGGAAGTATATTTGCTAAACCAGGAATTATCACCGAACTATCCTGTTCAATCAAATATCTTACATATTCCGTAAGTATACGCCTATATAATGGGAATCCGACTGTAAGAGAGCCGCCGGCGGAACGGTATGCAAATTCATAATAAAGAGAATTGAAAGTATCGTATACCGATGCATCTAAAGAAATAGGTCTCCCGTAAAGATATGTAAGATACGGCTGCATAACATTCAAGCTGTATGATTGATAAGGTCCGCCTACCTGAGCATTAAGAGAAGCTGATATACCTGTTCCGAACAGGTTAGATTCAGATATTGAAGATATTGCCATAAATGACGTAGCCGAACTATATCCGCCTCCTATAGTAAATTTCCCTGTATTTTCTTCTTTTACATGAACTTTAACATTTAATATGTTTTCCCCCGGAACTTTTTCGGTGACTATGGTAGCATGCTTAAAGTATGATAGATTTTTAAGATTTCTACGTGATAGTTTAATTAATTCAGGATTATATTTTTCTCCCGGATATATAACTAACGCTCTTAAAATAACATAGCTGTACGTTACATCATTGCCTGTAATAGTGATCTTTCCGAATCTTGCAATTTTACCCTTATGAATTGTGAGTTTAACAAAAACCGATCTATCTTTTCTGCTTATTTTTATGGACGGCTCTACATTTGCAAAAGCATATCCTTTGTAAGTCAAATATTTAGTTATTTTCAAAATATCCTTTTCTATCATCTTTCTGTTAAAAATATTGCCTGCTTTAGTTTTTAAAAGTTTAATGATAGAGTTGTATTCTTTAATATGCTTATCTTTATTTTTTATTATAACGTTGACATCGGATATTCTATATTGAGGACCTTGATGTATAGTTAACAATATCTTAACAAATTTTTTATTTTTTAAAAAAATAAATTTCGGTTTTTTTACGCTTACATCAATATACCCGTTATTATAATAAAAACTTAAAAGTTTCATAATCTGACTATTTAATTTTGCTTTTTCAAATTTTCCTGCTCCAGTTATCCAAGTAAGCATATTTACTGTTTTAATATTCATAATGCCTAAAAGTTTTGCGGAAGAATATGAAGTATTTCCTCTCAAGACAACTTTAGAAACCATAACAGGGGAGTTTTGAGCTATAATAAAATTTAAACCGACATAATTTCCTGAAAGTTTTATCTTGTTAAGCCTAATTTTAGCATTATAATAACCTTCTGCCGAGTAAAGAAATTTTAATATTTTTAAAGCCTTAAAACCTTTATATGCGCTATAAGGAGAGTTCGGTTGAATATTAATTATTTTTTTTATTTTTTTTACCGATATAGACCCGTTTCCGGAATATTTAACATACTTAATATATGGTCTTTCAGAAACTATAAAAGTGATAATTAATCCGTAAGGCGAAGATTTAACATTAACCGTTATATTTTTAAAATATCCGGTTTTATATAATTTTTTTATGCTTTCATTTACCTTTTTAATTGAATAGATACTACCTTTTTTAAGCAGTATATCATTAAGAATAAAACCTGTTCCAACCCTGATATTTCCTTCTACGCGTATTGCATATATCTTTTTAGAAAATTTAGCGTGGCTTGATAATACCGATAATGGTTTTTTACTATAATTCTTTGCAATTAGAGAAGAGACCTTGTAAGCTAAAAGACCAATATTTTTATTTAGCGACTTTTCGCCCGTCCCTATATATTTCAGTGTTTTTGAATGATAAATATTATTCAAATTAACTATCATAGCATGGAGCCTGTATTGCGAGCCGAATCTGGCAATGCTGCCTGTAATAATATAATGAGAATTATACAACAATCCCAATTTTTTAATTCTAATTAAATTAATTTTTTTATTAAAGTTAAAATAAGGGGGGGTTTTAAGATGCGAATAAGCTATTACAAAATAAGGCTTGGAAGATTTTATATATCGCAAAAAAGCAGTTTCAAAAGATTTATCAATATTTGACAAAACGGGTTTGCCTTTTTGATGAAAAAATCCGGTAAAGACATTGCTATTATTTATAGATGCATAAGCAATGCCGTTTAAACACAGAACAACAATCAGAATCAAAAATATATATATAATATTTTTATAATATCGCATAATTTAATTAAGTTATCAAATATAAAAAAACAAGTCAATTAATTTTAATTTAATATTTTTTTTATAGAGCCGTTCTCAATTGTAATTTTAATATTCATCATATTTGAAAAATTTAAATCATGGGTAACTACAATTAATGTTTTATTATATTTTTCTTTCAAATTAAAAATCATATTTTGCAAAGACTCAGCTTGCTTAGGGTCTAAGTTTCCGGTAGGCTCATCCATAAGAATAACTTTTGGAGATGCTACTAAAGCTCTCGCAACTGCAGTCCTTTGCTGTTCACCGCCTGAAAGCATATAAGGTTTAAAATACATCCTGCGCTCAAGACCAAACTCGCATAAATAATCTTTAGCCTTTTTTATCGCCGATGCTTTTGCCTCGCCCTTGATAAACAAAGGCATCGCCACATTTTCTACACAATTAAATTCATTAAGAAGATAATGAAATTGAAAAACAAACCCTATATTTTCGTTGCGAAATCTTGCCAAACGATTATCGGGCAAATTGTTGACATCTATATCATCAAAAAAATTGACGGAACCGGAATCTGGATTTAAAAGACAGCCCATTATATGCAGTAATGTGCTCTTTCCCGTTCCCGATTCGCCTGTTATTGCAATGGAATCACCATATTTTATATCTATTCCCGTATTTTTCAGTACTATAACTTCATCGTTATTGGCTCCTGCTTTAAAAATTTTAGAAACATTACGAAGAGAAACGGCATTTATAAAGTTTTCATTCATATCGCACACCTTCTGCAGGGTCAATTTTACTTGCTTTGTATGACGGATAAATTGTAGCTATAAAGCTAAGAAGTAAAGCAGAAATACCTATTATAAGAAATTCGTTTAAAGTCATTCTTACCGGTAAATTAGTTATATAGTAAACAGAAGGGGGAAGTTTAATTATATGATAAACTTCCTCAACATAACTGATAAGAAAACCTGCGCTTAAACCTATAAATGTTCCTGCTAATCCGATTATAACACCTTGAATTATAAATATTTGCATAATATTTTTAGAACTTGCTCCTATCGATTTTAATATCGCTATATCTTTTCTTTTTTCCATTACCACCATTATCAATGTAGAAATTATATTGAAAGCAGCTACCAGAACTATCAAAGATAGTATAACAAACATTGTAAGTTTTTCAAGTTTTAAAGCCGCAAATAAATTTTTATTTAATTGTTCCCAGCTTAGAGCATAGTAAGGACTATGTAAATTTTTATCAATACTGGCGGCAACTGCCATTGCATTATTTATATTATATAACTTGATTTCCATACCTGTTACTTCATTGGAGCTTAATCCGATAAAATTTTGCGCACTTCTTAAAGAAATAAACGAAAATGTAGAATCATAGTTATACATTCCGCTATCCATAATACCGCTTACTATGAATATTTCAGATTTAGGCATTATACCTAAAGGTGTAATCTCGCCCTGCGGAGAAATAACGCTTATTTTGCTACCGATATCAACTCCCAATCGTTGAGCCAATACTTTTCCAAGAATTATTCCGTTGTATTTTTTATTATTTAAAGATTTTAAACTTCCGTCAATAATATATTTACCAAGACTAGTCGTTTTTGATGCGCTGCCCGTATCAACTCCTCTAAGCACGCTTCCCGCTGATGTAGTGTTTGAAGACAGCATGACATCGGTATATATAAAAGGTGCAACTTCTTTAACGCCTTTTATTTTATTTATTTTTTTAGTAATTTGTTTATAATCGGGTATCAAGCCGCCATAATTTAGCACAACAACCTGAGATTCAATGCCTACAATCTTTTCTTCAAGCGCATGGTCAAAACCGTTCATAACGGAAATTACGACAATAAGAGCCATAACCCCTATAGCTATTCCGGCTATTGAAATAAAACTCAAAAGAGATATAAAAGAATTTCCTTTTGGTTTTAAATAATGCAATGCAACTTTTGTTTGAAAATTCATAAATTTATTTTATTTTTTTATTTATTTAATTAAATTACTTAACATTAGTTATGTTTATTTCATAATTTATTTAACAGGTTTAAGTAATGGAAATAAAATAACATCCCTTATAGAATAAGAATTAGTTAAAAGCATAACTAACCGGTCTATCCCAATTCCGCACCCTGCAGCAGGAGGAAGACCGTATTTTAACGCTTCTATATAATCTTCGTCTATTTCGGCAGGCAAACCTTCTTTTAATTTAATATCGACTTGGGCCTTAAACCTTTCTTCCTGATCGAAAGGATCATTTAATTCTGAAAAAGCATTTGCCAATTCTCTTCCTGCAACAAAAAATTCAAATCTGTCAACAACTTTAGGATCTATATCATTTCTCCTTGCAAGCGGAGAACTTTCTACCGGGTAGTCGGTCACAAAAGTCGGATTTATTAATTTAGATTCTACCGTTTCCTCAAATAAAATTGTTAATAGCTCCCCATAGTTCATATTATTATCAATTGATAAATTTAAATTTTGTAAAATTTTAATTATTTTGTCAGAAGAATCTATATCTTCGGTTGAAAAACCCGCAACTTCGTACAAGCTATCCTGTAATTTAATCTTTTTAAAAGGAGGGGCAAAATTAATATCGGTTCCTATATAATTTATTTCTAATTTTCCGCAAATTTTTTCAACTAAGCCTGAAATCATCTTTTCTACAAATTTCATCATATCTTCATAATTGCTATAAGCCATATAAAATTCAAGCATTGTGAATTCAGGATTATGTTTAACGGAAATTCCTTCATTCCTGAAATTTCTGCCAATTTCATACACTCTGTCAAATCCGCCGACAATTAATCTTTTTAAATAAAGTTCCGGAGCGACTCTCATATAAAGTTCCAAATCCAATGCGTTATGATGCGTTTTAAAGGGTCTTGCAGTAGCGCCTCCGGGATTTGCATGCATTATTGGAGTCTCAACTTCTAAAAATCTGTCGTTATTTAAAAAAGCTCTTATATAGCTAATAATATCGGCTCTTTTTATAAAAATATCGCGGACATCTTTATTTGCAATTAAATCAATGTATCTTTTTCTAAACCGCACTTCTATATCTTTAAGTCCATGCCATTTCTCAGGCAGCGGCAATACCGATTTGCTTAAAAGTTTTATGCTTTCTGCCTTAATTGTAAGTTCGTTTGTTTTTGTTCTGAATAAATGACCTGTTACACCGCAAATATCGCCAGCATCTAAAAATTTGTCAAAAAGTTCAAAGTCTTCGTCATTTATCGAACCTTTCTGTATATAGCATTGTATTTCTCCGTAACCGTCTCTCAATCTGAAAAAAGAAGCCTTGCCAAAACTTCTTATTATTAAAATTCTTCCCGATGTTTTAATATGTATATTATTTTCTTCCAAAAATTCTTTAGAAGCATCATTGTATTCAGATAAAATATCTTCTATTATATTCTCTTTTACAAATTTATTACTAAACGGATTTATTCCTTTTTCTCTTAACGCATTAATATTATTAATTTTATTTTTTTCTATAATATTTAATTCTTCATCCATTTTATCACCTTTATCATCTCATTAATATTTATTTAATCATTTTATATTTATAAATATTATACATACATACATATAATAAAATTTACTCAATTGCAGAACACTGTTTTTAAGCCTTCTAATACAGTTCTACTTTGTCTGTAAGGAAACGGTATAGAGACTTCCCACACGATGATAGTGTTTATGCTTATATCATTCCGTATTTCTCTTAGCTATTATGCTAACATTGTCTGTAAGGGCGAGATAACACCTACACAACAATTGCTTTACGAAGAAATTTGGCTAATAAGATATCCGTTAATAAATTCATCTATATTTCCGTCAAAAACACTTTCAGTATCATATATGGTAACCCCTGTGCGATGATCTTTAATAACCCTGTTAGGATTAAGCGTATATGATCTTATCTGTGAACCCCACGATATTTCTTTTTTATCCTTTTGCAATTTATTTTCTTCTTCCTCTTTCTTTTTTCTATAATAATCGTAAAGCCTGACTTTTAAAAGTTTTAGCGCAGTATCTTTATTTTTATGCTGGGACCTTTCATTCTGGCATGCGACTGCCACTCCTGTCGGCAAATGTGTAATCCTAACCGCCGAATCCGTGGTATTAACATGCTGCCCGCCTGCCCCGCTTGATCTGTATGTGTCAATTCTCAAATCTTTTTCATCTATAATTATTTCGGAAGTATCTTCTATTTCCGGATAAACAAACACGGAGGTAAATGACGTGTGCCTGCGTTTATTAGAATCAAAAGGAGATATCCTTACAAGTCTATGAACTCCTGTTTCCGATTTAAGATAACCGTATGCATAAACCCCCGAGACAATAAATGTTACGCTCTTAACGCCGGCTTCGTCTCCTGCGTTAAACTCCATAATATTGACGGTAAATTTCTTTTTGTCTGCCCATCTTAAATACATTCTTAAAAGCATAGACGCAAAATCCATAGATTCGGTGCCGCCTGAACCTGCATGTATTTCAACAATTGCATTTAATTTATCGTCTTTTCCCGAAAGAGTTAATTCAATCTCTAAATTTAAAATTGTTTTTTCTAATGTTTTCAAATTTTGTTCAATTTCTGCCAATAATCCAGAATCGTTTTCTTGTATAGCCAGACTTGCTAACTCTTTTAAATTTTTAAATTCTTCATAAACTGCAATAAAAGGATTTAGTCTATTATCTAAATACGTTTTTTCTTTTAAAATAGATGTAGATAAAGATTTATTGCTAAAAAAATCTTCGCCCGCCGCAATTTTATTAATCTCTTCAATTCTCTGATTTATTTTATCCGGGTCAAAGGCTCCTCCGTATTTTAGCTAGTTTATCATCTAAAATCTCTATATTTTTTTCTATAAAATCAATATTAATTATAGTATCTGCATGAACGCTGTCGGACATTTCTTTATTATTAGTTTTAATATCTTTCATTTTTTGTTTATTTTTCTCCTGTTAAAATAAAAATAAATTATCATTGATATTACAAAAATATAAATAATTATACGAGCAAACATATTACCATATAATGCAAAAAAAGTCTTATGATTAATTAATTTTATATTTCCTATCATAAATGTTCTTTTAAAAATCCCTGTTTCTGCAATTATACTTCCTGTAGGAGATATTATTCCGCTTATACCGGAATTTCCTGCCCTGGCCACATATCTATCATTTTCTACCGCAGAAAATACAGTCATTGACATATCCTGATAAGGAGCTGCCGTTTTACCGTACCATGCGTCATCGGTAATACTTATATACAGATTTGCTCCGTCTTTTGAAAAATGCCTCACCAATGAATCAAAATAAGCTTCATAGCATATCATGGAACCTGCTTTAATTTTTCCTCCTTTTAAAATTCTGAATTTTTCTCCCGGAGTAAAATTTCCTATCCCTGCGCCTTTTAATATATGGGCAAGAAAGGGCAACTGATGCCTCAAGGGAATATATTCACCAAAAGGCACAAGATGATGTTTATCGTAATACGAGTATTTTTCTGATTCAGTAAACATATAATCGCGATTATAATAATGATATTTGTAATTATAAAATCTAACGCCTATAGCCCCGAAAATTAAATATATTTTATTAGCTTTAACAAAATTCATTACCTTTTTCCAATATTCAGGGTAGGCTGAAATGATATAAGGCAAAGCTGTTTCAGGCCATAAGACGAGATAAGGTTTATAATGCATTGCTTTTTTAGTCAGACTTAAATATATATGCGTTGTTCTTTTTTTAGTAATTTTCCATTTTTGAAACATACCTATATTCCCCTGAATGACGGCCACTCTGTAAGGTTTTTTATCAGATAGGTAATTTTTAACACTGTAAATATTAAAATATCCGTATGCAATAACGCATAAAAAAACTGATAATGCAAAGAAAAATTCTACGGCAGCCTGCTTTTTTGAAATATTTTTATAAAATATAAAATGAAAAATAACAAAATTAATCAGCACTATAATAAAAGATAGCCCAAAAGTGCCGACTATATTAGATATTTGAATAAAAGGGATATTTAAATATTGAGAAAAGCCGAGATTTTCCCATGGAAAGCCCGTCAATAAAGTTGATTTTAAATATTCAAAAAAAACCCAGCAGGATGGAATCAGAATAAAACTTAAGTTTATAAAATATTTATTAATTCTAATATTTTTTATAGCAGGATTCATTAATATTTTAGCAAAACCTGCAAAAAAACCTATATATAATGCCAGATAAGAAGATAAAAGAAGTAATGCAAAAATGGAAATATAATACGGCAAATTACCAAACACATGAACCGTGTAAACTATCCAGTATAATATTCCCGCATAAAATATAACGCCTGAAATAAAACCGTAAAAAAAGGATTCTTTAAAACTTTTAGATTTATTTATTGAAATAAATAAGGGGATTAAAGCAATCCAAGCAACAAATTCAAGATTAAATTCAGGAAATATCAAAATAAGCAATATTCCCGACAAAACAGAAAACAACACATTGCTTAACTTATTGTTTATATTTATTTTTAAAGCCATTTTTGCATTAAGTTAAATTAATTAGATAAGTTGTTGTTATAACATTTATTATAATATAACAAACGCATAGATAAAATTTAAAAGATTATTTAATGTTTTTCATTAAATTAATAAATTATTATAAAAACTTAACAATAAAATTAATCAGGTAATATAAATATACTAAATATAAATATACTATATTATTAATTTTATTTAATAAATTTTTTAGCTTCTTCCCATAAATTATTTAATACATCGGTATCCGTAGATTTAATATTAGAATTATGGACCGATGCAAGTTGATTTTCAATATAATTAAATCTTTTGACAAATTTATCGGATGCTTTATTAAGAGCATCGCAGGGATGCAAATCTAATAATCGACCTATGTTTACAATAGAAAATAATAAGTCGCCGTATTCTTCTATTATCTTGTTTATATTATTTTCATTAGCATTAAGAACATAGTTATCTTTTTTTATTTCTTTTTTATTTATCTTATCTATCTCATTTTTGCCAATATTATTATTATTATTTAAATTAAGGTTCCTTCCTGTATTTTTATCGTAACCAATATTATTATTTAATTTATTCAATAATTTTGATTGATTATCTTTAATTTTGTTAATATTAATAAGATAGCTTTTATGATTTTCAATTTCTTTTTTAAGTTCGCTTGTCTCTTCGCTAATTTTGTCTAATGCTTCATCTATGCTTGAGAAATCAAACCCCTGCCTTGAGGCTTTTTCCTGTATCATATAAGCTCTATGAAGCGCAGGCATATTTTTAATGACATAAATAGAAGAATTAATAATATTATTTATATTTAAATTATTATTGCCGTCTTTGTTATCATCATTGTTATTGCTTTTATTATTTATATTATTTTCATTATAACTTTGTTTTTTATTTTTTTTTTCCAGTTTTTTAATTTTTTCCCAATTTTCTAAAATGACGTCATCTAAACATTCCCCTTCTTTCAAACTGAATGTTTTATCAAAAACATGCGGATGCCTCCGCAGCAATTTATTATTTATTTTTTCTATGACATCTTCAATTGAAAATATTTTTTTCTCTGCATATATTTGAGATATAAACACAACTTGAAGCAAAAGGTCGCCTAATTCTTCCGAAATTTCTCCGGTATCTTGAGAATCCAAAGCTTCTATAACTTCATAAGCTTCTTCTAAAATATAAGGTTTAAGGGTCTCTTCGGTTTGTTTTTTATCCCAGGGGCAACCGTTTTCTGACCTCAGCTGTCCTACAATATTAATCAATCCCTGAAACCCATTATGCTTATAATCTGAATCGGTTTCTTTATTTTGGTTCATAAATAAAATTTAATATTTTAATTTTAATTAAGCGCACAATCTTATTAAAAATAAAAAAATTTAAAAGCTAAAGCCGTTATTACAATGCCTATCAAGCTACCTGTAATGACTTCGGCAGAAGTATGTATACCGTTTTTTTTTCTTGATGACGCCACAAGAAAAGCTAAAATAAAAGTAAGCAGGGACACTATAGGATTTAATGTTATGAGAGACACCATAAGCCAAATTGAAAATGCAACAGCAGAATGTCCGCTGGGCATACCTCCGCTCAAAGGCTTTCCGCTATTAAAAATGGCTTTAATTATAATAACTATAACAAATATAATTGATATTACTGCAATTATCATATTTGATTCATTGGTCTTTATCATAATAAGCATATAATATAACATACTATATATATATTTTGAAAATATTTCATATCCTACTACAAAAGCTCCGAACGAAGCAACTAAAACAGAACCTGCGGCAATATTTTTAATTGCGGCTGTTTTCATAGAATAGCCTTCGAAAAATGAATCCAGAAAATATTCTATGGAAGTATTAAATAATTCTGCAAATAAAACTATAATGGCGCTAATAAATATTAACAAAAAATCAATCTTCGGCAATTTTAAAAAAATAGCTGCGAGAATAACAGCCATCGCTGAAAAAAAATGAATTTTCATATTGCGTTCTGTCTTTGTAGCTAAAATTATACCCTCAATAGCTACATTAAACGCTTCAACCCAATTCTTAGGCTTATACGGTTTTTTATTATATGAAAAATCTTTATTATTTTCTTTACCTGTATCCATTAATTAATAAAATAAAATAAAATAATAAATTAAGAAATCGCCGCATCTATATACAAAAAATTCTGCAATTTTTTCATTTCTTCATTATCATCATCATCGCCGGTATGGTCATATCCGAATAAATGTAAAATACCATGAATTAAAAGTAAAACAATCTCCTTTTCAAAATCGGTATATTCTGTATTTTTCTTTATTAAATATTTTGTTTTATTTTTTGATGCCCAACCTTCCTTGTCCCAAAAATCTTTAAAATCTAAAGCATTTTTTTTTGCAATGGAAGGACAAATAAATAATTCTCCTATGAAATACACATTTTCATCGTATTCATATTCTTTAAATTCAAAAGAAAGAATATCCGTTGCTTTATTTTTATCTCTGTATTTCTTATTTAAGTTTTTTATATAAGCGGCAGAGCAAAAAATTATATCAATTTTAAAAGGACCGTAAAATAGGTTTGATACGGCTTTTTCAACGATATAACGGACTAACTTTTGGTTTAGCTTCTCCTTTCTTTGGATATTCATTATATTTATTATTGCTTTTTGTATTTTTTTCTTCTGTTTCTTCAATATTAGATCTCCCTGCATATGGAATTCTTTGATGAAAAATGCTGTTTAAAACTTTAACAAAAGCTTTTTTGATATTATATAAATCTTTTAACGTAAGTTCGCATTCATCAAGCTGCCCGTCGTTATAAATTCTGTTGACCGTTTTTTCAACCATAAGCTCAAGTCTTGACGGAGATATGTTTTCTAAAGTCCTTGATATAGCTTCTACAGAATCTGCAAGCATGACAATGCCTGCTTCTTTTGTTTGAGGTTTTTTACCTATATACCTGAAATTTTCTTTCGATAAATTATCATTTTTGCTTTCTTTTAGAGCTTTTTCATAAAAAGCTCCTATCATCGAATTTCCATGGTGCTGAGCTATTATATTAGTAACTTTGTCTCCGAGATCATATTTTTTGGCAAGTTCATAGCCGTCTTTAACATGGGAAGCTATTATTAAGCTGCTCATTGTGGGAGACAGCTTATCGTGCGGGTTATCTTGATTGTTAATATTTTCTATAAAATAATTCTGCTTATTTATTTTGCCTATATCATGATAAAGACTTGCTACTCTTGCAAGCAGCGGGTTTGCAAGAGTAGCATCGGCGGCAGCTTCCGCTAAAGTAGCTACCATTATAGAGTGCTGATAAGTCCCGGGTGCTATTAGAGAAAGCTGCCTTAATAACGGATAATTTGAATTAGACAGTTCTAATAGCTTAAAATCCGTAGTATATTTAAACACCTTTTCTAATATAGGTATTAATCCGATTACAATTATAGAAGAAAAAATTCCCGACGAAAATGCAAAAAAAATACTGTAAATATTCTGAATATTTAGCAAATTAAGGCTGACCAAAGAAAATGCTATAACCATAAAAATATTTGCTATACCTGTAATAACCCCTGATCTTATAACTCTCCCCCAAGACGAAAAATCAAATACTTCATATGAAGCTATAAAACTTCCGCTAAACGCATATATCATAAAGAAAATATTATTCTTAAAGATAATGGCGGTTAATATTGAAAATACTGCTATAAAAACAACGGAAACCTCAGAATTTAGTATTATTCTTATAAGCATAGGACCAAAAACAAATGGAATTAAATAGTAAATATCCTGCTTATTTATAAACGGGAAATAATTAGAAAAAGCATTGGCAAATATTATCCCTATCTTTATGGCTAATACTGAAATTATTAAAATAATCAATGAAAAAACAACATTTTTAAAATCTAAAGATGTTCTGAACTTACGTATAAACTTATACGGAAATAGATAAGAAACTGATAATAAAATAATAACTACAAAGAAAAGTCCTATTAACGAAGGTATATTATTTTTTAATATAAATTTATCTTCATAAGTATTAAGCTCTAAGGCTTTTGATTTGGTAATCAATTGTCCTGCAGTTATTAAGAGCATGCCTTTTATTATATGTTTATATATCGGGTGTATTTCTTTTTTTGCATCTTCAATTTTTCTTATAGTTAATGATTTTGAATATACTATATCAGGCTTCACGACTGCGGATACCAAGTCGTAAATATCATTTCTCATGTTAGAAGGCAGGAAACTTAAATATTTTTGAACATAATAATAAGAAAAATTTTTCACTGTTTTTAACGTGAAAAAAAATTGGGGATATTTTATTAATTTTGAATTGTTTGTTACTATATTTCTAATATCAATTTTTTTATTTTGAATAGAATGTCCTGAAATAATTCCCTTTTTATATATATCATCTACTATTTTTAAAATATAATTTTCTATATTTTTATTATAGTTTAAAAAATAAAATTCATTTATCAAATTATTATTTAATTTTATACCGAGTTCCGAATTAAATATATTTCCTGAAATTTTCTCATTTACATTATTTTTGGCATGCATCAGATCAAAAGAACTTGCTTTCTTGAATGCATTTCTTATTTTTCTTTCTAAAACTGCTTTTATTTCCGGGTAATAAATATAAACATCTGGAATATTTTTAATTTTTGATTTAAGAATATCATTAGTTTTTTTAACATTAATATATCTAAAACTTTTTATTGCAATTATTGTTTTTTTTGATATTTCCCCAGCTTTATATTTGTTTTTTATGTACTCTACTCCGCTATAAAGCATAAAAGTAAGCAAGATTGAAGATATAACTAAAATTGCGACTAACTTATATTGATGATTTTTTATTCCAAACCGCTTACTTTTTAGAATTTCTATGAATTTCGTTCGTTTCATATGCTTTTATAATATTCTGGACAAGTTTATGCCTTAAAATATCTGTTTTATTAAAATTAATAATTTTAATTCCTTCAATTTCCGTTAAGATATTGCTTGCCGTTATTAAACCTGATTCTTTGTCGGCAGGCAAATCGGTTTGCGTAATGTCTCCGTTAACTACAATTTTTGAGCCGGAGCCTATTCTTGTCAGCATCATTTTCATTTGCTCATTTGTAGTGTTTTGGGCTTCATCTAATATGATAAATGAATTATTTAAAGTTCTTCCCCTCATAAACGCAAGAGGAGCTACTTCAATTATATCTTGCTCTATCAGTTTAACAACTTTCTCAAACTCAAGCATTTCATATAAAGCATCATATAAAGGACGCAAATACGGATTAATTTTTTCCGTAATATCTCCCGGCAAAAAACCGAGTTTTTCTCCCGCTTCCACTGCAGGTCTTGTTAATACTATTCTGTCAAACATATTTTTTTGGAAAAGATTTATGGCACAAGCCATTGAAAGATATGTTTTGCCGGTACCAGCAGGCCCTATACCTATTACTATATCATTTTCAAAAATGGCATCTACATACTTTTTCTGATTTATTGTTTTTGGTGAAATCACCTTTTTCCTGTGGGTAATAAGAACGGCTTTATAAAATTGTTCGTGCAAATTTATAACAGGATTAGCTATTTTTGCCTTGGACATCTTAATAATTTCATCATCGCTGATTTTAATATTTAATCTATATAAATTTACCAGATCATAAATAAACGAACTTGATAATTTAACATTTTCATTTAAGCCGCTAATCATTATAATATTGCCTCTTATCGCCACGTTCACGGCAAACTCTTTCTCTACTATAGGCAAAGTGTTTAATGAAATATCCGCGAATTTGTTAAATAGTTCAATATCGTTTAATTCAATTTTTTCCGTATATAGTTTTGTCTTTATAGTCATTTTAATAATTATAGCATAATTGTAAATAAAGTAAAATTTTATAAGTTCATTTAAAATTTCATTTTCTGGATGACTGCGAAAGCGGGCATCCAGTATTGCTTATTATTGAAATATCATTGATAATTTCTATCGAAGGATTAAGCATTTATTCTGGTTTATTTTTTTTAAAAATATTATTATACAATAGCTCAAGTATTTCATTTTTAACGGCAAAAGACGCTCCTATATACGATAGCACGCCTACAATCAGCGATATCGCTATAATAAAGATTAAACTTAGTCTAAGTTGCATACTTTCAATAATTACAAATTCAACTAAAACTCCCATTATAATTCCTGCACAAATTGTTTTAAAAAAAGATACTAAAAATTCTTTATTCAATTTAAATTTATTTTTTGTACTTATTTTATTTAAAAGAAAGAAATAATTAAATATTAAAGAAATGCTTGATGCTAGAGCTAAGCCGTCTACGCCAAGAATTTTCATTAAAATAACCGCAAGTACAATATTGATTATTAAAGCATATATAGCTGCATTAACGGGTGTTTTTGTATCTTTCATTGAGTAAAACACTGGAACTACCGTTTTTAATAATGCGGAAGCCCATAATCCTATTATAAAGAATAGCAGTACCGAAGCCGTCTGTTTTGCGTCAAAATTGTTGAATAATCCATGCATATATATTAAATTTACTAATTGACTTCTTAAAAGTATTAAACCGATACTTGAAGGGATAATTATAAAAAACATTAGCGATGTTGCAAAATTAAATGAGTGCCGTATTTCTTCGTTGTTCTGCCTTGCAAAAGAAGCTGACATAACAGGAAAAATTGCGGTTTGCAGAGCAATAGCAAATACTCCTAGCGGGAATTGATAAAGCCTATCGGCATAGTAAAGATAAGAAATGCTTCCGACAGGCAAAAACGATGCTAATAATGTATCAAACAGCAAATTTAGTTGTATTACCGCCATACCTAAAAGCGAAGGCGTTAAAAGCCTAAATACCGTTTTAACGTCTTTATTTTTAATATGAAATCTAAATCCTAATTTTATTTTTTTATATTTTATATAATAAAGCTGCGACGATAATTGCAAAATACCGCCGATAATAACACCTATAGCCAAAGATATAATCTTAAAATGAAAAAAAGACCTTAAGAATATCG
The DNA here is from genome assembly GCA_004195025.1 of Candidatus Acidulidesulfobacter diazotrophicus. GTDB lineage: Bacteria > SZUA-79 > SZUA-79 > Acidulodesulfobacterales > Acidulodesulfobacteraceae > Acididesulfobacter > Acididesulfobacter diazotrophicus. The sequence goes on along the minus strand of SGBB01000009.1, from coordinate 24,672 downwards.
CACTAAGTATTAGCACAATATTTAAAATTATCGGATAAAAAGCGCCTGGACCGTATGATCCGTGAACATTTAGAATTCCGGCGAAAAAAGCCGTAAGACCTATTAAAATTATGTATGGAAACATAATTCTAGTCAAAAAAACCGTAAGATTATATTCTAAATGCTTACCTATAAAACCGGGCGCGGTTATTGTAACAAAAAATGAAGAAAATATAACCCCTATTAACGATAATAAAAGAAGTATGACAAATAGAATCGTAAAAACCGTCATCAAAAGATCTTCGGATTGTTCTTTAGATTTATTAACAATATTATCGGAATAGACAGGAATAAAAGCGGCGGAAATTCCGCCTTCTCCAAAAAGCCTTCTAAGAAGATTCGGAATTCTGAAAGCTACAAAAAATGCATCTGTAAAATATCCTGCACCAAAAAAATATGCTATTACTACATCACGAAATAACCCTAAAATTCTACTGATAAATGTATAAAAAGAAACTACCGATAAATTTTTTAGGATTTCTTTGTTTTTAGACCCTGCAGTCATTCAGCAATTATTTAATAGTTAAATAATTTAATAAGCAATAAAAAACAAAAGAAAATATCATAGAATATATGACCTGAAATTGATACTGCAATTTATAGTTTATATGCTATATATAATTATTTATCAATATTTCAGCTATCTGAACGGCGTTTAACGCAGCGCCTTTTCTGACATTATCTGCTACAACCCATAAATTAATACCGTTTTTAATAGATAAATCTTTTCTTATTCTTCCCACATATACATCGTCACTGCCGCTCACCATAGTTTGATAAGGATATCTTTCATCTGCATCATCGCTAAAAATATTGTCAATAACTTTTACGCCTTTAGTATTAGATAATAATATTTTTATATCCTTAATATCAAAGTCCTTTTCTGTTTCAATATTAATAGATTCTCCATGGCAAAACATCACTGGGACTCTCACGGCAGTGGCACATACTCCAATATTTTCATCATGCAATATTTTGTGTGTTTCTTTAGCCATTTTAATTTCTTCTTTAGTATAGCCGTCTTCGCTAAAAACGTCTATTTGCGGAATGCAATTGAATGCTATTTGTACCGGAAATTTATCAGGAACGGCATTTCCTTTAGAATTTATTATATCTAACGTCTCGTAAAATAATTCGTCTATTGCTTTTTTGCCTGCGCCGGAAGTGGATTGAAATGTTGACACCACGATTCTTTTAATTTTATATTTATCATGAATAGGTTTTAAAGGAACAAGCATTTGTATTGTAGAACAATTCGGATTTGCAATTATATTTTTCTTGCTAAAATATTGAATATCTTCCGGATTTACTTCAGGAACAATTAACGGAACATCTTTATCCATTCTAAAAAAAGATGTGTTGTCTATGACTACTGCGCCTTCTTTAGCAGCAATCGGACTATATTTTGAACTTGCCGACGCTCCCGGACTTGAAAGAACTATATCTATTTTATTTAATTTAAAATAATCTTCAGATGCAGGTTCAATCTCATAATCTTTTCCTTGAAACTGAATAATTTCTCCTGCAGAATGCTCGGAAGCAAGTAAAAAAAGTTTGTTTACGGGAAAATTTCTTTCCTGTAAAATTTCTATCATTTCTCTGCCGACGAGACCCGAGGCGCCCAAAACCGCTACATTATATTTATCTTTTTTCATTTAATTATTATTATTATTAATTGTTGTATTTATAATCAATTATATATACTTATATTATTTAATATTAAATTTATTATTGTGCAGGCATTATATCTTTTAATTCCGATAAAACCGCTTCACCCATTTGAGACGTTCCGACTAATTTTAATCCTGCCGCTCCTGAGTAAATGTCCTGAGTTCTATATCCCTTTTTTATAACATTTTCAACAGATTTTTCAATATAATCGGCTAAATTATCCTTATCAAAACTATACCTGAGCATCATAGCGCAAGAAAGAATAGTTGCTAAAGGATTTGCTTTATTTTGTCCAGCAATATCCGGCGCACTGCCGTGAATAGGTTCATACATTCCTTTTTTACCGTTTAGACTTGCAGAAGGAAGCATTCCTATAGAACCCGAAACCATTGAAGCTTCATCGCTCAATATATCTCCAAACATATTAGTAGTCACTATAACGTCAAATGATGCCGGCTGTTTAATTAACTGCATAGAGCAATTGTCAACATACATATTGGATAATTCAACTTCAGGGTAGTTTTTTGATACATTAGCAACAACATTTCTCCATAATTCAGTAGATTCTAAAACATTCGCCTTATCAACCGATAAAACTTTTTTCCTTCTTTTCATAGAAATATCAAACGCTATTTTTGCGATTCTTTCAATTTCCTTAGTCGTATATACAAGCGTATTAAAACCTTTTTTAGTTCCATCAGGCAAATCTTCTATTCCGCGCGGTTTACCAAAATATATTCCGCCGGTAAGTTCTCTGATTATCATCATGTCGGTGCCGCCGACAATTTCTTTTTTTAACGGCGAAGCATCTATTAAATCATCATATACTTTTGCCGGACGCAAATTAGCGTATAAACCTAAATCATATCTTAATGTAAGAAGAGCTTTTTCAGGTCTTAGTTCAATAGGCAGGGGTTCCCATTTAGTACCTCCTACCGCTCCGAATATAACGGCATCAGACTCTTTTGCAATCTTAAGAGTTTCTTCCGTTATAGGTTTTCCATAAGCATCATATGAAGCGCCTCCCACAAGTCCTTCTTCTATTTCATAATTGATGGAATTTAAATCTAATAAATATTTTAAAACTTTTATCGCTTCTTTAGTAACTTCAACACCTATACCGTCTCCTGCAAATAATGCCAATTTCATCATTTTTAAAAGCCCTCCTTGACTCTTTTCCTTGCATGCTCCATTAATCCGCCAGCGCTGACTAATTCAGACATAAACTTAGGTATCGGTTTTGCATTTATTGTAATGTTTTTGGTTATATTTTTGATTTCTCCTTTATCCGAATCTACTTCTAAAATATCTCCTGAATCAATAGAATCGGTATCTGCTTCTAAAATTAAAAGTCCAATGTTAAATGAATTTCTATAAAATATTCTTGCAAAACTTTTTGCAATAACCAAAGGAACGCCCGATGCTTTAATAGCGATAGGGGCATGCTCTCTTGAAGAACCGCATCCAAAGTTAACGCCTGCAGCAATAAAATCTCCTTTATTGACATTTGATGCAAATGAAGGATCTGCATCTTCCATGCAATGTTTTCTTAAATTTTCAGGATCAGAATCATTTAAATATCTTGCCGGAATTATAGCGTCAGTGTCTATATTGTCTCCAAACTTAAATACTTTTCCTTTTAACAGCATACGGCACCTCTAATATTTTATTTATTTTATTTAAAATCAAATATTCTGATTTTGTATTACCTATAGTATCACACAATATTGTTCAATATTGTTTCGTTAGAAATAGATACTTTTCAAATAATGCGGAACAATATACCGCACCGAAAAAATGATAAGAAATTTTAGTTAAAATTATAAATTATGTCTTATGCAACTTCATCGGGAGAAGATATCTTGCCTGTTATGGCAGAAGCAGCGCATACTGCAGGATTTGCAAGATAAACTTCGCTTGTTATATCTCCCATTCTACCCTTAAAGTTTCTGTTAGTTGAAGAAATCGCTTTTTCCCCGTCGGCAAGTATTCCCATATAGCCGCCTAAACACGGTCCGCAGGTTGGAGTGCTTACAACTCCTCCGGCATTCATAAATATGTCTATAAGTCCTTCCTTTTCAGCCATTAAATATATTTCGGGAGTTGCTGGAATTACCATTAATCTTGTATACTTGGCTATTTTTTTACCTTTTAAAATTGAAGCGGCAATTCTTAAATCTTCTATTCTGCCGTTAGTACATGAACCTATTACGGATTGGTCTATTTTAATATTTTTAGCAGAGGCTTCTGTAATATCAATACTATTTTCCGGCAGATGAGGAAAAGCCACCTGAGGATTTATTTTTGTTGTATCATATTTTAAAGTTTTTATATATTCTGCATCAGGATCGCTTTTATATATTATATAATCTCTTTTAGCCCTTTTAGACACATATTCTTCGGTAATTTCGTCAGGTTCAAATATTCCGCTTTTAGCCCCTGCTTCTATTGCCATATTTGAAATAGAAAATCTATCTGCCATCGTAAGATGTTTAAAGGTTGAACCTGAAAATTCTAAAGCCATGTAATTAGCTCCTTCAACTCCTATCTTACCTATCAGAAATAATATTAAATCTTTGCCTGATACCCATTTATTCGGTTCTCCGTCAAAGATAACTTTTATAGAATACGGAATTTTAAGCCATATTTCTCCGAAAGCCATAGCGTAAGCTAAATCTGTTGACCCTACTCCTGTTGAAAAAGCGCCTAACGCCCCGTAAGTGCAGGTGTGAGAATCGGCGCCAATAACTAAATCTCCAGGAAGTACGATTCCTTGCTCAGGTAATAAAGCATGCTCAACACCAACTTCTCCGCTTTCAAAATAATATTTTATATCATATTTTTTTGCGAACTCTCTTAACATTTTTGCCTGTTTTGCACTTGCTATATCTTTATTGGGAACAAAATGGTCGGGAATTAAAGCTATTTTTTCTCTGTCAAAAACATCGCAAACGCCTATCGTATCAAATTCTTTTATGGCAATAGGAGCCGTTATATCATTTCCAAGAGCAATATCTACTCTTGCATTTACTATATCGCCCGGAGAAACGGAATTTAAATTTGTATGTGCAAGAATTATTTTCTCGGTAATTGTAAGCGGATTAGTCATAAAAATTACCCCTTTAATAAAAAAATTTTATTATATTGTATATATTTATTTTAATATTTATATTTTTTATTATTTTATTTAAATTTTATTATTTTCCCCAAAATTGCCGATAGAAAATTTTATACTGGATTCCCGCCCACGCAGGAATGACTTTGAGAAGATTTATCGTTTCACCCGCTATATGCAGTCATTCCTGCGAAAGCATAAATCCAGTATTCTTAATACATTACGGTATATTTAACAATCTCTATCGGCAATTTTGGTTTTTCTTGTTTTATTTTGCTTAAATGTTATGTATGATATATCGGATCGGGTTCCTTTTCCGAAATATTTTCTAAATTTTTATTATATATATAACGTTTATTTAAACAGTTAATATACGCTTTGGCGCTGGCAACAACAATATCAGTGTGAGCGCTCCTCCCGGTGAAATTAATACCGTTATCTTCAATTGTAACGCTAACATCTCCTTGCGCTTGCGTAGTTCCTCTTATTGACTTTACTTCATAACCTACAACAGTGCAGTTTGCGCCCGTTATTTTTATTATTGAATTATAAACAGCGTCCACAGGACCATTACCCCATTCCGAACTTGTTTTTAATTCGCCGTCTATCATAATTTTGACCATAGCAAAAGGAGTAACCGTATCTCCGCAGACAACATTAACATATTTTAGTTCATACTTTTCAGAATGTTTTGAATTTTTAGCTACTAATGAATCTATATCTTCATCGTATATATCTTTTTTTTTGTCGGCTAAAGATTTAAATTTTATAAAAGCTTTATCTATTTCTTCTTCGTTCAGTAAATATCCCAATGATTTAAGTCTTTCCTTGAATGCATGTTTGCCTGAGTGCTTTCCAAGTACCAACTCGTTTGGCTGTCTGCCTACTAATTCCGGAGTCATTATTTCATAAGTGGTTTTTTCTTTTAAAATACCGTCTTGATGAATACCCGCCTCATGAGCAAATGCATTTTTCCCGACAATAGCTTTATTGGGCTGAACGGAAATTCCGGTTATATAGGTAAGTAATTGAGATGTCCTGTATAGCTCGGCTGTTTTAATATTTGTTTCCATATTATAAATATCTTTTCTAACGTTTAACGCCATGACAATTTCTTCTAATGCAGCGTTTCCGGCTCTTTCTCCAATGCCGTTGATTGTGCATTCAATTTGATTGGCCCCGGCAAGAATAGCGGCTAAGGAATTAGCTGTTCCAAGTCCAAGATCGTTATGACAATGCACACTTAAAATAACATTTTCTATTCCTTTGACATTAGCTTTTATATTTTTTATAAAATTATAAAATTCAAAAGGCGTTGCATACCCGACGGTATCGGGGATATTTAACCTTGTAGCTCCTGCTTTTATGACTTCTTCAAATACTAATTGTAAAAAATCTATATCGGTTCGTGAAGCGTCTTCGGCTGAAAATTCAACTTCATCAATAAACGATTTAGCATATTTTAGCATATTAACGGCTTTTTCAATTAATTCTTCACGCGTCATTTTTAATTTGTATTTTAAATGCACATCTGACGTGGCAATAAATGTATGTATAACAGGTTTTTCTGCAAATTTTACCGCCGAGTATGCCCTATATATATCTTTTTCGTTAGCTCTTGCAAGTCCGGCTATCTCAACATTTTTTATTTCCTGAGCAATTGTTTTTACCGCCTCAAAATCGCCGTCGGAAGCTACCGGAAAACCTGCTTCAATTGTATCAACACCAAGTCTTGCCAGCTGGCGGGCAAGATTAAGTTTTTCTTCTATATTCATGCTCGCGCCCGGCGATTGCTCGCCGTCTCTGAGCGTTGTATCAAATATTCTTATTATTTTTTTATTTTTATCAAAATTCATAATATTAAAACCCTCTATGTAAACATTTTGGATAATTACTGCAATGTTTAATTATTTCAGTTTTATTTTATCCCGATTAATATTTTATTATTATTAAACTCAGGCTTACAATTATTAATTGATATTGATTTAGAATAAGTTTAAAATAATTTTTTTTAAAGCTGAATTTTAATTTATTTTATATAAAAGTTTATTATATTATAAAAATATAATTCAGTAAAATTACATATAATTATATATAAAATAAGTATTCAATTAAGTTTAGGATTAAGATTATTTTTTAATATTTTTGATTTTTATCTTATCATTATTAAGGTAAAAATACAATAGCGGGGAAATAAAACAATAAATAATAAAAATTAAAAAAAACATTAAAACAGGCTTAATTATTATTATAATAATAATTAATGACGCTAATACAAGAATTTCGAAAGGTTTTTTCTTAAAAATACTTAAATCTTTCATTGCATAATAACTTATATTGCTTATCATTAAAAGTCCAAGCAGCGGCATAATAATCATCATTACGATATGGTAATTTATTGCTAATTTAAAATTTTCCATAGCAAAAATAGAAAAAACTGCCATGCCTGCCGCCGCAGGAGAAGGCAGACCCGTAAATTTTTTGTTTTCTACCGAATTTACCTGAACATTGAATCTGGCAAGCCTCAAAGCGGCGCCGATAAAATACACAAATATAAGCGCCCAGCCTATTTTTCCAAAATTTTTTAATTGCCAAACATATACTAATATTGATGGTGCAGCGCCGAACGCTATTAAATCAGATAACGAATCATATTCTATTCCAAATTTAGAACTTGTATTTGTAATTCTTGCAACTTTTCCGTCTAAACCGTCTAAAAAAATTGAAACTACTATAAGCCATCCTGCAATATAAAATTTACCGTTAATAGAATTTATTATTGAATAAAATCCTGAAAATAGGGATAGGCTTGTAATAAGATTCGGGAAAAAATATATACCTTTATTCATACTGCGCGCAAAAAATTCGTCGGCTGTCTTTGTCAGCTGATTTTTATAAGGTCTAAGGCGACTATTGTATTTTTGCTTATTTTTCAAATGATTTTGCCTATTATAGTTTTACCGGCATATACTTTATCATTTATTCTTACATAAGTCGTAAAATCTAAAGGCAAATATAAATCCATTCTTGAACCATACTTAATAAGTCCAAATCTATTGCCTGCAATAACCTTTTCGCCTTTATTAATTTTGCAGACTATTCTTCTTGCAACAAACCCTGCTATTTGTACAAATGCTATAATTGTTTTGCCGTTTTTACAATCGGTATTTTTACTTATCTCTTCAGTATCAATACAGTCTGTTTCTAAAATTACGGCATTATATTCATTATCTAATGAAGCTTTATCTAAGTCGGCGGAAAAAAATTTTCCATTATTGTATTTTATTTCTAATACTTTACCTGAAATAGGAATCCTATTTACATGAACATTAAACAATGACATAAAAATACTTATCTTTAAAACATCTTGGTTTAAATATCTATCGTCGTAAACTCTTCCTATATAAATAATTTTGCCGTCAGCAGGCGAAATTATTTCATTTTTATCTGCCGATACTTTTCTTTCAGGGTCCCTGAAAAAATAAATGCTAAAGAGAAACAAAATAAAAAATATTACCGACAATACTATAAAAATATATTTTAATTTGTCTGCGTTAATATTAAAAATTAAATATAAACATAAAAAAATAATAAAACAAACTAAAGGAAATATTATTAATTTTATACCCTCTTTAGCAATTAATTTCATAAAAACATTAATTTAAATTATTAATAAATTGTTTAATAAAATTAAATTAACATTAATTCTTAGTTTGGTCTACTATTTTATTTTTAGTAATAAAAGGCATCAACGATCTTAATTTTTTACCGACTTTTTCAAGCGGATGATCTTCTCCTCTTTTTGTTAAGCCGTTAAAAGTAGGTCTATTTACTTCGTTTTCAACCATCCACTCGGACGCAAATTTACCTGACCTTATTTCATCTAGAATTTTTTTCATTTCTAATTTAATATTTTCGTTAATTATTCTAGGGCCTCTTGTTAAATCCCCATACTGAGCAGTATTACTAATTGAATATCTCATATTAGTAATCCCGCCTTCATAAATAAGATCCACTATTAATTTCATTTCATGAATGCATTCGAAATAAGCGCTTTCTTCTTCGTATCCTGCTTCAACAAGGGTTTCAAAACCTGCGGTCATTAATGCGCTTAGACCTCCGCAAAGCACAGCTTGCTCTCCGAACAGATCGGTTTCAGTTTCTTCTCTAAATGTGCTTTCCAGAATACCGGCTCTGCCTCCTCCAATGCCTGAAGCATAAGCTAATGCCATATTTTTGGTATTACCTGAAAAATCATTATCAACTGCTATTAAATCAGGCACGCCGCCGCCATTTTCAAATTCGCGTCTTACTAAATGACCTGGTCCTTTCGGCGCAACCATAAAAATATTTATATTTTTCGGAGGAACTATTTGACCAAAATGTATACTGAATCCGTGAGCAAAAACTAAATATTTGCCTTCTTTTAAATTAGGTTCTATTTCACTTTTATAAACTTTTCCGTGAAGTTCGTCCGGCAGAAGAATCATTATGATATCGGCTAATTTAGAAGCTTCCCCAACAGAATATACTTCAAACCCCGCATTTTTTGCTTTCATATAAGAAGGTCCTTCGGATCTTAAACCTAAAATAACCTTAACGCCTGAATCTCTGAGATTCAACGCATGCGCATGACCTTGAGAACCGTATCCTATAATTGCAACGGTTTTTGATTGAATTAATCTTAAATCAGCGTCTTTATCATAATAAATATTCATAAATCCTCCATATAATAGTTAATATTTTTAATTACTAAATTTAATATTTTTTATTCTACATTTATATTAGACAAATATATCAAGCTTAGGGTTAACTGAGCAAATTTATAATAAACAGTGTTTTTACTTTTTAGACCTTGTTATCGCAATTGTTCCTGTTTTTACAATATCTTTAATGCCTACAGGTCTGATAAGCTCTATAAACGCTTCCATTTTTTTAGCTGATCCGCTAAATTCTAAAACATAAGCATTTCGGCTTACGTCAACAATTCTTGCCTCAAATATTTCTTTAATGCGAAATATTTCATTTTTCGTAGAATCGTCGGCATTTACCTTAACAAGGACAGTCTGCCTCACTACCGATTCGTCATCCGTAAGCTCCTGAACTTTAATGACATTAATAAGCCTATTTAGCTGTTTTGTAATTTGTTCTAATATTTGTTCATCCCCGTAAGTTGATATTATCATTTTTGATTCATTTTTTTCAAGCGTGCCGGCAACACTTATTCCGTCTATATTAAATCCTCGAGCAGAAAAAAGTCCCGCCACCCTTGCCAAAACGCCCGACTCATTCTCAACAAGTATAGATAAAATATGGCTTTTTTCCATCATATTTTCCCTTTAATTATTTTTAAGAATTTTAGTTAAAACAAACAAATTTATATATTTTTATAATAAAATTTTATTGCAAATTTATATTTAGCTATATAATATACCGATATAATAATATCATCCAGACGCATATTTAAAAATTTGCCGCCTGTTTAATATTTATATCCGATATAGCTAAACTGCGAATTGCAAACGGTAATTTATCTTCTGCTTATAAAAGCAAGGTTTCCTTACCTATTTTTTGATAAAATGAAAATAGCAAACATTATACTATACTAACAACATTCCCGTAATTGGAGAACCTGGGGTAACCATAGGATATACTCCTTCTTCTTGGGCAACAACAAAATCCATAATAACAGGTTTTTTTATTGATAATGCGGTTTTTAAAATATCTTCTACTTCTTCAGGTTTTTTTGCTCTCAGTCCGACGGCTCCATAACTTTCGGCAAGCTTAACGAAGTCTGGGTTAACATTTAAGTTAGAAAAAGAATATCTTTTTTCATAAAATAATTCCTGCCATTGCCTAATCATTCCAAGAAAATTATTATTTATTATTGCAATTTTTATAGGCAGATTATATTGAACAGCCGTAGCCAATTCCTGTATATTCATTTGAATACTGCCATCGCCTGCAATATCAAATACGGTTCTATCCGGATACGCTACCTGAGCGCCGATAGCAGCCGGAAATCCGTACCCCATAGTACCGAGTCCTCCCGATGTTAATAGCGATCTAGGTTTTTTAAATTTATAAAATTGGGCTGTCCACATTTGATTCTGTCCGACTTCCGTTGCTATAATAGCTTCTCCGTTAGTTAATTCATATATTTTTTCAACAACATATTGAGGCTTAATGATATCCGTCATTTTATATGAAAGCGGATGTTCGTATTTATACATATTAAGTTCTTCTAACCATTTCATTCTTTTATACTGCGTGGATTCTATTTCTTTTGATTTCAACGCTAATATTTCTATCATACTTCTTAAAACAGATTTAACATCTCCTACGACGGGTATATCTATTTTTACATTTTTGCCGATAGAAGACGGGTCAATATCAATATGCGCAAATTTCGCGTTTCTGCCGAACTCGTCAACTTTACCTGTAACTCTGTCGTCAAATCTTGAACCGACTGCCACAATAAAATCAGCATTTGATATACCTGTATTAGCCGCATAAGTTCCATGCATTCCGAGCATCCCAAAAAATAAAGAGTGCTCGGAAGGAAAACCGCCAAGCCCCATAAGAGTGGATACAATCGGTAAATCTATCATTTCTGCAATTTCTTTAAGCTCTACAGCCGCATTTGAGTTTATTACTCCTCCACCGATATAAAACATCGGCTTCTCAGCTTTCAAAAGTTCATTGACGACCTTTAATATTTGAACATGATGACCAAAATAAGTAGGATTATAACTGCGCATTTCAATACTTTCCGGGTAATCAAATTCGGCAACATTGGAAGTAATATCTTTAGGAATGTCTATAAGAACAGGGCCCGGTCTACCGGTTGAAGCAATATAAAACGCTTCTTTTACAATTCTTGCAAGATCTTTAACGTTTCTTACGAGATAATTATGTTTTGTGCACGGTCTTGTTATTCCGACCGTATCGGCTTCCTGAAAAGCATCGTTACCGATTAAACTTGTCGGAACCTGCCCCGTGATAATTACCATAGGAACAGAATCCATATACGCAGTAGCAATTCCGGTTATCGTATTGGTAGCTCCGGGACCTGACGTAACCAACACTACACCGACTTTGCCCGTTGCTCTGGCATAGCCGTCGGCTGCGTGCGCAGCACCCTGTTCATGACGCACAAGAATATGATTTAATTTATCTCTATAATTAAAAAGCTCATCATAAATATTAAGTACAGCTCCGCCCGGATAACCGAAAATAGTATCTACCCCTTCTTTTAATAAACTTTCAATGAGAATTTTAGAACCGGTCATCAGCTGCTTTTTATTTTCTTTAATCATTTATTTTCTCACCTTTCTGTTTACAATTGCCCCTTCGTCGGCTGACGAAACAATATCTGAATATCTTGCCAAATAGCCGTAATCTATTTTTTTCTCTTTTTTCTTCCAGCTTGATTTTCTCAGATTTAATTCTTCATCGCTAAGGAGTATATTAAGTTTTCTTTCATTTATATCAATTTCTATTTTATCGCCTTCGTTAATAAAAGCTATAGGACCGCCTTCCTGAGCTTCAGGAGAAATATGTCCTATACATGGACCTCTTGTCCCTCCTGAAAAACGGCCGTCTGTTATAAGAGCAACTTTATCTCCTAATCCCATACCGACTATTTGAGAAGTAGGAGCAAGCATTTCCCTCATGCCTGGACCTCCCTTAGGTCCTTCATACCTTATAACTACAACATCACCTGGTTTTATTTCTCCTGCGGATATGCTTTTCATAGAATCTTCCTCGCTATCAAAAACTCTGGCATTTCCTGTAAATTTCATCATAGAAGGACCGACGCCGCTTGATTTGATAACAGCTCCGTTGGGCGCCAAATTGCCGTATAATATGGCAATTCCTCCTTCTGCCCGGTAAGAATTGTCTATTTTTCTGATTACTTCATTATTTACATATCTGACTCCGCCAATTATCTCTCTGATTGAAAGTCCGCTAACATTCATTGAATCTTTTACTAAGGATTCAAGTTCATATAAAAGAGCAGGAATACCTCCTGCAAAATCTAAGTCTTCTAAAAAATATTCTCCTGCAGGTCTTAAACTTGAAATCTGGGGAGTTTTTCTAGAAATTTCATCAAAAAGTTTTAAATCTAATTTAATCCCTGCTTCATTAGCTATGGCAATTAAATGAAGAACCGAATTTGACGATCCGCCAAGCGCAACATCAACCATTATAGCGTTTTGCAACGCATTCATTGTAACAATATTGCGGGGCAGTATATTTTCTTTAACCATATCTACAATTCTGACTCCGCTTTCAAATGCTATCCTTTTTTTAATTGCCGAGCCTGCCAGAGCAGTTCCTGCACCCGGCAAAGACATTCCCATAACTTCCGTTAGACAAGCCATAGTATTTGCGGTGTATAATCCCTGACATGAACCTTGACCCGGACATGCGCACATCTCTAGCTCCATAAGTTCATCTTCAGATATTTCTTTTACTTTATATTTGGCAACGGCTTCAAATGTGTCTCTGACAAAAGAAAGTCTTTTACCGTGATAATGTCCCGACAGCATCGGACCTGCGGTTACAACTACGGCAGGTATATTAAGTCTAAGCGATGCCATAAGCATACCCGGCGTAATTTTATCACAGTTCGTAAGCAGAACTAAACCATCAAGGGAATGCGCCTCAGTAATAGTTTCAACCATATCTGCTATAAGTTCTCTAGATGGCAGCGAATAATGCATCCCCTTATGTCCCATTGCTATTCCGTCGCAAATACCCGGTATTCCGAAAATAAACGGGTGTCCTCCATTGCTATAGACACCGTTTTCAACAGCTCTTTCAAGATCTCTCATTCCGACATGTCCGGGTATAAGATCCGTAAAACTTGATGCAATGCCGATAAAAGGTTTACGCATTTCTTTATTTGTAATGCCAGTCGCATAGAGCAAAGCTCTGTGAGGTGTTTTATCTATGCCCTTTTTAATATTATCACTTTTCATTGTATCACCCGCTAATTATACTAGATTTAATCATTTTATTCATAATATCGTTTCCGTTAAGTTTTTTTAGTTTTAATTCTTTTATTGTTTTTTGCTCTTCAGGCGTTAAAAAAGGCTTCGTGCTAAACTTATTTAATTTTTTATCTATATCAATATGTTCTTCATAAATTTTTTTAAAATCTGAATTTTCTTGTATTAATGTTTCCGCAATCTTTTGTTCATTTTCATCAAGCCATTGCATACTATGACCTCCAAATTTTAAAATTTATAATATTAATTAAATTATAAATATATTTAATAATTAAAAAGCTCCGCCGCTATATACATAAACAGGCGAAAGTTCTGCAAGATATTTAAAATCCGATTGATTTTTTTTATTATTATTAAATTTATTAATAGCAATTATTCCTGAAAAATATGCCAATCTTAAACTGTCAAAAAATTCAAATTCTATTTCGTTATTATTATTGATTAGCTGAATATTTTTATCTAAATTATATTTGTTACGGCTTCCTAAATAAACAAAATAAGATTTAATGTTTAAATTATCTATAAAGATACTAATTTCTTTTATGCTTCCTGTTTCTAACCCTTTAAATTTTTCAAGAGTTCCATTTTCAATTTTATAAATTTCAAAATAAAATTTATCTTTTATAAATTCCTTAATAACAGTTAAGTAGAAATTATTGCTTTTATTTATAAATGAGTATGCGCACGCATATAAACTTTCCACTCCTGCTATTTTCAAATTAAGACTGTAAGCCAATGTTTTAGCAATAGAAAGCGAAACTCTAATTCCTGTAAATGAACCAGGGCCTAAAGTAATAGCTATGCCTTCAATATCATCCAAATTTAATCCGCTGCCGGATAAAATATAATCTAATTGTTTAAAAATCAAAGTTGAAGGCTGCATTAACGCCTTACTATATAGTTCTTTAAGATATTTATTTTCATTTAAAACTATATTGTTTTCAGCAATGATTTCATATTTATCGTCAATTATACAAATACTTGAATAACCGCCGGAAGTGTCTATTGAAAGTAACAACATGATAGTATAGTAACAGCATAATATTAACAGTTATGATAGCAGCATCATAATAAAAATGGTATTCAATAAAATATTTAAATTAAAAAATTTTTAATTTTTGTATAACAAATAAAAATATTAAATAATTAATTTGCGGCCAATCAGGCTAAATGCCGGGTCAAATATATAAATGACCATAACATAAATTTACTATACAACACATACATATAATTACTTATATAATTAAAAAATAAACAAATTATATAGCTTTAATTAAATTGCATTTATAAATTTAAATTAAGTCTTAATGTTTCTCATTATATCATTATAAGAAACAAACAATAATAGCATTATAAGCAATGCAAACCCTATTTTAGCAGCGTTTTCTTGAAACTTTGGACTTAGAGGTCTCCGCCTAATCATTTCAACAAATGAAAATAAAATATGTCCCCCGTCTAATGCAGGTATAGGAAACAAATTGACCAATCCTATATTTACGCTTATAACCGCTATAAAATAAAAGAATTGGGATAGTCCCATAGAAGCGGCTCTGCCTGATAATTGCGCAATCATTATGGGTCCGCCTAAATCCGTAGCCGGAATCTTACCTGCTATAAGCATATATACGCTCAATATCGTTATATAAATAATAAACCAAACTTCTTTTAACCCTGCGTAAAATGCCGAAAATATATTACGGCTTTGATTGACGGTCACATTTGAAGGATATATGCCAATAATATAGCGTTTAATTTTTTGTTTAAATATATTTAAACCTGAAATCAGCTTAGGCTTAACATGAATAAAAAATGTTTTAGAATAATTAATTTTATTAGTTGCCGTCGATTCTTTAACTGCCTTATTGTTTGTTGTTTTATTATTTATTGTATTAATGGGACGCTTTACACCTAAAACAATAGTATGTTTTCCGTATTTTTGTATATAGCTTGAAAGAGAAGTCCATTTCCATAATTTTTTGCCGTTGACAGATGTTATAACATCGCCTTTTTTAAGTCCGGCCATCACAGCAGGATCTCCTTTTATAACTTTACCGACAACCGATTTTAATACAGGTTTGCCTGCCGAAAAAATTATTGTTAAAATAACCAATGCCAATATAAAATTAAACATAGGTCCAAAAAATATAATTAAGAATTTTTTAAAAGGGCTGAGCTTGCTAAAAGACCTTTTTTCATCTTCAGGCGATAGCTCTTCTTCAGGATCTTCCCCCATAAGTTTAACATAACCGCCAAGAGGTAATGCTGAAATTGCGTATTCGGTTTCACCTATTTTTTTTGATATTAATTTAGGTCCGAATCCTAAGGAGAAATTTTCTACTTTTACGCCAAGTATTTTGGCTACTATAAAATGACCGAATTCATGAAAAACTACAATTATGCTTACAACTATAATAAATGCTAAAATATCTGCTATTACTCCGTTTGAAAATAATGATAACAATATATTGCCCATAGAAATATGAAAGCTCCCGGTTATTAATTTAATTAGAAAATCATTTTAATTTAAATTATATTATAATTTTTTTTTATATAAAGTGCAAATGTTTTAAAATACTTTGATAATTATCCTCTTAAAATAATTCCGAAATTTTTATTTAACTCAATTACTAATCGGTCTCTGAGTTCATTTACTTCTTTCATTGTCAATGTTTTTGCAATATCCGATGCGTCATATCTTATCAGGTATGCTATTTTATCTTTTTCTATCTGTTTTCCTTTATAAATATCTATTAAAACAACATTTTTAATAAGATTTGAAAATTTTTTAATAAATTTTTCAATTTCACCGTATTCTATAACTGCAGGTGCAATAATAGAAATATCCTGCTCTATAATAGGGTATTTTGAAGGCGCATTGAAAGTTTTTTTATGAGAAATAAATTCTTTTATAATTTCTAAGTCAATATCAAATACTCCGACCTTGCAATCTAAATCTAATTCTTTAAGCACATCAGTTTTAATTTCACCAAAAAAACCGGCGGAAGATTTTCCGACAAAAATTTCAAGCGTTCTATTAATATCAAATATATTATTATTTTTAGGCTGTGAAAAATTATATTTTTTTATTCCTAAATTTGAAAGCAAAAACTCTACAGATCCTTTTACTTTATAAAATTCGGTTTCCCCGCTTTGCAATTTTATACCCGAGCAAACTGCTCCGCATAATCTATTTTTTTCTATAACCGGATAATTATCTGTATGTTTATTATTATCTGCATTATCCTTGCCGAAGTATGTTTTACCTATTTCAAAAATTTTAATATCTTTATATTTCCTTGAATTTTGATGTAATGATTTAAGAGAGTCTGGTATAAGACTCGTTCTTAGATAATTAAATTCAACAGAAATCGGGTTTTTAAGTTCTAATGCATTATTAAAATTTTCGGAAATTATTTTAAGTTCTTTATCGCCTGTAAAAGACGGCGTTATTATTTCCACAAAACCGGCATATCTCAATATTTCTCTTATTTCTTTGGATGTCTTATAATTAATATTTGCTTCGGGATAGCTTAAAATACCTTCAGGCATTGTAGATTTTACTTTATCGTACCCGTAAATTCTAAATATTTCTTCGTAAATATTTATTGCGTCGGTTATATCGCTTCTGAAATATGGAGCTGTTACGAAAATACCGTCTTCCTGTTCTGATAATCTAACATCAAAACCTAATCTTGCCAAAATTTTTATAACTTTATTTTTATCTATAGATTGTCCGAGAAAATTAAATAAATCCTCAAAGTATATATAAAATTCTTTGGGTTTTACAATATCTGCAATATAATATGAATAGCAATTTACTATAGCCTCGGGAATATTTTTTTTAATTAAATATATAAATCTCTTTATAGCATTAATAGCGGCAATAGGACTCAACCCCTTTTCAAATCTTGCGGAAGCGTCAGTCCTAAGAGACATTAATCTTGATGTTTTTCTAATACTAGACATATTAAAATTAGCCGATTCAACTATGATAGAATCTGTTTTTTTATCTATCATACTTGAAAATCCGCCTATAATCCCTCCAAGCGCAATAATATTATCTTTATCTGCAATAACAATAGAATCATCAAAAATTTTCCTTTCCTTGTCATCAAGAGTAGAAATAATATCTTCATCTTTTTCTTTAAGTCTCGGAAAAATTTTATTGCCCGCAAGTTTATTTCTGTCAAATGCATGCAGCGGCTGAGCTGTTTCAAGCATGACTAAATTTGTTAAGTCAACTATATTATTTATAGGTCTTATTCCGGATTTAATTAATTTATTTTTAATTTCTAAGTCCGATTCCTTAATTATAATCCCGTTAATCTGAACGGCAATATAACAGGGAACGGCCTCCGCATTGCTCATTATTACGGACAGAATATCAGGATTTGAAGAATATGAGCCGCCTATTTTAAATGCAATATCGTTATCTGCGTCAGGCAAATTAATATCTTTATCAAATATAGACGATACTTCGTAAGCAAACCCTTGAATACCGAACAAATCGGGTCTGTTTGGCTCAAGATCAAATTCTAAAACGGTATCGTTTAATTCAAAAATATCATATGCCGATTTTCCTAACGGTTCGTCTGGAAATTTTAATATGTTTGATACATTCAAAGAAAGTCCTAATTCTTTTTCAGAACAAAATGCACCCTCCGAAACAACTCCGAGAATTGATTTTTCCCTAATTTTCAGTCCGTCGTCAAAAATAGCTCCTTTAATTGCTATTAAAGGTTTATCGCCTATAATTAAATCAGCTTTAGCTTTTGTATAAACTATTGTTTTCTGCCCAATGTTTTCTCCTGCATAAACTGCTGCAATATTAAAATTAGGGCTGGTCGGATGAGGTTTAATATCTTTAACTTCCCCTACTATTATATTTTTAAACGATTTTTTTTCAAAATACGGGATAATTTTTTCAACTTCCATCGTCCTGCTATTTAAAAGAGACGGCGCTAAACTCTCTTTTCCCGTAAAATCAACATATTCCTTAAGCCAATTAAAACTAACCTTCAAAATTTCCTCCGATATTTCATTATTTTATTATTATGATTTTTTTATTTTTTTATTTAAATACTTAAATATTTTATCACATAATCATAACTAACCGAATAGGTTCGGCTGCTCCAATAAATATCCTGTTTTATCATATTTTTCTTCATATAAATCATTGTAGATTATTCTTATTTCATCAATTATATCGTTTAAATCAATATTTTCAACATTAAAATTAATAACCCCGCTTTTATTCAATAATGACTTAAGCCCCAGATTCGAATAATTATCCATAATATCAGGTTTATACGAAGGAATAAATACCGGTCTTTTTTGTTTAAACGCAAAGTTACAAGTTTTCAATGTTCCGCTTGATAAAGGCGAAGACATTGCAAATACCGCCAAACAAGATCCGCTCTGAAGCCTGTCCCGCGCAACTAAATTTTTAGCTGATAATTTTTCATGCAGGGGCAATTCAGAAATAATAGCTCCTTTTTTTAAAATTATATCTTGATACAGCTCTGTATTATGACTTGGATATATAGGCTCTAAAAGTCCAGAACCTATATATGCAATTGTATTAATACCGCCATCAATAGCCGTTTTATGCGCAGCAGTATCTATTCCAGCCGCCAATCCGCTTATTACCGAGAACCCTGCATCTCCTATTTTTTTAGTTATTTGTGCGGTAATTTCGCATGCATAATCCGGAGGATTTCTTTGTCCGATAATCGCAACGGCAAACCTGAGATTTTCTTTAATATTTCCCTTATAATATAAAATAGGCGGCTTATTTTTAACAAACAAAAGATTTGGCGGGTATGCGGGCGATCTAAATGTTATTATTTTAATATTATTTTTTGAAGCTTCTTCAATTTCATCTATTGCATTCAAAAATGCAGTTCTTACTGCTCTTGTATTCATCAATATTTCTATAACATCATTTCTTAACCCAATTTTTAAAAATTCAGTTTTATTTGTATTAAATATATCACAGGGATTAGCAAAATGCGTCAACAAAATAAATATATGCCTGTTACTTAATCCAGGAATTTTTTTTAATGCCAGAGTGCAAATCAGATCGTCCATAATAATTTAATATTTTAAATTTTAATATGATAATTTAATATGATATATGTTATAAGAATTATCTATAAATTTATCGTTCTCCCTAAAAATAATCTGATTACAGAGCATGCACCTCTCGATATTAACATATTCTTAATTATACTTGAAGTATTTCCAGTTGTTATTATATCGTCAAACAAAATAATTTTTTTATCTTTAATATAATCATCATTCGTTATTTTAACGGAATCTAATATGTGAGCGATATCTCTCTTATTTGTAATATGCGACGGAGCGGAACTCATTGACCTTTTTAATATATCTTGTTTATATTGAATAATATTTAAAGAATTTAACGACAAACATATTATTTTATTTGAATAGACATCAAACATAGAAGAACTTGGAGGAATAGGAACAATTAAATCGCAAAACCAGAAATAATTAAATATAATATTTACAATTATATTTTCAAAATATTTTATAGCAAATTTGTCCCCTTTTTTGTACAAGATAATTAATTTAGAAAAGGCGTCTTCCTTTTTCTTATATTTTGGAAAATAATTATCTAAATAGAAATAATTATCTTTTTCATTATATTGTATTTGTAAGTATTGTGTTTCAATATCTTTTATTTTGCTGCCCGATAAATAAATCATTAAGATATATGCGATATACGTCGTTATATAATTTTTTAATATTATATTATGTTATTATTATTTTTTAATTAAATTAATGCTATTATTATTTAATAATGCTAAAAAATTAAATTTAATTTTTATTTTATCATAATATGAATTTAAATTTCTTTAAAAATATAAAATTTTATTATTCAAATCTTATAGGCACCGAACTTTTTAGCGAATATGAAATAAATTATTTTATTCATAATTTAAAAAATATAAACTTTAATGCATCATATAATGTTTTGAATTTTGAAACTTTTAAAAATAATTTAATAATAGACTTCAATAAAAAACCGTTAAATTTTTGTTTAGATACATTTTTGGCTGATTATAAAAATTTTAATTTTTTGCTTGTAAAAAATATATCCATAGAAACTTTGAACGATGCAGTGCTTTTTAATTCTATCGTAGATTACTTTTTAAATTCAAATAAAACTATTTTTATACCTTCTTTAAGCAGCTCAAATATTTCAATTTTAAATGTTTACGATTCTTATACAAAAAAATGCGCGTTTCCGCAATCCTATTATATTGAAATATTTAAACTAAGACTTAAATTATTATGCCTTACCAGATTAATAGCCGCTTGTGAAACTTATCCAAAAAGTATAAATTTTTTTTTGCATTATGCATTACAGCGCGGTTTTAGCAATGACAATGCAGATACTATTCCTGAAAATTTAATTCTAAATTATTCAAATCTTTGTCAAATAACTATTAAATTAGATAAATTAAATAAATTAAATTTTTCTAAAAAATTTTCTTTTCGTAAATTAGAATCTAAAAACAATAAATATGTAATTAATTTAACCGTCTATTCAAATTTTTATGAAATTTATTTTAATCCTTCTTTATTAATTAATAAAATTATAGCTTATATTGCCCATATCAAAAATAATTTTAACAATATAGGCTCGGATATTTTAGATATTTCCAAAATTACTAAATCTGAATGCCGCCCTAATGCAGATATTAATCTTAGTAAAATTCAAAATATAGCCGCAAGTGAAATTGATAATCCTGTTCTTATCATGGCAGGCGCCGGCTCAGGCAAAACTAAAGTTATCGTTAATAAATTTTTATATCTTTTAAATTATATATCACCATATGAAATTTTAGTTTTAACTTTCACTAATAACGCGGTGAATGAGATAAAAAACCGTATATTTAAGACTTTAAATTTAAATGATGACGAGTTTATCATAAAAAATAATTTAAAAATTTATACTTATCATAGTTTTTTTTATTCTCTTATTAAAATTTATTATAAATATTTAGGTTTTCAAAATGTTCCAGAAATTTATGCTGAAAATAACTATAATGACAATACTAAAAAAAATACATTTTTTTCTGAAAATTATGATTATCCGCCTTATTTAAATAATACGGACGGCATAAAAAGTTTTGACGATATTTTAAATTATGCTTTAAAATTATTTGAAAATGATGATATTTTAACTGAAATATCAAAAAGTTATAAATATATATTAATTGACGAATATCAAGACCTTAATATATTAAGCGATATTATAATTAAAAAAATTGATTACGGAAGAGGCAATATTACTTATGCAGGGGACGATGACCAGTCTATATACAGATTTAACGGCGGAGATTCTACAAATTTACTTAGCTTTGATTTATTTTATCCCTCGGGGAAAATCTTTTTATTACAATCTAATTACCGCTCTAATGAGACTATAATTAATTTTTCCAATAATATTATTAAAAAAATTGACTTCAGGTATCCAAAATTAATGATCCAGGGAAATAATACCAAAAATAATAATACTAAAAAAATAACCGGGGATTTACAATTAAAAAAATTTTATTTAAATTTTATTAAAACATATGCCGCTAATTTTTCTGTATTTAAATCCGGCGCAAATAATTGGATATTAATTAATAAAAAAACGGAACCTAAAAATTCGGTATATTATGATTTTATAAATCTTATTAATTTTAAAAACTATACCGATGAAATTGAATTTAATATTAATTTGTTAGTTGCCTTATTAAATAGCGGATTTAAAACAGCAATATTAACCAGAACAATTAGAGAAGAAATTAAATATAAAAAATTTTTGAAATATTATATGAAAATGCCTTCAAAAAACAATCTAAATTCTAAATATATAAAAAATGCCTTCATCGGAACTATTCATAAATCAAAAGGTATGGAATTTAATTCAGTGATTTTAAGCAATTTTTCTTCAGCAAATTTTCCAAAAAAAGACGGAATAAATAATAATTTTGGGATTGAACATCAAATTAAACATCCTTTTAGCTCTTTTTACAGACTGCAATCTAATAATTATAAAAATATAGATGACGAACGCAGGTTGTTTTATGTAGGGGCAACAAGAGCTAAAGATATTATTTTTATTACTTATACCGGGGATAAATCAGTATTTATAGATTTATAGATTTTAAATAAAAATTTATTTAATAAACTCATAAACTTAGAATTGATTTAAAACATCCATATTTCCGGAATATAATAATCGTAAATCATTAACGTTATATTTTAACATAACTAATCTATCAAATCCCATTCCAAATGCAAAACCTTTATATATATCGGGATTTATTCCAGCATATTCAAAAACCTTAGGATGCACCATACCGCAAGGAATCACCTCTATCCATCCTGTAAATTTGCAAACATTACATCCCTTGCCTCCGCAAAAAACACATTCAATATCTAAATCTAAACCAGGTTCAACAAAGGGATAGAAAGCGGGTCTAAATCTAGTTTTTTTTGCGCCTAATAGGTGTTTTACCGTAGCTTCAAGTATACCTTTTAAATCGCTTAACTTAACATTTTTATCAACAAAAAGACCTTCTACCTGATTAAACATAAATAAATGGGTTGCATCGACGGATTCATATCTATAACATCTTCCGGGCGCTATAACTCTAAGAGGCGGTTTTTTAGTTTCCATTGTTCTAACCTGTACGCTTGACGTATGAGTTCGCGGAATCAGTCCGTTTTTTAAATAAAAAGTATCCCAGACATCGCGGGCAGGATGATTGTCGGGAATATTAAGGGCATCGAAATTATAATAAGCCGTTTCTATTTCAGGACCTTCAACAACTTCAAATCCCATTGAAGTAAAAAATTCAACAGTTTCGTCTAAAACTGCGGTAATCGGATGTTTATGAAATTGCGTTATTTTTACGCCGGGAAGAGAAAGATCTATTTTTGAATAAGAATCATTTGAACTATTTTCATATTTTATTTGTTCTTTTAAATTTTTATATATTTCTTCAATTTTAATTTTAGCATTATTGACGGACATACCTATAATTTTGCGAATTTCAGGTTCATATTCGGAGATGCTGCGTGAAATATTATTTAGAAAACTATTTTTCCCGAGATAATTTTTATAAACCTCATCTAAATTTTTCTCGTTAATTTTTTCATTAAATTCTGCCTTAGCATTATTTAAAACAGTTTCAATTTTTTTTATTAATTCGTTATTATCCATAATGTATTATATTATCATTTTTAAATTTTTTATCAATATTTAATTCTTCATAATTTAATTATATTTAATATTATATTTTTTAATGTTTTCATATTTTGTTGTCATATTTTCACCTGATACTTTCTTTCATTTTTTAAAATTTAATATTATATTTTTATAAAAAATTCCTGCCATAAAATTTATTAAATTAAATAAATTTTATGGCAGGAATATAAATTAAATTAATTATATTAAATCGCCGTCAGAAACTATTAAAATTGCTTTAACATATAATAAATATAATAAATACTTGATGACCGCTTCGCTCTCGGCTTATAGCCTCGTGAACAGAAACGGTATTCGTTTCTATCTTCGGAACTTTCCAGCTTTTGCAGGAATGACACATTTAATTTAGTGGTTAATTAAAATTATACAACTTACGGAACTTTCCAGCTTTTGCAGGAATGACACCCGTTAGCCCAACTTCACCACTTCCATCCCTTAAGTCCTTAAAAATACCCCTAAATTAGATATTATTAAACAAATATATGCGGGTTTGCGGGTGTTTTTATATAAATTATTTTCGTAGTCCCCCATAGATATAT
>SGBB01000008.1 GCA_004195025.1 Candidatus Acidulidesulfobacter diazotrophicus | reverse complement strand
GCATAGATTCTTTCCCCGAAAATAACGGTACCCAATCTTATTATCGTGGCGCCTTCTTCAATTGCGGCGGAGAAATCGCCGGAAGTTCCCATAGAAAGCTCTGTTAGTTGATTTTTATACAAATTATTTTTATTGGTATAGTCTAAAAAATCTTTTAAGGCCCTAAAATATATTCTATTGTCTTCCGGATTAGCAGAATAAGGGGGCATTGTCATAAATCCTTTAAGTGCGGTATTTTTTAAACAATTTAAATCGCTTATTAATTTTTTCGCATTTTCTATATCAATTCCTGATTTGGTGGATTCTTCGGCGATATTGATTTCAATCAATATCTGAGCCGTATTGTGAATGTTATTTTCTATATTGTTTATATTATTATTATTTTTATTATTTGCATCGCAGTTGTCAGAATTATCATAAGCATTTATTATGTTTTTTTCATTAAAGATAAGATGATTTTTATTGCCGCTCCAAAATTTATCAATTAATTTTGCAAGTTCAAAATTATCGACGGAATGAATCAGGCTAACTTTTTTTGCGATGTATTTAACTTTATTTTTTTGTAATTTTCCTATTAAATGCCATGTTAGATTTGGAAAACTGCAGCCTTCAATTTTAACGCCAAAATTTCTGTTATTAAAATATTCATATTTGCCTAAAAATTCCTGAACGTAATTTTCTCCGAAAACTGTTATGCCGCATTTGTAAGCTTTAATTATTTCATCGGGGGTTCTGGTTTTTGAGGCTGCAAGTAAAGTAATATCTTCAGGATTTCTGCCGCTTTTAGCGGCTGATTGTTTGATGATATTATTTATTTTAAGAATGTTTTCTTCTATCATGTCATATATTATTTAATATATAGTTCATATTATATATTATTGCAGTATATTTTGGTTAAGCAATAAGCAGATGTTCTAATTAATTTTTATTTATATTTCATTTTAACATATATCTATATATAATTCATAATTTTCAAATTAATTATTATATTTATGCTATAATTATTTGATAATATCAATATTATTTGATTATTGAATTATTTATTGCAAATATTAATTTAAATTAAATTTGAGTTGCAATGTATCAAGTATTAGCCAGAAAATACAGACCAAAAACCTTTGACGAAGTAATAGGACAGGATGATATTGTAAAAACGCTTAAAAATGCGGTTGATTCCGACAGGATAGCTCACGCCTATATTTTTTCCGGAACTCGGGGAGTAGGCAAAACTTCCATAGCAAGAATACTTGCGAGGTCTATCAACTGCGAAAAAGGTCCTGCTTCCAATCCCTGCGGAGTTTGCCATGCATGCGTTGAAATGTTGAACGGCAATTCGGTTGACATTATAGAAATAGACGGCGCATCTAACACAGGCGTGGACGATATAAGAGAGCTTAAAGAGAATATAATGTATTCCCCGCAAAGCTTAAAATATAAAATTTATATAATAGATGAAGTGCATATGCTCTCAAAGAATGCTTTTAACGCTCTTTTAAAAACCCTTGAAGAACCTCCAGAACATGTTAAATTTATTTTTGCCACTACAGAAATTTATAAAGTTCCTGAAACAATATTGTCAAGATGTCAGAGGTTTACTTTTAAAAGAATAGCTCCATCCGTCGTATATTTAAAATTAAAAGAAATTGCAGGCGAAGAGAAGATTGAAATTTCCGATGAAAATCTTATGACTATAGCTTCTTTAAGCGACGGCTCTTTGCGGGACGCACTTTCTACTTTTGATACCGTGATATCATATTACGGCAAAGAAATTAAAGAAGATGTAGGGGCTATTTTGGGAATAACAGGAAAAGATACCGTTAAAAAAATTACCGAATATATTTTTAAAAAAGATTATGAGAGTTCTATAAAAGTTATTAACGATATTTATATAGCAGGAACGGATATAAGGCAATTTATAAGACAGCTTGCATTTTTTTTAAGAAATATTCTTGTATTAAAATTAAATTACAAAAGCATAATAAGCGATATGCTTGAAGCAGACGTCAATTCTTTAATTCCGCTGGCTGAACTTAAAGGTGAAGCTGAAATTTTAGATATGATAGATATTCTTCTTGAAGCCGACGGAAGATATCAGCGCGTTACTTCCCCGCTTCTTATGATGGAATTAGTGATATTCAGGCTTATCGGTACTCCTTCAAAAATGGAGATAAAAGCAATATTGGAGAAATTAGACAACATAGATAAATTGGAAAAAATTGATTCAATAAATAATTTGCCTAATTTGGAAAGAAAATATTCATCGGGCAATATCGGCGCCGACAGTATTAATAATATAAATAATATAAATAATTCTAATAATAAAAATAATATTAATAATATAAGCGCAAATAATCAAATTTCAAAATCAAGCATAGAAGAAAATAACATAAACACTAAAGATGCAGCAACAAATAGTATCAAAGATAAAGATAAAAGCACTGACAAAGATACAGAAAAAAACATAGATAAAAATAAAGAAAAAGAAAAAATTTTGAACAACTCAGGCGGTATCGGCGGCAATGCTGCGGTAAGCAATCCTATTTTAGCTGACGGCGAAGATTTTTTGGATCATATAGATTCTATTACTAATAAAAATGAAAATAAAAAAACCGTTTATAAACAAGATTTAATTAAAAAAAATGCCGGTTTAAATGATTCTAAAAATATAATTAATAGCAATAGCAATAGTGATAATAATGACATCGGCGATGATTACACAGCGGACTATGAAGAATATATTAATACAGACAAAAGAAATGACTATAACAGCAAATTAATAAATAATGTCTCAAATATTGATAATAAAATAATTAATGCCAATGCCGATAAGGCTTATATAGCAGAGGATAAGTTAAATAATAATAAAGGCGGCAATAGCAATAATGATGGTGCTATGATTAGAAATTTATTTGAAGAAATTTTTGACGGATTCATAGAAGATATTAAAGATTGAAACTTAAAATGTGTGTTCTGCTTAAATTTTTGTTGATAAAAAATTAATAATACATTAAATTAATATAATGAATAATATATATAATATAATGATGATGAAATACGTTAATTTAATTATATTATATTGAAATAAAATAAAATAAGAATACGAGCAGTTGAAAAAAGTAGTTATATAGAATTTAAAATTATAAACAAATTATATATAAATGGAGGCTTAAAATGTCAAAAAATATTTCGGGAATGCTTAAGCAGGCGCAAAAACTTCAATCAGATATGGTTAAAATGCAGGATGAATTAGCAGAAAAAATTGTTGAAGCCAGTTCAGGCGGCGGAATGATTACATCTAAAGTTAACGGCAAGCAGGAACTCATTTCAATAACAATAGATAAAAACGTAGTGAATCCAGATGACGTGGAAATGCTTCAAGATTTGATTGTCGCATCTGTTAATGAAGCTTTAAATAAATCTAAAGATCTTATTTCCAGCGAAATGTCAAAGCTTACGGGCGGTCTTAATATACCTGGTTTATTTTGATTAATAATTTTTATATCTATAAATAAATTAATATATTATATATAGAAAATTGACTATAAATAAAAGATTTAAAATAAAATTTATAGAATGAAATAAAAAAAATTCAATAGTTTTTTACTTCAAAGACGCAACTAATAAAAATCAAATCTTAAAAATAACATAATATAAATATTAAATATGTCTAATGAACACAATGATTATGTGAGGGATTTAGTTTTTTCGCTAAAGAAACTTCCGGGTATCGGCGAAAGATCCGCAAGAAGATTAGCATTTCATATACTGTCTCAAAATGATGCGGCGGCTTTTAATCTTGCAAATTCTATTGTTAACGCTAAAAAAAACGTAAATCTTTGCAAAGTTTGTTTTAATCTGGCAAGCGAGGAACTATGCCCCGTATGCTCAAATAATTCTAGAAATGAAAAAATGCTTTGTATAGTTGAAAACCCCGAAATAATTTATGTATTTGAAAAAAGCGGTAACTATAACGGCTATTATCATGTTCTTCATGGACTAATTAATCCTTTAGAGGGCGTAGGCCCTGCCGATATTAAACTTAAAGAACTTGTTGACAGAGTGGCAGGCGAAGGATTTGAAGAAATAGTGATCGCTTTAAATCCTAATTCAAACGGGGAAGCAACGTCTTTTTATATTCAAAAATTATTAGCTCCGTATAATGTTAATATAACCGCTTTAGCCCGCGGCATACCCATAGGTTCCGATCTTGAATATGTAGATAAAGATACCCTCGCCGAAGCTATTTCAGGCAGAAAAAAGTTTTAAAAAGAAATTTAATTATTGGCGACATATTTAAATTTGTCACCAATCCCTCTTTATTTAACGGTAAATTTAATAAGCATACATTAACATTACTATATTAATTAATAATATCTAAAGGAGTTTTTAAAAATTAATATTTTTAAATATTATGTTTATGTAAAACATATAAATAGAAAATAAAAAGGCTTAAAATTTATTTTAGAAAGGATTTGAGGTTTAAACGGATTCAAAGTGTCCGTCAGGCGGATAGTAAAATTAAAATAGAAAAATAAACAGAAATTTTCAATGCAAACTATTATGACGGTAAAAGAACTAATAGAAGAGCTTAAAAAATATCCTCCGGAAACTCGAGTTGTGGTTGATGGATACGAAGGGGGTTATGACGATGTCGCCTCGCTCAAAAATGCATCTCTTGTTTTAGATGCTTATGTTGTAGATTGGTACGGTCCGCATGCGGAAGAATCCTCATATCAAGAATGGGTTAGCAGGGACAAAGATGATTCAGAGTGGAACATGGGCAGGGAAACCGTCAAGTCAAAAATAGAAGAAACCGGCGGCGTTGTTGATGCAGTAATATTATCATCTATACATACCCGGAATTATTGATAAGGAGAATTATGCAAAATTCTATTATTCCAATTGAATCTATTGAACAAAACATTTATTTAATACGTAATAAGAAGGTTATAGACTTAATATAATTAAAAGGTTTATATCCTCTATTAGATAAAGGAAGGCCGAATGTTTTATTTATTAAATCTTCCATATTGAGTTTATTAATCATATTCGAAATTAATTTTGTTCCTGCAAACGGGCTGTATTTATTTTCACCTTTTTTTAAGATATAATCTTTCGTAGTTAATTAACCTCCTTGATGGTTATTTTTATTGTCTTTGAACACAACAATTATAACACATCGAGAGGTTTTTTATACCTCTATGGATTAAGATTAAAATTTATTTTAAAATTTTCTTAATATTTTTCTTAATATTTATATTTGAAAAAATAAAGATTATATGTTATATATAAAATATAATTTTAATAATTAATAATAATTTAATACTAAAAAAATAATATGATTTCAACCGTCAGAGAAATAGGTTGCTTATTATCAAAAGAAAAGATTCGAGATGATTCATTATCTAACAATCAAGATCAACAGCAAGATAAAAAAATTTTATTTATTTCTATTTACATCAATCCCGCTAATATTAATATAAACGATAATATAACAGACATTCATACAGCCGATGCCTCATTTTTAATAGAAATTGAAGATTTTGATAAACAAAAAGAAAAAGACTATTACCTTTTTAATGAAAACGGAACTAAAGGACGACAAACAGCGCCGATTGCTCAATTAACTGAAACAAACAAAACTTTCAATAAAAAAATTAAAGCGTGGTTTGATAATAAAGACATTAAAAAATGGCTTAATACCCTTAATACCAATGAACAAAAATATTTTAATAGTGTTAATATAATTCTTGAAAAATATAACAAAAATATCATTGATTCTATTGATAAAAAAATCAAAGAATTTTCAGTTAACAAAAAAAATAAATTTTTTATATCAGTCAAAATAAATCAAAAATATTTAGGCGACTATAAAATATTTAAAAAGATTGTAGAATATTTAACAGAAAAAAAATTAGAAGAATCATCTTCTAAAAATCAAATTTGCGCAGAATGCGGACAACAAACCCCTCAAGTTTCCGGTAAAACTAACGTATATAAATTCTATACGATAGATAAACCGGGTTTTATCGTTGGAGGGTTTCAAGAATCTAACGCGTGGAAAAATTTTCCGGTTTGTTCTGACTGTGATTCATATTTACGGAAAGGTAAAGAATATATAGAATCTAATCTTAGCTTTAAGTTTTATGGCTTAAATTATTATCTTATTCCGCAATTAATTATAAATAATGAAAATCAAATTCCCGATATATATGAAGCCCTTTTAGATAGTCAAAAAATTATTATACTTAAACGTGCTACAAAGAAAAAAATTACGGATAATAATGAAGAAATACTTGAAATTTTAAGTAATGAGAAAAATTCCTTAACGTTAAATTTTCTTTTTTTAGAAAAAACAAAAAGCGCCGAAAAAATTTTATTGTTAATTGAAGATGTATTTCCTTCAAGAATTAAAAAAATTTTTGGCGCAAAAGATTATGTAGATAAAATTTTTCAAGATAACCAAAATGAATACAATAATAACTACAACAATTACGATTTTGGAAAATTAAGAAAATTTTACTTAAAATCCGATAACAATAAATCAAAAACTGATCTTGATAAGTATTTTCTTGATATTATAAATAGCGTTTTTAAAGGTATGAAGATTGATTTTTTATTTGCATTAAGTTTTTTCATTAAAGGTATTCGCGAAAGTTTTGTAAATCAAGAAGAAAATAAACAATATTTTAATAATTTTAACTCTAAAGTTCAAGCTGCGCTAATGAATATATTATTTTTTGAAAATATTGGTTTAATAAATTTTAGGGAGGAAAATATGGGAAGCGATTTTTTTGGCGGCTTTTTTGAAAAATATGTAAAAACATTTGCAAATCCTACAAAGCGCGGTATTTTTTTATTAGGATCATTAACCCAGCTTCTTTTAGATGAGCAATATAAAACAAGAGGCTCTAAGCCTTTTATAAAAAAACTTAAAGGCTTGAGAATGGATGATAGGGATATTAAAGCACTCTTACCGGCTGTTCAAAATAAACTTGAAGAGTATGGAATTTTTGAAGATAATACAAACAGAAACTTAGCTTATCAAATCAAATCAGATGTCTCCATATATCTTCTTCTCAATGATTTTGATAATTGGGATATTTCAATAGATGAAATAAATTTTTATTTTGCTTGTGGGATGAATCTTTATAAAAATATTAAAGAATATTTTTTCCAGCAGAAACAAAAATATAAAGAAGAATTATAAAAAGATATATTAATAATAATTTTATAAAAATAATAACGGTAATAATTCTTTCAATCAAATATCAAATAAATTAAAAAAATTTAAATTCAGGAGATTAAAAATGCCGGAAATTAAAAACCGTTCTGAAATTTTGTTTCTTTATGATACAACGGATATGAATCCTAATGGAGATCCTGTAGATGAAAATAAGCCGCGTATAGATGAAGAAACAGGAATAAATATTGTTACCGATGTTAGAATAAAAAGAAGTATCAGAGATTATCTTTACGAATATAAAAAGCAAGAGATATTTGTAAGGGGCGATAAAAATACAGATGGCACAGTTAAAACCAAAGACGATAGATCAAAAGAATTTAATAATAATAAAGAAGAAATTATAAACAAATGCATAGATATAAGATTATTCGGCGCAACAATTGCCATTTCCAGTAAAAAAGAAAAAAAAAATCTCTTGAATAATGATGAAGAAGAAAATAACTCAAATAACAACGAAGAAGGCAAAAAAGTTATAACTTTAACAGGTCCTGTACAATTTAAATATGGCAGATCTATGCATAAAGTAGATATAACATATATTAAAGGCACTACGGTTTTTCCGTCCAAACAAAATAAGTCTCAAGGGACGTTTACGGAAAAATATATTCTTCCATACTCGCTTATAGCCGTATATGGCATCGTCAATGAAAATGCCGCTAGAAATCAAAACATAAATTTAACTGAAGAAGATATATCTTTATTACTTGAAGGATTATGGAACGGTACCAAAAATCTTATAACTACTTCGAAGTTTGGTCAAATCCCTAGATTTTTAATACAAATAAAATATAAAGAAAATAGTAATTTCTATTTGGGAGAATTAGATAAAAGAATCAAATTAAACACATATATTGAAGATAAACAAATTCGCAAAATTTCAGATGTAAAAATTGATATAACCGATCTTATTGATTCCATTAATAAATATAAAGATAAAATAGATAGTATATCTATTAAATTTGATGATTGGATTAATTTTGTTTATAAACAAAATAGTGTTCAAATAGCGGAAATTCTGAAAGATTTTAATCTTGGCTATCTTAACTTTTGATGCTAATTGAGGTTAATTATGAAAATTTGTGTTTTTGATATTTGGGCGGATTATGCGCATTTTAGAAAATATTATACGACAACGTCGCCGCTTTCTTTTTCTTTCCCCCCTCCTTCTACTATCGCAGGAATATTAGGCGCAATAATCGGTTTAGATAAAAATACAAACGAATACCTGAAAGTTTTTAATTTAGACGAATCTAAAATTTCATTGCGTATTTTAAATCCGATAAAAAAAGTTAGAGTCGGCATAAATTTATTAGAAACTAAAGGGAGCAATATGAAGCATCCTATGAGCGATAAAATGCAGCCCCATACTCAAATAAGAACAGAATTACTAAGAGACCCAAAATACAGAATATATATTTCTAATTCCAATGAAACTATTTTTACAAATTTAATTAATAATCTTAAAAACCATGAAACTGTATATACGGTATCTTTAGGCCTCAGTGAATTATTAGCTGATTTTCAATATATAGAAGTTTATGAATATGAAGAAATATCTTACGACAATAGTCATAGCTTAACCGAAATATGTTCTCCTATAGTTGAAGACAATATCGTAAATAACGAATTTGAAATTGAAGATGATAAACAATATTTTAAAGAAACAAAAATGCCGATTAACATGAATTGTAAAAGAATAGTAAGCAAATATACCGATGTAATGTTTGAATTGACAGGCAAAACTATAAAAACAAAGTTAAATAAATATTATAAACTTGAAAATGGCGAAAATATTACACCCTTCTAATTTATATTCACATCCTGATAAGTTATTGGAAGATCATTTATTAAATGTTTCAAATTTAATATTGAAATTTATTTCTGAAAAACCATCTAACATTCAAAAAGAATTAAAAGAAATAGCCGTTATTATCGGTCTATCACACGATTTAGGAAAGGCGACAAATTATTTTCAAGAATATTTATTAAATAAGGATATTAAACAAAATAAGCATAGCTCACATAGTTTTTTGTCGGCCATATGCGCTTTTAATTTATCAAAAGAAATTAAATATTCGGATACATCAATTATAGAGCCGCATCTTTTTCCGTTAGCCGCTTTTTTATCGGTAAAAAGGCATCATGGCGACTTAAGAGACGTATCGTTTGAAATTATTTTTGAAGATGAAGACGAACAAAATTTAAAAGATCAGATTGAAAATATAAATTATAATAATTTTTCCATTGTTATTGAAAAACTTTTCGGAGTAAGCGAAAAAATAAATAAAGAAAAATTATTAGAATGGATTAATAATTTCAGCAGCGAAATAAAAAGTTATAGAAAAGAAATCAGACATCTTAATAAAAATATTAAAATATTCTTAATCATAAATTTTCTTTTTTCTCTCCTCCTTGATGCAGATAAAAGTGATGTGGTTATAAAAGATTCAGGAGTATTTAAACGGAAACAATTATTCACGTCTGGCTGGGTTGACAGCTATAAATCCAAGACGACTTTTGATTTGTCTGATATTAATGAAATAAGAGAAAAAGCTTATCAGGAAGCAATTAAAAATATAACGAGAAATATAGCAAGTAATAAAAAAATTTATTCTTTAAACCTTCCTACTGGTATAGGTAAAACCCTCATAGCTTTTTCTTATGCTTTAAAGCTTAAAGAAAAATTAAAAAAAGATAATCTGAGAATTATATATGCATTACCATATTTAAGCGTGATTGATCAAAATTCTAATATTTTTGAATCAATAATAAAATCAAACGGTATACCTGCTTCCAGTGATATTTTAATTAAACACCATCATCTTTCAGAGATTTATTATAAAAAAGATGATTTTGAATTTGAAACAGATGAAGCTAAAATACTCGTCGAAGGGTGGAATGCCGAAATAATAATAACTACTTTTATGCAGCTGTTTTATACCTTAATTTCTAACAAAAATAGAAGCATAAGGAAATTTCACAGAATTTCAAATTCTATTGTCATACTTGACGAAATTCAGTCTATACCGACAAAATACTGGAACATATTAAGAATTATTTTAGCAGAAATTTCAGATATGTTAAATGTTTATATAATTCTGTCAACGGCAACAGAGCCGCTTATTTTTGGAAAAGATGAAGCTCTAAACATCGTTGATAAGACTTTTTATTTTAATAAATTAAATAGAATATCGCTTTTCCCTTTGTTAGATAAGTCTATGACGCTTGCAGAACTTTCCGACTATTTTTTCGATATAACTAACGATATAAATAGCAAGATAATTAATGAAAACACTTATCTATTCATATTTAACACTATTTCTTCCGCAAAAGAATTTTATTATTTATTAATTGAAAAATATAAAATACAGTTCATTACTTATTTATCAACTCATTTAACGCCTGCGGAAAGACTTAAAAGAATTGCATATATTAAAAAAGGAAAATATAAATTAGTTGTATCAACGCAGCTTGTGGAAGCAGGGGTAGATATAGATTTTGATGTTGTTGTAAGAGATTTTGCGCCATTAGACTCAATAAACCAATCATCAGGCAGATGCAATAGAAACGGGAAAAATAAAGGAAATGTTTATATTGTTAATTTAGTTGACGAACAAGGAAAACTATATTCTTCTTATGTTTACGATATCGTATTGCTTAATATAACACAAAACATTTTAATAAATAAAAAAGAAATAAAAGAATCAGAGTTTTTAGACTTAACAAATACGTATTATAATGAAATAAAAAATAAAAAATTACAAGACAATTCAATTTCTGAAGCAATTTATAAATTAAGATACGATAGCATCGACCATGATAAAATATCAATTTCAGATTTTAAACTTATAGAGAATGATTATCCAAAAATAGATGTTTTTGTGGAAACAGATGAAAAAGCCCGTTCTATCTGGAAGAAATATAATGACATAAAAAATATTGAAAATAAATTTGAAAGAAAAGAGAAATTTGATTCAATGAAAGCAGATTTTTATAATTATGTGATTTCAATTCCGAACAATATTGAAAATAGCCCTCCAATGGTCGGTGAACTCGGGTACATAGGTAAGTCCATTTTAAAAGATTATTATGATATTAAAACTGGATTTATAACTAAAAATGTAAAATCTGCAATTATATGGTAATAATAAGTTAATATAGCAATAAACCAAATAAACCAAAGGATAGGAAAATGAAAATAAATATTTTAAGGCTTGTTCTTAATACTGAAAATAATTTGAGAGAAAATGATGCCGAAAAAATAAGAGGTTACCTCGGGAATATTTTCTGGGATAATCCAGCTGCCCATCAGCATAATCAAAAAGGAGGTTTAATATACCAATATCCTCGCGTTCAGTATAAAGTGATAGACGGCTTATTTTATTTAATAGGTTTTGAGGATGGTTTAGAAATTATAAAAAAAACTTTTCAAAATTTAAAATCTATAAATTTATGCGGAAAATGGGAAGAAATTTTACATAAAGGATTAGTGAGCTATACGACATTATTTTCAATAACCCAAGAACGAATATTTTATTATTTTCAAACCCCATGGCTTGCCCTTAATGAAAAAAATTATGAAATTTATCAAGAACTTAGAACTTGGGAAGAAAAAAAAATATTTCTTGAAAAAATTCTTGCCGGAAATATTATTTCAATATCAAAAAGCTTAGGTTACACTGTGCAGGATCGTATTTATGTAAATATTAATAAAACAAAAATGATAAATACGAAACTGAAAGGCATTCCAATGATTGGTTTTACAGGCTCATTTTTTGTGAACTTTGAGATTCCTGATTATTGGGGTATAGGTAAGTCAGTGTCAAGAGGATTTGGAACTATTATTAAACAAAAACAAGAAAGACTTTAATTAAATTTTTATTAATTAATTTTTAAGTCGTTCTTCATTATTTTATTTTAATTTTTTATTTTTATATAGATTAATATATTTAATATATCTAAAATTAAATAATTATTGCATTAAACAAAAAAATTAAAATAACAAAACAAAAAACAATGCAGCTTATTATAAACACATATGGTTCTTATCTCCAGAAAAATGGAGAATGTTTTAAAGTAAAAAAAGATGATCAAATATTTGAAGTATCTGTAAAAAAAGTATCCTCTATTTTAATTACAACAGCAGCTTATATAACCACAGATTCGATAAAATTAGCAATAGATAACAATATAGATATTATTTTCTTAGATGATTTCGGAGATCCTTTTGGGAGGATATGGCACCCAAAACTTGGAAGCACTACATTAATTAGACGTCGACAACTTGAAATTTCAAGTACGCAAGAAGGACTTAACATTGTTAAAAAATGGATAAAAACCAAATTTGATAATCAAATAAATTTACTTGTAAGTTTAAGAAATACAAGAACTAAGAAATCAAAAGAAATTACATATTGTATAGAACAATTAAAGAATATAGAAAAAAAGTTTGATGAAATAGACGGTCTTATATCTGAAATTCGCGATACTATAATGGGTATTGAAGGTTTAGGAGCAAAGATATACTTTAATTGTATAAGTTTTCTTATGCCTGATAGATATAAATTTAAAGAACGAAGTAGAAATCCTGCAAAAGACGAATTTAACGCCCTTTTAAATTATTCTTATGGCATATTATACTCAAAGATTGAAAAAGCTTGTATAATTGCAGGATTAGATCCATATGTCGGCATATTGCATACAGACCATTATAATAAAAAATCTATGGTTTTTGATATAATAGAAAATTATCGTATATGGGCTGACGAGATAGTGATCAATCTTTTCGCCGGAAGAAAAGTTAAACAGGAACATTTTAATAAACTTAAAAATGGACTAACTCTTAATAAAGAAGGTAAAGCTGTATTAATTGATGCTTATACAAATTTTATGGATGAGTCTATACGCTATAAAGGAAGAAATATAAAACGCGACAATATAATTCAATTTGATTGTCACAGGTTTGCAAATGATTTAATTGAAAATCATAAATTATAGTTCAAATTTGATAAATTAAAAACAATATATAATAATATAATAATAATCTATAAATCAATAATTTAATAATATATAAGAGCAATAATTATAAAATTTATTATTTATAATAACAATTTATAATGTTATGGATAAACTTGTTTGGGTAATATATGATATTGCCAATGATAAAGTCAGAACAAAGATAGCAAAAATTTGCAAAAATAAAGGACTTTATCGTGTTCAAAAATCTGTATTTTTAGGAACGTTAAATAATAATCAGTTAGATGAACTTAAGCTAATATGTGATGATATAATAAATGCCAATATAGATTCGGTTTACATTTTTCCAATGTGCGGAGAAGATTTTAAAAAGGTAAAATTGCTTGGCCAAGCTTTTGATAAGAAACTTGTTTCGGCAGAGGTATTATCAAAATTTTTTTAAAAAAATATATGCAGTATATATCTTTAATAGTATGTAAGTTTCAATATTTTATGTTAAAAAATATAAATTACTAGAATAAAAAGATATATATTTTTAGTTATTAGGGTTATAAAAAAATATGGATACCGAAACTAATATAATGATTACTCCTTCAGAGGTGATAGAGTATTTATTTTGTCCTCGTTTTACTTATTTTTTGAACTGTCTCAATATTCCTCAGCACGAGGAGCTTAGATTTAAAGTTGTTAAAGGCAGAGAAGTCCATGAAAGAAAATTAAATATAAATCGTGATTATTTAAGAAAAAAAATAAAATCAAATGGAAAAGAAATTTCGGTTTACCTTGCTTCGCCAAATATTAGAGTAAGGGGAATTGTAGATGAGGTACTTTTTTTAACTGACGGCAGCGTTGCGCCATTAGACTATAAATACGCCGAGTATAAAGATTATCTTTTTGAAACTCATAAAGTTCAATTAATATTGTATGCAATGCTAATCAGAGAAATTTATAATAAACCAGTAAAAAAAGGATATATATGTTACTTGACATACTCCCCATACCTAAAGGCAGGGGATTCTGGTATCAACGGCAGTTGCGGACGAAGTCCGTCTAACACTGCCTACTCCAAGAGAAGATGTCCCTTCTCTGTTGTATGATTTATAAACTTTATATTGAAAGCGATGAGCCATTACAGCTTCTTTCGCTTACATAAAATATTATGGATTAGTTTTACTCGGCAACCATTTGACTTGCCGAAACCGCATACTAATTGTCAAAGAACGATATTTATATTATATAATATTATGAGAAAAAAACAAATAAAAACTTATTGCCTTATATCCCCATAGCTGAAGCACGGGGCTTTACGGCAACTTTTTCGGTAAAAAATAATCCAAAATTAAAAGAATTAATTTATAAAGAAAATGATTTTATATATGCTAAAAATATAGTTGATGAGATTTTTGATATTATTATAAAGGGTTATTATCCTACTAAAAAGACATCATATTCAAATAGATGCGTAGACTGTTGTTATAAAAATATTTGTGTTTAAACAAAAGTTACTGTAAGTTATTGAAATTTAATAAATTTAAATTAGAAAATATATGTAAAGAATAAGTAAAAATACATTTAAAGATTGAAAAAATTTTAAAAAAATATTAAAATGTTATATGTTAAAATGTTTATAAAATATTATAAATAATGAATTTGAGTTATAATTAAGGTTTGCGAGTAAATTCCATTAAAACAAGGATTGAAACTGCAAAATTTATGCCATTTATCGCAAAATTATTTTGTTTGCGAGTAAATTCCATTAAAACAAGGATTGAAACTTATAATGTCCGCCGTCCTATGATAAGCACGCTTAGTTTGCGAGTAAATTCCATTAAAACAAGGATTGAAACTGCAAGCCCTGTAACTATGGAAAAGATAGTATATGTGTTTGCGAGTAAATTCCATTAAAACAAGGATTGAAACAAGAGTATCTTAAATCAAAAGAGTTAAAAGACACAAGTTTGCGAGTAAATTCCATTAAAACAAGGATTGAAACTAGATGAATTATTAGAGAAAGAATATCCTCATATCCGTTTGCGAGTAAATTCCATTAAAACAAGGATTGAAACAAATAGCAAAAGAACGACTTGCAAGTTCAGAAACTAGTTTGCGAGTAAATTCCATTAAAACAAGGATTGAAACAAAAACTTGCATTAACCGCCCAGCAGTCAAAAACTGTTTGCGAGTAAATTCCATTAAAACAAGGATTGAAACTCAATATGTATCTCAATAATCTTGATATTAGAACCGTTTGCGAGTAAATTCCATTAAAACAAGGATTGAAACAAATTATCTTATCTATATACCTATCCGTTTTAATGAGTTTGCGAGTAAATTCCATTAAAACAAGGATTGAAACAATTACACAAAGAAAGTAATTATCTCGGAACGCAAGGTTTGCGAGTAAATTCCATTAAAACAAGGATTGAAACTGTAAAATTTCTTTTCTAAAATCCCCTTCATAATTTGTTTGCGAGTAAATTCCATTAAAACAAGGATTGAAACAGAAAAGAATATCAGAAACCGGAACCGGTAAAGAAAGGTTTGCGAGTAAATTCCATTAAAACAAGGATTGAAACTGAAAATATCTAACGATAGTATATGACAACACATCAAAGTTTGCGAGTAAATTCCATTAAAACAAGGATTGAAACGATGTCAAACATTTTCATTAAATAAAGCTATAAAAGTTTGCGAGTAAATTCCATTAAAACAAGGATTGAAACTGATACCGAGCATTTCAGGTATAGTTAACGCTGCAGGTTTGCGAGTAAATTCCATTAAAACAAGGATTGAAACCCTAAACCCGCTATCTGCCGTAAAGCGTTTAGCCTGAGTTTGCGAGTAAATTCCATTAAAACAAGGATTGAAACAGCCATAATTTATTATCTTAGTCAACATCGCCGACGTTTGCGAGTAAATTCCATTAAAACAAGGATTGAAACATCAAAGAAAATATTTGTATCAGCTCTATCGTAACGTTTGCGAGTAAATTCCATTAAAACAAGGATTGAAACTTATAACTGAATGGCATACAGGACTAAAAGTTTGTGTTTGCGAGTAAATTCCATTAAAACAAGGATTGAAACTCATTTAAAAAATTTTTATTAAACAAAAAAATAAAGGTTTGCGAGTAAATTCCATTAAAACAAGGATTGAAACGTCGCTATGGGAGCTCTTATCGTGTCTTATTATACTGTTTGCGAGTAAATTCCATTAAAACAAGGATTGAAACATCCTTCAACAATGTTTGCTTTCGGATTATCCTGTTTGTTTGCGAGTAAATTCCATTAAAACAAGGATTGAAACATTAAAAAAAGGGAGAAGGTGAAATGAAAATTACATGTTTGCGAGTAAATTCCATTAAAACAAGGATTGAAACATAAAGTAAATGATAAAACCTTACGTGTCAGTTTTGGTTTGCGAGTAAATTCCATTAAAACAAGGATTGAAACACATACTTAGAGTTATATATCTTGATACCCCGAAAGTTTGCGAGTAAATTCCATTAAAACAAGGATTGAAACTGGATAAGCAGGAATATATGCGGGAATATTGGCAAGTTTGCGAGTAAATTCCATTAAAACAAGGATTGAAACTTTTGCTATTTTTTTGAGTATTCCCAGCATATCCTGTTTGCGAGTAAATTCCATTAAAACAAGGATTGAAACTAATCGCAAAGCACAATGAATACTTTAAAAGCATAGAAGTTTGCGAGTAAATTCCATTAAAACAAGGATTGAAACAACCACTGCGGCACTCTTTGGTATGACGGCGTGGAGTTTGCGAGTAAATTCCATTAAAACAAGGATTGAAACACAATGAGTCTGCCTGCTGCAAAAACAGTCGTTATGTTTGCGAGTAAATTCCATTAAAACAAGGATTGAAACAAATTTAACGAGTATTCTTATCTTGACAGTGTTTTAGTTTGCGAGTAAATTCCATTAAAACAAGGATTGAAACAATAATCAAACTAATTAAGGAGGACAAAACAATGAGTTTGCGAGTAAATTCCATTAAAACAAGGATTGAAACATAATATAGGCTTCTATACCAAGGAAGAGACGATTAAGTTTGCGAGTAAATTCCATTAAAACAAGGATTGAAACATTTGCATGTTGACGACA
Source organism: Candidatus Acidulidesulfobacter diazotrophicus (assembly GCA_004195025.1). GTDB lineage: Bacteria > SZUA-79 > SZUA-79 > Acidulodesulfobacterales > Acidulodesulfobacteraceae > Acididesulfobacter > Acididesulfobacter diazotrophicus. The sequence continues at coordinate 72,340 of SGBB01000008.1, read as the reverse complement.
TCGGACATACGGCTATTTGTTTGCGAGTAAATTCCATTAAAACAAGGATTGAAACATTATTTTAGACGAAGCATGGTCTATGCTTAAAAACGTTTGCGAGTAAATTCCATTAAAACAAGGATTGAAACAACAAAACTACGGAATACCGCTCTTAAGCGATATTGTTTGCGAGTAAATTCCATTAAAACAAGGATTGAAACGGGAAGCTGACAAAATTATCTAATGCTTCGTAACCAAGTTTGCGAGTAAATTCCATTAAAACAAGGATTGAAACACTAAGCCCATAACCTGCGTAATGGCTATGACTATAGTTTGCGAGTAAATTCCATTAAAACAAGGATTGAAACTTAACTGCCGTTGTATCAACCGTTTTTTCTTTCTCGTTTGCGAGTAAATTCCATTAAAACAAGGATTGAAACAAAACCCTCATTAATGAAATATTAAATTTAGAAACGTTTGCGAGTAAATTCCATTAAAACAAGGATTGAAACATTTTCGTTTGAACGTTGATGTTCGCAATTTGACATTGTTTGCGAGTAAATTCCATTAAAACAAGGATTGAAACAAATTAAAATTTTCCATAATAACCTTTTCAAAATTTGTTTGCGAGTAAATTCCATTAAAACAAGGATTGAAACTTATCGCTACGCTACCTGCTGTTATAGAAGCTGTTGTTTGCGAGTAAATTCCATTAAAACAAGGATTGAAACTTATTCTGATCTACGGCGACGTCGTAAGCGGTACCGCGTTTGCGAGTAAATTCCATTAAAACAAGGATTGAAACTAAAAGCCAATACGGTTAATATTGCGTTCTTGCACAGTTTGCGAGTAAATTCCATTAAAACAAGGATTGAAACTCCATTTTGATTATTCCCAGCTGCGCCTACCTGTCTTGTTTGCGAGTAAATTCCATTAAAACAAGGATTGAAACGATCCTGAACTTAATATCATATCTGCGAAAATAAGGTTTGCGAGTAAATTCCATTAAAACAAGGATTGAAACAGCTATTGAGGTAGCGACTGAAGTTATACCTCTATGTTTGCGAGTAAATTCCATTAAAACAAGGATTGAAACATAGACCGAATCCGCCTGACATTTGGAATACAGTAGTTTGCGAGTAAATTCCATTAAAACAAGGATTGAAACGAAAAAAAACTAAAAGCATTAGGTTTTCAATATAACGTTTGCGAGTAAATTCCATTAAAACAAGGATTGAAACAAGTTAAAAAAATTGCTGATACAAATTTTACATTTCAAAAGTTTGCGAGTAAATTCCATTAAAACAAGGATTGAAACAACTCCTCCTTTTAATTAATTATCAAAAAATCTTTGTTTGCGAGTAAATTCCATTAAAACAAGGATTGAAACAAAAAAAGTAGATATATATCTTTACGCTACCGTCAGTTTGCGAGTAAATTCCATTAAAACAAGGATTGAAACATAAAATATTCCGAGAAATAGCCTTTTTCGGTTTTTGTTTGCGAGTAAATTCCATTAAAACAAGGATTGAAACAATTCAAGATTGGAGCCGGTATCTTTAGATTTATTGTTTGCGAGTAAATTCCATTAAAACAAGGATTGAAACCCGATAATAAATCTTCTAATTTTGTAGAAAAACTCGTTTGCGAGTAAATTCCATTAAAACAAGGATTGAAACAAAAGAATACCTCGGTCGGTTGATTTTCCGTTTGGGTTTGCGAGTAAATTCCATTAAAACAAGGATTGAAACAGGCATTGTCCTCTATATTATCAGCCCAAGCTAACAGTTTGCGAGTAAATTCCATTAAAACAAGGATTGAAACACCATATCGTAAGTCGTGATTACAATATCCGTTGTGGTTTGCGAGTAAATTCCATTAAAACAAGGATTGAAACAGCTTGCCATTTCGTTGTCGGTCATTTTTTATGCTCGTTTGCGAGTAAATTCCATTAAAACAAGGATTGAAACAGCTTGCCATTTCGTTGTCGGTCATTTTTTATGCTCGTTTGCGAGTAAATTCCATTAAAACAAGGATTGAAACTTTATCTGCCCTGCGTAATAATTTTGCAAACCTGCGAGTTTGCGAGTAAATTCCATTAAAACAAGGATTGAAACAAATTGACGGGCATAGATTATTATCTCCAGACGGAGTTTGCGAGTAAATTCCATTAAAACAAGGATTGAAACTATAACTTTTGTTCATCTTCATTAAGTCCCGCCGCTGTTTGCGAGTAAATTCCATTAAAACAAGGATTGAAACTAATACTCTGCAACTTTAAATCCTAAATTACGACTAGTTTGCGAGTAAATTCCATTAAAACAAGGATTGAAACTATATATCCGCCATTAAAGCGTAATTCATCGTCATGGTTTGCGAGTAAATTCCATTAAAACAAGGATTGAAACTAGATTCAAGAAAAGTATAAAAATAATCAACGGACTTGTTTGCGAGTAAATTCCATTAAAACAAGGATTGAAACTATATTCTTCCCAAAGGCTTAAATAACTCTTGTATGTTTGCGAGTAAATTCCATTAAAACAAGGATTGAAACTAGAGTTTCTTATTATGCCTTTTAACAGGGATTCCAGTTTGCGAGTAAATTCCATTAAAACAAGGATTGAAACATATTTCTTTTTCAAGTTTCATTTGACCTATTTTACGTTTGCGAGTAAATTCCATTAAAACAAGGATTGAAACATCATTCTATTGATATAAATAAAGTAGGGTTTTATGAGTTTGCGAGTAAATTCCATTAAAACAAGGATTGAAACACCTTCGTCGTCTCCGAAATAATTCTATCTCCTTGGTTTGCGAGTAAATTCCATTAAAACAAGGATTGAAACTAGTGCAATACGGCGTAAATAGATTAATTAATTCGTTTGCGAGTAAATTCCATTAAAACAAGGATTGAAACTATTCACCAACTCTCTCTATGATTTCAAAAAAATCTTGTTTGCGAGTAAATTCCATTAAAACAAGGATTGAAACCTATACATTCCTTCTGAAATAGAACCGCCCAATATGGAATTGAAACCAAATTCTATTATGTATGGATAAACATATAACGTATATATAATAAATTAATTTTGTTTAAAAATGAGGCAGTATTTAGATGCATGCTTAATTATTAAGCATCTTTTAGTAAAAATTTATTCAGGCATAAATATTTATATAATAATAATAATTTATAAAAATGAAAATTAGAGCATTGCAGGTGTTTTTTAACGATAGCCAATTAATTTAATTCATTTGGCATATATTTTGCAATATTTTGAATAAATAATTTTAATTATACTTATATTATATATGATTATATTTAATTTGATTTTGAAAAATTAAAAAACTTTAAACTTTAATTTAGTTTTACAATGGAGGAAGAAAAAGATGCCGGCAAAAAAAAATCTGAAATATGTTATTTCAATAGGCGTCATAATACTTGTTGTTATCATTTTATTTGTTGTATTAAGAAAACATTCAAGTGTTAAAACGGCAGGTAAAAAGCCTATATATGTTGGTGTTTTGCATTCACTCACAGGAACCATGGCTATGAGCGAGATACCTGTTAAAAATGCAACATTATTGGCAATTGACCAAATTAATGCAAAAGGCGGTTTGCTTGGAAGGAAAATTGTTCCGGTTATTGAGGATGGCGCTTCTGATCCGTCAACTTTTGCCCAAAAAGCAAAAGATCTGATATTAAAGCATCATGTGTCTGCTATTTTTGGATGTTGGACATCTGCAAGCAGAAAAGCGGTGTTACCTGTAGTGCAGGAATATGATAATTTGCTTTTTTACCCCGTTCAATATGAAGGGTTGGAGGATTCAAAAAATATAATATATCTAGGGTCAACCCCAAATCAACAGATTATGCCTGCGGTGAGCTGGCTCTTAAAGAAAGGATATAAAAAATTCTACCTTATCGGTTCTAATTATGTATTCCCGAGAGTAGCAAATATGATTATAAAGGAGCAATTAAAAGCTGAAGGCGGGACATTAGTTGGCGAACAGTACACCCCGCTCGGCAGTACTGATTTTAGCACAATTATTACAAAAATTAAAGCGGCAAAGCCAGACGTAATATTTAATACATTAAATGGCAGCAGCAATGTGGCATTTTTTAAACAGCTTATGTCGGCAGGGATTACACCTAAGGATATTCCTGTAATGTCGGTAAGTATAGCAGAGGTTGAAGTAAAAGGTATAGGTCCTAAATATTTAGTCGGCGATTATGCTGCATGGAATTATTTTATGAGCATGAAGTCAAAACGTAACGCTGCTTTTATTAAAAATTATCAGGCTAAGTTTGGAAAAAATGCCGTTGTAGATAACCCTATGGAAGCAGGTTATTTTGGAGTGTATTTATGGGCAGCCGCTGTAAAAAAGGCCGATTCTACTAATATAAATAAAGTGAGGCAGGCAATAAGAGGGATAAGTTTTAAAGCGCCGCAAGGATTAGTTAAAGTTGACCCTATAAATAATCAAACATGGCAAAAAGTATTGATTGGAAAGGTAGAACCGAATGGTCAATTTAAAATAGTATGGAAATCATCAAAATCAGTCAGACCAAAACCTTTTCCTTCATTGATATCAGATGAAAAGGTAACTGCTCCGGGTGTGATAGTTAAGAGAAAAAATTGGAAAAGGTGTTACGAAGGCAACTGCTTAAAATAATAAAAAAATAAGATGTATATCGGGCATGTATATTTGCATGCCCGATGAAACTTAATACGATAGCCTTTGTTGTTTTAATTTCAATTAGTAACCTAATTATGCGTGGTTTACTATTATAATATGACTGGAGAAATATTATGACGCTTGATACATTTTTATCGCTTACGACAAACGGTCTAAGTGTAAGTTCTATTCTGCTTCTTGTAGGGCTTGGTCTCAGCGTGACGTTTGGCATAATGGGTGTTATAAACTTTGCCATAGGCGGATTTATTATGATTGGCGGCTATATGGTTTATGTGGTTCAGGGCATTATATTTGCCCATTATGCAGGCAATGATAGTTTTGCTATCTTTTTGCTTGCCTTGCCTTTTGCATTTTTTGCAGCCGGATTTATAGGATTTATATTAGAAAAAAGCTTGATAAGATTTTTATATGCAAAGCCTTATGAAAGCATGCTTGCTACTTGGGGCGTAAGCCTTATATTTCAGCAGTTGGCAAGAAATGTATTCGGTTCTAACAATGTTGTGGTAAATACGCCGGTTATGCTTAGCGGCGGTTTGCATGTAATCGGAGGATTTCAAATACCTTATAACAGACTGTTTATTTTGAGCCTTTCTATAGTTGCAATTGTTGGAGTTTATTGCTATTTATATAGAACAAACAGCGGCAGAAAGATTAGGGCTGTTATGCAAAATAGAAATATGAGTGCTTGCCTCGGCATTCCTACAGGAAGAATTGATTCATTTACTTTTGCGTTTGGCAGCGGTCTTGCAGGAATAGCGGGATGCGCATTGAGTTTGCTTGGTCCCATAGGACCATCAATGGGGGAGCATTATATAGTTGATGCATTTATGGTCGTTGTACTCGGCGGAGTAGGAAGCTTGGCAGGCACTATTGGAGGGTCGCTAGTAATAGGCATGCTCAGTCCATATCTTGAATTTATTACAACGTCAAGTATGGGGAGAGCGCTGGTATTTATATTTGTAATAATTTTATTGCAATGGAAACCCGAGGGGCTTTTTGTATTAAGGAATAGAGCTCTTGATTGATTATAAATTTGTATATTTGCCATTATATTACATATATTCCATTTATTGATCAATGTTTTTTAAGACATTCATAATGATAGTAAAAGGTAAAATCAGACGATGGAAAATTTTATAAGAAAAAATTTAATCGTAATATTTTTAGTAATTTTAGCAAGTGTAGTTTTATTTTTGCCGATATATTACGTTAATCTTTTTGGCAAATATTTTGTTTTTGCAATTATTGCGGTTGGGATTGATATTATATGGGGATATACAGGAATACTAAGCCTTGGTCAGGGTGTTTTTTTCAGCCTCGGGGCATATTGTATGGCAATGTATTTAAAATTGCAAACAGGTGCTTTACCTGATTTTATGGTATGGAGCGGTTTTAAAAGCGTTCCATATTTCTTGAGCCTATTCGCCAATGCATGGTTTGCTATACCTATGGCTATAATATTACCTATGCTATTGGCAGTTATTATAAGCGTTCCTATATTTCGTTCAAATATTAAAGGAGTATATTTTTCTATACTTACCGAAGCGCTTGCGCTTGTGTTTTCGCTTGTATTTATAGCTCAACAATCCTATACGGGCGGGAGCAGCGGTATTACCGATTTTCAATCGCTGTTCGGATACTCGCTCGGTTCTTCCGATACAATAAGGGGATTATTTTTAATAACGGCCGCCGTTCTTATCGGTATATATTTATTGATTGAATGGATGTTAAGTTCGCAACTCGGTAAGATTCTTGTTGCTATAAGGGACGGGGAAAACAGATTAAAATTTCTTGGTTACGATACAATAAGATATAAAGTTTTTATTTTTACTCTTTCTGCAGGCATAATGGGGTTAGCAGGAGCACTTTTTGTTCCGCAGATAGGGATTGTTTCTCCCGCAACGTTCGGTATATTTTTCTCTATAGAAATGGTTATATGGGTTGCTGTCGGAGGAAGAGGAACTTTAATAGGGGCAATCATCGGAGCTATAGTTGTTAGCGGTATAAAAACTTTTTCTAGCGGAATATTTCCAGAGGGGTGGTTGTATATACTCGGAGGGCTTTTTATATTAGTTACGATAGTGTTCCCCGGCGGTATTATGGGAATTTGGAAGCGTTATAAGGTTTTTGAACAGGTCAATCTTGATAAAAAGTTTCTGAAGGACCTCAATGAAGAGAAATAGTAATACCTATTTAAAGGATAAATTATGGCAGGAACGATACTTTACGGTGAGAATATAACTGTTGATTTTAACGGTTTTAAGGCTTTAAACGGAGTAAGCCTGTATGTCAATAAAGGAGAACTTCGTTTTTTGATAGGTCCTAACGGTGCAGGTAAAACAACGCTGCTTGACGTAATATGCGGCAAAGTTAGTCCAATTTCAGGCAGCTTTATATTTGAAGAAAACATTGAGCTTTTGGGACTTAGAGAATATCAAAGAGCAAGGATAGGAATAGTAAGAAAATTTCAAACACCTTCCGTATTTGAGCAGCTAACCGTTATTGAAAACATGACTCTTGCGCATAAAAAAAATAAAGGGATATTTTCTTCTATATTTAATAAAATAGATAAAAAATCTGAAAATTACATATATGAAGTTATGGAAAGAATTAATTTAATAGATAAAAAATTGCAATATGCAGGTTTGCTGTCGCATGGAGAAAAGCAGTGGCTTGAAATCGGGATGACAATGCTTCAATCGCCAAAACTTTTGCTGGTAGATGAACCTGTGGCGGGTATGACAGGTTCAGAAAGGGATAAAACAGGGGAATTGCTTAAAGATTTAGCCAAAGATATGTCGGTGCTTATTGTTGAACATGATATGAATTTTGTTGAAAAATTTGGAGAAAGAGTTACTGTTCTCCATGAAGGCAGTATATTATGCGAGGGTTCTTTTGAATATGTCAGGAATGATCAAACAGTTATAGACGTGTATCTTGGCAGAGGAGCAGAGGAAGATGCTTAATATTAAGTGTATTAATGCAGGTTATAAAGATACCCAAATACTCAGAGATGTGGATTTAGAGATACCAAAAGGCAGTGTTGTAGCATTAATGGGGCGTAACGGTGTAGGCAAAACTACTTTTTTGAAAACTATAATCGGTTTGATTAACGTTAAATCAGGGACAATTTCTTTCAATGATGAAGATATAACACATATTTCAATAGATAAAAGAGCAAGAAAAGGGATAAGCTATGTGCCTCAAGGAAGAGAAATATTTCCATATCTAACGGTTTATGAAAATATTATTTTAGGTTTTGAGGCTAAGCATAACTATTCTAATGAAATGCTTCAACGCATTTATGAAATGTTCCCTTTTTTGAAAAAAATGTTAAATAAAAACGGGGGCGAACTTAGCGGCGGACAACAACAGCAACTTGCAATAGCACGCGCGCTTGCATCCAATCCTGACTTGATACTTATGGATGAACCTACTGAAGGTATTCAGCCGTCCATAGTTTTAGAGATAGAAAATATAATTAAGTTGATAAAAGGACAAAAAACCACATCAATTTTACTCGTAGAACAGTATATGGATTTTGCTTTGCGGTTATCGGACTATTGTTATGTGATGGAAAAAGGAACCATTGTTTTTAGAAGTGACAGAAATAAGTTTAATAAGGATGATATTAAGAAATATTTAACTATTTAGGTTAGGAGATAATAATAATATGTATCTGACGCCAAAAGAAAAGGATCAATTATTGATATATGTGGCAGGAAATCTAGCGCAGGAAAGGAAAGACGAGGGACTTAAACTTAATTATCCTGAGGCGGTAGCGCTTATTACATCTCATATACAGAAAGGCATAAGGCAAGGCAAAACAGTTTCGGAATTAATGCGATACGGAGCAACAATTTTAAGAGAAGAAGATGTAATGGAAGGTGTAGCTGATATGATAAAAGAGATACATGTAGAAGGCACTTTTCCTGATGGAACAAAACTTGTTACAGTGCATAATCCAATAAGATGATGGGGGGGGGATAGTTTATAGTTGTTAGAAATTCAAAGGTAAAATTAATAAAAATAATATAAGATATTATGTAATCCAATAAGATAGCAGAAATAGTTTATGTGGCGGCTTGCGTTGCAGTATTTACAGCTAATACTTGAGGTTAATAACCCTACAAGATGACAGGGAGGATATATATGGTACCGGGCGAATACATTTTAAAGGATGCTTCTATAGAGATTAATAAAGGAAGAAAAATTGTAAAGGTTGTTGTTTCAAATACGGGAGATAGACCTATACAGGTGGGATCGCATTATCATTTTTTTGAAGTTAATAAGGCGCTTGATTTTTTCAGACTTGACGGATATGGTATGCGGTTAAATATACCTGCGGGTACGGCAATAAGATTTGAACCGGGCGAATATAAAGAAGTAGAACTTGTAGATTTTGGCGGAAACAGGATTGCGTATGGGTTTAATGGTCTTACAAATGGTTTAATCACTGATGTAACAGTTAAAAAAAATGCAATTAAGAATGCTAAAAAATTTAAATTTAAAGGTATTTGATTAATGACAGTAAAAATAAAAAGAAAGCAGTATGCGGATATGTATGGTCCTACCGTCTGCGACAAAGTAAGGCTCGCCGATACGAATTTATTTGTTGAGATTGAAAAAGATTTTACTAATTACGGCGATGAGGCTAAATTTGGCGGGGGCAAGGTAGTTAGAGACGGTATGGGACAATCCGCAAGAATCACAAGTGATGGAAATGCATTAGATATGGTTATCACAAATGTGATTATATTAGACCATTGGGGTGTAGTAAAATCTGATATAGGAATCAAAGACGGAAAGATTTTCGGCATCGGTAAAGCAGGCAACCCCGATACCATGGATATGGTTAGTCCTAATATGATAATCGGTGCTTCTACGGAAGTTATATCAGGCGAAAATATGATTGTAACGCCGGGCGGTATTGATTCGCACGTGCATTTTATAGCGCCGCAGCAAATTGAACAGGCATTATGTTCAGGTATTACCACGATGATTGGCGGAGGTACAGGTCCTGCTACAGGTACTAATGCGACTACTTGCACCCCCGGCAAGTGGAATATTCAAAGAATGCTTGAATCTGCGGAGGAATTTCCTATAAACATGGGATTTCTCGGCAAAGGGAATAGTGCAAACCCTGAGTCTTTAGGGGAGCAGATTGAAGCGGGAGCGATAGGTTTAAAGCTGCATGAAGATTGGGGTACAACGCCGTCAAACATAGATGCGTGTCTTTCCGTAGCTGACCGTTATGATGTTCAGGTGGCTATACACACGGATACGCTCAATGAGGCAGGATTTGTAGAAGATACGATAACAGCGTTTAAAGGAAGGACTATACACACTTATCATACGGAAGGAGCCGGAGGCGGGCATGCGCCTGATATTATAAAAGTATGCGGCTTACCAAATGTATTACCGTCTTCAACAAGTCCTACTATGCCATTTACAATCAACACTATGGATGAGCATTTAGATATGCTTATGGTATGTCATCATCTTGATCCTAATGTACCTGAAGATGTCGCCTTTGCAGATTCAAGGATAAGGGCGGAGACTATTGCGGCTGAAGATGTGCTGCATGATGTGGGGGCAATTAGTATGATGTCTTCCGATTCGCAGGCTATGGGCAGAGTTGGCGAAGTTATAATAAGAACATGGCAGACGGCAGATAAGATGAAGAAGGAGTTTGGCAGATTAAAAGAAGAAAAAGGCGATAATGATAACTTCAGGGTAAAAAGGTATGTAGCCAAATATACGGTAAATCCTGCAATAGCACATGGGATAGCAGATTATGTGGGTTCGATAGAAGTTGGGAAACTTGCCGATATAGTGCTTTGGGAGCCTGCATTCTTTGGAGTGAAACCTTTTATGATTATAAAAGGCGGTTTTATTGCATTTGCTCAGATGGGCGATGCCAATGCTTCTATACCGACTTCGCAACCTATGGTTTTAAGACCTATGTTCGGGGCTTTCGGGAAGGCGGTATATTCCACATCCTATACTTTTATATCAAAGGCTGCTTATGATAATAAAACGGCGCAAAAATTAGGATTGCAAAAAAAAATAGCTTACGTGAAGAACTGCCGCAATATCGGGAAAAAAAATATGATAAATAATTCCTATCTTCCGTCTATAGCGGTAGATCCAGAGACATACATAGTCAAAGCAGATAAGAAAGTGATTACGTCTGAACCCGCATCTATTTTACCAATGGCGCAAAGATATTTTTTATTTTAAAGCGTTCTTCAGCGGATAATGTATTACTATATTATTTTTTTATGCGTTGTTATTGTTATTGTTTTTGTTAATTTTATGATAGATAATATATTTATTATATTATTATTATACAATGTATTTATTATTCAATTTTTATATAATGTTTTAATTTAATATATTATGTTTATTATATTTTAAGGGATTACGGCGTGAGTAACTTTGTGGTGGTAAATCAAATATTGTCAAATGTAGATGTTAACGGTAAAAATAAAGATGTTATAGTCCTTGATTGGGAAGAGCGGAGAAAATCCCGCCAGCGTATCGTATCAAAAGGCGGCATTGAAATTGGGATTGCATTGCCGACAGGGACAATACTTTACAGCGGGGATATTATTTACAAAGATGATACAACTTATATAGAGGTTGAAACTAAAAAAGAAGATCTAATTTTGATTAAACACAAGGATTTAGTCGCTTCGGCTAATATTGCCTATGTTATCGGCAATATGCATCTGCCGGTAGCAATAAATAAAGACGGTATTTTTATGCTTTATAGCCGTCAGGTAGAGGTTTGGTTAAATAAAAAAGGGATAGAATATAATAGAATAAAAGCGATATTTGAACCGTTAACGCAGAGGCATGCACATATACATGAATGACGAATTATGAATGATGGAGCTTTGCTTTCGCTGTTTCAATTGACGGATACGCTGTTTCCGTCAGGTTTGTATGCTTATTCTTTCGGGCTTGAAACGTACGTTTCTAAGGGTACTATCTCTAATTCGACAGGATTTAATATTTTTTTAAAAAATCTTATTGCAGGTTCTATAAAACATTGCGATGCGCTTATATTAAAACTTTGCATGGAGGCAATAAATAAGAGTGATTTAGAGGCTGTTATCTATTATGATAAGATTATTCATTCTATGAAGGTTGTAAGAGAATTTAGGGAAGGCGATATTCAGATGGGCAGGCAGCTTTTAAAAATAATGCGTCAACTTTATTCATCGGAATTTACAAATAGGTATTCACAAAAGATTGAAAATAATACAATTTACGGCCATCATATAGTCGTGTATGCTTTGGCATGCAATGTTTTAGGAATTGATATTTATAGCGCCATATTAGCATATCTGTATAATATTGTATCGGGAATTGTAGGTGCAGGTTTAAGGTTAATACCGCTTGGACAAACAGAAGGGCAGAAGACTATAGATACGTTCAAAGGTTTTTTGTCAACTTCGGTTTCAGAAATAATGAATTATGGAGAACAGGATATTTATACTTTTACGCCTGGTATTGAAATAATGGGGATGAAACATGAGACGCTATACACAAGACTATTCAGGTCATAAATCGGTGAAATATTTTACAATATGACCTTCATTTGAGCCAAATGTCTGTTGCTATAAGCCGTTGTATGAAAATAACACTTATATTTATTTATAAGCATATTTATTAACTCAAATTGCAGAATTAAAAATCTGTTTATATTAACTAAAGATTATTAAGGATTAAAATTATGCATAAAAGAGTAAAAGGCAATGTTGTAAAAATAGGTATAGGCGGTCCTGTAGGTTCAGGCAAGACAGCTCTTATAGAAAGGTTATGTAAATACATGCAAAAAGAGTTTTCTATTGCGGTTGTTACAAACGATATTTATACAAAAGAAGATGCCCAGTTTCTTACAATGGCTAAGGCGCTGCCGGAAGAAAGGATTGTCGGCGTTGAGACGGGAGGATGTCCCCATACTGCAATAAGGGAGGATACATCAATTAATCAAGAAGCTGTTGATCAATTAATTGAAACATTTCCCGAGCTTGATATTATTTTTATAGAGAGCGGCGGCGACAATCTTGCCGCAAGCTTTAGCCCCGAACTTGTTGATAGTTCCATATACGTCATAGATGTTTCTGCAGGAGATAAGATACCGAGAAAAGGCGGTCCAGGCATTACAAGATCTGACCTGCTGGTGATAAATAAAATAGACCTTGCTCCTTATATAGGGGCAAGTCTTGAGGTTATGGAACGGGATTCTAAAAAAATGAGGTCGGGGAAACCTTTTATTTTTACAAATTTAAAAATAGATAAGGGTTTGGACGAGATAATCGGATGGATAAAAAAAAATATACTATTTACATAATACCGCTGCTGATGCATTATCGGCATAATTGAACCTGCTATAATTTACTGAACACGCAATAGGACTATCTTAAAATACTTCGCTTTGTGTATAAAAAAATGTTGCAATTCCAATATAACACTGTATATATAAATATAACACTATTTAATCTATATATGATATGTAATAAAAACATTTTTTATACGGGATTGTAAACAGATTTTATACATCTTTAATCTTTAATCTTTAATTTATCAATAATTTATAATATCAAAATGAATTCTACGGTAGGTAAAAACGGTAAACTATATCTTCAGTTTAAGAAGAAGAAAGATAAAGTTATTTTATCGGATGCTTTTTCAAAGATGCCTATGGCTATATCGCGGCCATTTTATCTGGATGATACTGGAATAGCCTATTTTTATCTTGTCAATCCTACTGGTGGTTTAGTAGGTGGTGATGTCATAAATATTATTGCAATTGCTGAAAAAGATACGCATGTTTTTATATCAACACCGTCTGCAACAAAGATATATAGGACAATAGAACATCCGTCTATCCAAAACATAAAATTTATCGCGAAAAGTAATTCCATACTTGAATATATGCCTAAGTTAAATATTCCTTTTGCAGGCAGTGCCTATGAACAGAAATTGAATATTATAATGGAGGAAAATGCTATTGTTTTTCTGCTTGATTTTTTTGTTACTGGAAGAAATACAAGAGGTGAGCATTTTCATTTTAAATATTATAAAAGTGCGCTTGAAATAATTTATGATAACGAGCTTATAATTACGGATAGGATGTTTATACAGCCTGAGGAAATAAATTATAATGAAATTGGATTTATGGAAGGCTACAATATTATGGCAACTATGTATTTTGTCTTTCACAATCCTATTATTGAAAAAGAACTATGCGGTTTAATGCAGGAGGAATTAGATAAGATGGAAACAGAGAACATAATTAATGTGCATGGCGGCGCTTCAGCGTTTTCGCCTCATGGTATTGTAGTAAGATTTTTAGCAACGAATTCTATGGAACTTGAAAAACATATTATGAGATTTTGGCTTATTGCCAGAAAAAAGGTTCTTGATTTAAACAGCCTATCCGCCTTTTTTCAATAACTTTATCTTGCTCTGTTCTTTCTTCTATTATATCTAAAAGGACTGAAGACCGGGAAGAGCTCAAAAGATGGACTTGTTATAATATGATAGACACTGAGTTAAGAGTATATTAAATTATTAATTGTAAATTATTATTTTCAATTGTATAGTAATCTAAAATTGCATAAACAATATAAATACTTATAAATAAATTTTAAGAATAAAAAAAGGGATATAATTGGAAACCGACGCTATTTTTATAAGAACACCCGAAGCAAGCTGGACTCCTGCAAGCTCTATTTACGGGGAAAGCGTATTACATGACGATAAAGAAATAGTATTCATAAAACAATTAACTAACAGACTTGATAAAGGGAAAGGAGTAGCTTATTTAATTAAATTTATTCCTCCCGAAGGCAAAATGATCAGGACGGTTGCCGTTGCCCGTTCCGATGAACATGTTTATATCCTTGAAGGCGGACACTGCCACAGGAACGGCGAACAAAGATTATTTCCTGGAGATTACGTATTAAATCCCGAAGGTCATCCGCATGCCAATCTGGCTAATATTGAAACCGTAGCTCTTGTAATTTGCACCGGAGCAACGGACGAGGTAAAAGAAATTAGCGTGATAGAGCCGAAACTTTAATGCTTTATCGTTAAAATAATTATATTTAGCTGTTAAAAAAATAAATTAAAATTTAAAATATATATTATCGGTATTTATATTTTTAGATAACTTAATTACTTGCAGATACCGATTTAAAATCATATTAACAAACAATTCGTATTTTTGTATTCAACCTGTTTCAAATTATAATTAAATAAAGGAGCATTATGGTATGGAGCAGTATTTAAACGATAGCGAGTATATTGACTGGCGGCATTCCGACGTATTAAATAAAGCCGTTGAACTTGCCGCAAACTGTTCGTCCGAAGAAGATATAGCTAAACGTTGCTTTTTATTTGTCAGAGATTCTATTAAGCATAGCTGGGATTACAAGTTAAATCCCGTAACATGCAAAGCCTCCGATGTTTTAATACACGGCACGGGCTATTGTTATTCTAAAAGTCATCTTTTGACTGCTCTTTTGAGAGCTAACGGTATTCCGTCAGGTTTATGCTATCAAAGACTTGTTTTAGATATCGATATTTCAAGTTCTCGTTTTACTCTGCACGGGTTAAATGCTGTTTACTTAAAGCAATACGGATGGTATCGTCTTGACGCCAGAGGCAATAAACCTGGCGTAGAAGCCGAGTTTTATCCTCCGGTAGAGAAGCTGGCGTTTCCTATTATTTATGCAGGTGAAAGGGATTTGGATGGAATATTTTCCGAACCGTTACCTTCCATTATAAAAGTCTTAACCTGTAATAAAACGATTGAACAGGTTTATGAAAACCTTCCGGATCCGGAAATATTTTAAAATTTATTTTGCAATAATGGGCAATTTTATTATGGATCAAAGTTTCTTTCATAATTTTATTATATTAAATTATATGCTATAATATGTATTAAGGTGAATAACATGAATATTCAATATAAGTTAAAAAATACTCCGTTTCCTAAAAAGTATTTCTGGTCTTATTCGCACGCATGGGACAGAGTATCTCTTCCTCTGCCTTTAATAATGGAACAATTAATCAGATACGGAAGATTTAATGATCATTTAAATCTTTTTATATATTTTCCTTACGAAGAACTTTATGATGCTTATTTTACAAAAATCCGGCCGGCGATGAGCGGAGAAATAAAGTTAAGACCAGATATAATTCCGACGGCAATGGATTTAAAAAACGTTAAATATATGGATTATTTATTTGAGGTATTTAAAGAATATGTGGTTGCCTGAAACGGAAAAAGTTTTAAATATTTTAAGCGAAGATGAAAAAATTAAAGATTATGTGTTTATCGGAGGCTCTGCTCTTTCTTATTATCTTAACCATCGTCTTTCGGAAGATATAGATTTAGCAACTTCCGATTAATTCTTAAAAATGGACAAACATATAGATAAGATGATGGATAGATTATTTAAAAAGGGATTTAATGTAGAAGAAGGGGTAGAATCATCTGCTTCTTCTGCTTCAAAAAGAGATTTTTATATTAACAATGTAAAGGTTACGTTTTTTGCTTCAGGCGAAGATTTTTTAAAAACAGAAAAAAATCATTTAAAAGAAAATTTATACATTGCAAACTTAAATACGTTAATCGGAATGAAAACCGCGGTAATACATCATAGAATCGCCATAAGGGATTATTACGACCTTTATGTTATTACTAAAGAATTTGGATTAGAGAAAGCTTTAAAAGAAGCGGGAAGATTATATAATAAAAAAATAGACAATAGAGAGTTTTTTAAATTCGACGAAACCAACTTTTTTAAATTCGCAGTCGATTTAACCGGCGTTGATAGAGAAAAACTAGAACCTGAGTTAAACCCTAAATATGATATAGATAAATCCGAAATGCAATATTTTTTTAAAGAAAAAATTAAAGAATATATATCGCAAACGATGCAAAAAATAAAAAAAAATACGCCTGACACATAAGACGCTTTCACGAAAGATATAAACGAAAGATTAAACAAAAATAAAGGTTTTAAAAGATAATATTAAATCTTCCTCATCCTTACCGCCATCATCACCCTTTCTATAATTTCCAGTTTTATCTTAACATTGTGGAATTTAAGGATAAAGATATTAAATATTTAAAACCTAAATATAATATAAATAAACAAGAAATATATTCTTTTTTGAAAAATAAATTAAAAATTATATTACGCAATTAGAGCAAATTCAAACTCTTGACAATGAAGATGCCTTCACGCACGAAAGACTTAAATAACTGGTTAAATAAAAAGAACGGACCGAAGCTGGGGTAATCCGTATTTGTGTTTTTGGGTTTAACCGTCCTTTAGAAAAAAATTTATTTATGGAATTTCCGGAACATTCTGAAGCAAAAGGGTTGCGCATATTTATGCCGACTGCCGAATATCTTTTGGCTATGAAATGTATGGCTATGCGCATAGGTAATATAGAAAATTCTTCGGATGTAGAGGATATTAAAAATTTAATTAAAGCAACGGGATTTAAAGATAAACAAGAAGTCATCTCCCTTGTAGAAAAATTTTACCCTTCTAATTTGATATAGCCAAAGGTTTTATACGGTATAGAAAAAATTATAGAATAAATGCAAAAAGAAAATTCTAAAGAAGAATATAGATATCTTAAATCAATCTCCTACGGAGTAAAAGGCAAAAGACTCGAAAATGTAAAAAAGCATGCGATTATAGATTAGTATTTATTTTGAGCTTAATTGATGAATTTTTCTTAAAAATAAAATATTTAAAATAGGGGGATATTATGAATTACAATCGTAAAGTCGATATTACGGACTTATGCGCTACCTGCGGTCTTTCTATAGCAAAGATATCTAAAGAGCTTGAAGATATGCAAAGTGGGGATGTTTTATTAGTCTTTTCGGATGAAATTTCTAATTTAGATAAAGTTTCTATGAAATACAATGTTTCTGCTTTTTGCAGGAAGTCAGGAGATGAACTTCTTAGCTGGGAAACCTCAGAACAAGAAGACGCTCTTACATTTTATATTAAAAAGAGATAATAAACGCATCCTTAACTAAAGATAGTTTGATTTTTATCTAAAAAATTGATAAACTTGTAAAACTATGCAAAATACCAATTTTAAAGACTTTCCCAAAAATTATGATTATAAATCGGCAGAAAAAAGAATTGCCGAGTATTGGGAAAGCAATAATATATACAAATTTAAAGACAAATCTATAGACAAAGATAAAGACAGTCTGAACGGAGATATTAAAGAAATTACGGGAGAGCGGCAAAATGCGCCTGCGGCATCATCTTTTTGTGATTCCAATTCAGATTCTTGTTCTTTAAACGCAGAAAACGCGGATGCGCCCGTCTTTTCACCTACTTTTTCAATAGACACGCCTCCTCCTTATGTATCTTCCGCTCATCTTCACGTCGGTCATGCGATGAGCTATTCGCAAGCCGAGTTTATTATCAGATACAAGCGGATGAAAGGTTTTAACATTTTTTATCCTATGGGATTTGACGATAACGGTCTTCCTACCGAACGATATGTTGAAAAAAAATATAAAATAAACAAGTCTAAAATTACAAGAGACGAGTTTATTGATTTATGTCTGAAAGAAACAAAAATAGGTATAAACACTTACAAAGAATTATGGCAGGCTTTAGGGATAAGCGTAGATTGGGATTTGACTTATTCAACTATTGACGGCAAGTGCAGAAAAACATCGCAAAAATCTTTTATTGAACTTTATGATAAAAAATTAGTAGAAAGACGGAATGAGCCTATTATATGGTGCCCTTTATGCAGAACTTCACTTGCGCAGGCTGATATTACAATTGAAGAATTTGACGGAGTTTTATATGATATCGAATTTATTTCATCTTCCGAAGAAAAACTTATTATATCTACTACAAGACCGGAACTTCTCGGCGCATGCGTTGCAATTTATGCCAATCCTTCCGATTCAAGATATCTTCATTTAAAAGATGAATTAATTAAAATACCTATTTATAATCATACCGTTCCCGTCAAGTTTGACGAATCGGTAGAAACAGAATACGGAACAGGTCTTATGATGGTTTGCACATGGGGTGATGCCGAAGATGTAAAAAAATGGAAAGAGCATAAATTAGAAACGGCGATTATTATTGAACCTTCAGGCAAATTAAACGAAATGGCGGGCGCTTATAAAGGAATCAGCGTCAAGGATGCTAAGAAAGTTATAGTCGAAGATTTAAAAAAATTATCGTTGATTAAAAACGAAAAAAAATTAAAGCACAATGTCGGCATCCATGACAGATGCAGTACCGCTGTTGAATTTATTCAAACTCCCCAATGGTTTATTCCAATATTAGACTATAAAGATAAATTTATTGAAGCAGGAAATAAACTTAATTGGTATCCTGCTTTTATGAAAACAAGATATGACGAATGGGTTCAAAATATTAAGTGGGATTGGAATATTTCAAGGCAAAGATTTTACGGTGTACCGTTTCCTGTCTGGTATTGTTCCAGATGCAATCAACCTATTATTGCAAAAGAAGACGAACTTCCCGTAGATCCTGTCGTTTCAAGACCTAAGCATACAGATATATGCCCGATTTGCGGAAATAATGAATTTATTCCTGAAAAAGATGTGATGGATACATGGATGACGTCTTCGATGACCCCGTTTATAAATTCTAATTGGGCTAATTTTGTTTCGGGCAATAATAATGATGATGGCGGTTATAATATTTCCAAAATTAATAATATCAGCAATAGCGATAATATCAAAGGCGGAGCGGACAATATTGCTAATGACGTTATAAATAAAAATATAAATAATGATATAATTGTTAAAAATAAAAATATTGATAATTATAATTTAAGCGACACTAATTTAAACGAGGCAAAAAATAAAAAAATATTTCCTATGACTTTAAGACCTCAAGCACAGGAGATAATAAGAACATGGCTTTTTTATACCGTTGTTAAATCAATTTATCATACGGGGGATGTTCCTTTTGAAAATGTTATGATAAGCGGATGGGGTCTTGATAAAAGCGGAAAAAAAATGTCAAAAAGTCTTGGCAATTTTGTTGCGCCCGAAGAAATAATAGAAAAATATTCGGCAGATGCTTTAAGATATTGGGCTGCAAAGGCAAATTTAGGTCAGGATTTAAGATTTAGCGAAGAAGATGTAGCTAACGGCAGGAGGCTTTTGATAAAGATATGGAATGCCGTAAGATTTCTTGCAACAAATATTGACAGCCTTAAATCATTTAGTGCCGATAATGCAGATAACGCCGAGTCAGAATTATTAAATGCGGATTTAGCGGATGTAAATAATAAAGACGGTTATAATAATTACAATTATAATAATGACGATGATAATAATAAATTCAGCCGCTTTAACCGCTTTAATCCTTATAAAGAAGATATAAGCAAGTTAAATCTGCCTGCGGTTGACAGCTGGCTTTTAACGGAATTTGAAAAAACTTTAAAATTATGCGGAGAATATTTTGAGTCTTATGAATATTCTTCAGCTATAAGGACTGTCGGCGATTTTTTTTATAATATATATTGCGATAATTATCTCGAAATAATTAAAAATATATTCTGGGAAGAAAGTCCATTATTTAACAATAGAAAAATTCAGTCTTTAAACGTGATGTATTATGTTTCATTTAATACATTAAAGCTTTTTGCTCCATTTTTGCCTTTCATTTCCGAAGAATTATATTTGTCTTTTTATAAACATTTTGAAATTGGGAAAAGCATTCATTTATCGGCTTGGCCTGAATACAGACACGAATTGATCAATGAAACTTCTATTAAACAAGTAAATGTTATTTTAGCTATTTTAGAATCATCGCGCAAATTGAGAACGAATTTAAATCTTCATCAAAATCATAAAGTAAAAAGATTATTTGCCTATTCAGCAGATGAGCAAATAATAGAAACTATACAGAATTTATCTGCCGATATTATGTCGGCTTGCAGAGCGGAAGAATTAGTCATATCCAACAGAGCTGATTTCAGAGCTGGCAATGCTGAAATTTTTATATCTTTTGAAAATTAAAATTAAACTACCTAAAAATTAAACCGCTTGAAATTAAAACAATAATTAATTTAATAATGTGCTTATAATATACTAAAATGAGAAAGAACTAACGCTTTCGTTAAATACGGCAGTTTAAAATTGACTGATAGAATAATTTAAACCGCTGAAGACAGCCTCTTTTTCATTTTTATAAAAATAGAGGTTAATATTTAATATTAAGAGCTATAAATTTTTAGATGAAAAACGCATAAAATAACGGATTTTAAAATTGAATGTTGACAATTTTTTAATTTAATTTAATAATATATTGTCATTTTTTATTTGTTTATTAATTTAATTTATTAATTATGTTTATTAATTTAAAAAAATTAGATAATAATTCAAATAAATATTTTGCGGCTGTATCATCTAAATTATATATTATAAATAAATAAATAAAATACAAACAATCAGGAGATATTAATTATGGCAAATCCTAAAAAAAGACATAGTAAATGTAGGAGAGATAAAAGAAGAACCCATGACAGTCTAACACCTGTAAATTATGTAAAATGTCCAACTTGCGGCGAACCTGCATTGCCCCACAGAATGTGTTCAAATTGCAATACTTATAAAGGCAGGAAAATAATTGCAGAAAAAATTGAGCAATCGGCAAGCTAATAGTTTTTTTAATTAATTTTCGGTGAATCTAAACTTATTATGATTAAAATAGCTCTGGATGCTTTTGGTTCGGATAATGCTCCAAATCCTGAGATTTTAGGGGCTATAGAAGCGCTTAAATTCGATAATAATATAGAAATAGTGCTGGTAGGCGATGAAAAAAGGCTTTCGGAAACGATAATAAAATTAAACTGTTCTAGCGCAATATTAAATAGATTAAAAATTAAACATGCTTCCGAGCAAATAACAATGAAGGATTCTCCTTCCTCTATTGTAAGGAACAAGAGAGATTCTTCATTAAGAGTTGCTTATGAGCTTGTTCATAATAAAGAAGCAGATGCCGTTATAAGCGCAGGCAATACAGGAGCTTCGTTAGCTATAGCTATGTTTGTGCTTAAAAGACTTAAGGGAATAGATAGACCTGCCATTGCTACCGTTATGCCGTCTGTCGGCGGACATACGGTATTGTTGGATGCAGGAGCCAATGTTGATGTCAAGCCGTATCATCTTGCGCAATTTGCAATTATGGGATCAGAATACGCTTCATTTATTAAACACATAGATAGTCCTATTGTCGGACTTTTGAGCAACGGCGAGGAAGAATCTAAAGGTAACGAATTGACAAGAGAAGCATTTAAAATTATTAAAAATATAGATATAAATTTTTTGGGTTACGTAGAGGGCAGGGAAATTTTTAACGGTAAAGTAGATGTTGTTGTTTGTGACGGATTTACGGGAAATGTTATATTGAAATCTTCTGAAACTCTTGCGGAAACCATATTTAAACTATTAAGAAAAGAAGTAAACAAAAGTTCAATGGCTAAATTAGGCGTATTGTTTGCATCAAAAGCATTAAAAAATTTTAAGAAGTTAGTTGACCATAATGAATATGGAGGCGCTCCTTTGCTTGGAATTAACGGCGTAGGATTTATTGCACACGGCGGAGCATCGCCTAAAGCAATTGCAAGCGGAATAAGAATGGCAAAAAATTTTGCCGAACAAGAAATAAATTCAAAAATAAGTCAAAAAATTGAATCAAATGTTGAAACTGTTAATAATAGAGAAATAAATATTACATAATTACTCGATTGGTTAATTATTTTTATTATTTGTTAAATAAGTTAGTTTATAAATAAAATAATTAAATACAAGACTAAATTAAAAATAAAAGTTAAACATTTTTTTTAATTTGTTAAACCTGAGCACATACTTTGGTTAAGCAAGTTTATCCATAAGTTTAATTTACTTTAAAGAAAAATTAAAAAGCTTTACCTTAAGATTGAATTTCTTTATTCTAAAAATTATTTAATGCGGGTTGCAAATTGATACGTTCAAGCATAAAAGGCATTGGTTCTTACGTGCCGGATAAAATTCTTTCAAACGAAGATTTGCTCAAAATGGTTGATACCTCCGATGATTGGATAGTGTCGCGAACAGGTATAAAAGAACGCAGAATAGCCGATAAAAACATTAAAACTTCAGATATTGCCGCTGAAGCTTCTAAAAAAGCTATTGAAATGGCAAACATGAAACCATCCGATATTGATTTGCTGATTGTAGGAACCGTTACTCCTGATATGATTTTTCCTTCAACTTCATGTATGGTGCAAAATAATCTCGGCATTAAAAAAGCTGCAGCATTTGATATTAGCGCCGGATGCGCGGGATTTATATACTCTCTGTCCGTTGCGGACTCTTTAATTAAATCAGGGCAGTTTAAAAACGCTCTTGTTGTTGGAGTAGATGTTCTTTCAAGAATTACAGATTATACCGACAGGTCAACCTGTGTTTTATTCGGCGACGGGGGCGGAGCCGTTGTTTTATCAGCTAATAATGAATCAGACAGAGGTATATTGTCAACGCATATACATTCTGAAGGCGGACATGACGATATATTAAAACTTCCTGCGGGAGGTTCAAATATGCCTGCATCTATAGGATCAATAGAAAATCATGAGCATTATATTAAAATGAAAGGTTCCGAACTTTTTAAATATGCTGTTAATTATCTTAACAATGTTGCTAAAGAAGCTATAGAATATAATAATTTAAATCCGGAGGATATTGATTTATTTGTTCCTCATCAGGCAAATATAAGAATAATAGAAGCAACCGCTAAAAAATTAGGTTTTCCTATGGAAAAGGTTTTTGTTAATGTTAATAAATATGGCAATACTTCAAGCGGCTCTATTCCTATTGCTTTAGATGAAGCATATAGGAGCGGCAGGATTAAAGAAAGAGACCTTGTGCTTATTGATGCAATAGGGGCAGGTTTGACATGGGCATCTTCTTTAATAAGATGGTAAATTATAAATTATTTTTAATTAAAATTTAATTAAAAATATAAATATTTTCATACTTTTTGTATTCTAATTATATTGTATATTTTATAAAAATTATTGTTTTTGGTTAATTTAAATATACTTTATGCTTTATAAATGGAAAATGATAATAAAATGTTGAAATCTCCCATATGTGAATTGGTCGGTATAAAATATCCTATATTTCAAGGCGGAATGGCTTGGGCTTCTGACTATAAACTTGCCTGCGCTGTGTCAAACGCAGGGGGGTTAGGTATAATAGGCGCGGGACAGATGCCGCCGGAATTGCTCGTTGAACAGATAAAATTTGCCAAAGACAATACCGATAAACCATTTGGAGTTAATCTGATATTATATCTTTCATATATAGATGAGCTTGTTGATGCTGTTATAAATGAAGGTGTTTCAGTTGTTACAACCGGCGCAGGAAATGCAGGTCCGTTTATCAAAAAATTTCATAATGCAGGTATAAAAGTCATACCTGTTATTCCTGCCGTTGCTTTAGCTAAAAGAATGGAAAAAGCAGGGGCAGATGCTTTAATTGCCGAAGGTATGGAATCAGGAGGACATATTGGCGAATCTACCACTATGACTTTAGTTCCTCAGGTTGCGGAAAGCGTGAATATTCCTGTAATAGCGGCAGGAGGTATCGCCGATTATAGAGGTTTTGCAGCGGCTTTATGTCTCGGAGCTTCAGGAATTCAAATGGGAACAAGATTTATAGCTACCAAAGAATGTTCCGTTCATCAAAATTGGAAAAATATGATAATAAAAGCGTCGGACAGGGATACGGTAATTACAGGAAGACCTACCGGCCATCCTGTAAGAGTTCTTAAAAATAAATTGTCAAAAATGTTTTTAGAATTAGAAGAAAAATGCGCCGATGTTAAAGAATATGAAGAACTTGGCATAGGAAAACTTAAAGCCGCCGCAATTGACGGAGATTCAGAATTTGGTTCAATGATGAGCGGTCAAATAGCAGGAATGATTAAAGAAGAAAAAACGGTAAAGGAAGTTATAGAAGAAATTATACAGCAAACAGAAGAATTTATTAAAAATTTTTCAAAATTCATCAAACATTAAGCCATGATAATATAATATAGAATTAAATTATAAGATTATTGCAATAATTATATAAGCATACTAAGCAAAAATATGTGATAACGCCGGTTTTTTGTTTTCATCAGAGCGATAAGAGATTTTCATTTATATTTATATAGATTTAATTTGTGCTGTTTATAAAATATTTATAAAATATATAATAAATAATATATGGATCAAATAGATAATAAAGAAATAGCATTTGTTTTCCCCGGACAGGGTTCTCAGTATATAAAAATGGGGAAAGATTTTTTTGATAATTTTTCGGAATATAAAATTATCATAGAAGAAGCTTCGGATACGCTAAAAATAGATATGAAAAAGTTGATATTCGGCGATGATGAAAATATGCTTAATCTAACCGAGAATACACAGCCGGCAATATTAACGGTAAGCATAGCTATTTTAAGTATAATTAAAAATGAATTTGAAATAAATGTTTCGACTGCTTCGGGACATAGTCTCGGAGAGTATAGCGCTAATGTTTTTGCAGGAATTATAAAATTTAAAAATGCTCTTCTTATAACAAAAAAAAGAGGAGAGTTAATGCAGAGCGCATGCCCGGTAGGTTTTGGCAAAATGGCTGCAATTATCGGACTGCCTCCTGAAATCATTGAAGAAACCGTTAATCAAATAAATTATAAATATAGCGGTACATATAATGATGATAAGGATAATTCTGATAATATAAATAATAATAATAATATTGATACGGATAAAATTACAAAAGGGACTGTTTTTGTTGCAAATTATAATTCTCCAAATCAATCGGTAATTTCCGGAAAAGCTGAATATGTTGAAAAGGCTTGTGATTTATTAAAGGAAAAAGGAGCGAAAAAAATTGTTTATTTGCCTGTAAGCGCTCCTTTCCATACGCCTTATATGCAAGATGCGGCAAAAGGTTTGGAAGACTTTATCAATAAAGATTGGTTTAATGATTCAATTAATGGCGCAGATATTTTTTCAAACGTTGATGGATTAAACTATTCAAAAAAAAATGACGCTATAAATTATCTTTTGAGGCAAATCACTTCTCCAGTTAGATGGGTTGATTGCATTATTAATATGAAAAAAATTAAAAATATTAAAGTTTTCATAGAAATAGGACCTTCAAATGTTTTAACGGGACTTATAAAAAGAATTGATAAAGAAGCCGTATCGTATTCGGTAAATTCCGTAGAATCTTTTAAAGAATTAGGTAAAATAATATCTAAGTTTACAAAAAATTAAAGTTTAAATAATATATAATTAAAAAATAATCATTATGTCGTTTTGTATTGATTTAAAAGGAAAAAATGCCGTTGTGACGGGCGGATATAGCGGAATAGGCTTATCTGTTACCAAAACTTTACTTGCGGCGGGAGCGAAAGTTGCTATAATAGGTAAAAATTATGATAAATTTTCTTCTATTGCAAGCGAGCTTGAAAAAATAAAGGGAAACGCAGGTTTTTCTTTTTATGAATCAGACATATCTGATAGCGGCGGCATATCAAAGACAATCGCAAATATTATTTTGCAAGACGGTAAAATTGATATTTTAGTTAATAATGCTGGAATAACAAAAGATGCAATTTTAATTAAAATGAGCGACGATGATTGGAATGAAGTTATTAATGTAAATTTAAACGGTTTGTTTTATATCGTAAAAAATGTTATAAAATATATGATTAAGGCAAAAGCAGGAAAAATTATAAATATTTCATCGGTTATAGGCGAATCCGGAAATGCAGGTCAGGCGAATTATGCATCTGCTAAAGCAGGGATAATCGCATTTACCAAATCTATCGCAAAGGAATACGCTTCAAGAAATATTTATGTAAATGCAATAGCGCCCGGATTTATCGGCACTAATATGACTGATAAATTAAATGAAACTGTTAAAGATAACATTAAAAAAGAAATACCGTTGAATAGATTCGGCGCACCGGAAGATGTGAGCAATGCCGTTCTTTTTTTGGCATCTAATCTTTCAGATTATATAACTGGCGCCACAATTGATGTAAACGGCGGAATGTATATGAGATAGCTTTTAAAATTAGATAGCTTTTAATTATGATTTAATTATCTTTAATTATAATTATATAGATTTAAATTGTGAAACAGTTAAATCAATTCTTTTAGATATATGAAATTGATACAATAATATAAGGTAATTATAAAACTTTTGGCACAATCTAATAATAAATAAATAAATAATTAATTTATTAACATTAAATGAATATATCAAATAACACGATATATTCTAACAAAAAAAAATAAGGGAGGTGATTATATAATGTCAGTTGAAGAAAAAGTTAAAGAAATAATAGTTGAGCAGCTCGGGGTTACTCCCGACGATGTAACCGATGATGCTTCTTTCGTAGAGGATTTAGGCGCAGATTCTTTGGACACCGTTGAATTAGTCATGGCATTTGAAGAAGAGTTCGGTATAGAGATTTCCGATGAAGATGCGGAAAATATTAAGACTGTAAAAGATGCGGTATCTTATATAGAAGAACATACAAAATAAAATTATTTAATTTAATTTAATTTTAATTTATTAGAACAATAAGATAGTTTTTTAAGGTATAAATTAAATAATTAAATAATATATTAAATTATATTAATAGCTTAAAAATAATGTATTTAATATCTTAAGCAGATAATTATCTTAATTGTTTTTTTTAATATTTATAAAGGTGTTTTTCAATGGGGAAAATTAATTGCAATAGAAGAGTAGTAATTACTGGTTTGTCTATGATTTCTCCTTTAGGCAATGACCTTAATACTTCATGGGAAGGAATGATTAGCGGCAAAAGCGGTATAGGATTAATTACAGCTTTTGACACCTCTGAATACACAACTAAAATTGCGGGAGAAGTAAAAGGTTTTAACCCTGAGAACTTTATGGATAAAAAAGAAGTTAAGAAAATGGACAGGTTTATTCATTATGCGGTTGCATGCTCAAAAATGGCATTCGAAGAATCTCAATTTAAAATTAAAGATTCTAATGCTCACAAAGTAGGGGTATGGATTGGCGCAGGGATAGGCGGTTTAATGACCATTGAAAAATATCATACGCTTTTATTAGAAAACGGACCTAAAAAAATTTCTCCGTTTTTTATTCCTATGCTGTTAATAAATTTGGCGCCAGGACAGGTTTCTATTATGACCGGCGCAAAAGGACCTAACGCAAGTACTGTTTCGGCATGTTCTACGGGTACTAACTCTATAGGAGATGCATATAGGATAATTGCAAGAGGAGACGCCGATGTTATGATAGCAGGAGGAGCGGAATCAACTATAACTCCTCTTTGTATATCAGGTTTTAATGCCATGAAAGCATTATCTACCAGAAACGACGAACCGGAAAAGGCTTCCAGGCCTTTTGATAAAAATAGGGACGGATTTGTGGTCAGCGAAGGTTCAGGTATAGTCATATTAGAAGAATTAAGCAGCGCGCTAAACAGAGGCGCTAATATTTATGCGGAAGTTGCGGGCTATGGATTTTCTTCAGATGCTTATCATTTGTCTACTCCTGATCCTGATGCGCAAGGAGCGTTTTACAGCATGAAAAATGCAATAGAGGACGCAGGTATTAATCCGGAAGATATAGATTATATTAACGCTCACGGTACATCCACATATTATAACGATTTAAACGAAACCAAGGCTATTAAGCAGCTTTTTAAGGAACATAGTAAAAAGATTATGGTCAGTTCAATAAAGTCCATGATAGGCCACGCGTTAGGGGCAGCAGGAGGCATAGAAGCCGTCGCAACGGCAATGACTTTACATTCAGGTATAATACCGCCTACCATTAACTTTGAAGAACCTGATGAAGTATGCGATTTGGATTATGTGCCGAATATTATGAGAAAAGCAGATGTAAAATATGCAATATCAAATTCTTTTGGATTTGGCGGAACTAATGCGACATTGGTTTTAAAAAAATGGGAAGGCAAATAATAAATAAAAGGAAAATTATAATGAAAGTCTTTGTAGGTTCAGATCATGCCGGTTTTGATTTAAAAGAAGCAATAAAAAATTATCTTACGGAAAAAAAATTAGAGTTCATTGACTTGGGCACAGATTCGGCTTCTAAGAGTGTTGATTATCCGGATTATGCATTGGAAGTTGCAAAAGAAACCGTTAAGGACAATAATTCTATCGGCATTTTGGTATGCGGAACAGGAATAGGAATGTCAATTGCCGCCAATAAAGTTAAAGGCGTAAGAGCTGCGCTGATTTACGATGAATATACTGCAGAAGTTGCAAAAAAGCATAATAATGCAAATGTAATAACATTTGGCGGAAGAACGATGACCCCTCTTGAAGTAGATAGATATTTGACTAAATTTTTAAATGCCGAATTTGAGGACGGCAGGCATCAAAATAGAATAGATAAAATTCATAATATAGAGTAAATATTAATTAATATAAATTACAGGTGAATAAAATTGAATGAACAAAATTTAAAGAGTTACGATGTGGAAGTTTACGGCTTTTTACAGAGCGAACTAAAAAGGCAGCAAAATTCAATTGAGCTTATTGCATCGGAAAATTTTGTGTCAAAAGCCGTTATGGATGCCCAGGGTTCTATTTTAACAAACAAATATGCGGAAGGATACCCCGGCAAAAGATATTACGGAGGCTGTGCCAATGTGGATAGCATAGAACAGTTAGCTATAGACAGATTGAAAAAAATATTTAATGCCGAATATGCAAATGTGCAGCCTCATTCAGGCTCTCAGGCCAATATGGCAATTTTTTATGCATTTTTAAACCCCGGAGATACGGTTATAGGTATGGACTTATCTCAGGGAGGACATTTAACTCATGGAAGCCATGTTAATTTTTCAGGAAAATATTATAAAGTCGTTTCTTATGGAGTAAATAAAGAAACTGAAACAATAGACTATGATGAACTAAGAAAAATTGCAAAATCATGCTCGCCTAAGATGATAATTGCAGGTGCAAGCGCTTATCCAAGGATAATAGATTTTGAAAAATTTAGAGAAATTGCAGATGAAACTGGCGCATACCTTATGGTTGACATGGCTCACATTGCGGGTCTTGTCGCGGCTGAACTCCATCCGAATCCTGTGCCTTATGCCGATTTTGTAACCTCAACGACCCATAAAACTTTAAGAGGACCGAGAGGCGGCATAATACTTGCAAAAGAAAAATACGGAAAACAGCTTAATTCTGCAATATTTCCCGGAATTCAAGGCGGTCCGCTTGAGCATGTTATAGCAGCTAAAGCCGTTTGCTTTAAAGAAGCTCTTTCGGATGAATTTAAAGAATATCAAAGGCAAATTGTATTTAATGCGGCTGCTCTTGCCGATACACTTAAAAATAGCGGCTTTAATTTAATTTCAGGCGGAACTGATAACCATTTAATGTTAGTTGATTTCAGAAAATCTGAAATGACGGGGAAAGAGGCAGAAACTTTATTAGATGAAGTAGGTATAACGGTTAATAAAAATAAAATTCCTTTTGATGAAAGAACGCCTTTTGTTACAAGCGGCATTAGAATAGGTACTCCGGCAGTTACCACAAGAGGTATGAAAGAAAGGGAAATGGTAAAAATAGGAGAACTTATTTCTGAAATACTATCAAATCCCTGCGATAATGCTATTAAACAAAATATAAAAAATGAAGTAAGAAATTTATGTGAAAGGTTTCCGCTTTACGAAGGATTTTATAAATAAAATAATATTATATATTATATAAATAATTAATCTTTATTTTATTATCCTCATACAATTCGCGCTTCGCGTATGCCTGCAAGAAAAGCTATTGCTTTATTTATATTCTTATTAGCAATAAGTAATATATCAACGATCGCTTTATGCTTTTAACCACATCAACTCCGTGCATAATAGAAAATTTCGAATTAGGCGGGAGGTTCAGTACTTTATGCTTTTATCATAAATTTCAATCAAATGTTTGACGGGTATTTTTTTATCATTTTCTAAAATATTTTTTTGGTCTTTTAAAGATAATATGCATCCCGAGCAAGAAGTTAATATAACTTGAGCAGCAGTTTCTTGATTAGTAGTTTCTTTAGTAGTTTCTTTGTTTTTATCAGTTTCTTTAATAGCCTCTTTAATTTCGCTGAATTTTTTTTTGGTAATTTCTTTCGACATTGAATAATGCCTGATATTAAACATACCGCCGTTTCCACAGCAGTAATTATGTTTTAGAGGCTTTAAATTTAGCCCGTTTATATTATCTATAATACTGCCGGCTTCGCCGATTAATTGTTCGTTTTTAGAAAACGGAATAAAATCCGCCGAGTTTTTTAGATGGCACGGTATATGAAAAACAACATCCAATTTTTTGTCTAAATTCCCCTGTTTAATCTTTATGCCTTTTTTCTTAAGAATATTAAAAAAATTCCATATGTCAATTAATTTTTTTGAAAAATTAAGAATTTCCAGCCTATCTTTTTCTTTAGCTTCATTTTTTTCTTCAGCGCAAAAATATAGAGGATATAATTTATTAATTGAAAATGAGCATGAAGCGCATGACGTAATTATATAATCTAATTTTTTGTTTTTAAAACTTAAAGCGTTGTTTATCGCAAGCTTTTTAAATGAATTTATATCTCCGCTTGAAATATGAGGTAAACCGCAGCATGACTGAGAAGAAGGAACAAAAACGGATATATTGTTTTTATTTAAGGCGCTAACGGTGCTTTTGGATATTTCAGGATAAATATTATTAAATACGCATCCGCTAAAATATCCTACTTTTATTAAATTATTTTTGCTAATTTCTTCTTTAATTTGGGGCTTAGCAGATGTGATTTGATTATTAATATCCGTGTAATTTTCATCATTTTCATTTGTCTTTTCTTCATTAATATTATAACTATTTTTTTTGATACTTATATTTTCATAACAATCTTCTGAATTGTTTTTAGTAATATTATTTCTTACGGAAAAATTCAGATCATTATGTAAAATAAAAGATTTTCCTGAAGGTTTTGGAATATTTAAATTATTAAATTTTAAAATATTTGAAAATCTTAATCCTGCCGAAAATAAAAATTTACTGTTTCCTTTAAGAGCTTTAAGGACAAAATTATCAATAGAAAATTTATCGGTTTTTAATTTATTTAATTTAAATTTTTCTTCAATCACTAAAGGTCCGGTTTTTACGCCGTTAGGACAAATATCTGTGCATCTGCCGCAAAGAAGGCAGGCAGACATAGATTTTTCAAATTTAGATATTTTTAGAGGCAATTCGTCTTTTATTTCAGATGCAATTAAACGAATCCTCCCTCTCGGACTGAAAAATTCATTAAAATTAAAATTATAAGAGGGACACGCAGGAAGGCATTTGCCGCACTTTACACAATTTTCATAACTTTTTAGTGAAGTATTTAAAATATTTTCCAATTTATTATTTTTATTGTTTAGTAAATTTTTTTAATATATATATTAAATATATAATTTATTATTGTTAGATATTTTTTATACTATATAGCATATAGTATATACTATATAGTATTAATTCTTTTTGTAAATGTTAATAATGTGTATAAAACAAATTAATCAATATTATTTTAAACAATACTTCTATATTATTTATGAATGTCAATAATTTTTAATCGAATAT
The DNA here is from genome assembly GCA_004195025.1 of Candidatus Acidulidesulfobacter diazotrophicus. GTDB lineage: Bacteria > SZUA-79 > SZUA-79 > Acidulodesulfobacterales > Acidulodesulfobacteraceae > Acididesulfobacter > Acididesulfobacter diazotrophicus. Next base: position 39,907 of record SGBB01000008.1, on the reverse strand, counting down.
TTTTCCGGGATTCAAAATGTTATCAGGGTCAAATGATTTTTTAATATTTCGCATTAAATTTATATAATAATCGTCAAATTTTAATTTCATAAATTCTTTTTTTATAATGCCTATTCCATGTTCACCTGATATAGTTCCGCCCAATTCAATGGTTTTTTTGATAACTTCGTATTTAGCCTCTTCGCCGCGGTCAACCATCTCCGAATCGCTTTTATTTAACATTATATTAACATGAATATTGCCGTCTCCAAAATGTCCAAAATTAATAATAGGAACTTTATATTTATCCGATATATTTTTAATAGCCGTTAATATTTCAATTATCTTATTTATAGGTACTGCAATGTCATTATTTATTTTTAAATCTCCAAATGTTCTTAACGAAGGAGAAATAGCTTTTCTTGCATTCATTATTTCAGATCTTTCGGCGTCATTACCTGCAGCAAAAAGTAAAATAGGAGAGAATTTATTAAGTATATCTTTATATAAATTAATAGAAGAATTAACTTCTTCTAGAGTTCCGTCGGCTTCAATAATAAATAAAAAATCGCCTTTAATATCCAGCAGGCTGCTTTTAAAATAATTTTTAACCGCGTTAATTGATGAATTATCCATAAATTCAAGCATTGACGGTCTATTGTTAAGTTTTAGCAGAGTTAACGCAGCGGTAAAACCATTATTTACATCGTCAAAAGATACAATCAGAAGATTAGAATAAGCCGGTTTAGATAAAAATTTTAGAGTTATTTTTGAAAAAAGCCCTAAAGTGCCTTCCGAACCGACTAACAGCTGTGTTAAATTATATCCTGCAACATCTTTTATTGCTTTAGAACCGGTATTAATAATTTCTCCATCGCCGGTGATAACTTCAAGTTTATATACATAATTTTTGGTTACCCCATATTTAACGGCTTTAGGTCCGCCGGCGCACTCGGCGACATTGCCGCCTATGGTACAAAATTCAAAGCTCGCAGGATCCGGAGGATAAAAATACCCTTTTTCATCAAGGTAATTTTTTAAATCGCCGTTAATAATGCCTGGCTCAACTGTTACAAACATATTTTCTTCGTCTAATTCTAAAACATTGTTCATTTTTGCAAATGAAACAACCGTTCCGCCTTTTATCGGGACGCTTCCGCCTGAAAATCCGCTGCCGGCTCCTCTTCCTGTTATAGGAATATTATGTTTTTTGCATATTTTTACAATAGCGGATATCTCTATTGCATTTAGCGGAAATACAACAAAATCAGGCATAGATTCTTTTATTGCAGCATCATACGAATAGCATAAAAGTTCTTCTTTGTCGGAGAGCACGCGATCCTTTCCGAGCAGATTTTTAAATTCGGCGCATACAATATTTTTTTCCATTTTTGCTTAATTTAATTTTTATATTTGAGAATTAATTATTTATATTATATTGATTTTTTAACAGATTAAACAGTATATAGAACAGCAAGATACGCCCCTTACATCCTCTACCTACTAAAGAAAGAGGTCTTGCGAGGCAGGTAGATAAAAAAGACCATTTGAAATATAATAAAACAATAAGTATAAGCTCAATTGCCATATCGTAATTTCATTATCAGAATGCCTAGCTGCCAATCCCTACACATTTTAGCGCATGTATAATTATATCATAATTTCGCTATCTGGAGATACAAGCAATGTGATTGCATTCTTAACTTTTTCAATTTCAACAGGCAAAGTTCCGATAAATTCACCGTCGCACTGGCAATATATTATGCTGTTATTGTTTTCGTCCGAAGCGCTTACTTTAATTTTTTTAGCTTTAAAATAATAATCGGCATTTTTTATATATTTTTTGTGGAACAATATAGATTTAATTATACACAATAATGCATTAAAGCGATTATTTACGTTTCTAATAACTCTAATGTTAAGATTATCATCAAAACAAGAGCTGTTGGGAAATAATTTAAACGGTCCGCCGTAATATTTAAGATTAGAAACTATAACCTGCCTCGCAATTATATTTCTGTTATATAAAGACGGTTCATTGCTATTACTATTATTGGTAAGAGATTTTTCCAGATGCCGATTTCCTTGGGCCGCTTTATTTACAGGATCTAAAGAAGAAATATTTTTATAAAACGGAGTACTTTCTAAAATTTGATTTTTTTCATTAAAAATATCAACAGAAATATCAATAAATTCATATTCTTTTAAAATATGTATAACGCTCCGGGCATATTTTAAATATTTTAACATATTGTTTATTTTATTAAATTTATTATGAAATTGATGCATTTCTTCCTCAAAATTTTTTACTACGTAAGCATCAAAACCTATCCCTGCCATAATTAAAAAAAATCTATTATTTATTTTCCCTATATTTATTTTAACAGGCTGATATGTATTTATAATGGCATATAAAGCTTTTTTAATATTAAACGGTGTTTTATTTTCTATGGCAAACAGATTAACTGTTCCCATAGGCAAATGTGCAATAGGAATATCGGTAAAAATTAATTTATTAATTACATGATTAAGGGTGCCGTCTCCTCCGGCGACAAATACGGCATCATATGAAGATAAAAAATCATTGCGGGAATTATTTAATTTATCATAAAAATCATTATTAATAAGATTAAATGTTGTCGTTTCTATATTCAGATTATTTAAATAATATTGAATAAAACTTAGTTTTTTTAATGAAAATCTCCCTGAAAGAGGATTGTATAGTATAATAATATTTTTAAATTTCATTTATAATTTTTTATCGAACTACAAAATAATTTATCAAACACCTTATATTAAGAAAATATTAAAAAATAAGTGATAAATTTGGGTTAAATTAAATAACTTAGAAAAACTTAGACAAATAATTGGTAATTAGTATAAATTTTCAAGTTATAGCAGTATTTATTATATCTTAAAAAAATAATTTTTAAAATTTTAAAATTATATATAATAATTTGAAGAAGATAACAATAGTTAATAAAATATTAATAATAAATATTAAAAGATAATTATTATTATTTTAAATTTGACATTATAGATAAGATATAGTATATATAGATAAAGTACCAATTTGTTTAAATTTATATATTGTTAATTAATTTATTATTACAAATTAATTAACAATAATTTAATAAAATAATAAGAATAATATAATTTTATAGAGGTTTTTGAATATGCATCATACTAATACTTCGGTATTTGATAAAAAAGTTTATATTCCATATATGTCCGACGCTGCTTATGCATTAAGCGCCGCTTTTAAGAGATGCGGCGTAGATTCAGAAGTTATGGAAGCGCCTGACAATTCCACTATCGGCTACGGTTTAAAATATACGAACGGCAATGAATGTATGCCGTGTTTTGTTACTACCGGCGATATAATAAAAGTTATTGAAAAACCGGGATTTGACCCTAAAAGTTCGGCTTTTTTTATGCCGACGTCCCCTGGTCCGTGTAAGTTTGGACAATACAACAGGTTGCATGAACTTGTGCTAGATAATATGGGTTACAATGAAGTTGAATTTTTAGTTCCAAGCGCAGGTAAATCATATACCGATTTTGTCGGCGATAAAGCAACTTTATTCAGAAGAACGGCATGGCAAGGTTGTTTAGCCGTGGATACTTTAGAAAAAGCATTGTATAGAGTAAGACCGTATGAAATAAATAAAGGCGAAACAGAAATTGTTTACAGACAATGCAGAGATATTATAGTAGATACAATTGAAAAAGGAAAAGAAATTTATGACGCAATGGAAGTATGCGCTAAAAAATTTGAATCAATTCCTATAAAAGATGAGAAAAGACCTATAATAGGTATTGTTGGAGAAATATTTTTAAGACTTAATAAATTTACTAATAATTTTACAATAGAAAAAATTGAATCGCTGGGAGCTGAAGTTGCAGTTGTTCCTACATATAAATGGATAACTTTCACAACCTACCAGTACACTGCCGATGCCTATAAAAACAAAAAATTTAAAGATATGTTTTTGAGTTTTCTTGTAAATTATTATCAAAAGAAAGATGAATCAAATATGTTTAAACCTTTTAGTAAATTATTGAGAAATCAAAAAGAAACAAACATTAAAGAAGTGTTGGAATATGCCAAAAAATATATTGATATAGCAATAGGCGGGGAAGCTATTTTAACGGTAGGCGAGTCTATAGATTTTGCAAAAAGAGGATATTCGGGGGTTGTTTCTATCCACCCTTTTCATTGTATGCCGGGATCAATAGTGCAGGCTATTTCAAAAAAATTCAGAGAAGATTTAAATAATTTTCCATGGATAAATTTATGGTTTGACGGACAAGAAAGTACAAATTTAATGCTTAGACTGGAAGCTTTTATCCATCAGGCAAAACAATGGCAGGGGGGCTCTAATGTTTTTTCAGAAGAGGCAGCATAGTATCGGCAATATTAAGAATAGTGAATATAAGTATAAATTTGGTTATAAAATTAAATCTAAAATTAGAGTAAAAATTGCGGCTTCATTTTTATCGGTTTTTTTATTAGCTTTTTTATCTATTTTAATATTTGCTGGTTCTTTTTATTTAGAGTCTTTCGGATCTAATGCAAAGGCCTATGCTTCAAATTATATAAGTCATAAAAGCAGTTCAATTGTTGAGAAGCTGTTTCATGAAATGCAGCCGAGTATTGTACATATACAAGTGTTAGGGTTAGCCAGATTAAAAAATGGAGCAATAATGCCTGAAGAAGACATAGGGACAGGTTTTTTTATAAATAAGAATGGCGATATATTGACTAATTTTCATGTTATAGGAAATGCAAATAAAGTCGAAATTAGTTTTTTAAAATATAAAAATGTTAAAGCTAGTATAGTCGGTACTGACCCTTCTTCAGATATTGCAATTATTCATATTAATCCAAAAGGCAGAAAAATAACGCCCGTTGTTTTCGGCGACTCTAATAATTTAAAAGTCGGCGAAAGGGTTATGGCCATAGGAAATCCTTATAATTTGTATCAAACCGTTACGACAGGTATAATAAGCGGGCTTAAAAGGTCATTGGTTTTTCCTACGGCAAGATTTTACGGAAACATAATACAAACGGACGCTGCTATTAATTTTGGAAATTCAGGCGGACCTTTAGTAAATTATAGGGGTCATGTAATAGGCATTAATACTGCGAAATTAGCAGGGGAAGCCCAAAATATAGGTTTCGCAATACCTATTAATCTTGCAGAAAGAAATATCCCTGAATTAATAAAATATGGAAGAATAATAAAACCATGGCTAGGCATAGAAGCCATAAAAGTAACCAAAAGTTTTACCAGACTTTTCGGAATTAAAAACGTAAACAAAGGTTTATTGGTTGAAAAAGTTTTTTCGGGAAGTCCTGCATATAAAGCAGGTATAAGAGCAGGAAAAAGAATAATACAGATGAAAGCAATGACTTATGTTCTGGGCGGAGATATTATTACAAGAATAAACAATAAAAAAGTTGATTCATTTTCCAGTCTTGAAAGAATGATTAATTCATTTGTTCCCGGACAGCTTATCGTTCTAAAAATACATATAAACAATAAAGTTAAATTTATTAAAGTAAAACTCGGCGCGCTGCCGCCTAGTATTACTTAACTGGAAATAATAAAAATGTTTTTAACAACAAAAAAAAATACTGAAGAAATAAAAAATGCCGCTGAAAAATATCAAAATATCGGCATTGTAGGCTGCGCATCATGCGCCTCCATATGCTTAACCGGCGGTTCTATGCAGGTTAAGGAAATGGAACAATCCTTAAAAGAAGCAGGCAAGAATATAACATTTACTATTTCTATTGATGAACCCTGCGATATGAGGATATTAAAAGAAGATATCCGTTTTGTAGAAGACGAGCTTAAAAATACAGATGCTGTCGTTGTGCTGTCATGCGGAACCGGCGTTCAAACGATAGGCGAATTTACAGGGAAAAAAGTAATAGCCGGAACAGACAGCAAATATATAGCTAAGACGGAACATATTGGCGAGTATAGCCCTTTGTGCCGCGGATGCGATGAATGCAGACTTAATTTTACCGGCGGAGTATGCACAATTACTCTTTGTCCTAAAGGATTGCTAAACGGACCATGCGAAGGACATAACGGCATTAAATGCGAAGTTTACGAGACATCGAATTGCATATTTATGACATCTTATATGAATATGAAAAATTTTGGGGAAGAAGAAAATATAAACCGTATCTTTTCTCCTAGAGATTACAGCATAATGAGTATTAAAAAAAATATTTAAACACTTGCCGACTATTATAACCATAGAACGTCTTATATAATAATTGTAAGAAAGATACGGTTTGCGGTCGCATCAGCCGACAGCGGGCAATGATAATGAATTAGTATAGTATTTATAATTATATTAACTACTAATTGATTAATAAAATATAAAAATAATTATTTAATTCATATAAATTTAGCACATATAATATAATAAAGTTATGAATATTATACCGGAAATAGAATCTCCTTTAAGTGAAAATTATAAAAATTTCTTACATGAATTAAAAGTATTATCGGATGAGCTTGGCAAAAATAAATCTATTAAAGCCGATAATATAATTATTGAACAAAATTTTGGGTTTAATGCAATTTTGCTTTGTAAAACCTTATCGGATGAAAATTTTAATACTGCAATAACTTATTCATTTAATATGAGAGACAAAAACAGAATTTCGCTGTTTTCCGATCTCATTACTCTAAATCAGATAGGGTTGAAAAATATTATAATATCCGAAGGTTTACATCCTATGAAAACGGTATTTTATTCAGCAAAGCCTGTTTACGATATAGATGTGGTTGCATTTAGTTCAATTATTAAATCTAAATCAATTAACAATTTAATTGAAAATAGTTCAATTAATGATTTATCTAAAAATAACGTCACTTATCCTAACGATGATACATATAATGTTGGTGACTTTAACCTTGGTGTGAAAGTTACCGCCTCCGCTCCGATTGATATGGCAAAAATAAAAAAACTCGTGTATATAGGCGCAGACAGTTTTATAATTAATTCTTTTACCGATGATATCGGCGCAGTTAAATATATTAAAAAAGAAGGCAGAAAGGTTTTTATACATATTAATGAATTAGAAATAGGAAAAACTTTTAATTCTATGAAGGAAGCTTATGATAAAGCCTTGCGCTTGGAAGTAGACGGATTAATCATAAAGATTATAAGCGCAAAAACAAATATATTAAAAAAGTTTTAAATCAATATATGGCAAATTTGTTTGTTGAAGGAAAATACGGCGATAAAGGGATAATCCTTGGAAATGAGGCAATAGCAAGAGGGGCGCTGGAAGCGGGAGTAGGCTATGCATCTATGTATCCTGGAACCCCGGCTTCCGAAATTATTATTACTTTAGACAAAAATAAAAAATATATAAAAAATATTTATACCGAATTTAGTTTAAATGAGCATATTTCCTTGCACGGAGCAATAGGCGCTTCTTGGTCGGGCATCAGGTCTTTATGCGCTATGAAGAATGTAGGTTTAAATGTGGCTAGCGAGCCCGCCCACTTTCTGGCATATACAGGAGTTAAGGCAGGTCTTGTTCTTGCGATAGGATCAGACCCCGGAGCTCCAAGCAGTTCAAATGAACAAGATGACAGATGGTATAGTTTACATACGTATATGCCCATCTTAGAGCCTTCAAATATACAGGAAGCTAAAGACTTTACAAAAAAAGCTTTTGAGATTTCAGAGCAATTTTCTTTTGGAATCATACTTATGGCACCGTCAAGATTGTGTCATAATGCAGGTATTTTGCATTTTGGCGATTGTTTAGACAGAGACTTGATATCCGGAAATTTCAAAAGAGATCCCGAAAATTATCTCAATCTTTTTAATCTTGCCGTTAAGAATCATAAAAAATATCTTGAACGGAATGAACTTCTTAAAAAGTACGCGAATACTTCTGAACTAAATATAATTATAGATGCTGAAACAGGCTCAAGAAATCACTATAGAGGAAACAACCATAGAATAGGTTTTATTTCATCCGGAGTTATATATGCCCATTTAATAGAAGCGTTGAATTTTATTAATGCGGATAATTATAAAATTTTAAAATTAGGGATTACTTTTCCTTTATCCGAAGAACTTATAAAAAGATTCTTAAACGATTTAGATGAAGTTGTTATTGTTGAAGAAGCGGAAGGCTTCTTAGAATTTCAAATAAAAAAAATAGCTTTTGAAATAGGCTATCGAGGAAAAATTCACGGCAAAAATATATTTAATGCTTATGGAGAATTAACCGTAGACGACGTTATTAAAGGCGCAGCCAATTTTTTAAAAAAACCTCCCCCTGAATATTTTGATACTGCAGTTAAGAATTTAGAAATGATTTCAGATAAAATTCCACAAAGAATGGGAACTTTCTGCGTAGGTTGTCCTCATCGCGGTTCAATTTATTCAATTTTAAAAGCATCAGGATATTCCAATACGGATTCTAAAGACAGAGACGTTATTATAGCCGGCGATATCGGATGCTATACCCTTGGACTATTGCCGCCCTATAATGCTATGGATTGGCTAACATGTATGAATTCGGGGTTAAGTATAGGGCAGGCCATCAGTATTGCCGATAAGAGCAAAAAAATAATAGCTTTAGTCGGAGACTCCACTTTTTATCATTCCGGCATACCGGTTTTAATGAATGCGGTGCAGAATAATTCCAATATTTTATATATTATTCTTGATAATAGCTGGACTGCAATGACCGGACATCAAAAAACTCCTTCAACTAAAATAGATATTGACGGAATATCTAATCCTAATGCTATTAATTTAAAAGATTTGCTTAAATCATTAGGAATTTCTTATATTAAAACTATTGACCCTAATAATGTAAAAAGATTCAGCGTCTTAATAAAAGAAGCTTTAAAAGAAAAAGGCTTAAAAGTAATAATTGCCAAAAGAGAATGTATTCTTCAGGAAGAAAGGAGAAATAAAATAAATAAAATAAAAAATGTTAAATTAAATAATAAGCCGGAAATTATATATGAATTGCAAAAAGAGCGCTGCGTTAAGTGCAATGAATGTTTTGTTGAATTAGCGTGTCCTGCAATCCAATTAAAAAAAGAAGATGATAATAAAGAATTTTATTTTATAGATACTATTGCATGCGTTAAATGCGGAGTCTGTTACGAAGTATGTCCTAACGGCGCAATAAGAAAAGTAGAATTTAATTTGCATTCATTAATAAATTCTGAACCGCAGGTAAATTTGCTTAACAATAAAGAAAACAAAACTGAACTAAAAATTATTACATAAGACAAAATTAAAATAATATAACAATATAATACAATAATACAATAATACAATAATACAATAATACAATAATACAATAATACAATAATACAATAATGCAACAATTCAATATAGCCATTACAGGTCTTGGCGGACAAGGAATAATAACCGCAGGTACTATACTGAAAAATGCCGCTCTTAATTCCGATCTGCAGGATGTATCAGGCTCGGAAAGGAGAGGAGGGGCTCAAAGAGAAGGCTACGTGGAAGCATTTGTTAAATATATTTTTTATGATTCAGTTTCAGAAATGCAAAATCAGAGAAAAAATATGCATTCGCCTATGATAGCATCGGGTGACGCAGATGTTCTTATTTCGTTGGAGCCGATAGAAACATTAAGGGCAATTTCTTATGTAAATAAAAATTCCGTCATTATTTTTAATACAAACCCGCATGTTCCTATAAGCGTGCGGATGGGGAAAAGTAAATATCCTGAGTTAGACGATATTTTAAATAGTCTTTATAATATAACGGATAAAGTTTTTTATTATGATTTTAATAAGTTATCAATAGAAAATTTCGGTTCTATAATCTCAGTTAATGTTATTTCACTCGGCGTTGTATTTGCAAAAACAAATATACCTATATCTAAAAATGTAATAGAAAATATTCTTTTAAAAGGTTCAAAAGCTCAGGATAACCTGAGAGCTTTTAATATTGGACTAAATTTATAAAATGCAATCCCACTAAAGCATTTCTACTAATCCCATTTAAAATTATAAATCTTGTGGTATAATCTAAAATATGGATGAAAAAATTAAAGAATCTGTTTTGCAATATAAAGATAGTTTTGCTTTTAATTTAGCAGTTAACGAACTTTATCATGATAATAAAAAAAGCTGCGAACAAGACAGAGAACAAAAAATTGCAGTGCAAAATGTTTTGTTCTCGTCATTTAAAAGCGCCGAAAATTTAAAAAAAGACGAAGCGCTTATATATCTTAAAAATAAAAAAATAAATAATTGTATAAAATGCAAACTTAGCGAAGGAAGAAATCTGATAGTATTCGGCGAAGGCAGCCCTGACTCCGAGTTAATGTTTATAGGAGAAGCGCCTGGCGCAGACGAAGACAAGATAGGACAGCCTTTTGTCGGAAGAGCAGGTCAATTATTAACTAAAATTATTGAATCTATTAATCTTAAGCGCGAAAATGTGTACATAGCAAATATTATAAAATGCAGACCCCCTGAAAATCGAAATCCTGAGCCGGATGAAATTTTAAGCTGCAGCCCATTTTTACAGGAACAGATTGATATAATAAAACCTAAAATTATATGCACTCTCGGAAAATTTTCAACAATGTTTATTTTTAATGAAATTAACAATATCGGCGGCGAAAAAAATTTTGAATTTGAAAAAATCGGCAGCCACAGAGGTAAAATTTTTGATTACAAAAATATAAAAATTATACCTACTTATCATCCATCTTATTTGCTTAGAAATCCGTCGGCAAAAAAAGATGTCTGGGAAGATATGAAATTGATAAGAAGCTTGTTGTTAAATTAATTTGTGTTCATTTCCTAAATATGAGATATACTAATAACTTGTAGTAATCAAAATATATATATTATATATAAAATAAATAGTTAGTATAGGTTAATATAGATATTCAGCTGTTTTTTGCAAAGTTAGATTTGCGATATACTAATGCGAGATATAATGTTAATCATTAAAAAATTAATAACTATATCATCAAAGTTACTACAAAATTTAATGTTATTTAAATAAATATTAATAAATATTATGGAAATCATGGCATACATTTTAGTAATTTTTGCTTTTGCGTTAATTGTGACTGAATTTTTTGTGTTTTCATATGGAGCTTTAACGTCAATCAGCGCTATTTTATTTGTTGTAGCAACAATTTTTATATTTATGTTTTCGCCGGTTGTTCCCGGTTTTTTTATTGATATAATTTTACCTTCTTATGTAACATTGTTAGTATTTATAATCATATTTATAGTTTTGGGGTACAAAGCCAATAAAACAAAAGTGAAATCATCAATGGACAGTATAATTAATTCTGTCGCTTTTGTGACAAAAGATATACCCGATAACGGTTTTGGTCAAATAGATTTAAACGGCGAGATGTGGACGGCTTATGCAGACAGTCCGATTGAAAAAGGCAAAAAAGTTATTATAATAGAAGGTCCGCACTCTTTATCCGTTTTAGACAAAGATTCTTTAAAATTAAAAGTAAAGCTAAGCAATTAAGCAGCCTATTTGAAATTCAATTTCTGTTTTTATAATATATTATAAGGGATAATGTTGAATTAACATATTTATGATATCTTATGTTGTATTAATCTTTCTCCTGGTAATTATAGTCGTTATTCCTGTGATTGTAATTTTAAAGGCTTTAGCGTCTAAGACTAAATCATACGGTTTGCCGGTTGTCAATTCAACGGGTGTTGTTACAAAGGACATACCGAAAGACGGTTATGGGGCTATTTTTTTAAATTCCGAGACATGGCAGGCATGGTCTGATGAGCCTGTAAAAAAGGGCGAAAAGGTTGCTGTGATAACGGTAGATGCAAATTCTTTAACATTAAAAGTTGTACCGTTGGATAAATAAATATTTAATCTTACCCAATCTAATAAATCAATTTTTAAAAAATTAATTTGGAGGCTATATGCAAGGTTTTGGAGTTTTATTTATAGCGGTAATTATAATCGTTGCGATTATGATTATTCTGTATGCGGTAAGAATTATAACAGAATATGACAGAGCGGTTATATTTAGGCTCGGCAGGGCAATTGCGGTTAAAGGTCCAGGATTGATACTGCTATGGCCTATTATTGACAGAATGGTTAGAGTCAGTTTAAGAATAATTACCTTTGAAGTTCCTTCTCAGGATGTAATAACAAAAGATAATGTTACCTTAAAGATATCCGCGGTGGTTTATTTTAAAATAGTAGATCCGCTTAATGCTGTAGTTCAGGTATCAGATTATTACAATGCAATTTCTCAGCTTGCCCAAACGAGTTTAAGAAGCATTTGCGGCGAAGCCGAACTAGACAAGCTTTTGGCGGAACGGGAAAAAATAAATTCAGAGATACAGGAAATATTAGATAAACATACAGGCCCATGGGGTATAAAAATTACGATAGTAGAGTTAAAGCAGATTGATATGCCGCAGGATATGCAAAGAGCTATGGCAAGACAGGCGGAAGCCGAAAGAGACAGAAGGGCAAAAATAATCAACGCCGACGGAGAATTTCAGGCGGCCCAGAGATTAAGCGACGCGGCTAAGATTATAGCGGAAAATCCGATGGCGCTTCAGCTAAGGTATCTTCAAACACTGAACGAAATATCTTCAACCAACAATACAACAATGATAATGCCTATTCCTTTGGATATTATCAGAGAGATAGGTAAAGGCTTTAGCAGCGGTAATGCGGGTAATAATAATATTTCTCAACCGAGCCAGCCATAATAATCGTAATTTTCAAAATTATAATTTTTTATTAGCGGCGGCAATGTAATTAATCAGCAGTAATATAGTAATATAATGTTCCTTAATGTATTGCGGTATATCCAATAATTTCTTAATCTCTGCTGCAATCTTGGATAGATTACCTAAAATAAATAATTTAAGGAGGTATTAATTATGGAACTCGGTATGGTCGGTTTAGGAAAAATGGGCATCAATATGGTGTTCAGACTTTTAGAAGGCGGGCATAAGGTAGTTGTTTTTAATAGAACCTTATCTAAAGAAGAACCAGTTAAAAATAAAGGCGCTATCGGCTCTGACTCAATTAAGGAATTAGTTTCAAAACTATCAAGTCCAAGAATAGTATGGCTTATGGTACCTTCAGGAGAAACTACCGATTTAATGCTTGAAGAAGTATTGAAATATGTTGAAAAAACTGATATTGTAATTGACGGTGGGAATTCCTACTATAAAGATTCAATAAGAAGATATAATATGCTTAAAGAAAAAGGAATAAATTTCCTTGATGCAGGTACAAGCGGAGGCATATGGGGATTAAAAGAAGGCTACTGTTCTATGATAGGGGGCGAAGAGGAAATTTTCAACCATTGTGAACCTATATTTAAAACTTTGGCTCCGGAAAACGGATATTTATATATTGGAAAATCAGGAGCAGGACATTTTGTTAAGATGGTTCACAATGCAATAGAATATGGAATGATGGAGGCTTATGCCGAAGGTTTTGAAATTTTAAAAACAAGCGATTTTAATGTAAATTTGACGGATATAACAGGATTATGGAGCCACGGATCAGTTGTCAGGTCATGGCTTTTAGATCTTGCCCATAATGCTTTCAGATTAGACCCCGAGCTTGAAAACCTTAAACCTATAGTTGACGACTCAGGAGAAGGAAGATGGACATTGAAAGAAGCTATTGATATGGCAGTTCCAGCTCCTGTGCTTGCAGAATCCGTATTTGCAAGATTCAGGTCAAGACAGGAAAATTCTTTTGCTAATAGAGTGCTTGCAGCTTTAAGGCATCAGTTTGGCGGTCATTCCGTTCATTAAAATAAATAATGCTTATTATATATTGTATTGTTCCAATAATTTTAATGTTATTATAAGTTTATTTGTTGATTTTAATAATAAATTAATAAATAAAATAAAAGAACATAAACGCGGAAAATAAATTTATATGAAAAGATTAAAATCAAAATATGAGAGGTAGAGAATGTATATAGACGTCAGTTTAATGGTTGAAGACGGGATGGTCCATTATCCAAAAGACCCTGAAGTTATCATAAAACAATTTTCAAGTATTAAAAACGGCGATGCCGCAAATAATACACATCTTTCTTTTGGAACACATACCGGAACGCATATAGATGCCCCGCGTCATTTTTACGAAGACGGGATAGGAATAGACAAAATAAAATTAGAAACCCTTACAGGTGAATGTTCCGTTATTGAAGTTCCCGAAAAATATGAAGCTATAACGGAAGATTTTCTTAAAATGCAAAATATTAATAATGGCGGCAGAATATTATTTAAAACAAAAAATTCCAAAATTATATCAAGAGATAAAAGTTTTCATGAAGATTATGTGTACGTAGCAAGCGATGCTGCAAAGTATATGGTTGAAAAAGGTATTATTCTTGTCGGAGTAGATTATCTTTCGGTAGAAGGTTACGGCAAAGGACATGAAACTCACAGAACACTTTTAGGCGCAGGCGTTGTTATTATCGAAAGCTTGTATTTAGAGCAAGTTGAACCCGGCAATTATAAACTTATAGCATTTCCTATTAAAATCAAAGATTCGGACGGAGCGCCGGCGAGAGTTATTTTAGAAAAATGAATAAAAAATGTTTATAAAAAATATATAAATTAGGAGCATATAAATGGCAGAACTTAATCCATGCGGCATCGTTATATTCGGTGCCAGCGGAGATTTAGCCCATATTAAAATTTTTCCGGCTTTATATAGTTTATGGGATGAAGGTTTTTTCCCGAAGGATTTTTTTATAACGGGTTTTGCAAGAACTAAAATGGATGATAACCAATTTAGAAAAACAATTCATGATTCAATAAATATTCATTGCAGAAAAAAACCTGTAGATGCAAAACATTTTAAAGATTTTTCTAAACATATACATTATCTTTCCTCTAATTATGACGATATTAAAAGCTATAAATCGCTAAAGACATTTATTGAAGCAAAATCAGCAGAATATAGCATGCCCAAAAATTTCATATTTTATCTTTCTACCCCTCCAAGTGTTTATGAATCTATTGTTGACGGCATAGAGAATTCAGGGCTTGTTTCAGATAATTATAAAGGCGACGGATTTTCGAGAATAGTTGTAGAGAAACCTTTCGGTTGCGATTATGACAGCGCAAAGAAGTTAAACGATAAAATTTTATCCGTATTTCAAGAAAAACAGGTGTATAGAATAGACCATTATCTTGGGAAAGAAACCGTGCAGAATATTCTTGCGTTTAGATTTGCCAATGCGATATTTGAACCTGTCTGGAATAATAAATATATTGACCACATTCAAATTTCTGCATTAGAATCTATAGGCGTAGGATTAAGGGGCGGCTATTTTAATAATGCGGGTATAATAAGAGATATGATGCAGAATCATATGATACAGCTTTTGTCTTTAGTTGCTACCGAACCGCCGGCTTTTTTTGACGCAGAAGATTTAAGGAATGAAAAAATTAAACTGTTAAAGAGCATAAGACGTTTCACAATCAACGATGTTAAAAATTATGTCGTACGGGGTCAATATGACAGAGGCATAGTCGATGACGATGAAGAAGCAGTCAGCTATAGAGAAGAAAAAGGAATTCCTATTGATTCAATTACCGATACATATGTTGCATTAAAACTTTTCATTGATAATTACAGATGGGCAGGCGTACCTTTTTATATAAGATCGGGGAAAAGAATAAAAAAACATAAAACTGAAATTGCAATTTATTTTAAAAAATTGCCTTACAGTCTTTTTGGTAAAAATTCAATTGAAAAAATAGAACAAAATGTTATAACTATAACTATTCAGCCGAATGAAGGCATATCGTTAAAAATAGGAGCAAAATCACCCGGTTTTAAAATGGAAATAGACCCTGTGGAACTTTCTTTCTTTTATAAGTCTTCATTTAAAGGAACGCCGCCTGAAGCATATGAAAGGTTATTGTATGATATAATGGAAGGAGATCAGACATTATTTTACAGAACGGACAACATGCTTACGGCTTGGAAACTCATAACAGATATAATAAACGGTTGGAAAAGTTTACCTGCGCCGTCATTTCCAAATTATGAATCCGGTTCATGGGGACCTAAAGAAGCAGATGATTTAATTAATAAAGACGGAAGAACGTGGCATAATGAAATTTAAATATGATTTAGAGTATATTTTAAAGACAACTAAATTAGATAAAAACATTGTCAATGAATTACTGAAATATTTTGCCGAACTTCCTTTAATGGCAAAATTAGAGGTGTTTTCTATAAGCAAACTTATAGAAGAAGAAGATGAGTTTGCTTTTTTACAGCATTATTTTGACAAACAAAAAACGGCAGAATATGGATTTTCCTTATTCCTTCTCGCTATTAACAGATTATTTTTATTAGAAAATAAAGATACCGAAAATAAAAACCTTTCTTCATATAAACTTAAAAAAATTTCTATGATAAAATCGCTCAGGAATTCAGAAAATGGAAAAGATTTCTGAAAATAAAAATTATAAAATGCAAGGATTTTATATATCTGCAGCGAAAAGAAATTCAGGCAAAACGACCATTTCTATCGCTATAATGCGCCTGCTAAGAAATAAAGGGCTTATAGTCCAGTCTTTTAAAAAAGGTCCTGATTTTATAGATCCGATGTGGCTAAGCATAGCTACGGGTAAAAACTGCTATAATCTGGATTTTTATTTTATGTCCAAAGATAAAATAAAAAAACATTTTTTAGAACATTCGCTTAATTCAGATATAAACATTGTAGAAGGAAACCATGGGCTGTATGACTCTATAGATCTGTACGGTAAATCTTCAAACGCATCTATGGCAAAACTTTTAAGGCTTCCCGTCATTCTTGTGATAGATGTCGGAGAATTTAACAGAGGAGTTGTCCCATTGCTTTTAGGATTTAGAAATTTCGACAAAAAGGTGAATATAAAGGGGATAATACTAAATAAGATTCATAGTAAAAGACATGAAAAAAATCTAATAAATGCAATTAATTATTATACCGATTTAAAGGTAGTAGGCAATATCCCTAACGACCCGGAATTATCTATAAAACAGAGACATCTCGGTCTGATGTCGACACTTAGCGGAGAAGACGTTGAAAATCTTGTTTCAAATATATCCTCTAAAATTTCAAATTATATTGATTTAGAAGGTATCATAAATATATCCAAAATAGCAGCCAAATCTTATGCCGATGTAAATTTAAAATATAATATTATTACTGCATCTGCTGCACACGTCGCACCTCCTAAAAAAATAGAATCCGGCAGGGTTAGAGAAAGAGTAAAAATTGGGATAGCCTATGACGGCGCATTTAATTTTTATTATAATGAAAATATTGAAACGCTTGAGAATTTGGGTTGCGAAATTATCAGATTTTCCCCGCTTAAAGATGATGGCCTGCCTAAAGTTGATGCCCTTTATATAGGAGGGGGGTTCCCCGAGATTTTTTGTAAGGATTTAGAGGCAAATAGTAATTTAAGAATGGATATAAGGGAAAAGATCGAAATCGGTCTTCCCGTATATGCGGAATGCGGCGGTCTTATGTATCTTTGTAAAAGTATTTCCTGCGATGATATTATGTATGAAATGGTGGGGGCAATAGATGCCGATGTAAAATGGACAAAAAAACCGAAAGGGCATGGCTATACCAAATTAACGACTGCCTTTTATGATAAAAATAGCCGATTATGGTTTAATAAGATTAAATTTCTTAAAGGACATGAGTTCCACCATTCATATTTAGAAACACCGTCGTCAAATAACATGAATTTTGCTTTTAACGTGGAAAAGGGATTTGGGGTAAACGGAGAAAGCGACGGTATTATTTATAAAAATATAATTGCAAGTTATACGCATATATTTTCTCCATCCTCGCCAGGATGGTTTAAAAATTGGGTGCATTTTATAAAAGAAATCAAAAAAGATTTTTTAAAAATAAAATAAATAATGTTAAATTTTTTTCAGTTTATTACAATTTTTTTCTTGACAATATGCATATAAAATTATTTATTATATATATGTATATGACTCCTATTTTTAATTTATTAATCAAACACAAACGGCAAAAAAGCAAAAATATTTATATTGAGGGCGATACTTCACGTGCTGTCAATTTATTGATGATTATTAATTAGTAAATATTATTTATATTATTTACATCGTGTTTTTTAAATGTTATTTTAATTTATTTTTTTTAAGGAGGTTTTTTTATGGGTAAGAAACATGAAACTCCGCTTCTTGATGAACTAAAAAAGGGGAAGTGGGTAAGTTTTGTTAGGGAAATTGAAAGAGCAGCTGAAAAAAGCGAAAGGACGGAGGATCTCTTAGGACAGGTGGAAAATTCCTATAGAGACAAGATCACCCATTGGAAGCATGGCGGTATGGCCGGGGTAAGGGGATACGGCGCAGGACTTGTCGGAAGATTTACAGAATTTCCCGAAAAATACCCAGGCGTTAAAGAATGTCACTCTATGAGAGTTAATCAAACCTCAGGGTTTTTTTATAATTCCGATATTCTTAGAAAAATTGCCGATATAGCGGAACAACATGCTGGCGGACTTTTAAATCTTCATGGATCAACAGGGGATATTCAAATATTAGGAGTATGGCAAGCGGAAGCAGAAGAAGCTTTTCAGAAATGTGCAGAATTAGGATTCGATTTAGGCGGCGGCGGATCAGATCTTCGTACGCCATCCTGTTGTGTCGGACCTGCAAGATGTGAGTTTGCAAATTATGATACACTCCAGATATGCTATGACATGACGCAGGCATTCCAGGATGAAATGCATAGACCTTCATTTAATTATAAGTTTAAACTTAAATTTTCCGGATGCTCAAATGATTGCGTTGCGGCCGCTTCAAGGTCGGACATGGCTTTTATAGGAACATGGAAGGATAAAATAAAAATAAATCAAGATGAAGTAAAAAATTATGTTAAAAAATTTAATGTTCAAAAATATGTTTTAGATAAATGTCCGACTAAGTGCATGTTGTTTGAAGGAGAGAATCTAGTCATAGATGATTCTAATTGCGTTAAGTGTATGCATTGTATAAATGAAATGCCGAAGGCTTTAAGATCCGGTGATGAAAAAGGTCTTTCTATTTTATTAGGCGCTAAAGCTCCTTTGGTTACAGGTCCAAGATTAGGTATGATGCTTGTTCCGTTTTACGATGTTTTAGAAGACAGCAAAAACGACTATGAATGGCTGAAAGGGTTAATCAGCAATATGTGGGAGTTCTGGGATGAATACGGCGTCAGCAGAGAAAGGATAGGAGAGCTTATGCAGAGAGTCGGAGTCGTAACTTTCCTTGAAGGAATAGGATTAGAACCTATACCTGAAATGGTTAATCATCCAAGAGGTAACCCGTTTATAAAGTTTACGGATGACGAAGACTAATTCAGTTGCAGATAAATTATTTTAAATTTAATCAAATCTAATTAAAAGATAGCATATATATATTTGGAGGTTTTATGCCTGAAGAGGTTAAAAAGAAAAGAATAACAGATATAGGTCCTCATGATTTTCATGATTATTTACCGCCTGTAATTAAAAAAAATTATGGCAAGTGGGCTTACCATGAAATATTGGATACCGGCAGCATGGTGCATGTCGCTGAGAATGGGGACAAGATATATACCGTAAGGATGGGTTCTCCCCGTTTGGTTAGCGGCAGTTTTGTGAGAGATTTGTGCGATATGGCCGATAAATATTGCGGAGGATATTTAAGATTTACCACAAGAAATAACGTTGAATTTTTACTTGATGACGAAAATAACATAGAGCCGCTTAAGAAAGACCTTGAAAAATTAGGATATAATGTCGGCGGTATTGGAAATGTCGTTGCAAATATCGTTCACACGCAAGGTTGGGTTCACTGTCATACTTCGGCAAGCGATGCATCCGGCGTAGTAAAGGCTGTAATGGACGAATTATATGAGTATTTTGTGGAGGATAAACTTCCGTCTAAAGTTAGAATAGCTTTTGCGTGTTGTCTTAATATGTGCGGTTCTGTTGCTTCATCGGACATTGCGATAATGGGAATGCACAGGAAAGTCCCGAAAATAGACAGTGAAAAAATTTTAAATCTCTGTGAAATACCGAGCACTATAGCAGCATGCCCTACAAATTCTATCAGACCGGATACTATAGACGGTAAGCAGACTGTAAAAATAAATGATGAAACCTGCGTTTTTTGCGGAAGCTGCTATACGGTTTGTCCTGCAATGCCTATTGCCGACTCATTAAACGACGGTATTTCCATATGGGTAGGCGGAAAGGTTTCAAATGCAAGGACGAAGCCGACATTTTCCAAATTAGTCATCCCTTTTATACCAAATGACCCGCCAAGATGGCCTAAGGTTGTAGAGGCAGTAAAGACAATAATAACCGCTTATAAAAATGGAGCTGAACCTGGAGAAAGGGTTGTAGAATGGATTGAAAGGATAGGCTGGACTAGGTTCTTTAAAATAACTGGATTTGAATTTACAAAATATCATGTGGACGATTTCAGACTTGCCGAAACCACTATGAATTATTCGTCCCAAGTAAGATTTTAATATAAAATGAGAGGGAAATATTATGACCGATGAAACAAAAAAAAAGTTAGAAGATAAGATTGTCGGGCTTGTAAAAGAATATGACGGCAAAAAAAGATTTAAGCCCGTAGATATAGTAAAAGAGATGGAAAAAGAATTTGCCGACGAGGGCTTATCAAAAGACGATATTAAAAGCGTTTTAAAAGAAATAATGAATGACGAGAAGTTAGTCTATGGATATGCAGGAGGGAGTTTCTTAACCCTTCCTGATAATAAAGGTTAAGTAAATTATACAATTATAAATCTTAAATTATATTATAGAATTATGAGGATGATTTCATGCTTGAATTAAAAAAAGTCAAAAAACCGCTAAAAGTGTCAAGCTCAGGCGGAGGAATGCAGCAGTCACCCTTTAGACCGAAATATGTAGAGAAGAAACCTCCATGCATGGATACTTGTCCTAATGGAACAAAGGTAAGGGATTATATACAATTTATTGCTCAAAGCGAGTCTTATGAACGGCCGATTGATGAATCTCTTAAAGAAGCGTTTTATATGCTTACCGAGTCAAATCCTTTGCCGTCCATAACAGGGAGGGTTTGCCCTCATCCATGCGAAGAAGAGTGCAATCGTAAGTTTAAGGATAAACCTGTTGCCATTAACTCTATTGAGATGTTTGTCGGTGATTATGGAATAAAAAACAATTTACATTTTAAGAAGATGACCGACATTCCAAAAAAGGAAAGGATAGCAATTATCGGCAGCGGACCAGCAGGGCTTTCATGTGCCTATCATCTTGCAATAAGGGGATATAATGTTACAATTTATGAAAAACTTCCTGAAACAGGAGGTTATCTAAGATACGGCATACCGAGTTTTAGACTTCCTTTAAATATTATAGATGCGGAGGTTAATCGGATTAAAGACCTTGGCGTTGAAATAAAAACAGGTGTAAATATCGGAACCGATGTAACTATAGATAAACTTAAATCCGAGTATGATGCCGTATTTGTTGCAATCGGGACACATGAACCTATTAAGATGAAAATGAAAGGTGCCGATGCGCCTAATGTTTTTACAGGCATTGAATTTCTTGAAAAGGCTGCATTAAGAGAAATTAAGGATGCAGGGAAAGAGGTTGTGGTCATAGGAAGCGACAGCGCTATGGACGCAGGAATGGTTGCAAAAAGACTCGGCGCTAATGTAACATTTATTTACAACAAAGGAACATTAAGCGATGCTTCGGAAATAGAGGAAAAGGGTTCTACCGAAGTTAAGGAAGGCAATAGCGAGGGAATTAAATTTGAATTTTTATTTGCTTTAGACGAAATTATCGTTGAAAATGGAAAAGCGGTTGCGGTTCGCCTTAAAAAAATGAAACTTTCTGAAAAAGATGCATCTGGCAGGGTACATCCTATTTTAATAGAAAACGGTCAAGAATTAATGTTAAAATTGGATACTCTTATCTATTCTTTCGGTCAAAAACCTGATTATAAGGGTCTTGAAAAACTTACAAAAAATCCAAATAATGAATTCCTGAATGTGGATGAAAACTATTTAGTGGCCAACGAGAATAAAGTATTTGCCGGCGGAGACATTTTAAAATTTGGTTTAGTAACCGACGCAATAGGAATGGGTAGATATGCTGCATATTCAATACATAAAAAATTAAGCGGGGAGTCAATCAAGAAAGATGAAAGAGCAGTTATAAAGTATGACGATGCAGTAAACCGCGAAGGTAAAAATATGTATATAGCATATTTTCAAAATGCTGAGAGACATAAAAGAAGTTCAAGAGAGCCTTCAGTTAGAATTAATGATTTTGAAGGGATTTTAAATAATCTCGATTTAAATGATTTAATTTTGGAGGCAAAGAGATGTATGAGCTGCGGTATGTGTTTTGATTGCGGCAGCTGTTTTGAATATTGTTCTCAAAGTGTGGTTAAAAAATTGCCTAAAGGTCAGCATTTTGAGTTTCATCTCGAAACATGCAACGGGTGTAAAAAATGCGCAGAAAGTTGTCCTTGCGGCTATATTGATATGATTTAAAAATTTAATATTTTTTTATAATATTAATTAAATTAATTATAATAATAGGAGAATTTGAGCCATGGCATCATTTGAATTTGACGGTAAGGTAATAGAAACTGATGACGAAGGATACTTACAGAACTTAGATAATTGGAATAAGGAAATGGCTGTTTATATTGCCAAGAAAGAAGGTATAGAACTTACCGCGAAGCACTGGGAGTTAATTGATTGGATAAGAGACTATTTTTCAAAGTTTCAGGTTGCTCCTGCAATTAAATCTCTAATAAAAGAGGTACAAAAGCTTGAAAATATTGAGGACAAAAAAGAAGCAAATAAGTTTATTTACGAACTTTTTCCAGATGGGCCGGCTAAGCAGCTTGCCATGATAGCAGGTCTTCCAAAACCTACTGGCTGTGTATAAATAAAAAATGTCTTTAGTATAATATTAAACAAATTCTGTCGCAGCTTAGTTAAAATTGTGTATAAATAAAAATATGTCTTTTTTGCAAGGTTGGTCTCACTGTCCAAAATTGCCGATAGAAATCTTTAAAATAGCTCTAAAGTTGTATAAACACTGGATTCCCGCTTTCGAGGGAATGACACCCATTGGGTGAAAGCTTAAATATCCGCAAAGTCATTCCAGCGCTGGCAGGGATCCAGAAAATAAATTTTCTATCGGCAATTTTGGTTAACGGCTCGCCTTGCAGCTGCCATATATATAATAGAGTGTTTTTTATTTTAAAAAGGCATAACGAGTATTAAAGGAGATTCAATTATGATAGATTTAAACTTCTTGAGCGGCGTGTATGTTTTATTAACATATTTTGCAGCAGCTATTTTTATAATCGGTGTTTTGATTAAAATAATCGTGTATGCCAAGACGCCAATGCCGGTAAAGATTGCACTTACGCCTGCACCTCAGACAAAAGCAGGTTCAGTCGGCAGGGTTGCAAGCGAAATTTTATTATTTAAGAGTTTATTCAGAGCAAATAAACCTACATGGGTTGCAGGATATATATTCCATGTTTCATTTATTATTCTTATATTGCTGCATTTTGCTCGGCATTTTATTTATCATTATCATAACGGTGTTGTTTCGCTGCCTTCATGGTATCCGCTCTTTGTGAATGCAGGCATAGTTTTCGGTATTTTAATGTTTCTTTCGCTATTTTATCTGCTTTTTCGCAGGATGATCGTTGACAGAGTTAAAATTATCTCTATTTTTTCGGATTATTTAATACTTATTATTTTAATGATGATAGCTATTGCAGGATTGTCTATGAATTTTTTAATTTCTGCTTCCGCTCTAACGAAAATTGATAACAGATTAGATCCGTTTATTAACGGTATTGCAACATTTCATCCTATAAATATACCTAGCAATCCGTATTTTCTTGTTCATTATTCATTAATCCTCATACTTGTCGCATATATACCCTTTAGCAAAGTTATGCATTTTGTGGGCGTATTTTTTAGTCCTACCCGTTATATGACGGATAATCCGGAGGAAAAAAGATATTATAAGCCAAATGCAAAAGATTTGAGTCTTTAAAGGGAAAACAATAAAGATAAACAGGAGATAAAGTAATGGCTAAAATAAAAGCGTCTTATAAAGTTCCGATATTAACAGGTGAGATTAAGATTCCTAAAGTTGTTCCCGGTGCAAGCGCTTACGAAAAGATGTATCCGGGTATAAAGGAAGATATGCTGGCAATCGGCTTCCCAGCGTCGTTGGAAGATGGATGGGAAACTAAAGCGGTAGGAATCTTTAAACAACTTTTAACTCACAATAAAGCACTTAAGACTTATATGGATATTTGCGTTAGGTGCGGTGCATGTACAGATAAATGTCAATTTTTTTTGGGTACCGCCGATTCAAATAATATGCCTGTAGGCAGGGCTGAATTAATGAGAAGGGTTTACAGATACTATTTTACACCAGCAGGCAGTCTTTTTAAGGGTCTGGCAGATGCCGAGCCTTTTAGCGAAAAGATGATTAAAAAATGGTTTACGTATTACTATCAGTGTTCCGAATGCAGACGATGTTCTTATTTCTGTCCGTACGGAATAGATACGGCGGTAATAACGATGGCTGCAAGGGAGATTATGGATGGTATAGGTATAGGACAAAAATATGCTACCGAAATAATTCATAAAGTTTTCAAAATAGGAAACAATCTTGGCATTCCTCCGGCGGCGCTCCGAAATACGTTAGATGATCTTGAAGAAGAAATAAATGAAGCTACGGGGAAGGACATTAAAATTCCTATGGATGTGGAAGGCGCCGAAGTTCTTCTTGTTCCTCCGTCGGCAGATTTTTTTGCTATGCCGCACATGGAATCTCTAATCGGTTATGCAAAGGTATTTTATAAAGCCGGCATAAGCTGGACTGTTTCTTCTTATGCATCGGAAGCCGGTAATTTTGGTATGTTTATCGGCAGCTATAAGAATACAAAGGAAATAAATAAACGAATATGGGATGAGGCAAGAAGGCTTAAAGTTAAGAGGGTTGTCGTGGGTGAATGCGGTCATGCATGGAGAGCTTTGTATAATTTCAGTAATACGATGAACGGACCATTTGATTTCCTTGACGGCAAATACAAGCAGCCGACGCATATATGTGATTTTACGCTAGGTCTTATCAAAGACGGGGTTATTAAGATGGATCCATCGGCAAACGATGATAAGATAGTTACCTTTCATGATTCCTGCAATGTTGCGCGTGCATCAAGAATGGGCGACACGAAGGATGGTCAACTTACTATACCGAGAGAACTAATAAAAGCATGCGCCAATCATTTTTTTGAATTAAGGGATGGGGCTAACAAGGCACAGACCTACTGTTGCGGTGCCGGCGGCGGAATACTTACGGACGAAGTAATGAATGTAAGGATTGCAGGTTCTATGCCTAAAATGCAGGTCATCAAAGAGGTAATGGACAATAAAGGCGTTAATTTTCTTGCATTGATATGCGCAATTTGCAAGACCCAGTTTACGAATATGTATCCATTATACGGCTTTGATAAGGAAATGGTGGGTGGCGTACATCAGCTTGTAAGCTCAGCAATAATTCTTTAAATTATTTAATTTAACAAATTGATAAGTTTAAGTTTATAATAATATTAATAATAAATAATACATTAGGAGGGCCAATGAAATTTGGTATATTAGTAAAAGAAAGCCCATATAACTTTCAAGCTTTTGATAGCGCTTATAATTTTGTCATAGCCGCAATAAAAAAGGGTCATGAGATTACAGGCATATTTTTTTACGATGATGCCGTTTATGCAGCAAATAAGTATTTAGACCCTCCTCAAGGCGAGAGGAATATAAGATTGTATATGGATGATCTAAAATCAAAAGGGGTTAGATTAGTTGTTTGTGTTGCTGCAGGAAAAAGAAGAGGGCTGACGAATGATACAGTGAGCGGATCTGCGGAAATATCGGGATTAGGGCAACTTCTCGAATTGTCTATTGAATCCGATAGATTGATTACATTCTAACTCTAATATGGTTTATTTAAATTTAAAAGGGTTTAAGCGGAAGAAATGATATAAATTTACTTTAGAATAAGGAGATAATCAAATGGTAGATCAAGAGTCAAAAGCGAAAATTATGTTTTTATGCAAAACCGCCCCTTATGGAACTATTTATGAGCAGGAAGCAATAGAAGCTATGATAATGTTCAGCGCATACGAACAGGACATTAGCGTCGCTTTTATCGGTGATGGAGTGCTTTCTTTAAAAAAAGGACAGAACCCCTCCTTGATAAATATAAAAAATTTTACACAGACTTATCTTGTTATTGTAGATGACTTTGAGGTGTCTCATTTATACGTCGAAAAAGAATCGCTTGAAGAAAGAGGCATGAAAGAAGAAGATCTTCTTACAGAGGTTGAGGTATTGAAAAGGGCTGATCTGATAAGCAGAATAGACGAAATGAAAGTCATATTGCCGTTCTAATATTTATATGTATAATAATAATACTTTGTAAATTTTAAATTATGAATAATAAAAAAATAAACTATAATTATAAAATTATAAACATGAGGTGAATTGCAAATGCTTAATATAGTAAAAAAATCCCCTTATGAAACATCTTCTTTAAGTAGTTGTCTTAAATATATAAAAAAAGGCGATGTAATTCTTTTTACCGAGGATGGAATTTATGCTGTAAAAAAGGGCGGAATGTTTGAAAAACACGTTTCCGATGCTTCACAAACGTGCTCTATATACTACCTTTCTCCAGATACCGAAGCAAGAGGCATTAAAAGCGATGAGATAATTTCCTTAGCTAAGCCGGTAGATTATCAGGGTTTTGTGGATCTTGCTATTGACTCTCCTAAATCTATTACTTGGTAGCGATATCTTAAGTTAAAAATCTTAATGTCGTTTCTAGTTCCGCATTATAAATTTTAAATTAGTCTCTTTAGCATTTTATGCTGGAGAGAAGTTTCCTCATATAACTCCCCTCCCCTTGCGGGAGGGGACAAAGGCAAGGGAGTTAATTGGTATTTCTATCACAGGATTAGATTATAGGAGTACCTTGACTCTTCTTTAGAAACTATCAATAATATTTCAATGATAAGCAATATTAGATGACCGCATTCGCTCTCGGCTTATAGTCTCGCGAACAGAAACGGCATGCGTTTCTATCCTCTTAGCTTTCCTGCTTTCGTAGGAATGACACTCGACAGATGAAACTATAAATCCTATCAAAGTCATTCCCCCTAATGCGGGAATCCAGAAAATAAATTTCTATAGAAGGGAGTATAAGTAAGTTCTGTTTTTAAATTTTTTATGATATAATTTAAATATAATAAAATATGGAATTTTATAATTACTTTAAAGATTTAATTAATTATAATAATTAATGGATAAAATTTTTGTTATACATGAACATCATGCAAGTCATTTGCATTGGGATTTAAGATTTGAAGAAAACAATGTTTTAGTTTCATTCGCTCTGCCCAAAGAGCCTCCTGTAAATAAAGGCATAAAACATCTTGCAATAAAAGTTGAAGACCATCCGCTTGCATACGCAAATTTTGAAGGAATAATACCTAAAGGGCATTATGGAGCCGGAACTGTCAAGATATGGGATAGAGGAACTTACGATTTATTAAAAAAAGATAATGATAAATATATTTTAGTTTTTAAAGGAAAAAAAATAAATGGCGAATATACATTGCTAAAGTTTGAAAAAGCAGGCGAGAATCAATGGCTATTTTTTAAAAATTAAAATTTTTATATGGAGGCGTCAAAGTTTAGATTTATGTATTTTATTTTTATATAAATTTAAACTGACTGTGCGATTATGAATATTGATTTATTGGTATCTAATAAAAATAAGTTTGAAAAACTTCTTGAATGCGGACAAAGCCCGTGGTTAGACAATATTTCAAGATGCATGATTGATTCGGGAGAACTTAAATCATTGGTTGATAATAATATAATCACGGGAATTACCTCCAATCCTTCAATATTTGAAAAAGCGATTGATTCCGGTAAGTGCAATTACCCCGAAACTATTAAAAATATGTCGTCCCAAGGTTTAGACACATTTAAAATATACGATGCTATTACTCAAAAAGATATAAAAGATGCCGCTAAATTACTTTATCCTGTTTATGAAAAGACAGAAGGCAATGACGGATTTGTCAGCATAGAGGTTCCGCCTAATATAGCTATGGACACTGAAACTTCGGTTAAAGAAGCCGCGAGAATTTTTTATTCAATAAACGAACCCAATTTATTAATTAAAATACCTGCTACAAAAGAAGGTTTATCCGCTATAACCCAAATTATAGCAAAAGGTATAAACGTCAATGTTACGTTAATGTTTTCATTAACCCACTACATAAATGTTGCAGATGCTTATATGGAAGGCTTAGAAATCGCATTAAAAAATGGAATTAATATTAATAAAATACACAGCGTAGCAAGTGTTTTTATAAGCAGACTTGACACAATGATTGATAAATTGTTAGATGATATATTAAATAACAATACCGGTAATGCAGATAATAAAAACAAAATTATTCCATTAAAAGGTATGGCCGCGGTTGCCAATATTAAGGTTATATATAACAAATTTCTTGAAATATTAAATAGCGGCAGATTTAAAAAATTAGAATCAGCGGGCGCAAATATTCAAAGACCCCTATGGGCAAGCACAAGTACTAAAAATCCCGATTATTACGATTTAAAATATGTAGAACCTTTAATTGCTAAAAATACCGTTAATACATTACCGGAACAAACAATTGAAAGTATTGCCGACCACGGAAATATTAAATCCGATACCGCAAGTTATGATTTTGAAAATTCCGTTAATATTCTTAATGATCTTAAAAAATTAGGTATAGATACCGAACAGGCAGGAGAAGTTTTGCAAAAAGAAGGCGTTAAGTCATTTGAAGAATCATATAATAAACTTTTAGATTCAATCAAAAATGTGTGATTTTTTATCCGGAGGAAAAATAAAATGGAGCTAAAAAAAGGGTTTGACAGAGACGGGTTATCCAATGAAGAAATATCGTTCTTAAAAAATTTTACTCAAAAATGCAGGGGCGATATATTAAAAATGACTACGGCAGCCTCTTCCGGTCATCCCGGCGGTTCAATGTCTTCTATTGATATTTATTCTATTCTATACGGTTTCGGTTTTGTCTATAACGACAATCCATTTAAAGAAGACAGAGATATTATTTTAGTCAGCCACGGGCATACATCTCCCGGAGTTTACTCGGCATTGGGAAATTACGGTTTTTTCAATATAGATGACGCCATTACATGGTTTAGATATGCAGGTTCGCCTTTTGAAGGGCATGTAGAAAAATCTGTTACAGGGGTTGAATGGGATACGGGAAATTTAGGACAGGGTCTTTCCGCCGCATGCGGATTTGCGCTTGCTTCTAAACTGCACAATTATAACAATCATATTTATTGTATTATGGGGGACGGAGAGCAAACAAAAGGTCAAATATCGGAGGCTCGCAGGTTTGCCGCTAAATATAAATTAAATAATTTAACCGTAATTGTTGACCATAACGGTTTACAGATTGGCGGGAAAATTTCGGATATTATGCCTGATAACATAAAACAAAATTTTGAGGCTGACGGATTTCATACTTTTGAAATTGACGGACACAATTTTGACGATATATATAAAGCAATTAAAAAAGCGCATTCAATTAATGCTCCTGTTGCAATTATTGCAAATACCGTGATGGGAAAAGGCGTGTCTTTTATGGAAAACAACGCCAAATTTCATGGCTCTACTTTAAATATAGAAGATTGTAAAAAAGCTTTAATTGAGCTCGGAGAACCTGATAATTTAGCCGAATATCTTGACAGAAGAAAACAGAAATTTTCGATTAGACCGCTGCCGGCTCATAAAAATAATTATATTACAATTAAAAATGCCGGAAATGCTATTACATATACAAGAGAAAAAAATATAGATAATCGTTCGGCATTTGGAAATGCATTAGCAGATATTGCAAAAAACTATAATATAAAAATAGACGGGAAAAAACTTCCGATGGCTGTTTTTGACTGCGATCTTGAGGGTTCTGTTAAAACAGGAAGTTTTAAATCGTTATTTCCCGACCATTTTTTTGAATCAGGTATTGAAGAGCATAATACGGCTACCATATCCGGCGCAATATCAACTGCAGGCATTCTTTCATTTTTTGCGGATTTTGGCGTATTCGGCATTGACGAAGTTTACAACCAGCAAAGGTTGAATGATATAAATCACACCAATCTTAAAGTAGTATGCACTCATAGCGGGATAGACGTCGGTGAAGACGGAAAAACACATCAGTGTATTGATTATTTCGGTCTTTTAAATTCCATATTCGGATTTAAAGTAATATTACCTGCCGATCCTAACCAGACGGATAGAGCGATACGATACATAGCTTCTCATGAAGGCAATTTTGCCGTTATAATGGGACGCTCAATTATACCTATTATTTTAAATAATGAGAATGCCCCCGCGTTTGGAAATAATTATGAATTTAAATACGGCAAAATGGATAAAGTAATAGACGGCGGCGATGTTTGTATTATATCTGCAGGAAATATGACGGTTCACGCAATAGAAGGCGCAAAAATGCTTCAAAAAGACGGAATAAAACCAATGCTTCTTAACGTTTCCTGTCCCTCGGATATTGATATTGAAGACTTAAAAATTGCAGCGCAAACAGGGCTTATTATTACAATTGAAGACCATAATGTAAAAACAGGACTCGGAACTGCTATTGGGTCATTGCTTGCAGAAAACAATATTCAAACAAAATTTAAAAAATTAGGGGCAACTTTTTATTCTTCTTCAGGTAAACCGGAAGATCTATATAAATTAGCTGGACTTTCGCCTGAAGGTTTATATAACGCGATTAAAGAAACTTTATAATTTTATTTGAACTGTTAAATTTATTATTATTTATAAAAAGATTGTTTTAATTGTTTTAGACTCATATTTATTGCGAACATTAAATATTATTAAATCATTTTTTTGTATAAACGGCGTCATTAAATTTCATACTAATATTGTAAATATTCAATGCAAAATTTTTTTATGATATTATTTTCAAATAAAACATATAATATAATACAATGAAAATAAATTTTTTATTTTCATTGTTAAAAAATATTATAATCAAATATTATCTAATTTAAATATATTTTTGGATATTATGAATATAAAAAACGGAAATTTATGGGCAGGGCTTCTTAGAATTTATATCGGAATTTTTTTTCTATATGCGGTTCATTTTAAATTAAACCCGTCTTTTTTTTCTTCTTTCCATAATAAGATAGCTTTTTTTGCAGGACATGACCCTATTATATGGTATTCTAATTTTTTAAACAATTATGTTATTCCAAATTCATTTTTATTTGCCTTATTGGTTGTCATAGGAGAGCTGACCGCTGGACTTCTTCTTGCCGTCGGATTTTTAACGCCGATAGCCGCAGTCATAGGAATTTTTTTAAATTTAAATTATTTATTGTCAATGTACTGGATATCTTCAGCAAATCTCGGCATTAATCTTACATTTATAATATGCGAATTAGTTATTATATTCTCAGATGCAGGCAAGTCATTAGGGTTAGACGGTTTCGGTTTTTTTTAAACTACTAGTTGTATTTTTTTAAAAGATTGACTTATATTTTAATAAATATTAAAATTATTTTAACAGGCATTAAATATGAAATATTTTACGGTGGGTGTAACTCAGTTGGTAGAGTCCCGGATTGTGACTCCGGTTGTCGCAGGTTCAAGCCCTGTCATCCACCCCATTAATAACAGCAATAAATAAGTACTTTTAAGCAACATCCTATCTATTCAATCTCCTTAAAAATGGTAAAATAAGGTAAAAAATAGGAAATAATGACGCAATTTTTACCACACTGCCCACTATCCAAACAATTAACAATTAAAAGTTAAATAATGCCTGATTTTATGACCGCCTGCCGTAATGCAGGACTAAAGGATTTATGTATCCCCATGATCTAAGGCACGTAATATAGAATCACTTCCGGAAAAACGATAGGATAATTTTATCATCCGCTATTTATCACAATGTAGATTTTTTATCGCGGGTATTATTAATATTATTAAAATTTAGTTGACAATTAATTCATTTTAGTTGACAATAGTATATATATAAGTTGTCAATCTCAATGATTAATGGTTACAAATAAACAAAGGGAGTTTAAATGACCAAGGTAAGCAGGAAAGGAGAGGATATTAGACTTTATATCCTTGAACATGTCGAAAAACATCCGAACGACATCAGTAAGATAACCGCCGAACATTTTGGAATTACCAGACAGGGAGTTAATAAATATCTGCAAAAACTGTGTTCTGAACAGGTATTGACAAAGTCGGGAAAAACGCAAGGCAGCGCTTATAAACTTGCGGCTTTGTCGGAATGGCGGGAAAGTTTTCAAATAACGCCTGATATTGCCGAGGATTTGGTATGGACTAACACTATCCGCCCGGTCGTTTCTTCTTTGCCGGATAATGTTTTAGATATCTGGCACTATGGATTCACGGAAATGTTTAATAATGCGATAGACCATTCCGGCGGTTCCGAAATTTTAACAGTAATAAAAAAAAATGCGGTTAATACGGAAATGTTGTTGATTGATAACGGGGTAGGCATTTTTAATAAAATTAAAACGGAATTGAATCTTCTCGATGAGCGGCATGCCATTTTTGAATTACATAAAGGGAAACTTACAACGGACCCCAAGAACCATATGGGAGAAGGTATTTTCTTTACATCACGCATGTTTGATTCATTCGATATTCTCTCCGGAGGTGTTTTTTTCAGCCATAAGTTTGGGGACGACAGAGATTGGATTCTGGAAAACGATAAATTTTCTACCGGCACAGCCGTGTGGATGGAGTTAAATAATCATAAGGCGCGCACTGTTAAAAGCGTTTTCGACCAGTTCACGTCAAAAACCGATTATGGTTTTAATAAAACGGTAGTTCCGGTAAAATTAGCCCAATACGGAAACGATAAACTTATTTCCCGTTCTCAAGCTAAAAGAGTTCTTGCGCGGGTAGAGCTTTTCAAAATAGTTATATTTGATTTTAAAAACGTAGATTATATAGGACAGGCTTTTGCCGACCAGATATTCAGGGTATTTACCCAAAATCACCCTGATATCGAATTGAATGTAATTAATGAAAACCCCGAAATAGAAAAAATGATTAAAAGAGCAAAAAAATGTTAAAATTAAAATAATGTCTATTAATATTTAGGGAAAGTATACCGAAAAAGATCTTTATATGCTTGCCACAATCTTGAAAAGTTCAAGAACTACCCTAACAACCATATGATATGATATAATATGATATGATAAATAAAATTTATAGCTTAATTTACAGCTTAAAAGATTAGAGAAAAATTTGAGAAAAAGCAAAATGCAGCTATATACAAATAAATGGATATTATTTGTCCAGGGGTTCATACTTTTTGTGGGAGCAATTTTTTTAATCTGCGCCGTTATATTTAACTTACCCGCTATAAACGACGAAGCCATTGTCGGGCTTAAAGGGATAATGTTGATGATTCTGCTTGTTATTAATACATCTTCGCATTCCCTTTATACCAGCGAATTTTATTATATTAATAATAAGTGTTCAAATAAAAACTGCACAACGGACTTAAAAAAAGATATTAAAGACTTTGATGATGAAATGAACAGAAACAGAAACAATAAAAAATCTTCCATAAGAAACGTTTTAACATTTAATCTTTTTATATTAAACAGTTCGTATTTTCTTATTTTTTCAATTTTGATAAATATCGTACAGACGACCGGAATTATAGGAAAAAATAAAATATTAGTTATATTGTCTTTTTATTCATTCTTAATTTTTTTAATAATTATATCTATAAATTATCTTCTTTATAATTATCTTCTTTATAAATCCTTTAAAAAAATCATTGAAAGCGATTAACTTTATTATTTAATTTCAATAACTTTTCAAACCGGTTGCAAGTTCGCCAGACTTTTTTATAGTTTTTCAAGCCCTGTTCCCCTTACTAACATATATTTTCATAAAAAATTTTATTAATTTTTATGTCTGAAAGTTGCGGGATTAATTTTTAATGTATTTAATTTTTTATAAATTGCTCTTGTGCTGATGCCAAGATATTTTGCAACTTTGGAAACATTGCCGTTAGATTCTGTTAAAATTTTTTCAAGCACGGGTAGTTCGGCTGCATTAATAGCTTGCTTTCTTATCGATTGCAATTTTATATTCGTATAGTCGCTTGTGATAGATTTGTCTTTAGCCGCACCGAGTGGAATGGCAATTTCAAGGATTTCACCATTATTAGATAAGAATAACGACCGTTCTAATATATTTTCCAGCTCCCTGACATTTCCGGGCCAATTATAAGTATATAATTGATTAATTGCCTCAGAAGAGAGAATGGGCTTCATATCATATTTTATCCCAAGATTGCCAAGAATATGTTTTGATAGAGGCAAAATATCTTCCGGTCTCTGACGCAGAGGAGGTATATGCAGGCTGATTACGTTAATTCTGTAATAAATATCCCGCCTAAACCTATCAATAGATATCAAATTTTCGAGATTTGCATTTGTAGCCGATATTATACGTACATCACATGATATAGATTGTTTTCCGCCGACCCTTTCGAACTCTTTTTCCTGAAGTACTCTTAATAACTTTACCTGTGTAGATAAAGACAACGAATCTATTTCATCAAGAAATAATGTGCCGCCTTCCGCACGTTCGAAGTATCCGTGATGTATCTGATACGCATCGGTAAATGACCCCTTTTCGTGGCCAAACAGAGCGCTTTCCACCAAATTTTCCGGTATCGCCCCGCAATTTATCCCTATAAACGGTCTCTTCCAGCGCTGACTTAGCGCATGTATTACTTTTGCTATAATCTCTTTACCGGCGCCGGTTTCGCCGGTAATTAAAACCGAAGTTGAGCTATTTGCAACCCTTTTTGCCATTTTCAAAATGTCTTTCATTACCTGCGAGATTGCAATTATATCAGGAATTGGCCTCTTTTCCTCCATATTATCTAAAATACACCAGCCGTTTTCCGCTATTTTGTTTTCACTTTTAAGAGAATGTTTAATATGGCCGTCGTTGTCAATTTCCCAGTGGTATTCGTCGCCGTCATAATCTACGCCGTCCGAAGGGTTTGCAAAGATTTGTATATCGCAGTTTAAATCCCCTACCGCTATTCTCTTCTTTAGGACGACTTTTGCATAGCCAAAATTTCGGGCTATTATCCCTCCCAACACGCTTGAGGTCATTTTGCATAGTTCAGGGGACTGTTTAACCGCATCTCCGAAAGGACAACGGGTATTGATAAGATGGACCGTTTTGGGCAGGCTTGACGTTCTGGAAAAGTTGCCGCCAATCTTATTTTTAATTTCAATTAGCATTTCTATGCATTTATCGTGATTAATGGCGCCTGTTAAATTAAACTCTTGTCTGTATGCAGTTTCGAAACAGCATGCGGCGCTGAGACCTAATCGCTCTATCTTATCTACCGTGGTATCAAGTTTATTATTTTCCGGCAGGGATAGACTTAAGCCGATAAAGGTTTGCAAAAAAGACAACGGATTCAAATTGGCGAATATTTTCTCGGGCATAAAATACTTTTCCTACGAAAAGCTACTTTTTAGTATTGTTATAGTATATCATATTTTATTTTATCATTTTTAAAAATAATTTTCCTAAAATTTTCGGATATAAAGTTCGCAATTTATCAAATTTACTGAATTGTTAAATAAAATATGAAATTATAATTCTTATGTGAACATTAAGTGCAAATAACATAAGACCGTCATTTTATCTCAATAATCAAACATTTATCGGCATATAGTGAGAATTGTATATTCATTTATATTATTCTTTCCTGCGCTTAATATATTGTTTTAAGGAATAAATATTTTGGCATGAGATTTGCAAATACATAAAATAATAAAGATTAAGAGAGATATTTAAATTTCTCTAAGTTTATTAATTATTAATTATCTAAAAACTAAGGAGGTTTAAAATGGCAACACTTAAACAGGGATTGGACAAACGAGTTAGCGAGTACGATTACTGGGCAAAACGCCGTCAGCATGGACCTGAAGGACACAACAACTGCAGTTTATGGGTACTTGCCTGTATGGACGAACGCTTGCCAGTGGATGAAGCGCTTGGAATTCATGTAGACTCGCCTGCAGGAGGAGGCGATGCGCATTGCTTCAGGAATGCAGGGGGTATTGCAACAGACGATGCAATACGCTCGGCTATGCTGACGTGTAATTTTTTCGGTACTAAAGAAATAGTCATTTTAGAACATACCCAATGCGGGATGTTATCTGCAAATGCGCATGATTTAGAGAAATATTTCCGCGACAAAGGTATTGATACGGACAATATTGCATTAGATCCGACACTACCTGAGTTAAAGCTAGAAAAAGGGGCTTTTGCCAAGTGGATCGGAATGATGGATGATGTAGATGAAGCATGTATTAAGACAGTAGAAACTTTTAAGAACCATCCGCTTATACCTAAAGATATTACAATCAGCGGCTGGATATGGGAAGTTGAAACGCGCCGTCTGAGAGCACCGATAGTAGGAGTAGGAGCTGAAAAACGCACTTTGATACCGGATGTCACCTCGGCTCCGTTTGGCGTCAAGTCTAATCAGCCGCCGAGATGGAAATAGATTTTTCTAAAACTTGTAATTCATTGATTGACGTCAAATGTAATTGCCATATGACAAACATTTTGCGATATTCAAAAAAAACTAGGCAAGACAATTAAATTAAAGGTGGTTTTAGATGCCGATTTATGACTATAAATGTATTCGATGTAATATGCAGTTTGAAGCAGTACATCCTATTAATGCATGTAGTCCGAAATGTCCCGCGTGCGGAGGTACGGTTAATAAATTATTTTCATCTCCGCCTGCGGTGCATGGCTATATGGCGCGCGGCCGTGAACTTGCAATGCGTTCATTGCAGCCGAAACTTAGACAGGAAAAACACGAGCACTAGTAAATATCATAGCGTGGCTATGGTTGTAGCAACGATTTGAAGAATTATAGTAGTTGTTCATTTTTCGAAATAGTTCAATGAGCAATGGTAACAAAGTAACTTTTAATTTTATATGGAATGGGTTTATAACGCCCATTCCATATATTTAAAAGATAGATAATAAATAATTGTTAATGAAGATAGAACAATGCCGATATACATATAAATGCTTAAAATGCAACAATATCCTGTCAGAAGCGATTATATTTGCTTAGCTAACAATAGAAATGAGTATAGGGGAGGGTTTACTAAATGCCAAAAGATGTCAAATTTAGAATAATTTTTCTTTATTCTTTCATTTTATTCTTATTTATCCTTTCGGTAACCATTTTATTTTTAAGGCTTAGCGCCAATCCAATGTTTATGAGTTTAGGGATTCTGGCTATCATTCTTGGCGCAAAGCATGGTCTTGACGCAGATCACATGTCCGCAATTGATAATGCCACCCGTAAATTAATGAACGAAGGTAAAAAACCGGTAACAACGGGATTTTTCTTTTCTTTAGGACATTCTACGTCAGTAATAGTAATGGTTTTTTTGATAGCGCTAACGGGAAAAGAAATAGATAAAATTCTGCCGTTGTATTATACCAATACATTAGCCGTTTTAAGCACGGGGTTTTCGGCCAGTTTTTTGTATTTGTTAGGATTCATGAACCTGATAATCCTTTTAAGCATTATAAAACTTGCTAAAAATTATAAAGATTACAATGATAAATTTGAAGAAGAGCTCTCTAAAAGAGGGTTTATGAACAGGTATTTTAGAAAATTGTTTAATATAATAAAAAATACATATCAAATGTATTTTGTGGGTCTTTTATTCGGTTTAGGTTTTGACACGGGCACCGAAGCTATAATACTTGGACTTGGCGGCACTTTAGCAGCCGCAGGCCATCCGTTAATAGATATCATGATACTCCCCTTGCTTTTTTCAACGACTATGATATTAGTTGATACAACGGATGGAGTACTGATGGCATTAGCGTATAATTGGGCTCTTATTAATCCGATAAGAAAATTAAGATATAATATAACCATGACCAGCGTATCAATTTTTTTAGCCTTTATTGTCGGAACGATAGAATGGATTCAGGTTATTTCAATACAGCTCGGAGTTAACGGAGGTTTATTTAGATCAATTGATAACTTGTCTTTTTCACTGATAGGCGGAATTATTGCTGTTTTATTTATTATAATATTCAGCGCGTCTATTCTATTAAGTAAACTTGTCAAGATTAATATTGATTAAAAAAATAATTAATATTCTATTTCTTTTTCAGACTTAATAATTTTATTTATAATAACTATCAAGGAGATTATTTATGAGTGAATTTAAGAAATTAGCAATTATACTTGAATCAGGAGATTATGAAAAAGCACATATTGCAGCTATGATTGCGTCGGTAGCAGCTGTTTCAGAGATAGAAGTTTCAATATTTATTACTATGAATGCTATTTATAATTTTTTAAAAGTAAATGTAAAAGAAAATAAATTTACGGGCGGCAAAATATTTGAAAAATTAAAAGAAAAAAAAGCGCAAATGTTTTACGATATGTTAGATCAGGCAAAAATGTTCGGCGGATTAAAAATTTATGCCTGCTCTATGGTAATGGATTTGCTGGATTTAAAAAAAGAAGACCTTTTAGATATTGTAGACGATCATCTTGGACTCGCAGCATTTCTCAGCATTATGGAAGGAGCTCAAACAATTACTTTTTAATTTATATTAATAAAACATGAAATCCTAACATTTTTTATAGCATTTTCAATATAAAATTTTGGTATAAAATTCTGGTTTTAAAATTGTTAATCTTCCAAGACTTATGATTATTAGTAATTTTATTTTTTTAAATATAAAACTTAAATATATATATAAAATATTCAATATAAAACCTGAGGAGGTTTTTTAAATGGCAGACTTAGATTTAAAAAACATAAAGGCAACCGTTGTTGTGGATGCTAGAGGGACATACTGTCCTGGACCGTTAATGGAACTAATAAAAGAAATGCGGCAGCAGCCTGTAGGTTCGATTATAGAAGTTATATCAGGAGATGCAGGAAGCGCTAAAGACGTTCCTGAATGGCTAAAAAAAGTTAATCAGGAGTTTTTGGGCGTATTAGAGGAAAATAATTATTGGAGAATTTTTGCCAAAAAAGTAAAAGATATGTAAAAAATATTAAAGCGTTTTGAGCAATATTATGCTGCAATATTTAAAATATTTAATGCAGCCGTAAATAATTTGTAATGTAAATTTAATAAATAACTAAAATTGTGAACGTAAAGGAGGTCGTTATGTCAAAAAGAGTTGTAGTAGTAGGAGGAGGAGTAGGCGGAACTATCATAGCAAATCTTCTTGCTAAAAAGATGAGAAATGAATTAAAAAAAGGTGAAGTTGTTATTGAAATTGTTTCAGACAGTCCTATTCATTTTTATCAGCCGGGTTTGCTTTATATGCTTTTAGGATTAAAAAATCAGGAGGAACTTACAAGAAATGAACGAGATCTTCTTGATCCCATGGTAGAACTGCATCTTCATCCTGCCGTTAAAATTGATAAAGACAAAAATGAAGTTCATTTAAAAAACGGTGTAGTTTTAAATTATGACATATTAGTTATTGCTACTGGTTCAAGGCCTGCGCCTGAAGTAATTCCAGGATTAAGAGAAGGCGGGCACTGGTTTTACGAATTAGATGCATGTCTTAAATTAAGGCATGAGCTTAT